>NZ_BDJC01000170.1 GCF_002005565.1 Streptomyces sp. JHA26 | reverse complement strand
CTCACCGCGGGGGCCGACGCACGCCGCGTGGCACGCCGACGCGCACGCCGCGGAGCAGCCTCCTCGGCCGCCTCCTCGACCGGCGCGGGCTCCGGAGCGGCAGCAGCCTCGGCCGTACCGGCCTCGGACGGCTCGACGGCCGCGGGCTCACCGGCCGGAGCCGACACACGCCGCGTGGCACGCCGACGCGCACGCCGCGGAGCAGCCTCCTCGGCCGCCTCCTCGACCGGCGCGGCGGGCCTCCTCGACCGGCGCGGGCTCCGGGGCCGCCGCGGCGGTCTCGGCCTCCGGTGCGGGCGTGGCGGTGGTGGGCGAGGTCACCGTGCGCGTGGCACGCCGACGGCTGCGGCGGGGGAGCCGCTTCCTCGGTGGTCCCGGTGCTCGCGGTCGGCTCGGGCTCGGCGGGCGTCTCGGCGGCGGGCGTCGCGGGGACGACGGTCTCGGCGGCCTCGGCCGACGTCGGGGACCCGGCGGGCGCGGAGGCGCGGCGCACGGCGCGGCGCC
>NZ_BDJC01000169.1 GCF_002005565.1 Streptomyces sp. JHA26 | reverse complement strand
GGTGAGTTCGCCGACGCCCACACCCAGGCCGACACCATCCACAAGATCCTGAGCGACACGGTGGGCGAGTTGAAGGGCTACCACCGGCAACTGGTCGAAGCCATCGACCGCGGCCGCAAGAAGGGCCTGAAGGTCATCGGGTACGAGGGCGGCTTCACCGTCACCACCGACGCTCCCCCGGAAGCACGCGGCACGATGGACCAGGACAACCAGAAGGACATCACCGCGCTCCGGGACGAGCTCCAGGGGATCCTCAACAAGGCCAGCGAGAGCGACAACTCCGCCAAGACCGTGCTCCAGGCCATCGCCGACCAGAGCAAGATGGGCTTCTCCGACGCCAGCTACAAGGACCGCGACACCGCGGCCGACGCCATCAAGAAGGCCGACGAGCTGGCCGCCCTCGCGAAGAAGGACCCGGACGACCTGAGCGTCGCGGACTTCGACAAGCTCAACGAGGGACTGAAGAAGTACGGCAACGACGAACTCTTCGCCGAACGGTTCGCCACGGCGCTCGGACCGAAGAAGACACT
>NZ_BDJC01000168.1 GCF_002005565.1 Streptomyces sp. JHA26 | reverse complement strand
GGGACGACGACGCCCTTGGGGCGGCCGGTCGAGCCCGAGGTGTAGATCACATACGCCGGGTGCTCCACCCGCAGCGGCTCACGCCGCTCACCGTCCACCAGGTCCGCACCCGACAGCGCCCCGACGAGCCCGGCGACCGCAGGATCGTCCACGACGACCACGCCGGCACCACCGACCTCACCCACCTCCACACCGCCCAGCGTCAGCACCACCACCGGCTCCGCATCAGCGACCATGAACGCCCTGCGCTCGGCCGGATAACCCGGATCCACCGGCACATACGCACCACCGGCCTTCACCACCGCCAGCAACGCCACCACCAGATCCACCGAACGCGGCATCACCACCGCCACGAACGACTCCGGCCCCACACCACGCCCCACCAGGAACCGCGCCAGACGATTCGCCCGCGCGTTCAACTCCCCATAGGACAACTCCACACCACCGGCAACCACCGCCACCGCACCCGGCGACACACCCACCTGCCGCTCGAACAACCCCGGCAACGTCGACGCCTCCACCCCGACACCGGTCTCGTTCCACTCCACCAGCACCCGCCGACGCTCCACCTCCCCCAACACATCGAT
>NZ_BDJC01000167.1 GCF_002005565.1 Streptomyces sp. JHA26 | reverse complement strand
GCCGGTTCCGCAGCCGCGGCCCGGAGGAGATGGAGGACATCGTCCAGGTCGGCATGATCGGCCTGATCAAGGCCATCGACCGGTTCGAGCTGACCCGCGAGGTGGAGTTCACCTCGTTCGCCGTGCCCTACATCGTGGGCGAGATCAAGCGCTTCTTCCGCGACACCTCCTGGGCCGTCCACGTGCCCCGGCGCCTGCAGGAGGCGCGGGTGCAGCTGGCCCGCGCCACCGAGGAGCTGCGCAGCCGGCTGGGCCGCACCCCCACCACCAAGGAGCTGTCCGAGCTGATGAGCCTGCCCGAGGACGAGGTCGTCGAGGCCCGCCTGGCGGCCAACGGCTACAACTCCTCGTCGCTGGACGCGGCCATCGGCGGCAGCGAGGACGGCGAGTCGGTCCTGGCGGACTTCATCGGCACCGACGACGCGGCCCTCGCCCTCGTCGAGGACTTCCACGCCCTGGCCCCGATGATCGCCGAGCTCGACGAACGCGACCGGCAGATCATCCACTGGCGGTTCGTCGAGGAACTCACCCAGAAGGAGATCGGCGAACGCCTCGGCGTCTCCCAGATGCACGTCTCCCGGCTGATCTCCCGCCTGCTGACCCGCCTGCGCGAAGGCATGCTCACCACCC
>NZ_BDJC01000166.1 GCF_002005565.1 Streptomyces sp. JHA26 | reverse complement strand
GCCGACGGCGGGGCGGCCGGCGCGGCGCCCGAGGCGCCCGCGGCTCCGCCGGTCCAGCGGGCCGTGTCCCGGAGCATTCCGGCGTCGCGCGGATCCCGGCCCGCCGCCACGCCCGCGTCCCCGCGCACCGCCGACGGCGCGACCGGGGCGCCGCCCTCCTCGGCACCGTCCCCGGCGAACCGCCCCGCCGACGCGGGCGGCACCACGCCCCCCGTCCAGCGGCTGACGCCGCCGCCCGGTCGGCCGGACGCACCAGGGTCCTCCTCGTCACACCGGGCTCCCGGCACCCACGACACGGCACCGGCCCCGCACACCGGCGTCCCCGCCGCGCACCCGCGCCCGGCGACACCCCCGGTCCAGCGCTCCGCGATCCGCCCACCCACGCCCACGACGACCCCGGCACCCGCCACGGCCCCGACCCCCGGCGCCTCCACCGCGCACCCGCACCCGACAGCATCCCCGGTCCAGCGCTCCGCGGTGCGCCCGCCCACGCCCACGACACCCGGCACCCCTCCCGACGCACCGACCACCGCACCGGATCCCGCCCGCCGACCACTCCCCGGCGCCTCCACCGCGCACCCGCACCCGACGGCACCCCCGGTCCAGCGCTCCGCGATCCGCCCACCCACGCCCACGACG
>NZ_BDJC01000165.1 GCF_002005565.1 Streptomyces sp. JHA26 | reverse complement strand
CCCTCACCACGCCGCATCTCGGCCAACGCATCCAGATACGCGTTCGCCGCGGCATAGTTCGCCTGCCCCGCACCACCCACCGTCGCCGAGAACGACGAGAACAACACGAACGCCGACAACCCCATGCCACGCGTCAGCTCATGCAGATGCCGCGCACCCTCCGCCTTCGCCCGCAACACCGCCTCGAACCGGCCCACCGACAAACCGTCCAGCACACCGTCATCCAGAACACCGGCAGCATGGACCACCGCCGTCAACGGCAACCCCGCCGGCACACCCGCCAGCACAGCCTCCACCGCCGAACGCTCACCCACATCACACGCCACCACCGACAACCCCACACCGGCAGCAGCGAACTCCGCCCGCAACTCCTCCACACCCGCAGCCCCAGCACCCCGACGCGAAGCCAACACCACATGCTCCGCACCAGCACCCACCAGCCACCGCGCCACACGACGACCCAGACCACCCGTGCCACCCGTCACCAGCACAGTCCCCGACACCCGCCAAGAACCACCACCAGTGACACTCCCGGCGGCACGGATCACACGCCGGCCGAACACCCCCGCAGCACGAACAGCCACCTCACCCTCACCCGAGGCAAACACCCCCGCCAGACGCCCCACCAACCGGGCATCCACCACCTCAGGCAA
>NZ_BDJC01000164.1 GCF_002005565.1 Streptomyces sp. JHA26 | reverse complement strand
GGGGTGATGGGTGGTTGGTCGTTGTTTGAGAACTGCACAGTGGACGCGAGCATCTGTGGCCAAGTTTTTAAGGGCGCACGGTGGATGCCTTGGCACCAGGAACCGATGAAGGACGTGGGAGGCCACGATAGGCCCCGGGGAGTCGTCAACCAGGCTTTGATCCGGGGGTGTCCGAATGGGGAAACCCGGCAGTCGTCATGGGCTGTCACCCGCTGCTGAACACATAGGCAGTGTGGAGGGAACGCGGGGAAGTGAAACATCTCAGTACCCGCAGGAAGAGAAAACAACCGTGATTCCGGGAGTAGTGGCGAGCGAAACCGGATGAGGCCAAACCGTATGCGTGTGAGACCCGGCAGGGGTTGCGCATGCGGGGTTGTGGGATCTCTCTTCCACGGTCTGCCGGCCGTGGGACGAGTCAGAAACCGTTGATGTAGGCGAAGGACATGCGAAAGGTCCGGCGTAGAGGGTAAGACCCCCGTAGTCGAAACGTCAGCGGCTCGTTGGAGAGACACCCAAGTAGCACGGGGCCCGAGAAATCCCGTGTGAATCTGGCGGGACCACCCGCTAAGCCTAAATATTCCCTGGTGACCGATAGCGGATAGTACCGTGAGGGAATGGTGAAAAGTACCGCGGGAGCGGAGTGAAATAGTACCTGAAACCGTGTGCCTACAAGCCGTGGGAGCGT
>NZ_BDJC01000163.1 GCF_002005565.1 Streptomyces sp. JHA26 | reverse complement strand
GCTGGAGTTCATGGTGTCGGGGACGCTGTCGGTCCAGGCCCGCCAGACGGACAGCACCTCCTCGACATGCTCCGCACCGAAGTACAGCCCCCCGCCGTAGATCCGGGTCACCGGCACCAGGCCGATCTCCAGACCCGTCACCACACCGAAGTTGTCCCGGCCGCCCAGCAACGCGAAGAACAGATCCGGATCAGCCTCGGGCGTCACCGTGCGCAGCCGGCCGTCGGCCGTGACGACCTCCATCCGCCGCACCCGGTCCGCCGCGTACCCGAACGTCCGCCCCAGCAACGGCAGCCCGCCGCCCAGCACGTACGACACAGCACCCACATGCGGCGCCGACCCGTTCAGCGGAGCCAGCCCGAACCGGGCCGCCTCGGACACCACCTGCCCCCAGCTCACCCCCGCCTCCAGCCACGCACTGCACGCCTCGGCGTCCACCCGCACCCCAGCCATCCGCCGGGTCGTGATCAGCAGCCCGCCGTCCAACGCGCACGACAGCCCGTGCCCCGTGCCCATCACCGCCACCGGCCAGCCCCGCTCACCGGCGAACTTCACCGCAGCGGCCACGTCCCCGGCACCGGCCGCACCCACGATCACCTCCGGAGCATGCACCACCGCCCGCTGAAAACCCGTCCGCTCCTCATCGAACCCCTCCTGACCCGGAACGAACACCTCACCCGCAACCCGCCGGGCGAG
>NZ_BDJC01000162.1 GCF_002005565.1 Streptomyces sp. JHA26 | reverse complement strand
AGGAGGACGTCCTCGATCGCCTCCACGTGCGCGCAGTGCGAGGCGTAGTCCACGGCGATACGCCGGGCTCGCACGCCGTCCTTCTCGCAGGCGGCCAGCAGCTCGTCCAGCGCGTCCGCGTCACCGGAGACGACCACGACCGACGGACCGTTGACCGCCGCCACCGACAACCGACCACCCCAGTCAGCGAGGCGCTTGCCCACCTCGTCCGCGCTCAGGGACACGGACACCATGCCGCCCCGGCCGGACAGCGCCCGGATCGCCTTGCTCCGCAGCGCCACCACCTTCGCCGCGTCCCCGAGCGACAGGGCACCCGCCACACACGCGGCGGCGATCTCACCCTGCGAGTGACCGATCACCGCAGCCGGCTCCACACCGTGGGAGCGCCACACCTCGGCCAGCGAGACCATGACCGCCCACAGCACCGGCTGCACCACATCGACCTGCTCCAGCCAGGCATCCGCGTCCGTGTCCCGCAGGATGTCGAGCAGCGACCAGTCCACGAACGGCGCGAGCGCAGCCGCACACTCGGCGATCCGCTCCGCGAACACCAGCGAGTCGTCAAGGAGTTCAGCCGCCATCCCGGCCCACTGCGACCCCTGCCCCGGGAACACGAACACCGCACGGCCGTCCGCGCCGCCGGCCCGCCCGCGCACCACGCCTGATGTCTCACGGCCCTCGGCCAGCGCCCGCAGGCCGTCCGCACCGCCCAGGACCACGGC
>NZ_BDJC01000161.1 GCF_002005565.1 Streptomyces sp. JHA26 | reverse complement strand
GACGGGGTGTGTGACCCGGAGTACTGGGTGCGTCATGTGCGCGAGGCGGTGCGTTTCGCCGACGGCATCACGCATCTCTCCGAGCAGGGCGTGACCAGCTGCCTGGAGCTGGGCCCGGACGGTGTGCTGTCCGGGATGGGCGCCGACACTGTGCCGGAGATGGCGTTCGCCCCGGTCCTGCGCAAGGACCGCGACGAGGCCGCCTCGCTCATGGAGGCCCTGGCGCAGGTGTATGTCCGGGGTCATGCGGTGGACTGGGCTGCTCTCCTCGCCCCGTCCCGTCCCCGGCTGGTGGAACTGCCCACCTACGCCTTCCAGAAGGAGCGGTACTGGGTCCAGCCTGCGCAGCCCGCGACCCACACCTCACTCGAATCCGAGGGCTGGCGTTATCGGGTGGCGTGGTCGCCGGTGACGGTGGGTTCTGGTGTGTTGTCGGGTGCTTGGCTGGTGGTGGTGCCGGCCGGTCTTGCCGGTGACGCGTGGGTGGGTGAGTGTGTTGCGGGTCTGGCGCGGTGTGGTGCGCGGCCTGTGATGCTGGAGCTTGCTGCCGGGGAGTCCGGTCGTGAGGTGGTGGCCGGGCGTCTGGGGTCGGTGTCGGCTGGTGAGCCTGGCGGGTTTGCTGGTGTGGTGTCGTTGCTGGGGCTGGCGTCGGGCCGGGACAAGGTGTTCGGTTCGGTTCCGGTGTCGGTGGCGTTGACGCTGGGTCTGGTGCAGGCGCTGGGTGATGT
>NZ_BDJC01000160.1 GCF_002005565.1 Streptomyces sp. JHA26 | reverse complement strand
GGCGCAGGTTCAGCGACTCCAGGATCTGGATGCCGACCTTGATCTCCTCGACCGGCGGGGCCGACAGGGAGACGCGGATGGTGTCGCCGATGCCCTGGGAGAGCAGTGCGCCGAAGGCGACGGCCGACTTGATGGTGCCCTGGAAGGCGGGGCCGGCCTCGGTGACGCCGAGGTGGAGGGGGTAGTCGCACTGGGCGGCGAGCTGGCGGTAGGCCTCGACCATGACGACCGGGTCGTTGTGCTTGACGGAGATCTTGATGTCCCGGAAGCCGTGCTCCTCGAACAGCGACGCCTCCCACAGGGCGGACTCGGCCAGCGCCTCGGGGGTCGCCCTGCCGTACTTCTGCAGCAGGCGCCGGTCCAGCGAGCCGGCGTTGACGCCGATGCGGATGGGGGTGCCGTGGTCCTTCGCCGCCTGGGCGATCTCCTTGACCTTGTCGTCGAACTGCTTGATGTTGCCCGGGTTGACCCGCACCGCCGCGCAGCCGGCCTCGATGGCGGCGAAGACGTACTTGGGCTGGAAGTGGATGTCCGCGATGACCGGGATCTGCGACTTCTTCGCGATGACGGGCAGCGCGTCGGCGTCGTCCTGGGTGGGGCAGGCCACCCGGACGATCTGGCAGCCCGAGGCCGTCAGCTCGGCGATCTGCTGCAGGGTGGCGCCGATGTCGGAGGTGCGGGTCGTGGTCATCGACTGCACCGACACCGGGGCGTCGCCGCCGACGGCCACGGAGCCGACCTGGAT
>NZ_BDJC01000159.1 GCF_002005565.1 Streptomyces sp. JHA26 | reverse complement strand
AACACAGTGGACGCGAGCAACTGAGGACAAGCCCTCGGCCTATTAGTACCGGTCACCTCCACACCTTGCGGTGCTTCCAGATCCGGCCTATCAACCCAGTCGTCTGCTGGGAGCCTTACCCCATCAAGTGGGTGGGAGTCCTCATCTCGAAGCAGGCTTCCCGCTTAGATGCTTTCAGCGGTTATCCCTCCCGAACGTAGCCAACCAGCCATGCCCTTGGCAGGACAACTGGCACACCAGAGGTTCGTCCGTCCCGGTCCTCTCGTACTAGGGACAGCCCTTCTCAAGACTCCTGCGCGCACAGCGGATAGGGACCGAACTGTCTCACGACGTTCTAAACCCAGCTCGCGTACCGCTTTAATGGGCGAACAGCCCAACCCTTGGGACCGACTCCAGCCCCAGGATGCGACGAGCCGACATCGAGGTGCCAAACCATCCCGTCGATATGGACTCTTGGGGAAGATCAGCCTGTTATCCCCGGGGTACCTTTTATCCGTTGAGCGACGGCGCTTCCACAAGCCACCGCCGGATCACTAGTCCCGACTTTCGTCCCTGCTCGACCCGTCGGTCTCACAGTCAAGCTCCCTTGTGCACTTACACTCAACACCTGATTGCCAACCAGGCTGAGGGAACCTTTGGGCGCCTCCGTTACCCTTTAGGAGGCAACCGCCCCAGTTAAACTACCCATCAGACACTGTCCCTGATCCGGATCACGGACCCAGGTTAGACATCCAGCACGACCAGACTGGTATTT
>NZ_BDJC01000158.1 GCF_002005565.1 Streptomyces sp. JHA26 | reverse complement strand
CGAAGACCGGGAAGGCCTCATACAACTCCCGGCCCATCCCCACACGCTGACTGCCCTGCCCCGAGAACAACACCGCCAGCCGGCCCGGCACCACCACACCACGCACCACACCAGCAACCGGCTCACCCGACGCAAGCGCAGACAACCCGGCCCGGTCACCCGACAGCACCACAGCCCGGTGCTCGAACACCGAACGCGACGTCGCCAACGACCACCCGACATCCACCGGCGAGACGTCCGCCTGCTCGCGCACATACGCGGCGAGCCGTTCCGCCTGTGCCCGCAGCGCCGGCTCCGACTTCGCCGACACCACCCACGGCACCACCACCGGCACCACCGGCGGCTCGGCGTCCGCGACCGGCTCCTCCTCGGCAGCCGGAGCCTGCTCCAGGATCACGTGCGCGTTCGTCCCGCTGATACCGAACGACGACACACCCGCCCGACGCGGCTCAACCCTCTCCGGCCACTCCACCGACTCCGTCAGCAGCTCGACCGCACCGGCCGACCACTCCACCTGCGGGGACGGCTCATCGACATGCAGCGTGCGCGGCAGCACCCCGTGCCGCATGGCGAGGACCATCTTCATCACACCGGCGACACCGGCCGCGGCCTGCGTGTGCCCGATGTTCGACTTGATCGATCCCAGCCACAGCGGCCGGTCCTCGGGACGGTCCTGGCCATAGGTCGCCAGCAGCGCCTGCGCCTCGATCGGGTCACCCAACTTCGTGCCCGTACCGTGCGCCTCCACCACATCCACCCCGGCAGCCGACA
>NZ_BDJC01000157.1 GCF_002005565.1 Streptomyces sp. JHA26 | reverse complement strand
ACCCTCGGCCGCTTCACCCAGCCCGACCCGTCGGGGCAGGAGACCAACCCCTACCTCTACGCCAGCGGTGACCCCATCAACAACATTGACCCGACCGGCCTGTTCGGATGGCCGGACGTCGGAGAAGGCCTTGGAGGCTTCGCAGGAGGCGTTCTTGGTGTGGTAGCAACTGCCACCGTCTGTTCAACGGGCGTTGGATGCCTCATCGGCGGAGCGATACTGACAGGTCTGGGCACCGGATCCGGAGCGGCCATCGGATCGGCTCTCCTCGGCGGAAGCAATGAGGACCGAAGCGATGCCTTCATGAACGGCGCACTGTGGGGAACGCTCGGGGCCACTCCAGCTGGATCCGCGCTCGGCCGCTGGCTGGGGTAGGCGTCCTGAATACGGTCTCACAGGTCAGAAAGGAGGGAGCTGTGAGCAAAGAGAGATCGAGCCTGCACCGCCGTGGGCGCGGCGCGCTCGCCCTGGGTGCCTTCGGCGCGCTCATCACAGGGCCGATGGAATTCTTCGATTCCGGCAGCCGGCACGATGTTGCGCTCGCGCTCCTGGTCGGCGCGACGGCCGGCGTGATCGTGGGTTTCCTGTTTCCCGCCGTGCTGCGGCGCCGCCAAGAGCAACAGCCAACTACGCCACCACCTTCCCTGCCACCGCCACCATCTTCCCCGCCACCGCGACCACCGAGGCCACCGAGGCCACCAGGGCTCAAATAGGCATCTGACCCGGGGAATGGGGAAGCCCCCGGTACAGCCCGGGGCTTCCCCATTCCCTACCTCGCGGGATCTGATGCAGCGCGACGGCTGCCGGGACGGTGGTGGCCG
>NZ_BDJC01000156.1 GCF_002005565.1 Streptomyces sp. JHA26 | reverse complement strand
GCATCACCCAGCGCCTGCACCAGACCCAGCGTCAACGCCACCGACACCGGAACCGAACCGAACACCTTGTCCCGGCCCGACGCCAGCCCCAGCAACGACACCACACCAGCAAACCCGCCAGGCTCACCAGCCGACACCGACCCCAGACGCCCGGCCACCACCTCACGACCGGACTCCCCGGCAGCAAGCTCCAGCATCACAGGCCGCGCACCACACCGCGCCAGACCCGCAACACAGGCACCCACCCACGCGTCACCGGCAAGACCGGCCGGCACCACCACCAGCCAAGCACCCGACAACACACCAGAACCCACCGTCACCGGCGACCACGCCACCCGATAACGCCAGCCCTCGACCGCCGACCACTCACGATCCCGCCGACGCCACGCCGACAACGCCGGCAACACCGCCGACAGCGACCCGCCATCCGCCGGCAACGCCAGCAGATCCGCCACCTCCGACGCATCCCCACGCTCCACCGCATCCCAGAAACCGGAATCAGCCGCGTCACGGACGTCGAGTGAAGTGTGGGTCGCGGGCTGCGCAGGCTGGACCCAGTACCGCTCCTTCTGGAAGGCGTAGGTGGGCAGTTCCACCAGCCGGGGACGGGACGGGGCGAGGAGGGCAGCCCAGTCCACCGCATGACCCCGGACATACACCTGCGCCAGGGCCTCCATGAGGGAGCCGGTCTCGTCGCGGTCCTTGCGCAGGACCGGGGCGAACGCCATCTCCGGCACAGTGTCGGCGCCCATCCCGGACAGCACACCGTCCGGGCCCAGCTCCAGGCAGCTGGTCACGCCCTGCTCGAAGAGATGCGTGATGCCGTCGGCGAAGCGCACCGCCTCGCGCACG
>NZ_BDJC01000155.1 GCF_002005565.1 Streptomyces sp. JHA26 | reverse complement strand
TTAGACCGTGTCCTACGTGGTGAGGCGGATGAGTCGCTTGTAGCAGCACAAGGTGGCGGCGAGTCCGAGAAAAGCCAGGTAGTTGCGGGGATCGCGTTCGTAGCGGGGGCTGAGCCTGCGGTAGCCGGACAGCCACGACATCGTCCGCTCGATGACCCAGCGGCGTCGCCCTAATCGTTCGCTGGACTCGATGCCCTTGCGGGCGATGCGCACTCCGATGCGCTTGCCCCGGAGCCATCTGCGCAGATCAGCCCGGTCGTATGCCTTGTCGGCGTGCAGGCGCTGGGGCTTGAAGTACCGGCCGCGGTGGGGGTCGTGTCTCGTTTGGTGACCCTCCACCATGGGCTTCAGTCCTTCGCTGTCGTGGGTGTTACCCGCCGAGACGCCGACGAGGAGGGGCAGTCCGTTCGCGTCCGACAGGATGTGCATCTTGGAACCCGGCTTGCCCCGGTCCACGGGGCTCGGACCTGTGTGTTCGCCCCTTTTTTAGCCCGGACGTGGGCGGTGTCGAGCACGACGCGGGTGACGTCGAGGAGGCCGGCGTCGTCGAGCCGGTGCAGCACGGCTTCGTGCAGCCGGCCCCAGACGCCGGCTCTCGACCAGATCAGGAACCGCCGATGGGCGGTCGACTTCGAGACGCCGAAGCACGGTGGCAACGCACGCCAGGCGCAGCCGGACACCAGCACGTAGATGATCGCGGCGAACAGCGTCTCATCAGGGATGTCCTGTGTTCCACCGCCCTGCGGTCGCACCTTCGACGGTGGGATCAGCGGCTTCGCGATCTCCCACAGCCCGTCCGGAACAATCCAACTCCACGTACCCCGCCCCATGACGAGCTCAACGACGCCTCACCACGTAGGACACGGTCTT
>NZ_BDJC01000154.1 GCF_002005565.1 Streptomyces sp. JHA26 | reverse complement strand
GAGGTCCTAACAAAGGCGTTGGACGTGGCGGTGGGTGATCAGGCAGGTGGCGAGTCCGAGGAAGGCTTCATGGATGTCGTCGCGTCGTTCCCAGCGGATCCGCAGTCGACGGAAGCCGTGCAGCCATGCGATCGTGCGCTCGACCACGTAGCGGAAGATGCCCAGGCCGCTGCCATGGTCCTGGCCTCGTTCGGCGATGACCGGTCGGATCCCGTGTTGTCGCAGCAGGCGGCGGTACTTGTCGTGGTCGTAGCCGCGGTCGGCGAGGAGAGCGTCGGGCCTGCGTCTGGGCCGGCCGACCGTGCCGGCCACGGCCGGGACCTTGTCCAGCAGCGGCAGCAGCTGGGTGACATCGTTGCGGTTTCCGCCGGTCAGCGACACCGCGAGCGGGATGCCCTGGCCGTCGGTGAGGACGTGGTGCTTGCTGCCCGGCCGTGTACGGTCGACCGGACTGGGCCCGCTTTTGGGCCGCGCCGAGCGGCCCGCACGTGGGAGGAGTCGATCACCGCCCGCGACCAGTCCGGCTTCTTCGCCGACCGCAGCTTCTTCAGCAGCACCAGGTGCAGCTCCTCCCACACACCGGCCTCGTTCCAGGCGGCCAGGCGACGCCAGCACGTCATGCCGGATCCGAAACCCAGTTCCTGGGGCAGGTACTCCCACTGGATGCCGGTGTGCAGCACGAACAGGATCCCGCACAGGGCCTGCCGGTCCGGGACCCGCGGCCTTCCCTCCACCAGCTTGGGGCCCGGCTCCGGAAGCAACGGCTCGATGAGCGACCACAGTTCGTCCGACACGATCCATGGCCGTGACTGTCGTTTCCCCACGAACAGCCCAACGACCACCCAAGCCGAAAGTCACATGATCAACAACTTCTGTTAGGACCTCTT
>NZ_BDJC01000153.1 GCF_002005565.1 Streptomyces sp. JHA26 | reverse complement strand
GCGTGTCCCTTACTCTTCCCCGGCCACCTTGATCCAAGCTCGGTAGTCGCTTTCCCGCATGCCGTCGCCCTTTGGGTCGTGGTCGTTCAGCGCGGTTGCAGCGGCTAGGGCGAGAGTGGCATGGACCTGGGCGGCGGCGAGACGGTACCGCTCCAAGTCGCTTCCCATGTCTGTACCCGCGGCGGCGGCGAGCAACTGCTCAGCTTCTTCGTAGTGCTCGGGGCCGGTAGCCATGTGGCGCCTCCATCAGTACGGATGCTTTGATTGATCTGCTGTGATGATCAGCGTACGGGTGGGCAGATTGGCAACCTGAAGTGGCCTCTCCGGTGACGGGGTTGAGCATCGTCGTGTGAGGGAAGTAGCGACCATCGCGAGCAAGGGAAGGTTCAAGTAGCTCTAGGAGCAGCGCAACCAAGAGTTGGGGAGCTGCACCTCTCACCTGCTGCGATGGACCGCAAATGTCCGTGTCTGTCCACTGCTGTTCGCCGGCGGTGTCACGCAGGTAGGCACTCACCAGCCGGGACGCTCGATGCATCCTCATACCTCGGGAGATAGCGCCTTGTTGTCGTAGGGGTCGGCTAGATTGCGGGGATGACTGCGATGGATCCGCTTGTGCCGGCTCTTGCCGGGCTGGTTGCCGACGCCCTCTGGTTCCTCGACAGCTGCGGTGACGACGAAGTCGATCCCGACTCTGCGGTGAAGATGATGGAAAGCGTGTGCGGGGAGCTGCTGCGGCTGCCTCTGGACCAGCGCGGCCGCCTCTTGCAGGTGCTCACCGACCTGGCCGAAGCAGAACCGAATCCCGCGCGACGGGAGTTCTTGCAGTCGTTCCCCCTCGCCTGCGGCCTGGTCGAAGAAGAGGAAGGCTGAGCCCACCGTCGGTTGAGGGGGCACCGCT
>NZ_BDJC01000152.1 GCF_002005565.1 Streptomyces sp. JHA26 | reverse complement strand
GGCCACCGACGACGTCAGGGCGCACGCCCCACGACGACACCAGCCGGAACAGGGCCACCTCGACGGCGAACAACGCCGCCTGCGTGAACACCGTCGCATCCAACGCCTGACCATCGGTGAAGACGACATCGCGCAACGGCCGCTCCAGCAGCCCGTCGAACCCGGCACACACCTCGTCGAACGCCGCCGCGAAGACCGGGAAGGCCTCATACAGCTCCCGGCCCATCCCCACACGCTGACTGCCCTGCCCCGAGAACAACACCGCCAGCCGGCCCGGCACCACCACACCACGCACCACACCAGCAGCCGGCTCACCCGACGCAAGCGCAGACAGCCCGGCCCGGTCACCCGACAGCACCACAGCCCGGTGCTCGAACACCGACCGCGACGTCGCCAACGACCACCCGACATCCACGGGATCAACATCCGAGGCATCACCCAGGAAGGCGGCCAGCCGCTCGGCCTGCGCCCGTAGCGCCGGCTCCGACTTCGCCGACACCACCCACGGCACCACCACCGGCGACTCGGGTCCATCACGGTCATCCGCGACCGGCTCCTCCTCGGCAGCCGGAGCCTGCTCCAGGATCACGTGCGCGTTCGTCCCGCTGATACCGAACGACGACACACCCGCCCGACGCGGCTCAACCCTCTCCGGCCACTCCACCGACTCCGTCAGCAGCTCGACCGCACCGGCCGACCACTCCACCTGCGGCGACGGCTCATCGACATGCAGCGTGCGCGGCAGCACCCCGTGCCGCATGGCGAGGACCATCTTCATCACACCCGCGACACCGGCCGCGGCCTGCGTGTGCCCGATGTTCGACTTGATCGATCCCAGCCACAGCGGCCGGTCCTCCGGCCGGTCCTGGCCATAGGTCGCCAGCAGCGCCTGCGCCTCGATCGGGTCACCCAACTTCGTGCCCGTACCGTGCGCCTCCACCACATCCACCCCGGCAGCCGACA
>NZ_BDJC01000151.1 GCF_002005565.1 Streptomyces sp. JHA26 | reverse complement strand
TTTCGCCGACGGCATGACCCACCTGTCGGCCCACGGGGTCACCAGCTGCCTGGAGCTGGGCCCGGACGGTGTGCTGTCCGGGATGGGTGCCGACACTGTGCCGGAGATGGCGTTCGCCCCGGTCCTGCGCAAGGACCGCGACGAGGCCGCCTCGCTCATGGAGGCCCTGGCGCAGGTGTATGTCCGGGGTCATGCGGTGGACTGGGCTGCTCTCCTCGCCCCGTCCCGTCCCCGGCTGGTGGAACTGCCCACCTACGCCTTCCAGCGAGACCGCTACTGGATGGAATCCGCTCCGGACGCCGCGGATGACATCGTCCGTGACGCGGCTGATTCCGGTTTCTGGGATGCGGTGGAGCGTGGGGATGCGTCGGAGGTGGCGGATCTGCTGGCGTTGCCGGCGGATGGCGGGTCGCTGTCGGCGGTGTTGCCGGCGTTGTCGGCGTGGCGTCGGCGGGATCGTGAGTGGTCGGCGGTCGAGGGCTGGCGTTATCGGGTGGCGTGGTCGCCGGTGACGGTGGGTTCTGGTGTGTTGTCGGGTGCTTGGCTGGTGGTGGTGCCGGCCGGTCTTGCCGGTGACGCGTGGGTGGGTGCCTGTGTTGCGGGTCTGGCGCGGTGTGGTGCGCGGCCTGTGGTGCTGGAGCTTGCTGCCGGGGAGTCCGGTCGTGAGGTGGTGGCCGGGCGTCTGGGGTCGGTGTCGGCTGGTGAGCCTGGCGGGTTTGCTGGTGTGGTGTCGTTGCTGGGGCTGGCGTCGGGCCGGGACAAGGTGTTCGGTTCGGTTCCGGTGTCGGTGGCGTTGACGCTGGGTCTGGTGCAGGCGCTGGGTGATGCGGGTGTCGAGGCTCGGCTGTGGTGCGTGACCCGGGGCGCGGTGGCGGTGTCCGACTCGGAGCGGGTGCAGGACCTGGACCAGGCGCAGGTCTGGGGGCTGGGCCGTGTGGCTGGTCTGGAGTTGGGTGCTCGTTGGGGTGGTGTGGTTGATC
>NZ_BDJC01000150.1 GCF_002005565.1 Streptomyces sp. JHA26 | reverse complement strand
AGATCGAGGACCTGGTAGAGGGTCAGGCCGGTGTGCGGACTTTTGGGTCGAGCCGCCGGAGGGTGAGGAATGCCTGGGCGGCGGTGACGAGGGTGACGTGGTGGTGCCAGCCGCGCCAGGTGCGACCCTCGAAGTGGTCCAGACCCAGGCCGTGCTTGAGTTCGCGGTAGTCGTGCTCGATCCGCCGGCGCATCTTTGCCCACCGCACCAAGTCGGTGACCGGTGTGGTGGCGGGCAGGTTCGAGATCCAGTAGCCGGTCGGAGTGTCCTGGCCGTCCGGCCATTCGACCAGGAGTGTCCGGGTGGGCAGGACGCCGTCCCACCGGTTGCGGCCGCCGCCCGCCTTCTGGGCTGCGGCCAGGGACTGCTTGCCCGCAGGCCGGACCGTCAGGACCGCGAACCGTGAGGTCATCGCGCCCTTGCTGCCCTGGCGCCAGGTCACCTCGGTGAACCGGCCGGCACCGGCCTCGGCTGCGAGGACCGAGACGGCCCGCGGTGGAGTGCGATAGCGGGGCAGCGTCGGCGGACCGAGCCCGCCATAAGCGGGCCGGTGCGGCTCGGCATTCTCCGGGTGAGCGACTTCCTTCCCGGTCAACGCCAGGACATAGGACAGCCCTCGCTCCTGGAGACCGAGCCGGAAGGGCGTGCTGACGCCGTAGCCGGCATCGGCGACCACGACCGGCGCCTTCAGCTGCCACTCGCCGAGCGTGTCGAGCAGGCCGAGCGCCAGACGCCACTTCTCCTGGTGGACGACGTCGTCGGGGACTCCGGCCCTGCGGCAGCGGTCCGGCTCATCCGTCCACTCACGCGGCAGATACAACTCCCAGTCCAGCGGGCAGGACGCGGTGTCGGTGGCGGCATGGGCGCTGACCGCGACCTGGCAGTTCGCCCGTTTGCCGACCGCCCCGCAGTACTGCCGGGCCACCCCCACCGACGCCCTGCCGCACTTGGGAAACGACACATCGTCGATCACCCACACCTCAGGCGTGATCGCCTCGGACAGCCGCTCGGCGATCCGCCGCCGCACCGG
>NZ_BDJC01000149.1 GCF_002005565.1 Streptomyces sp. JHA26 | reverse complement strand
TCCTCGCTGCCCTCGCGCAGGGGGGTGTTCTCGCACAGTTCGTAGCCGCTGTAGATGCCCCAGGCGGGGGAGAGGGTGGCGGCCAGGACGGCGCGGACCTCGAAGGCGGGGCGGCCGCCGTGCTGGAGGTAGGCGTGCAGGATGTCGGGGGTGTTGGCGAAGAAGTTGGGCCGCATGTAGGCGGCGGCCTCCCCCGTCAGTTCGGTGAGGTACTCCGTCAGTTCCCGCTTGGTGGTGCGCCAGGTGAAGTAGGTGTAGGACTGCTGGAAGCCGATCTGGGCGAGGGTGTGCATCATCGCGGGGCGGGTGAAGGCCTCCGCCAGGAAGATGACGTCGGGGTCGGCGCGGTTGACCTCGCCGATGACGCGTTCCCAGAACACCACGGGCTTGGTGTGGGGGTTGTCGACGCGGAAGATCCGCACGCCGTGGCCCATCCAGAACCTGAGCAGGCGCACGGTCTCGGCGACGATGCCGTCCAGGTCGGCGTCGAAGGCGATGGGGTAGATGTCCTGGTACTTCTTGGGCGGGTTCTCGGCGTGGGCGATGGTGCCGTCGGGGCGGTGGTGGAACCACTCGGGGTGCTTGTCGACCCAGGGGTGGTCGGGGGAGCACTGCAGGGCGAAGTCGAGGGCGATCTCCAGGCCCAGTTTCCCGGCCTCGGTGACGAAGGCGTCGAAGTCGTCGAGGGTGCCCAGGTCGGGGTGGACCGCGTCGTGGCCGCCCTCGGGGGAGCCGATGGCCCAGGGGACGCCGACGTCGTCGGGTCCGGCGGAGAGGGTGTTGTTGCGGCCCTTGCGGTGGGTGGTGCCGATGGGGTGGATGGGGGGGAGGTAGACGACGTCGAAGCCCATCGCGGCGATCGCGGGCAGGCGGCGGGCGGCGGTGCGGAAGGTGCCGTGGGGCCGCTCGGGGGTGCCCTCGGAGCGGGGGAAGAACTCGTACCAGGAGCCGTACAGGGCGCGTTCGCGTTCCACCAGCAGGGGCAGCGGGTCGGAGGAGGTGACCAGCTCCCGCAGCGGGTACCGGGCCAGCACCGCGTCCACCTCCGGCGTCAACGCCGCCGCCAGCCGGG
>NZ_BDJC01000148.1 GCF_002005565.1 Streptomyces sp. JHA26 | reverse complement strand
GGGGACGTCGCCCACGGTCGTCCTGCGGTCGTCCCTGCGGTCGTCACGACGGAACGAAGGACGCTCACCGCGGTCGTCGCGGCGGAACGACGGGCGGTCGCCCCCACGGTCGTCGCGACGGTCGTCCCTGCGGTCATCGCGGCGGAAGGACGGACGGTCACCGCCACGGTCGTCACGACGGAAACCACGGTCGCCGCCACGGTCCCGGTCATCACGACGCGGCCCACGGTCACGGTCGTCGCGACGCCCGTACCCGCCACCGCGATTGTCGTCACGGCGATCGTCACGACGGAAACCACCACGCTGCCCGCCACGGTCGTCGTCGCGCCGGCCGAAGCCACCGCGGTCGTCACGGCGGTCGTCGCGACGGAAGGGGGGACGGTCACCGCCACGGTCGTCGCGACGGTCGTCCCTGCGGTCGTCACGCCGGAACGAGGGACGCTCACCGCGGTCACCACGGTCATCGCGGCGGAAGGACGGACGGTCGCCCCCGCGGTCATCGCGACGGAAACCACGGTCGCCGCCACGGTCCCGGTCATCACGACGCGGCCCACGGTCACGGTCGTCGCGACGCCCGTACCCGCCACCGCGATTGTCGTCACGGCGATCGTCACGACGGAAGCCACCACGGTCATTGTCTCGACGGAAACCGCCACGGTCCCCGCGCTGACCGCTCCGGTCGCCGCGGTCACCACTGTCCCGTCGCCGCTGGTCGCGCTCCGGTCGGTCGTCGGGAGAGTTGGTGGACATCGGTGACTCCTGTCTTCGGTACCGCAAAGTCATTCTCGCGCAACCGAGTACCCGGTGCGCCCTGGAAAAACGAAAGGACCCCTGGTCCCCAGCTGAACGCTGGGGACCAGGGGTCCTTCCCAAAGATTGTTCGGCGGCGTCCTACTCTCCCACAGGGTCCCCCCTGCAGTACCATCGGCGCTGTAAGGCTTAGCTTCCGGGTTCGGAATGTAACCGGGCGTTTCCCCTACGCTATGACCACCGAAACCCTAATGGTTTCGAGCGAACAAGCACACTCTTCAATTGTGTGTTCTACTCAAAGCCGGCAACGGTCGTTGCCTCAGAACT
>NZ_BDJC01000147.1 GCF_002005565.1 Streptomyces sp. JHA26 | reverse complement strand
TGATGGGTAGGGGAGCGTCGTGTGCCGGGTGAAGCAGCACCGGAAGGTAGTTGTGGACGGTTCACGAGTGAGAATGCAGGCATGAGTAGCGATACAAACGTGAGAAACGTTTGCGCCGATTGACTAAGGGTTCCTGGGTCAAGCTGATCTGCCCAGGGTAAGTCGGGACCTAAGGCGAGGCCGACAGGCGTAGTCGATGGATAACCGGTTGATATTCCGGTACCCGCTGTGAAGCGTCAAACATCGAGCATCGTGATGCTAAGGCCGTGAAGCCGCCCTGATCTCTTCGGAGTTGAGGGGAGTGGTGGAGCCGCCGGCCCAAGCGGTTAGTAGGTGAGTGATGGGGTGACGCAGGAAGGTAGTCCAGCCCGGGCGGTGGTTGTCCCGGGGTAAGGGTGTAGGCCGCAAGGTAGGCAAATCCGCCTTGCATACGGCTGAGACCTGATGCCGAGCCGATTGTGGTGAAGTGGATGATCCTATGCTGTCGAGAAAAGCCTCTAGCGAGTTTCATGGCGGCCCGTACCCTAAACCGACTCAGGTGGTCAGGTAGAGAATACCGAGGCGTTCGGGTGAACTATGGTTAAGGAACTCGGCAAAATGCCCCCGTAACTTCGGGAGAAGGGGGGCCACACCCGGTGACGAGTCTTGCACTCCGAGCTGGGGGTGGCCGCAGAGACCAGCGAGAAGCGACTGTTTACTAAAAACACAGGTCCGTGCGAAGCCGTAAGGCGATGTATACGGACTGACGCCTGCCCGGTGCTGGAACGTTAAGGGGACCGGTTAGCTCACCTTCGGGTGGGCGAAGCTGAGAACTTAAGCGCCAGTAAACGGCGGTGGTAACTATAACCATCCTAAGGTAGCGAAATTCCTTGTCGGGTAAGTTCCGACCTGCACGAATGGCGTAACGACTTCTCGACTGTCTCAACCATAGGCCCGGTGAAATTGCACTACGAGTAAAGATGCTCGTTTCGCGCAGCAGGACGGAAAGACCCCGGGACCTTTACTACAGTTTGATATTGGTGTTCGGTTCGGCTTGTGTAGGATAGCTGGGAGACTGTGAACTCTGGACGCCAGTTCAGGGGGA
>NZ_BDJC01000146.1 GCF_002005565.1 Streptomyces sp. JHA26 | reverse complement strand
GGCCGTGACCGCGGGCCTGCTGCCCGCCGCGCACCGGCCGGCCGCGGACCGGCACGCCGTGCGCACCGCCCTGGCGCTCGGCTACCTCGCCACGGCCGCCCCGCCGCTGGCGCACGCCACCCTCAACCCCTCGCCCGTGCTCGTCCAGCGGGCGGTCGGCGCCGGGATCAGGGCCACCGTCTGTCTGCAGGCGGCGCTCGCGGCCCGGGCCGGGGCGCCCGTGTCCGGGCTGCTGACCGCGGCGCTGGCCCCGGTCGCGGCCCGGCTGGCGCGGAAGGTGAGCACCACATGAGCCGGCTGAACCTGGGCTACGGCACCAACGGGCTGACCGACCTGCGCCTGGACGACGCGCTCGCCCTGCTCGCCGACCTCGGCTACGACGGTGTCGGGCTGACCCTCGACCACATGCACCTCGACCCGCTGGCGGCGGACCTGGCCGCGCGCACCGCCCGCCTCGCGCGGCGCCTGGACCGGCTCGGACTGCAGGTGACGGTGGAGACCGGCGGCCGCTACGTCCTCGACCCGCGCCGCAAGCACGCGCCCACCCTGCTGGACGAGGACGAGGACGCCCGCGGGATGCGCGTCCGGCTGCTGGTCCGCGCCCTGCGGGTCGCCGCCGACCTCGGCGCGCACGCCGTGCACTGCTTCAGCGGCGTGACGCCGGCCGGGACCGACCCGGACACCGCCTGGAAGCGGCTGGCGAACACCCTCGAACCGGTCCTCGACGTCGCGGAGGACACCGGGATCCCGCTCGCGATCGAACCCGAACCCGGCCACCTGCTGGGCGACCTGGCCGGCTTCCACCGGCTGCGGGCCGACCTGGGCGACCCGCCCCCGCTCGGCCTGACCCTCGACATCGGCCACTGCCAGTGCCTGGAGCCCCTGCCGCCCGCCGAGTGCGTGCGCGAGGCCGCGCCCTGGCTGCGCCACGTGCAGATCGAGGACATGCGCCGCGGCGTCCACGAGCACCTGCCGTTCGGCGAGGGCGAGATCGACTTCCCGCCCGTCCTGGACGCGCTGGCCGCCACCGGCTACCGGGGGCTGACCGTGGTGGAACTGCCCCGCCACTCGCACGCCGGACCCGAACTCGCCGCGCACTCCCTGCACTTCCTGCGAAACGGAGGCACCGCATGACCGCCGTCCACGCCGAGACGGACCCCGCCGTCCCCCCGCCCGCGCCCGGCTCCGCACGGGACGCGCGCGACTGGCTCGCCCGGTCCTGCGCCGCGGCCGCCGCCGGGGACCC
>NZ_BDJC01000145.1 GCF_002005565.1 Streptomyces sp. JHA26 | reverse complement strand
TGATCTTGGACACACGAGACACTGGATCCTGAGGATCTGAGAACGGACATCTCGTGGTCATGAAGAACTATCCGCCGCAGTTCAAGGCGGACGCGGTCGCCCTGTACCAGTCGCGGCCCGAGGCAACGATCCGGCAGGTCGCTGCCGATCTGGGGATCAATCCCGAGACCCTGCGGAACTGGGTCCGGGCGGCCGGAGCGAGCCGGCCGCGGGGACGCCGCGCGGAGACACCGACCGAGCCGCCCACCCCGTTGGAAGCGGAGAACGCGGCCCTGCGCAAGAAGGTCCGCGAGCTGGAAGAAGAGCGGGAGATCCTGCGGAAGGCGGCAAAGTATTTCGCCGGGGAGACGCGCTGGTGAACCGCTTCCAGTTCGTCGCCGACCACCACCGCCGCTACGGCGTCAAGCGGCTGTGCACCATCCTCGGAATCGCCCGCTCCAGCTATTACTACTGGCGCGCGACGGCCGGGGACCGGGCCGCCCGGCAGGCGTCCGACGCCCGCCTGGCTGACCGGATCCGTGCCGTGCACCGTGAATCGGACGGCACCTACGGCGTCCCCAGGATCACCGCCGAGCTCCGCGAGGCAGGCCAGCGGGTCAACCACAAGCGGATCGCGCGGGTAATGCGGAGCATCGATCTCGCGGGAGTCCGGCTGCGTCGCAGGCACCGCACCACCATCGCGGACCCGGCCGCGGCGAAGGCCTCGGACCTGATCGGCCGCGACTTCACCGCCACCACGGTGAACACCAAGTACGTCGGCGACATCACATACCTGCCGCTGGAGGGCGGAAAGTTCCTCTACCTGGCGACCGTCATCGACCTTGCCTCACGCCGCCTGACCGGGTGGGCTATCGCCGACCACATGCGCACCGACCTCGTCACCGACGCCCTGGCCGCCGCCGAGCGCACCCGCGGCAGTCTTGCCGGAGCGGTCCTGCACACCGACCACGGCGCCCAATACACCAGCCGGGCCTTCGCCGACGCCTGCCGCAAGGCCGGCGTCCGGCAGTCCATGAGCGCGATCGGCAGCTCGGCGGACAACGCACTCGCCGAGTCCTTCAACGCGACCCTCAAACGCGAGACCCTCCAAGGCCGAAAGAGCTGGCCCAACGCGCGCGAAGCCCACCTGGACGCCTTCCGCTGGCTACACCGCTACAACACCCGACGCCGTCACTCCCGCCTCGGACACCGCAGCCCAATCGCCTACGAAACAGCGTCCCGAACAACATCAACTACGCTGACACCAGCCGCATAACCCGTGTCCAGGATTCGGGGTCAAGGCCC
>NZ_BDJC01000144.1 GCF_002005565.1 Streptomyces sp. JHA26 | reverse complement strand
TGAAGCTTCCCCTCGATGCTGGACACCTGGAAACTGGGACGTGAGGTTCCAGAGGAAGTAGTGCCAGGTGGGAAGCAAGAGCAACCGCAGCAGGCGGTACACGGAGGAGTTCAAGCGGGACGCGGTCGCGCTGGTCCGCTCCTCCGGCAGGACCGTCACCGAGGTGGCCCGGGAGCTCGGGGTCAGCGCCGAAGGACTGCGGAACTGGGTCCGGCAGGACCGGGCCGACCGCGGTCAGGGGGTGCCGGGCGAGCTGACGACGGCCGAGCTGGAGGAACTGCGCCGGCTGCGTCGACAGAACCGTGAGCAGGCCGAGACGATCGAGGTGCTGCGAAAAGCGGCGGTCTTCTTCGCGAAGGAGAGCGATCGATGAGCGCGGTGTACGCGTTCATCGAGGCGGAGAAGACCACCCACACTGTCGCTCTGCTGTGCCGGCTGCTGAAAGTGGCCCGCTCCTCGTTCTACGCCTGGCAGTCCGGCGAGCAGGCCCGCCGGGCGAGGCAGGCCGCCGACGACGCCCTGGCGCACGAGATCACCGTGCTGCACGTCGCCTCCCGGCACACCTACGGGGTGCCCCGGATCCACGCCGAGCTGCGGCGGCTCGGCCGCCGGGTCAACCGCAAGCGGGTCGAGCGGGTCATGCGCGAACGCAGCATCACCGGGGTCACCCGGCGCAGGCGCCGCGGCCTGACCCGTCCGGCGAAGCGGGCCGTGCCCGCGGTCGACCTGCTCGGCCGCGACTTCACCGCACCCGAGCCCGGCACGCGGCTGGCCGGCGACATCACCTTCATCGCCACCGACGAGGGCTGGCTCTACCTCGCCACCTGGCTGGACCTGGCCACCCGCGAGATCGTCGGCTACTCGATGGCCGACCACCACCGGGCGAGCCTGGTCGTCGACGCGCTGGCGATGGCCGCCGGCCGCGGCAGGCTCCAGCCCGGCTGCATCGCACACTCCGATCGCGGCAGCGAGTACACATCCGAGGAACTCCGCCGCGAACTGCGCCGGTTGGGGCTGCGGCAGAGCATGGGACGCACGGGGTCCTGCTTCGACAACGCCGCCGCCGAGTCCTTCTTCGCAGTGCTGAAGGAAGAGATCGGCACCCGCCACTGGCCCGACCGGGCCACCGCCCGCGCCGAAATCTTCGCCTTCATCGAGACCTTCTATAACCGCAGGCGGCTGCGGAAGCACCCGCACTGGGGCTACCTGACGCCGCTGGAGATCAGGCAGCGACACGAGCAAGGACACGCCCTCGCGGCGTAAGCATGGAGTGTCCAGCATCACGGGGAAAGTTCA
>NZ_BDJC01000143.1 GCF_002005565.1 Streptomyces sp. JHA26 | reverse complement strand
ACGTCGCGCGCCGCGTGGCGGCGGCCCTCGCCGAACACCCCGACGTGGCGCTCGCCTACTGGGACAGTGGACTGGCCCGGCTGGTGGTGACCGCGACCGAGGAGGAACTCACCGACCGGGTGGTGGACCACGCGACCGACCTCGCCGCACAGCACGGGCTGGCCCGGGCCGACGACGAGGTCGAGGAACTGGCCCACCCCGGCGACCCGGCCGCCGTGCGCGTCGCGGCCACCGCCCTCGGAGCCGACGTGCTCGGCATCGCCGCCGCCCTGACCGCGTCGTCCCTGCGGCTGCCGCCCTCGCCCCGTCTGGTGACCGCCGTGGCGACGCTGTTGCGTGAGAACCCCAGGTTCCGCGCCTGGCTGCGCGAACGGCTCGGCGCCCACCGCATGGACGTCACCCTGGCCGCCGCCAACGCGGCCGTGCACGGCGCCGGCCAGAGCCCGACCTCACTGGTGCTCGACGGGGCGCTGCGCGCCTGCCAGCTGGCCGAGTCGGTGGCCCGGTCGGCGGCCTTCGAGGCCGTGCACGACCGGCTGTGCGCCCCGGACCGGGGCAGCCTGCCCGCCGACCTCGCCCTGCGCCCGCCGCTGCGCACCTCACCGGCCCAGGACTACGCCACCCACGCCTCGGCCGGCAGCGTGGCGGGCGCGGCGGCGACCCTGCTCGTCAAGCACGACCTGGCGGAGGCCGCGGAGGCGGTGCTCGCCGGATCGCCCAAGGCCGCGCGCTACGGGCCCGCCGCCTTCCACGCCGTACTGAGCGCCGCGCTGTCCCGGACCGGCGTGCTGGTGCGCGATCCGGAGCGGCTGCGGCAGCTGGAGATGACCGGCACGATCGTCCTGCACCCCAGCGCGCTGCGCACCCCGCACGCGGGGGCGGACCCGTGGACCGAGGACGTCCTGGACGCGGCGCGGCGCGCGGGGCTGCGCGTGGTGATGGTGGAGGACCCGGCGCTGGCCGACTTCACCGGCCTCGCGGACCAGGTCGTCGGCGCCCACCGCCCGCTCGGGGACGTGGTGGACGAACTGCGCGCCCAGGGAGGCGGCGTCATCACGGTCGTACGCCCCCTGCCCGGCGACGACGGCACGGTGCCGGCCGGGCTGTACCGCGGTGACGTGGCCATCGCGCTGGCCGACGCGGACACCCCGGTGGCGTGGGGCGCGGACGTGCTGGCCTCGCGCGGCCTGGCCGACGTGTGGCGGGTGCTGCGGGCGGTGCCGGCGGCCCGCAGGGTCGGGAACCGCTCGCAGACGCTGGCCCGGGCCGGGGCCGCGCTGTCCGGACTGCTGGTCGCGGTCGGCGAGGCGCGCGGCGGGGGGCCCGGTGCGCCGCTGCCCGGGCTGCGGCACGCGCCGGTCGACGCGAGC
>NZ_BDJC01000142.1 GCF_002005565.1 Streptomyces sp. JHA26 | reverse complement strand
CTTGCCGAGTTCGACGCCCCACTGGTCGAAGGAGTCGATGTTCCACACCGCGCCCTGCACGAACACCTTGTGCTCGTACAGCGCGATCAGCTGGCCGAGGACGGAGGGGGTCAGTTCGCGGGCGAGGATCGTGGTCGTCGGGTGGTTGCCGTGGAAGGTGCGGTGCGGCACCTGCTCCTCGGGCACGCCCTCGGCCCGGACCTCGTCGGCGGTCTTGCCGAAGGCGAGCGCCTGGGTCTGGGCGAAGAAGTTGGCCATCAGCAGGTCGTGCTGGGCCTTCAGTTCGTCGCTCAGTTCGTCCACCGGCCGGGCGAAGCCGATGAAGTCCGCCGGGATCAGCTTGGTGCCCTGGTGGATGAGCTGGTAGTAGGCGTGCTGTCCGTTGGTGCCGGGCGTGCCCCACACCACCGGTCCGGTCTGCCAGTGGACCAGGCGGCCCTGGCGGTCCGTCGACTTGCCGTTGGACTCCATGTCGAGCTGCTGGAGGTAGGCGGTGAACTTCGACAGGTAGTGGCTGTAGGGCAGTACCGCGTGCGACTGGGCGTCGAAGAAGTTGCCGTACCAGATGCCCAGCAGGCCCAGGATCAGCGGGGCGTTGGCCTGCGCCTCGGCGTTGCGGAAGTGCTCGTCGACGATGCGGAAGCCGTCGAGCATCTCCCGGAAGCGGTCCGGGCCGATGGCGATCATCAGGGACAGGCCGATCGCCGAGTCGTAGGAGTAGCGGCCGCCGACCCAGTCCCAGAACTCGAACATGTTGGCCGTGTCGATGCCGAAGTCGGCGACCTTCCCGGCGTTGGTCGACAGCGGCACGAAGTGCTTCGCGACGGCCTTCTCGTCGCCGCCGAGTCCGGCCAGCAGCCAGGAGCGGGCCGAGGTGGCGTTGGTGATGGTCTCGATCGTGGTGAACGTCTTGGACGCCACGATGAACAGGGTCTCCGCCGGGTCCAGGTCCCCGACCGCCTCGTGCAGGTCGGCGCCGTCCACGTTGGACACGAACCGGACCGTCAGCGCGCGGTCGGTGAAGGCGCGCAGCGCCTCGTGGGCCATGGCGGGACCGAGGTCGGAGCCGCCGATGCCGATGTTGACGACGTTGCGGATGCGCTTGCCGGTGTGACCGGTCCACTGCCGGAGCGGACCCGGTCCGCGAAGCCGGCCATCTTGTCCAGCACCGCGTGGACCCTGGGCACGACGTTCTCGCCGTCGACCTCGATCACCGCGTCCCGCGGGGCGCGCAGCGCGGTGTGCAGCACGGCCCGGTCCTCGGTGATGTTGATCTTCTCGCCGCGGAACATGGCGTCACGCAGCCCGAACACGTCGGTCGCGGCGGCCAGTTCCCGCAACAGGCCCAGCGTCTCGTCGGTGACCAGGTGCTTGGAGTAGTCGATGCGCAGGTCACCGACGCGCACGACGTA
>NZ_BDJC01000141.1 GCF_002005565.1 Streptomyces sp. JHA26 | reverse complement strand
GGGGGTGCCTCTATGTCCTTCGTCAAGCGAGTCGAGGGGTCCTCGGCTCGTAGAAGGTTCCGTCGCGGAGCATGGCGAACAGGACGCTGATGCGGTGGCGGGCGAGGCGGAGGAGGGCCTGGGTGTGGGTTTTGCCGCGGGCTCGGCAGCGGTCGTAGTAGGTCCGGGAGGCGGGATCGTGGAGGGCTGCGAACGCGGAGAGGAACATCGCGCGTTTCAGCTGCCGGTTTCCGCCTCTGGGGGCGTGTTCGCCGTGGATCGAGGTGCCGGACTGCTTCGTGGCCGGGGCGAGACCGGCGTAGGAGGCCAGGTGGCCGGCGCTCGGGAACGAGCTGCCGTCGCCGACGGTGGTCAGGAGGACTGCGGCGGTCCTGACGCCGATGCCGGGCATCGAGGTCAGGACCGGGGAAAGAGGGTGGGCCTCCAGCAGTGCCTCGATCCGGGCCTCCAGGGCCCGGCGTTGCTCGTGAACGGCGGCCAGCGACTTTGCCAGTGAGGGGACGATGACGTCGAGGGTGCCGGTGCCCGGGACGGTGACGGTCTGCTCGTCGAGCGCGGTGAAGATGTCGTCGACCAGCCGTTCGGCCATGCGCGGGGCCCTGGGGCGGACGACTTCGACCAGCCTTCGGCGGCCCGCCTTGCGGAGTGCTTGAGGGGATCCGTAGCGCTCGAGGAGCCAGGTCACCGCCTGGTGGTCCAGACGCGGCCCGAGGACCCGTTCGAGGCTGGGGTGGAACTGGGTGAGCAGGCCGCGGATGCGGTTGCTGGTGCGGTTGGCCTCGCCGGCGAGGTCCTGGTCGAAGCCGACCAGCATGGTCAGTTCCGCGGTGATCTCATCGGCAAGGTCGAGGGTGCGCAGGGTGTGGGGCATGGTGCGGGCGGCGTCCGCGATGACCACGGCGTCCTTCGCGTCGGTCTTGGCCTCGCCGGGGTAGAGGTCGGCGATCCGGCGCATGGCGAGTCCGGGCAGGTAGGCGACCTGGCAGCCGGCGTCCCGGGCGACGGTCAGTGGGAGGGCGCCGATGGAGGCCGGCTGGTCCACGACCACCAGGACGGTGCCGAACTTGGCCGTGAGCTTGTCGAAGACGGCCCGCAGCTTCGGTTCGCTGTTCGGCAGCGGCTTGTCGAACACCGTTTTCCCGGCCGGAGTCAGACCGTGGCCGTGATGCGTCTGTTTGCCGACGTCCAGGCCCAGGAAGACGCCCACCCCGTCGATACTGATCACCGTGCCCCCACAGGTCTCGCAGCGTGCCGGCCCCAGGGTCGGGAGCCGTTCTCGCGCAGCCACGTTATGCAGACCTGCCGCCCGAAAGCGGCCGGGCATTGCGCCCGACCGGACGGTGGTCGGACCTCTGATCAGCGTCTCCGACGGCACCCCTCGGACCCGGTGACACCACCCCCCAGGTCATCCCATCGACAGGGGGCAACAGCCATGCCGGGCCCGGAGGCCAGCGGCCCTCTTGCAGGACCGCAAAAAACATAACGGGGGC
>NZ_BDJC01000140.1 GCF_002005565.1 Streptomyces sp. JHA26 | reverse complement strand
CCCCTTTCAGGGCCCGCATGTTCACCGAGTCGATTGCGCACCGCGACCAGTCCAGCTCACCGCGCGAGCCCAGCTCGTCCAGGACCAGACGGTGCAGCTTCGCCCAGACCCGGGCGGCGCTCCACTCGGTGAAGCGCCGGTGCGCGGTCGGCCCCGACGGACCGAAGACCGGCGGCAACTGTCGCCAGGTACAGCCGGAGGTGGCCACGAAGATGATCGCCGCCAGCACCTCACGGTCGCCGTACCGGCGCCGCCCACCGCCCTGCGGGCGCGTCGGTGCGGGCGGTACCACCCGCTGGAACAACTCCCACAACCCGTCCGGGACCAGCCGCTCCACGATCGTCATGCCTCAAGATTACGAGCCCAAATGAGACGACTTCTTAGTGAGCGTTTGATTCTGGTATTGGATGGTTCGTCATGAATTTCAGGAGCCAGATCGAGCGCTCAACGAAGCGATTTGCCGGAAACACGACTTCTGCGGCAATCAGCAGAGCAGCAATGCGCCAGTTTCCTTACAAGAGCTCCTGTCTCATTTAGAAACCTACCGGTTCACACCGAGTTGCAGACGCACGCCCCAGTGCACCCGGCACCCCCGCACACGCCCTGCTCAGGCCGGCTGCCGCCGCGTACGCAGACATCATGCAGCCCTCACGGCCCTACCCCAGCGACCTGTCCGACGCCCGCTGGGAACTCATCCGCCCCACCCTCGAAGCCTGGCGCCAGGCCCGCAACGGCATCCGCAAACCCACCCACGACCTGCGCGCCCTGATGAACGCCATCCTCTACGTCGACCGCACCGGCATCCCCTGGCGCTACCTACCCCACGACTTCCCACCCCACCAGACCGTCTACGGCTACTTCGCCCGCTGGGAAGCCGACGGCATCTTCGACCAGCTCACCGGCCTGTTACGCGGCAAAGTCCGCCAAGCCGAAGGCCGCACCAGCGAGCCCAGCGCCTGCCTGATCGACAGCCAGAGCATCAAAACCTCCGCCACCGTCCACCTGACCAGCCAAGGCATCGACCCCGCCAAGAAGATCATCGGACGCAAGCGGCACCTCGTCACCGACACCCTCGGCCTCCTCCTGGCCGTCACCGTCACCGCCGCCAGCGTCCACGACTCCGCCGCCGGCACCCACCTCCTCGCCGACATCGCCGCACGCCACCCCACCATCACCAAAGCCTGGGCCGACAACGGCTACAAGACCAAAGCCGTCGAACACGCCGCCCACCTCGGCATCGACCTCGAGATCGTCCAACGCGCCCCCACCACCCGCGGCTTCCACGTCCAACCCCGCCGCTGGGTCATCGAACGCACCCTCGGCTGGCTCATGCACCACCGCCGTCTGGCCCGCGACTACGAAACCCACCCCCACCGATCGGCAGCCATGATCCAACTCGCCGCCATCAACCTCATGACCCGCCGCCTCACCCACGAAGCCACCCACAACTGGCGCGAGAGCTAAGCCAAATAAAACAGACAACCGAGAATCAAACGCTCACTTAGG
>NZ_BDJC01000139.1 GCF_002005565.1 Streptomyces sp. JHA26 | reverse complement strand
GGAGACCTGGCCGGACTCGCCTCGCTGCTGCTGACGGCGCTGGACCGGGCCGCGGCTGTGGGAGCGCGGGCCGGGGCACCCCGAGGCGCTCGCCGTGCGGCTCGGGACGGCCGACCGGATGGCGCCCGGCGCCGACGCGCCGCTGCCCGCGGTCCCGGTGACCGTCGGACTGCGCGAGGCCGGGGCGCTCGGTCTGGCGGGCCCGCGCGCGCGGCTCGCCGGGCTGGCCCGCGCGGTGCTGGCCCAGCTGGCCGCGCTGCACTCCCCCGACCTGCTGGAGATCGTCCTGATCAGCGCGGACCGCTCCCGCCCGCTCGCGGAGCGGACCGCCGAGTGGTCGTGGCTGGGCTGGCTGCCGCAGGTGCGCCCGGGGCACGGCCAGGACTGCCGCCTGCTGCTCGCCTACGACCACGACCAGGCCATGGCCCGCGCCCGGGAACTCCTCCGCCGCCTGGAGGACCACCTGACGGACGCCCGCAACGGCACCCGGCCGCCGGCGGCCCCCGTCGGCGCGATCCCGGCCCAGCCGACGGCCCCGGCCCGGGACCTGCGGCACGGCGGGCCGGACGGGCACGGCGAACCGGACGGACACGGCGGACACGGCGGACCGGACGCGCCGGACGGACCCGGGGCGGACGCGGGGACCTCCCGGCGGCCCTCCTGGGCCCGGGCGGACGACGGGAGCGACCCGGCCGGCGGCTTCGCGGGGCCGTACACCGTGGTCGTCGTGGACGGCGACCCCGGCGGCACCGACGTGCGCGAGGTGATGACGCGGCTGGCCCTGGAGGGACCCCGGGCCGGCATCCACGTCGTGTGCCTCGCCGAGACGGCCGCCGCCTCCCCGACCTCTCCGGTGACGCGGACGTACGAGGCGGCCTGCGCGGCGTCGCCGGTCTTCCGCGACTGCGGTGCCGTGGCGCTGCTCAGCGGTGACGTGGCGACGACGCTGCGGCTGCTGCGCGTCGCGCACGGCGGGTCGTCCCCCGGCGGGCCGGTCGGCCACGGCACCGTCGGCACGGTGGACGCCGTCTCCCTCGCCTGGTCGGAGCGGTTCGCGCGCGCCCTGGCGCCGCTGCGCACC
Source organism: Streptomyces sp. JHA26 (assembly GCF_002005565.1). GTDB lineage: Bacteria > Actinomycetota > Actinomycetes > Streptomycetales > Streptomycetaceae > Streptomyces. Next base: position 644 of record NZ_BDJC01000139.1, on the reverse strand, counting down.
GACGGCGGGGCGGGCGAGCGCCACGCGCGCGTGTCCGCGCCGCTGCCCCAGGCGGCCCGGCTCCTCGACGAGCTGGGCCTCGCCCGGGCCACCCCGGCGTCCCTGATGGCCCGCTGGGCGGACGCGGCCGACGACGCGGAGGCCCTCGGGGGCCGCGCGCACGCCGTGCTGGGCGCCGGACCGCGCGGCCCGGTCGCGGTGGACCTCGCCGCCGAGGGACCGCACCTGCTGGTCGAGGGCCCGCCCGGCAGCGGCCGTACGGAGCTGCTGCGGGCGCTCGTCGCCTCGCTCGCCTCCGCCGAACGCCCCGACCGGCTCGGCATCGTCCTGATGGACGGCCGGGACACCGTGGGCGCGGGCAAGGCCCACGGCGAGGGCCTGCGCGTCTGCACGGACGTGCCGCACGTCACCACGCACCTCACCGCCGACGACCCGGTCCGGATGCGGGAGTTCGCCCAGTCGCTGAGCGCCGAGCTCAAGCGGCGGGCCGAGCTGCTCGGACGCTCCGACTTCGCCGAGTGGCACGCCGGGCGGGAGGTGTCGGGGCGGATGGTCAGCCAGCGCACGGCCGCGTCCGGCCCCGGGGCGGTGCCGGGCGCGGGGACGTCGACTCGCCGCCCAGCTCGACGCTGCGGCTGCGGCCC
>NZ_BDJC01000137.1 GCF_002005565.1 Streptomyces sp. JHA26 | reverse complement strand
GAGAACCGAAGCGTGGTGGACTACCTCTCCTACACCCGGCGGACGTACTCCGCTGCCGAAGGCGTCGCACTGGTCCACTCCCCGGTCGCGTTCGACCTGACAGTGACCGCTCTCTACACCCCTCTGGTGACCGGAGGCCGGATCATCCTGGCCAGCATCGAGGACGAGGACGAGCAGACGGCGGCCCTCCTCGGCGAGACGCCCACCACCTTCCTCAAGGCGACGCCCAGCCACCTGCCGCTGCTCGAGAACCAGCCCGCGGGCTACTCGCCGACCGGACACCTGCTGCTCGGCGGCGAAGCCCTGCACAGCGAGACGCTGCGCAAGTGGCGTGAACAGCATCCCGACGCGGTGGTCAGCAACGTCTACGGCCCGACGGAATCCACGGTCAACTGCACCGAGTTCCGGATCGAACCCGGTCAGACACTTCCCGATGGGGTGGTGCCGATCGGCCGCCCGCAGTCCAACGCACGGGTGTTCGTGCTGGACGGTGGTCTGGAGCCGGTGGCTCCGGGTGTGGTGGGTGAGCTGTATGTGGCCGGTGCGGGTCTGGCTCGTGGGTATTGGGGTCGTGCGGGTCTGACGGCGGAGCGTTTCGTCGCCTGTCCGTTCGGTGGTCCGGGTGAGCGTATGTACCGCACCGGGGACCTGGTGCGGTGGCTGCCGGACGGGAACCTGGTGTTCGTGGGCCGGGTCGACGACCAGGTGAAGGTGCGGGGCTTCCGCATCGAACTGGGTGAGGTGGAATCCGCGTTGGCTGCCTTCCCGGGAGTCGACCAGGCGGTGGCCATGGTCCGTGAGGACCGTCCCGGGGACCGGCGTCTGGTGGCCTATGTGGTGGCGCCGGGTGTCGAGGCGGGGGAGGTCCGTGCCTTCGCGGGTCGTTCGCTGCCGGGTTACATGGTGCCGGCGGCGGTCGTGGTGCTGGACTCACTGCCGCGGACACCGAACGGGAAGCTGGACCGGCGGGCTCTGCCGGTTCCGGACTTCACGGGCTCGGGTGGGGGCCGTGCGGCGCGGACTCCGCAGGAGGAGATCCTGTGCGGGCTGTTCGCCGAGGTGCTGGGCCTGGACCAGGTCGGGGTGGACGACAACTTCTTCGACTTGGGTGGGCATTCGCTGCTGGCGACGCGTCTGGTGTCCCGGGTGCGGTCGTCCTTCGGTGCGGAGGTGGCCATCCGGGCGTTGTTCGAGGCGCCGACGGTGGCGGAGCTGGCGTTGCGGGTGTCGGGTTCGCCCGGTGCGCGGCGGGCGCTGAAGGCGGTGGAGCGTCCCGAGGTGGTTCCGCTGTCGTTCGCGCAGCGCCGGCTGTGGTTCTTGAACCGGATGGAGCCGGAGTCGGCCGCCTACAACATCCCCGGCGCGCTGCGGCTGACCGGCGCGGTGGATCGTGAGGTAGTGCGTACCGCACTGGACGACGTGGTGGCGCGCCACGAGAGCCTGCGGACGGTGTTCGCGGAATCCGCTGACGGCGAGCCGTACCAAGTCCTGGCCGACGTCCGGATGGACGTGCCCGTCGTCCAGGTCGACGAGGCCGGTCTGCTGGGGGCGTTGTCGGCCGAGGCGGGCCGGGGGTTCGACCTGTCGGTGGACGCTCCGCTGCGGGTGACCCTGTTCGACCTTCCCGGTGACGAGTTCGTGCTGTTGTTCGTGCTGCACCACATCGCCGGTGACGGCTGGTCGGTGGCCCCGCTGGCCGGTGACTTCTCGACCGCCTATGCGGCGCGGGCCGAGGGCCGGGCGCCGGCGTGGGAACCGCTGCCGGTGCAGTACGCGGACTACACGCTGTGGCAGCGTGAGGTCCTCGGTTCGGAGGAGGACCCCGACAGCGCCATCGCCGCACAGCTCGCCTACTGGCGCGAGCAGCTGGCCGACGCCCCGCAGGAGCTGATGCTGCCGGTGGATCGTCCCCGTCCGGCGGTGTCGTCCTACCGCGGCGACGCCGTCACCTTCAGCATCGACGCGGAGCTCTACCAGGGGCTTGCGGCCCTGGCGCGGGAGACGCAGGCGAGTGTGTTCATGGTCGTGCAGAGTGCCCTGGCGGTGCTGCTCAGCCGGCTGGGCGCGGGGGAGGACATCGTCCTCGGTACCGCGGTGGCCGGTCGTACGGACGAGGCGCTGGACCGTCTGATC
>NZ_BDJC01000136.1 GCF_002005565.1 Streptomyces sp. JHA26 | reverse complement strand
CCGCGGGGGCCCTCCGGGCCGGTCGCCGGCAGTCCGCGCTCGTTGCGCGCCTCGATGGCGGCCCGCCGGGCGGCCTCGGGATCGGCACCGCCGGGGCCGAACGTCCCGGTCGTAGGGCCGGGAAGGCCGGGGCCCGGCGCTCCGGTGCCGCCCCGCGCCCCGGCGGGGCCGGACGCGCCGGCACCGGCCCCCGGGTCGTCGCCGTCGTCCTCCGGGGCGGGGACCGGGTCGTAGCCGCACAGCGCTTCCTCCGCCGCCCCGACCGCCAGGCCGGTCAGCATCACGCGGCCGTCGTCGCAGACCAGCACCGTGCGGGCGGTGATGTTCCGGTGCACCCAGCCGTGGCCGTGCAGCACCCGCAGCGCCATGAGGACGTCGGAGGCGACCTCGGCCGCCCGGTACGGGGTCAGCGGCTGCTCGGCGAGCAGGGCGGCCAGGGGCCTCGCGGCCACCAGCTCGCTCACGATCCACAGCGAGCCGCCCTCGGCGAAGACGTCGAAGACCTGGTCCAGGCGGGGGTGGTCGGGAACGGCGGCCGCGGCCTGCGCGGCCTCGACGGCACGCCGTACCACCGGGTCGGCCGGGCGACCCGGACCGCCCCGGGGCGACCTGGGCCGCGGGCCGGGGTGCCGGGCGCCGCCGTTCCGGGCCGTGAAACCGTCGGGCAGGCCGTCCGCGTCGAGCACCTCCGCCTCGACGACCTCCGGCAACGGCACCTGCCGGACCATGACTTCCTGGCCGCTGTAGGTGTCGAAGGCCCGGCTCTCGGTCAGTTCGTACTCGTCGGACGGGGGCAGCGGCAGGCGGTAGCGGTCGGCGAGTATCCGTCCCGCGTAGTCGTCCACGTTGCCTCCCCCGGCAGCCCGGCCGGTCGGTACCGGTCGGTCGATTCCGTCCGTCTGACGGCACGTTCCCGCCGCGTACGGTCCGCAGGCATTCACGATACGTGCCGGAGGCAACCCGCAAAGAGAGGATGCCGGATCCCGGACGGCTCGGACCCGGGCCCGCCCGGATCAGGACTTGGGCGTGAAGGTCTTCGTCAGCGTCCGCCAGCTGTCCCGGCGCTGGTCACTGCCCCAGTCGGCGGCCTTCGCCGTGTACATGAGCGCGTAGCCCTGGTGGTCGTCGACGACGAACCCCCGGTCGACGGTCCGGTACGCGGTGCCACCGTCCTTGTAGGTGAACTCCCAGTCGGCCGCGTTCCAGCCGCGGTAGTCCACCTTCTCGATGCGGATCTTCTTGTACTGCGGGCGGACCATGTACCGCTCCTGGTTCCTCCAGTCCGCGACCGGGTCGTCCTTGGGCGTGGACGTCCAGGCGACCAGCAGCTTCTGTCCGCCGGGCCCGGTGAACCGGTCGCCGGCGGCGCCCGAGGACTGGAACTTCCATCCCTCGGGGAGCCCGATGGAGTACCCCTGGCCGCCCCGGTGGGTGACGGCCGCGCCCTCGTCCTCGCCCGCGCCGGTCCCGGCGTCGCCGGAGGCGCCCGCGCCGGGGCTGCTCGCGGAGTCCGGGGAGGTGCCCGTCGCCGGCCCGGAGGCGGAGCCGTCGGTACCGGGCCCTTCGCCGGAGGCGGAGCCGTCGGTACCGGGCCCTTCGGTCCCGTCCTGCTTGGTGTCACCGCTCGCGGAGGCGGTGGCGGCGGTCGCGGCACCGCCGGCCGTGCCCTTGCCCGCGTCGTCGTCACCGCCGAGGGTGAGGGCGAGCACGGTGCCGAGGACGGCGAGGACGACGATCACCGCGATGATCACGAGCGTCCGCTTCGGCACCACGTCGGTGAGCGGGGCGCGGGGCACGGGCCGGGGCGGCAGGTCCGGCGACGGCACGACGGGCCAGCCCGAACTCCGGGCTCCCGCACCGGCGTTCGGCGCCCCTGCGGTCCTGCCGGTACCGGCGGCGGGGGTCGTCGCCCGGGCCGGTGCGGGTGCCGCCCCGACGGAACCGGACGCGGCGGTGACCCCGGCGGTGCCGGCGGCGCCCGACCGGGTCCGGCCGCCGTCCGGCTCGGTGCGGGACGCGGCCGCGGCGCCCGTCGCACCCGCGGCGGCCTTCCGCACGGAGCGCAGTGCCCCGCGCAGCCGCTCCCCGGCCTCCTCCCGCTTGCCCGCGCCGCCCGCCGGGCCGCCCCGCCGGG
>NZ_BDJC01000135.1 GCF_002005565.1 Streptomyces sp. JHA26 | reverse complement strand
TCAGCTCGGCGACCTTCGGGTCTCCGGAGACGTCGGTCCGCAGGACGAGGGTGTTGATGAAGAACCCGATCAGGCGGTCCAGCGCCTCGTCCGTGCGGCCCGCGACGGACGTTCCGAGGACGATGTCCTCCCCCGCGCCCAGCCGGCTGAGCAGCACCGTCAGGGCACTCTGCACGACCATGAACACACTCGCCTGCGTCTCCCGCGCCAGGGCCGCAAGCCCCTGGTAGAGCTCCGCGTCGATGCTGAAGGTGACGGCGTCGCCGCGGTAGGTGGAGACCGCCGGGCGGGGGCGGTCCACCGGCAGCATCAGCTCCTGCGGGGCGTCGGCCAGCTGCTCGCGCCAGTAGGCGAGCTGTGCGGCGATGGCGCTGTCGGGGTCCTCCTCCGAACCGAAAACCTCACGCTGCCACAGCGTGTAGTCCGCGTACTGCACCGGCAGCGGTTCCCACGCCGGCGCCCGGCCCTCGGCCCGCGCCGCATAAGCGGTCGAGAAGTCACCGGCCAGCGGGGCCACCGACCAGCCGTCACCGGCGATGTGGTGCAGCACGAACAACAGCACGAACTCGTCACCGGGAAGGTCGAACAGGGTCACCCGCAGCGGAGCGTCCACCGACAGGTCGAACCCCCGGCCCGCCTCGGCCGACAACGCCCCCAGCAGACCGGCCTCGTCGACCTGGACGACGGGGACCTCGAGGTCCACGTCGACCACCACCTGGCACGGCTCGCCGTCCCCCGCGTCCGGGAACACCGTCCGCAGGCTCTCGTGCCGGCCCACCACATCACCCAGGGCCGCCCGGACCACCGCCGGGTCCACCGCGCCGGTCAGACGCAGCGCGCCGGGGATGTTGTAGGCGGCCGACTCCGGCTCCATCCGGTTCAAGAACCACAGCCGGCGCTGCGCGAACGACAGCGGAACCACCTCGGGACGCTCCACCGCCTTCAGCGCCCGCCGCGCACCGGGCGAACCCGACACCCGCAACGCCAGCTCCGCCACCGTCGGCGCCTCGAACAACGCCCGGATGGCCACCTCCGCACCGAAGGACGACCGCACCCGGGACACCAGACGCGTCGCCAGCAGCGAATGCCCACCCAAGTCGAAGAAGTTGTCGTCCACCCCGACCTGGTCCAGGCCCAGCACCTCGGCGAACAGCCCGCACAGGATCTCCTCCTGCGGAGTCCGCGCCGCACGACCGGTTCCGGAACCGGTGAACTCCGGCGCGGGCAGAGCACGCCGGTCCAGCTTCCCGTTCGGTGTCCGCGGCAGCGAATCCAGCACCACGACCGCCGCCGGCACCATGTAACCCGGCAGCGAACGACCCGCGAAGGCACGGACCTCACCCGCCTCGACACCCGGCGCCACCACATAGGCCACCAGACGCCGGTCCCCGGGACGGTCCTCACGGACCATGGCCACCGCCTGGTCGACTCCCGGGAAGGCAGCCAACGCGGATTCCACCTCACCCAGTTCGATGCGGAAACCACGCACCTTCACCTGGTCGTCGACCCGGCCCACGAACACCAGGTTCCCGTCCGGCAGCCACCGCACCAGGTCCCCGGTGCGGTACATACGCTCACCCGGACCACCGAACGGACAGGCGACGAAACGCTCCGCCGTCAGACCCGAACGCCCCCAGTACCCACGAGCCAGACCCGCACCGGCCACATACAGCTCACCCACCACACCCGGAGCCACCGGCTCCAGACCACCGTCCAGCACGAACACCCGCGTTCCGACCAAAGGACGTCCGATGGGCACCACACCGCCACCAGTCAGCGGAGCACTCACCGACACACACACCGTCGCCTCGGTGGGCCCGTAGGCGTTCACCATCCGGCGACCCGCCGACCACCGCTCCACCAGATCGGTACCCGTGGCCTCACCTGCGACGATGAGAGTGGTGGAGGTCGATATCGTCTCGGGGGAGAGCACGGCCAGGGCTGCCGGGGTGAGAATCGCGTGGGTGACGCCCTGATCCGCGATCACTCGGACGAGGCTGGGGCCGGGCATGAGTTCCTCGGCCGACGCCAGAACGATGGCCGCACCGGTGGTGAGCGCGATACCGATCTCCGCGACCGCGGCGTCGAAGCTCGGCGAGGCCATCTGCAGGAGCCGACTGTCACCGCGGACGCCGAACCCCGCAGCCTGTCCGCTGGTCAT
>NZ_BDJC01000134.1 GCF_002005565.1 Streptomyces sp. JHA26 | reverse complement strand
TCTGCCGGCGACGTCGATCGCGTGGGGTCCCTGGGCCGACGACGGCATGGCGGTCAGCAGTGCAGAGGTCAGCCGTACCTTGCGACGCACCGGCATGCTCCCGATGGACCCGAGCCAGGCCCTGAAGGCCATGGAACGGGCCCTGGTCCTCGACGACACCGTGATCGCACTGGTCGACGCGGACTGGCAGCGTTTCGCGGACACCTTCGAGGCACGGCAGCTGGCACGCATGCTCAGCGGTATTCCGGAGATCGCCCAACTGGCAGAAGCGGCCGGTACCCGGGCGGCGGACCCGGAACACGTCGAGGGGGCCTCTGCTCTCGGCCGCAAGCTGGCAGGTCTGTCCGAAGGCGAACAGCACCGGGTCGTGCTGGAACTCGTGCGTGCGCACGTCGCCGCCGTCCTCGGATACGCCGGGGCCGACGCGATCGCGCCCGGCCGCGCCTTCACCGAGATCGGGTTCGACTCCCTGACCGCGGTGAACCTGCGCAACCGGCTCACCGAAGCCACGGGCATGCAACTGTCGGCCACGCTGGTCTTCGACTACCCCACCCCGTCCGCACTCGCCGCCCACCTCCTCACCGAACTGGTCGACGTCGACGCCCACGACGACGCTGCCGTCCCGTCGCTGCCGGCCCCGGCCGCCGCCGACGAGCCCATGGCGATCGTGGCGATGAGCTGCCGGTTCCCCGGCGGCGTGGCGAGCGCGGAAGAACTGTGGAGTCTGCTCGCCTCGGGCGAGGACGCCCTCACCGCCTTCCCGACGGACCGCGGGTGGGACCTCGACGGGCTGTACGACGCGGACCCGGAAGCCCTGGGCAAGAGCTATGTGCGCGAGGGCGCGTTCCTCACCGACGTCAGCGGGTTCGACGCGGACTTCTTCGGTATCTCGCCGCGTGAGGCCCTGGCGATGGACCCGCAGCAGCGGCTGCTGCTGGAGACGGCCTGGGAGCTCTGGGAGCGGGCAGGGGTCGACCCGGAGACGGTGCGTGGCAGCCGGACGGGCGTGTTCATCGGCACGAACGGCCAGGAATACGTCTCCCTCGTGGACCGGGGCCCGGACGTGACCGAGGGCTATGTCGCCACCGGCAACGCGGCCAGTGTCGTGTCGGGACGCATCTCCTACACGTTCGGCCTCGAAGGCCCGGCGGTCACCGTGGACACGGCGTGCTCGTCGTCGCTGGTGGCCCTGCACCTCGCGGCCCAGTCGCTGCGCCAGGGCGAGTGCTCTCGCGCGATCGTCGGCGGCGTGTCGCTGATGATCTCGCCCCGAGGGTTCGTGGAGTTCAGTCGTCAGCGGGGGCTTGCTCCCGACGGCCGGTGCAAGGCGTTCGCGGCGGGCGCGGACGGCACGGGCTGGGGCGAGGGCGTAGGTCTGCTGCTGCTGGAGCGGCTGTCGGACGCCCGGCGCAACGGGCACCAGGTGCTGGCCGTCGTCCGCGGCTCGGCCGTCAACCAGGACGGCGCGAGCAACGGTCTGACGGCGCCGAACGGACCGTCGCAACAGCGCGTCATCCGGGCCGCCCTGGCGAACGCCGGGCTGACGGCCCAGCAGGTCGACGTGGTGGAGGCGCACGGTACGGGCACGAAGCTGGGTGACCCGATCGAGGCACAGGCGCTGCTGGCGACCTACGGCCAGGGCCGTCCGGAGGACCGGCCGCTGTGGCTCGGCTCGATCAAGTCGAACATCGGGCACACCCAGGCGGCTGCGGGTGTCGCGGGGATCATGAAGATGGTGCTGGCGATGCGGCACGGGCTGCTGCCGCAGACCCTCCACGTCGACGAACCGTCCCCGCACGTGGACTGGTCCACGGGCACCGTGAGGCTGCTGACCGAGCCCGCCCCGTGGGCGGAGGGGGAAGAACCCCGACGGGCGGGTGTGTCGGCCTTCGGCGTCAGCGGGACGAACGCGCACGTGATCCTGGAGGAGGCTCCGGCCGACCAGGGAGAGACGGGGGCGGAGTCGTCGCAGGGTGCTCCGCCGGCCGTGGTGCCGTGGGTGGTGTCGGCGAAGTCGGAGACGGCGCTGCGGGCACAGGCCGAGCGCCTGATGACGTTCGGCGTGGAGCGTCCCGAGCTTGCTCCGGTGGATGTCGGATGGTCCTTGGCGACGACGCGATCGGTGTTCGAGCACCGTGCCGTGGTCCTGGACGGGCTGAACGGCCTGGGA
>NZ_BDJC01000133.1 GCF_002005565.1 Streptomyces sp. JHA26 | reverse complement strand
CCCCTTCGCGGACACGGGCGATCAGCTCGGCGACCTTCGGGTCTCCGGAGACGTCGGTCCGCAGGACGAGGGTGTTGATGAAGAACCCGATCAGGCGGTCCAGCGCCTCGTCCGTACGACCGGCCACCGCGGTACCGAGAACGATGTCCTCCCCCGCGCCCAGCCGGCTGAGCAGCACCGCCAGGGCACTCTGCACGACCATGAACACACTCGCCTGCGTCTCCCGCGCCAGAGACACCAACCCCTGATAGAGGTGCTCATCCACCGTGAACGTGACGGCATCACCACGGTAGGACGACACCGCCGGACGGGGACGATCCACCGGCAGCATCAGCTCCTGGGGGGCGTCGGCCAGCTGCTCGCGCCAGTAGGCGAGCTGTGCGGCGATGGCGCTGTCGGGGTCCTCCTCCGAACCGAGGACCTCACGCTGCCACAACGTGTAGTCCGCGTACTGCACCGGCAGCGGTTCCCACGCCGGCGCCCGGCCCTCGGCCCGCGCCGCATAAGCGGTCGAGAAGTCACCGGCCAGCGGAGCCACCGACCAGCCGTCACCGGCGATGTGGTGCAGCACGAACAACAGCACGAACTCGTCACCGGGAAGATCGAACAGGGTCACCCGCAGCGGAGCGTCCACCGACAGGTCGAACCCCCGGCCCGCCTCGGCCGACAACGCCCCCAGCAGACCAGCCTCGTCGATCTGGACGACGGGGACCTCGAGGTCCACGTCGACCACCACCTGGCACGGCTCGCCGTCCCCCGCGTCCGGGAACACCGTCCGCAGACTCTCGTGCCGGCCCACCACATCACCCAGGGCCGCCCGGGCCACCGCCGGGTCCACCGCGCCGGTCAGACGCAGCGCGCCGGGGATGTTGTAGGCGGCCGACTCCGGCTCCATCCGGTTCAAGAACCACAGCCGGCGCTGCGCGAACGACAGCGGGACCACCTCGGGACGCTCCACCGCCTTCAGCGCCCGCCGCGCACCGGGCGAACCCGACACCCGCAACGCCAGCTCCGCCACCGTCGGCGCCTCGAACAACGCCCGGATGGCCACCTCCGCACCGAAGGACGACCGCACCCGGGACACCAGACGCGTCGCCAGCAGCGAATGCCCACCCAAGTCGAAGAAGTTGTCGTCCACCCCGACCTGGTCCAGGCCCAGCACCTCGGCGAACAGCCCGCACAGGATCTCCTCCTGCGGAGTCCGCGCCGCACGGCCCCCACCCGAGCCCGTGAAGTCCGGAACCGGCAGAGCCCGCCGGTCCAGCTTCCCGTTCGGTGTCAAAGGCAGTGAGTCCAGCACCACGACCGCGGCCGGCACCATGTAACCCGGCAGCGAACGGCCCGCGAAGGCACGGACCTCACCCGCCTCGACACCCGGCGCCACCACATAGGCCACCAGACGCCGGTCCCCGGGACGGTCCTCGCGGACCATCACCACACTCTGCTCCACGCCGGGGCAAGCCGCCAGAACCGACTCGACCTCGCCCAGTTCGATGCGGAAGCCCCGCACCTTCACCTGGTCGTCGGCCCGGCCCACGAACACCAGGTTCCCGTCCGGCAGCCACCGCACCAGGTCCCCGGTGCGGTACATACGCTCACCCGGACCACCGAACGGACAGGCGACGAAACGCTCCGCCGTCAGACCCGCACGCCCCCAGTACCCACGGGCCAGACCCGCACCGGCCGCATACAGCTCACCCACCACACCCGGAGCCACCGGTTTCAGGCCGCCGTCCAGCACGAACACCCGCGTTCCGACCACGGGACGTCCGATGGGCACCACACCGCCACCAGTCAGCGGGTCACTCACCGACGTGCACACCGTCGTCTCGGTGGGCCCGTAGGCGTTCACCATCCGGCGACCCGCCGACCACCGCTCCACCAGGTCGGCGCCAGAGGCTTCGCCTCCGACGATGACCGTGCGGAAGTCGGGGAGGTCGGTGGAGGGAACGCTGGCCAGTGCCATGGGAGAGATCAGGGCGTGGCTGATGCGGGCCTTCGCGAGGAGGTCGCCGAGTTCTTCGCCAGCCAGTACCCCGGAGGTGGGCACGACGAGCGTCGAGCCCGCCAGCAGGCTCATGCACACCTCCAGCACCGAGGCGTCGAAGCTCGGTGAGGAGAACTGGAGGACGCGGCTCGTGGTGTCCACGTCGAACCGGTCGATCTCGGTGGCGGTGA
>NZ_BDJC01000132.1 GCF_002005565.1 Streptomyces sp. JHA26 | reverse complement strand
ATGCGGTCAGCCGCCCAAGTACCCGCGTGTGCGGGCGAGGGCGGGGCCACAGCGATCCAGCAGCTCACCGAGCGCCTTGACGGCCTCTTCACGGTTCGCGTCCTCATACTTGTTCATCGCGAACTTGACCGACAGGCGCCAGCGGGCCTCGGCGATGAAATACGACTGACGCTCCGCGGGTGTCGGCGCGTCGTCGGTACCAAGCCTCGCTTCGTACGCGCGGGCCATCGCCTCCAGGGCATCTGTCCTGCGGCGGAATGCCTGGACAACCGCCGCCGCCTGTGCAACAAGGTCTCCTTGAGGCGCGTCCGGAAGAAGACCCGGCGCAGTCGGGGCCGTGCCTGACAAAGGCAGGCCCAGCTGCCCAGGAGCCGACGCGACAGCCGGGGACGCCACGGCCAAACGACCCAAGAGCTCCGCGATGTCCAGCTGTTCCTTTGCCCTGGTCCGGGCGTCCGCCGTGACGGTCGGATGTACCAGTTCCGCCATCCGGGCCTTGTCCTCCGTCTCACGCGCAGCACTTTGAAGTTGTTGCAGCCGGGCGATCTCCGCCGCGGCCTCCCGCCTCCGGGTCTCCCCGGAGCCGCCGCCCTTCTTGTCGGCCGCCATGTCGCGGGCCCTGGCCTGGAGCTCGTCGATCTGAATTCCTAGCTCTTCCGAGCGGCTCATCTCCACCGTCTGCAGCCGCAGCGACTGGGTGACCCAGCCGACCGTCGTTTCCGCGCCAACGAGGGGCTCATCGCTCATGCGGAGAGGCGGGGACCATTTCGAGACGTCCTTCTCAGTGAGAAGCGGGTCCCGGACATACAGTCCGTCCTGGATTCCGTTGGTGAACACGAGTTTGATGTCGACGGTGAGGAACATGGTCTTTCCGTTCCGTTGCGCCCGAGAAATGCTGAGGCGCCTGCGGTCCATGAAGTCATCGATCCTGCTTTGGACTTCCGGATCGACGAGGGCTCGATCGATCCTCTCAGGTACATATTTAGCATCCTTCTGGGCCAGAAGATAGGAGTTGATTCCGCTGGCGATCATGGGTGCCACCACGCCCTTGAAGAATCCGATCGCATGACGGCCCAGGCGTGACACGGGTACCACCGGAGCAGGCGCAGGCTTGGCCGTCGCGGCGAGGTCGGCCTTCCCGGCCGGAGGCTTGCCCCCTTGAGAAGTCTGCGTCTGCACATCCCTGCGGGCGGGTGCGGCTTCACCACCCCGAAAACCTCCGCCGCCTCCCGTCCCTGACGGTTGCAGATGCTGCCACTGGGCCACTACGGATTTGACCAAAGTCGGGTTTCGAATGCACATCTGACGGCCCCCGCGCACACCCTCCGGACCGATGAAGATGTCGAAATCTTCAATTTTGTAATTCTTCACCCGGAGATGGTTAAGGAACAAGTTACGATAGCTCTCCCCGCTCAGTGCCCCTTTCGAACGCCGGTATGTGTAGTGCAGCATAAATTCCGACTCTCGGGTAAGGTCGAGAACTCGTCCCATTTTAACCGGATCGAGCCTGATGCGGACAGTGCGATGTGGCGTTGAAGCGCCTTTTTCGAGCGAGCGCATAACGCCATACTGATTTGCTACGTCTTCCACATCACTGAAATACAAGCCGTCACCCAAGTCGTGCACGACTTTTGTATCCTCTGCCGACACGGCACCTTCTACATATCCGCGATACCAGTCTTCATCGGCAAGGGCTAACACGTCGTCGGAGCCGACCGGGGCGGTCAGCAGGTGGGGAACCCCTGCCACGAACCCCTCCGCCGCCTGGTGGGCCTGATGCTCGGCAGGGCTCACTCCGCCACCAGCCGAGGCCGCAACTGCCGGCGGCCGGCCTGTGCGGTTCTGCGCCACGTGCACCAACTCATGGACCAGCAGAGCATCGCCTCGGTGTGTGTTCGGGGCGTAGGTGTCTGCGGCAAAGGAGATGTGGGAGCCCCAAGTGAAGGCCGCGGCCCGCAACCGTTCGGACATCGCCGCCGACTTTGGGTCGGTGTGGATACGGACCGTGCTGAAATCGACGCCGAGCCGACTCTCCATGACCCGCCGTACCCCCGGGCGAAGAGCTTCCCCACTCCCTCGCGCGTAAGCGGGCGAGGGCCGTGTGGGACGCTCACGTCCCGACATGGGCGCCCATCGGCGCGCGGGCTGTGCGAACTCGGCCATGAGCCGCTCCCGTCGACGACCCGGTTCGGTGCCGTAACCACGAGTCTGCGCCGGGTCTCAGGATGCCGCACTTCGGCGTGCGTCACCCGCGGAATGCCACCGGAGTTGTCAGCTCGATCTAGATAGAGCTAA
>NZ_BDJC01000131.1 GCF_002005565.1 Streptomyces sp. JHA26 | reverse complement strand
CGGCCTCGGCGGCGCTGCTGTACAGCTCCTCGTCCGGGGTGAACTCGGGCGCCGGCAGGGCGACCGGCTCGGCCACCTCCGCGGCGACCTCGGTCTCGGACTCGGTGTCCGCCTCCTGCTCCGCCGTCGGCTCCGTCTCGACGCCGGCGACGGCCTCGTGCTCGTGCTCGCCGGCACCCGCACGCGCCCGCTTGCGGCGCTTGCCGCCACCGCCACCGGCGGCGGCCGGCTGGTCGAGGTGGACGATGACGCCGCGCCCGTTGCAGTGGACGCAGGTCTCCGAGAACGACTCCAGCAGACCCTGGCCGACCCGCTTGCGGGTCATCTGGACCAGGCCCAGCGAGGTCACCTCGGCGACCTGGTGCTTGGTGCGGTCCCGGCCCAGGCACTCCAGCAGGCGCCGCAGCACCAGGTCCCGGTTGGACTCCAGCACCATGTCGATGAAGTCGATGACGATGATGCCGCCGAGGTCGCGCAGCCTCAGCTGGCGCACGATCTCCTCGGCCGCCTCCAGGTTGTTCCTGGTGACCGTCTCCTCGAGGTTGCCGCCCTGACCGGTGAACTTGCCGGTGTTGACGTCGACGACGACCATCGCCTCGGTCCGGTCGATCACCAGCGAACCGCCGCTGGGCAGCCAGACCTTGCGGTCCAGCGCCTTGGCGAGCTGCTCGTCGATCCGGTAGGTGGCGAAGACGTCGACCTCGGAGGTCCACCGGGACAGCCGGTCCGCGAGGTCCGGCGCCACGTGGGACACGTAGCCGTGGATGGTCTGCCAGGCGTCGTCGCCGCTGACGACGACCTTGGAGAAGTCCTCGTTGAAGATGTCCCGCACGACCCGGACGGTCATGTCCGGCTCGCCGTACAGCAGCGTCGGGGCGTTGCCGTTCTTGGCCTTCTTCTGGATCTCCTCCCACTGCGCCTGGAGCCGCTCGACGTCGCGGCGCAGCTCGTCCTCGCTGGCGCCCTCGGCGGCGGTGCGCACGATGACGCCCGCGTCCTCGGGGACGATCCGCTTGAGGATGGTCTTGAGGCGGGACCGCTCGGTGTCGGGCAGCTTGCGGCTGATGCCGGTCATCGAGCCCTCGGGCACGTAGACCAGGTAGCGGCCGGGGAGGGAGACCTGGCTGGTCAGCCGGGCGCCCTTGTGGCCGATCGGGTCCTTGGTGACCTGCACGAGGACGGACTGCCCGGACTTGAGGGCGGACTCGATGCGGCGCGGGCCGTGGCCCATGCCCAGCGCCTCGAAGTTGACCTCGCCGGCGTACAGGACGGCGTTGCGGCCCTTGCCGATGTCGATGAAGGCGGCCTCCATCGACGGCAGCACGTTCTGCACCTTGCCGAGGTAGACGTTGCCGACGTACGAGGTGGCCTGCTCCTTGTTGACGTAGTGCTCGACGAGCACCCCGTCCTCCAGGACGCCGATCTGGGTGCGCTCGCCGTGCTGGCGGACGACCATGACGCGCTCGACGGCCTCGCGGCGGGCCAGGAACTCGGCCTCGGTGATGATCGGCACGCGCCGGCGGCCCTGCTCGCGGCCCTCGCGGCGGCGCTGCTTCTTGGCCTCCAGGCGGGTGGAGCCCTTGATGGACTGCACCTCGTCGGACGGCTCGACCTTCGGACGCGGCTCGCGGACCTTGACGACGGTGCGCTCGGGGTCGTCGGCGGACGTCTCGGCCTCGCCGGAGGCGTCCCCGGCGCGGCGGCGACGACGACGGCGACGACGGCTGCTGCTGGAGCCGCCGCTCTCGCCGGTGGCCTCCTCGCCCTCCTCGGCGTCCTCCTCCACCTGCTCGGCGGTGTCCTCGGCGTCCTGGGCGGCCTGCTCGGCGGCGGTGTGCTCGATGTCGTCGTCCGCGGACTCCTCGGCGCCCTCGGCCAGGTCGCCCCGGCGACGGCGACGGCCGCCCCGGCGACGGCGGCGCCGCGAGCCGTTCTCCTCGGAGCCCTCGGCGTCGTCACCGTGGTCGTCGCCCGCCTCGTCGGCCTCGGCCTCGGGCTCCTCGTCGGCGGCGGCACGGGCGGGTGCGCGGTCCTCGGTGGTCTCCTCCGGGCCCGCGGTGCGGCGCCGGCGGCGGCGACGCGAACCGGCGGTCTCCTCCGGGAACTCCTCGGTCGTCCCGGTCTCCGGGGCCGCCTGCTCCGGCTCGGCTCCGGCGGCCTCGGCGGCGGCCTCCGCAGCGGCCCGCTCGGGCGTCTGGAACTTGGGCTCCGCGAACACGGGTGCCTGGAACACGGCGACGGCGGGACGCGCCGGGCGCTTCGGGGCGTCGGCCTCGTCGGACCCGCCGGCGGTCCGCGCGGGCTCGGCGAACCCACCGGCGGCCTTGCGGACGGCCCGACGACGCGCACGGCGCGGGGCGGCCTCCGTCGGCGGGCGCGGCGGGCTCGACGGCCTGCGGGGTC
>NZ_BDJC01000130.1 GCF_002005565.1 Streptomyces sp. JHA26 | reverse complement strand
CGCAGAACGCACTGGTCAGTGGCCGCATGGAGCGGTTCGGGCTGCCTCCCATGGAGCCCGGACTTGCGGTCAAGGCCATGGAGCAGGCCATCACAGGACCCGACGCCTGCCCGGTGATCACCGATGTCGACTGGTCGCGGTTCGCCAAGGAACTGACTGGCTCCCGCACCAGCGTGCTGTTCGGTGAGATCGCCGAGGTGCGGCAACTGCATCAGGTTGTCAGCGAGTTCACCGAAGACAGCTCGGCCGAGCACGCGGTGCCGCTCGCGGAGAATCTGGCAGCTCTTCCCGCAGCCGAGCGGGAGTCGTTGCTGCTCGACCTGATCCGCAAGCACACGGCTACGGTGCTCGGGCACGCCTCTCACACGGGGATCGACGCCGAGCGGGGCTTCTTCGAGATGGGTCTCGACTCGCTCACCGCGGTGGAACTCCGCAACCGCCTGAACGCGGCAACCGGACTGAAGTTGCGGCCCACCACGCTGTTCGACTACGCGTCACCCTCCGCACTGGCTCACCACCTCTTGGGGGAACTGGTGCCGGAGCACGACGCACCGGAGAAGGCGTTGCCCGTGGAGATCGACCGCCTCGAGGCCGTACTCACCGCGCTGCCGCAGGACGACATCGCCCGGACCAAGGCTGTCGTCCGACTCCAGGCGATGCTCGCCAAGTTGGACCAGCCCGGCGCTGCGTTCACGGAAGGCACCGGCCCGGACGACGCGGCGGACGCCGATCTCGAAGACGCGTCGCTCGACGAACTCTTCGACGTGATCGACCGAGAGCTCGGGGACGCCTGAAGATGATCAAGAACCGTTTGGTGTCCGCGAGGGGGCAGGACTAAGTGTCGAACGAAGAGAAGCTGGTCGAGTACCTGAAGCGGGTCATGGCTGACCTGCGACAGACCCAACGCCGCCTCCGTGACGTCGAGGAGAAGTCCCAGGAGCCCATCGCGATCGTCGGGATGAGCTGTCGCTTCCCGGGCGGGGTGCGGTCACCGGAGGACCTGTGGGAACTGCTCGCCGCCGGCGGCGATGCGGTGTCCGAGTTCCCGGACGACCGTGGCTGGGACCTCGCGGCCCTCTACGACCCGGACCCGGATCGGGCCGACACGTCGTACGTGAAGGAAGGCGCCTTCCTGACCGACGCGGGCGCCTTCGACCCGGCGTTCTTCGGCATATCGCCCCGCGAGGCGCTGGCCATGGACCCGCAGCAACGGCTCCTCCTGGAAACCAGCTGGGAGGCCATGGAGCGGGCCGGCATCGCACCGGCCTCGGTGCGCGGCACCAAGGCCGGGGTCTTCGTCGGCACCAACGGTCAGGACTACGTCGAGGCCCTGCGCCAGGCCCCGAAGGGCGTTGAGGGCTACCTGGCCACCAGCAGCGCGGCCAGTGTGATGTCCGGCCGTCTCTCCTACACCTTCGGTCTCGAGGGCCCGGCCGTGACGGTGGACACGGCCTGCTCGTCGTCGCTGGTGGCCCTGCACATGGCGGTGCAGTCGCTGCGCCAGGGCGAGTGCTCGGTCGCCTTCGCCGGCGGAGCCACCCTGATGACGACACCGGGGCTGTTCGTGGCGTTCAGTCGCCAGCGCGGCCTCGCCCCCGACGGCCGGTGCAAGCCCTTCGCGGCCGGGGCGGACGGCACCGGTTGGGGCGAGGGCGTGGGCATGCTCCTGCTGGAGCGGCTGTCCGACGCCCGGCGCAACGGCCATCCGGTCCTCGCCGTGATCCGCGGCTCCGCCGTCAACCAGGACGGCACCAGCAGTGGCCTGACCGTGCCGAACGGCATTTCCCAGCAGCGTGTCATCCTTCAGGCTCTGGCGAACGCCCGGCTGTCCGCCACCGAGATCGACGCCGTCGAGGCGCACGGTACGGGGACGACGCTGGGTGACCCGATCGAGGCGCAGGCGCTGCTGGCGACCTACGGCCAGGACCGGCCGGAGGACCGGCCGCTGCGGTTGGGCTCGATCAAGTCGAACTTCGGGCACACGCAGGCGGCTGCGGGCGTGGCCGGTGTGATGAAGATGGTGCTGGCGATACAGCATGGGCTGCTGCCGCAGACCCTGCACGTCGACGAACCCTCCCCGCAGGTGGACTGGTCGGCTGGCGCCGTCGAGCTGCTGACGGACGCCATGCCGTGGCCGGAACGGGAGGAACCTCGACGGGCGGGCGTCTCCGCCTTCGGCGTCAGCGGCACGAACGCGCACGTGATCCTGGAGCAGGCTCCGGCCACCGAGGAGGAGCCGACCGCGGACGTCGAGCCGCCGGTGGTGCCGGTGGTGGTGCCGTGGGTGGTGTCGGCGAAGTCGGAGACGGCGCTGCGTGCGCAGGCGGAACGGCTGGCCGCGTACGTGCGCGAGCAGGCGGATGTCTCGTCGGTGGATGTCGGGTGGTCGTTGGCGGCGACGCGGTCGGTGTTCGAGCACCGGGCCGTGGTTCTGGACGGGTTGAACGGCCTGCGG
>NZ_BDJC01000129.1 GCF_002005565.1 Streptomyces sp. JHA26 | reverse complement strand
CATGCCGTGGCGGACCGTTGGGCGCGACACGGCCTGCCTGCCATGGCCCCCGAGTTGGCGATCGCCGAGTTGGAAGCCGTGGTCAACGACCCGATGGCCGCCTCACTGGTCGTCGCGGACGTCGACTGGGACACCCTCGCCCAGGCCAGGGCGACCGCGCACACGTCACAGCTGCTGAAGGAGCTGACGCGGAGCACCACCGCCGACACTGCCGCCGACCGTTCCGCTCCAGGCGACGGGACGTTGCGGCAGCGGCTCGCCGGGCTGGGTGCTGCCGAACAGGAGCGAGCGGTCCTCGAGTTCGTGCGCTCGCACGTCGCCGCCGTGCTCGGCCACCGCCGAACGGACACGGTCGACGTCGACCGGGCCTTCAAGGAGCTGGGCTTTGACTCCCTGGCTGCCGTCACCCTGCGCAACCGCCTCAATGCGGCTGCGGATCTGAAGCTCTCGACCACCCTTCTGTTCGACCACCCCACGGTGAGGGCGTTGGCGCGGGTGCTGCGCGAGGAAGCGCTGGGGTTGAGCAGCGAGGGCGGACCGGCGCCCGTTGCCACGACGACGGACGACGAACCCATCGCCATCGTCGGCATGAGCTGCCGCTTCCCGGGCGGGGTACGCACTCCCGAGGACCTGTGGAACCTGCTGGTCGACGGACGCGACGTACTGACCGATTTCCCCGACGGACGCGGCTGGGATCTGGACGGCCTCTTCGACGCCGACCCGGACGAGACGGGAAAGAGCTATGTCGACAAGGGGGCTTTTCTCGACGACGCCGGAGCCTTCGATCCGAAGTTCTTCGGAATCTCGCCTCGCGAGGCGACGACCATGGACCCGCAGCAGCGCCTGCTGCTGAAGACGTCCTGGGAGGCATTCGAACGAGCCGGTATCGACGGCACGCTCCTGCACGGCAGCCCCACCGGCGTCTTCATCGGCAGCAATGGACAGGACTACGCCCGCAATCTGCGCGAGGCGCCCGCCGAGAACGTCGAAGGTCACCTGGTGACCGGCAGCGCCGCCAGCGTCGTCTCCGGCCGCATCTCCTACACGTTCGGCCTCGAGGGCCCTGCGGTCACCGTGGACACGGCGTGTTCGTCGTCGCTGGTGGCGCTGCACCTCGCGGCCCAGTCGCTGCGCCAGGGCGAGTGCACGTTGGCCCTGGCGGGCGGTGTCACCGTGATGTCCACCACCGAACTCTTCGTGGAGTTCAGCCGGCAGCGGGGACTTGCTCCCGACGGCCGGTGCAAGGCCTTCGCCGCGGGCGCCGACGGCACGGGCTGGGGCGAGGGCGTGGGCATGCTGCTGCTGGAGCGGCTGTCGGACGCCCGGCGCAACGGGCACCAGGTGCTGGCCGTCGTCCGCGGTTCGGCCGTCAACCAGGACGGTGCCAGCAATGGCTTGACGGCGCCGAACGGTCCGTCGCAGCAGCGGGTGATCCGCGCCGCCCTGGCGAACGCCCGAGTTCCGGCGGTCGAGGTGGATGTGGTGGAGGCGCACGGTACGGGCACGAAGCTGGGTGACCCGATCGAGGCGCAGGCGCTGCTGGCGACCTATGGCCAGGACCGTCCGGAGGACCGGCCGCTGTGGCTCGGCTCGATCAAGTCGAACATCGGGCACACACAGGCCGCGGCCGGTGTCGCCGGTGTGATGAAGATGGTCCTCGCCATGCAGTACGGGCTGCTGCCGCAGACCCTGCACGTCGACGAACCGTCCCCGCACGTGGACTGGACGGCGGGATCCGTCGAACTGCTCACGGACTCGACCCCTTGGCCCGAGACCGGGCATGCGCGCCGGGCGGGCGTTTCTTCCTTCGGTGTCAGTGGCACGAACGCGCACGTGATCCTGGAGCAGGCTCCGGCGGACGAGGAGCAGCCGACCGCGGACGTCGAGCCGCCGGTGGTGGTGCCGTGGGTGGTGTCGGCGAAGTCGGAGACGGCGCTGCGGGCACAGGCCGATCGACTGGCGTCGTTCCTGGCAGGGCGTCCCCAGCTCGCCCCGGTGGATGTCGGATGGTCCTTGGCGACGACGCGGTCGGTGTTCGAACACCGGGCCGTGGTCCTGGGCGGTGCGGACGGCCTGCGGGCGCTGGCCGAGAGCCGTGAGACATCAGGCGTGGTGCGCGGGCGGGCCGGCGGCGCGGACGGCCGTGCGGTGTTCGTGTTCCCGGGGCAGGGGTCGCAGTGGGCCGGGATGGCGGCCGAACTCCTCGACTCGTCGCCGGTGTTCGCGCAGCGGATCGCCGAGTGTGCGGCTGCGCTCGCGCCGTTCGTGGACTGGTCGCTGACCGACATCCTGCGGGACACGGACGCGGACGCCTGGCTGGAGCAGGTCGATGTGGTGCAGCCGGTGCTGTGGGCGGTCATGGTCTCGCTGGCCGAGGTGTGGCGTTCCCACGGTGTGGAGCCGGCTGCGGTGATCGGTCACTCGCAGGGTGAGATCGCCGCCGCGTGTGTGGCCGGTGCCCTGTCGTTGCAGGACGCCGCGAAGGTGGTCGCGCTGCGGAGCAAGGCGATCCGTGCGCTGTCCGGACGCGGCGGCATGGTCTCCGTGTCCCTCAGTGCCGACGAGGTGGGCAAGCGCCTCGCTGACTGGGGTGGTCGGTTGTCGGTGGCGGCGGTCAATGGTCCGTCGGTCGTGGTCGTGTCCGGGGATGCGGATGCGCTGGACGAGTTGCTGGCCGCCTGTGAGAAGGACGGCGTTCGGGCGCGCC
>NZ_BDJC01000128.1 GCF_002005565.1 Streptomyces sp. JHA26 | reverse complement strand
GGCGGCCGGGCCACGCCGGGCGGGCCGGCCCTGGACACCGTGCGGGAGGCCCCCGAGAGCGGCCTCACCCTCCCCCCGTACCTGCTGGACCTGCAGGCCCCGGGGCTGTCCTCCACGTACGGGCTCACCGGGCACGAGTTCGTCCGCACCACCGTGGCCGCCGCCGTCGGGCGCGACGACGGCACGGTCGCCGAGATCGCGACGGAACTGGCCGGGAGACCCGAGACGTTCTTCGGGCAGGGCCGCGCCTTCGCCGTCGAGGGGGCCGGGGGCTGGTGCGACGTGACCGTCACCCTCTCCGCCGCCCCGGACGAACGGCCCGTGGAGATCGAGCCGCCCGCCCTCGCGCAGGCCAAGGACGAGGCCACCAAGGTCGACGTCCACCACACCAGCGTCGGCACGGTGGGCTCCGGCTCCGGCAGCGCGACGAGTTACGGAGTGGGCGGGACCGCGTTCGGGCTGGTGCCCGTCGTGCCGGGGTTCTACTTCGGCGCCGTCGGCATGGCGCAGGCCCAGCCCTGGCAGTCCTCCCGGGAGGTGCGCGGCCAGAAGAGCGTCGCCGAACCGCGCGTGCTGCGCAGCGACTCGGGGTCGGTCGAGGTGCCGAGACGGGTGCGCTACGGCGTCCGGATCCAGCAGCGGGACGGGGCGGACGCGCCGACCGTGTACGGCGCCGGCACGCTGACCATGCGGGTGCCCACCGAGAGCCTGGTGCCGTCCGGCGGTTCGGGGCCCCGGCCGCCGCGGCGCACCGACGACCCCGCGTGGGCGAAGCGCCTGCGCCAGGCCGGCTCGCTGGCCCCGGTGGCGGTCACCGACGGGGCCGCGGGGCCGCACGCGGGCGGCGGCGGACTGTTCGACGCGGTCGCCTCCGTCCTGCCGCCCCGGCTCACCGCGCCCGGCACCCCCGGGCGGGCCCTGCTGTACCGGGCGACGTCCACCACCACCGTGCTGGAGGACATGCCCCGGCTGCTGGCCGGCGGCGTCGTCAGCGAGGACCTGACCGACACGGACCCCCACATCGCGGGCGCGTACCGCATGCGGGCCGCGATCACCGGCCTGACCCCCGCCTGGGGCGCGGGCACGACCC
Organism: Streptomyces sp. JHA26; assembly: GCF_002005565.1. GTDB lineage: Bacteria > Actinomycetota > Actinomycetes > Streptomycetales > Streptomycetaceae > Streptomyces. The sequence continues at coordinate 2,054 of NZ_BDJC01000128.1, read as the reverse complement.
AGCTGCGCACCCACGCCCACGCGCAGCACACGGCCGCCGGCGCCACGAGCAGGGGGCGGGCCGGCGCGGCCGGCCTGGGCCCGGCCGCCGGTGCCGGCGTGGTGGCGAACGCCGCCGTCGCCCGGGCCGGCGTCATGCCCACCGCCGCCGCGCGCAAGGCCCGCTTCACCCAGTACGACCAGACGACGGCCCGGCGGGTGGGCGCGGAGGTCCGGGGGGACAAGGTGCTCTACCTGGCCACCGTGGACCTCACCGTGGAGGGCACGGGGTCCGGTTCGGCCCAGGCGCTGACGGGACGGGCCTCCCGGGTGGCGCACCACACGATGACGATGTGGATGACGCTGCGCGCGGACGAGGCACAGGACATGGGCCTGCCGCTGCCCCCGGGGGTGACGGCGGAGCCGCTGGTCACCCGGCCGAAGCGGACGGGAGCCGACGGCGCGGAGCAGGACGTCGAACGCCACCTCCCCTTCGGCGCGACGGGTGCCAGCGTCGCCCTCGACCGGCTGGACACCAGCGGGGTGATCGCGTCCATCGAGGCGATGTTCGCCACCGACCCCCGGCTGGAGGGCTACCTGCCGCCCTTCGGCGACCGGGAGAGGAAGCTCGCCGTCCCCCCGGAGGAGGCCGAGGCCCAGCGGCACAACTACCGGGAGCTGGTCACCCGGCTGTCGGAGACCAACCTGAAGGCGAACAAGGACCAGTTGCTGTCCACCGGTGTGCCGGTGCGGCTGCGCCGCAAGAGCCGCATGCACGCCCACGACGTGACGATCCGCGTCACCGGCACGCTCGGTGCGACCGCGTACGAGGGCGACATCGGCAACTGGCTGGTGCGCAGCCACTCCGGCGTCACCAGCAGCCTCCAGAGCGGACGCGGCAGTTCCCGGTCGGTCGGCTGGTCGGCGGTCGGCCAGGTGCGGATCGTTCCCGGCGTCCTGACGGCCTCGGCCCGCCGGGACCGCCACCACGTCACCAGCCGCCGCAACCAGGCGGGGCCCACCACCCGCAGCGACGTCCTCACCAACGGCTCCGAGGACGCGAGCGTCTTCTCGGCACCGCTGGACCTCGACGTCCGGGTGACCATGACGCACCGGCAGCGCAAGGCCCGGCGCACGGTCCTGCCCGGCTCCTACGGGCGCGACGTGCCCGAGGTCCAGCACATCGGCGACCTGCCCACGGAGAGGCAGGACGTACGTCTGCTCACGCCGACGGCGTTCACCCTGGACGGGGACGAGAAGCGGCACCTCGACGCGGCGACGGCGGCGCGCGGCGCGCGGGCCCGCCGCCCCGAGTGGGCGGTGGAGGCCGCCGGCATCGGGGACCTGGCCGGGCTGACGCCCCGTCCGGCGAGCGGCCGGGTGCTGCGGAACTGGACGCTGGTGGAGACCGTCGGCTCCGGTGAACCGATCCGCGCCCTCGCCTTCGACCTGCTGGCCAGGGCGGCGGCCCGGGACAAGGGGGTGCGCGAGGACCGGGCCCTGCAGACCGAGGGGCTCGCCCCCCGGCAGGCCCTGGAGGAACGGCTCTCCCCCGGCGCCCTCACCGGGGCCCTGCGCCAGGCGGCGTCCTCGGGCTGGGTGGTCAAGGACCTGCGGTACCCGCGCCGGCTGGCCGCCCTGGACGGGGCGGTCGGCATGCGGCTGACACTGGTCAACCCGCGGGTGGTGCACGAGGGTTCGGGGCCCGGCACGGAGACCTTCCTGCTCGGCGGCCACCAGGCCGGCGGTCAGGAGGGGCGGGGCAGCACCACCACCTACCAGGGCGCGGTGTCGGGCCTGGAGAACGGTGCCGCGTGGCGCACCGGCCAGGGGGTGGCCGTGACCCGTACCAAGGGGGAGAGCAGCGCCGAGGCCCTCACCGTGTCCGGCACGGTGGAGCGCAACGCCCACACCCCGCGCAAGGCCCCGCTCCACCTGGTCCGGTGCGACCTGCTGGTCACCATGGTCGCCGAGGTCAAGGTCACCGGCGGCGGCCCGTACGTGACCAAGGCCGCGCGGACCCTGCCGGGCGAGGCGGGGGTGTGGCTGACGGCGGAGCAGGTGCACGCGCAGGGG
>NZ_BDJC01000127.1 GCF_002005565.1 Streptomyces sp. JHA26 | reverse complement strand
ACGGTGCTCGAACAGTGACCGCGTCGTCGCCAACGACAGCCCGACATCCACCGGCGACAGGGCCTCCCGGTCACGTACGTACGCGGCCAGCCGTTCCGCCTGCGACTGCAGTGCGCTCTCCGAACGGCCGGACACCACCCACGGCACCACCACGGGAGGCTCGGCGTCGGCTGCTGGTTCCGCCGTCGCGGGTGATGCCGTCGGCGCCTGTTCCAGCACGGTGTGGGCGTTCGTTCCACTCATGCCGAAGGAGGAAACACCGGCGCGGCGCGGACGGCCCGTCTCCGGCCACGGCTCGTCCTGGGTCAGCAGCCGTACGCTTCCGGAGGACCAGTCGACGTGCGGGGTGGGCTCGTCCAGGTGGAGGGTGCGCGGCAGCACCCCGTGCTGCATGGCGAGGACCATCTTGATCACGCCGGCGACACCGGCCGTGGCCTGTGTGTGCCCGATGTTCGACTTGATGGAACCCAGCCACAGCGGCCGGTCCTCGGGGCGGTCCTGGCCGTACGTCGCCAGTAGCGCCTGTGCCTCGATCGGGTCACCCAGCTTCGTGCCCGTACCGTGCGCCTCCACCACATCCACCTCGGTGGCCGACACCCGGGCATTCGCCAACGCCGCCCGGATCACCCGCTGCTGCGACGGACCGTTCGGCGCCGTCAGGCCGTTGCTCGCGCCGTCTTGGTTGATGGCCGTGCCGCGGACGACGGCCAGCACCTGGTGGCCGTTGCGCCGGGCGTCCGACAGCCGCTCCAGCAGGAGCATGCCCACACCCTCGGCCGGTCCGAAGCCGTCGGCGGCGGCGGAGAACGGCTTGCAGCGGCCGTCGGCCGCCAGGCCTCGCTGGCGGCTGAAGCCGACGAAGGTCCACGGCGTGGACATGATCGCGGCGCCGCCGGCCAGGGCCAGCGGGCATTCGCCTCGCCGCAGCGACTGCACGGCCATGTGGAGGGCCACCAGCGAGGACGAGCAGGCGGTGTCGACGGCCACGGCGGGGCCCTCGAACCCGAAGGCGTAGGCGAGCCGCCCGGAGGTGACGCTGAGGGCGTTCCCGGTGACCAGGTAGCCCTCGACGCCGTTCGAGGAGTCGTGGGTGCCGGTCCCGTACCCGTGCGTGCCCGCACCGACGAAGACGCCGGTCTCGGTGCCCTTCAGGGACGCGGGGTCGATGCCCGCGCGTTCGAACGCCTCCCAGCCGGTCTCCAGGAGCAGCCGCTGCTGCGGGTCCATGGCCAGGGCCTCGCGCGGCGAGATGCCGAAGAACGCCGGGTCGAAGCCGGCCGCGTCGGCCACGAAACCCCCGTGGCGCGTGTACGTCTTCCCGGGTGCCTCGGGGTCGGGGTCGTACAGTCCGTCCACGTCCCAGCCGCGGTCCTCGGGGAACGCCGAGATGGCGTCGCGGCCCTCGGTCAGCAGCTCCCACAGTTCCTCGGGCGACCGGACGCCGCCGGGCAGGCGGCAGCTCATCGCGACGATGGCGATGGGTTCCTCGTCCGACGCGGCCCGGACCACGGGTGCCGGGGCCGTGGGGGCGGCGTCCTGGCGGCCCAGGAGTTCGCCGTACAAGTGGTCCACCAGGGCGACGGGCGTCGGATGGTCGAAGATAAGGGTGGCCGGCAGCCGGCAGCCGGTGGCGGTGTTGAGCCGGTTGCGGAGCTGGACGGCGGTGAGGGAGTCGAAGCCGTGCTCCTTGAAAGAGAGTTCGGGCTCGATCCCGTCCGGGGTGGCGTGCCCGAGCACGCCGGCGGCCTGGTCCTGCACCAGGCGCAGCAGGATCCGCCGCCGTTCCGTCTCCCCCGCGCGCAGCAGGCTTCGGCGCAGGGCCGACTCGTCCCCGTCCGCCGCCCGGGCCAGCGCGCGGCGGCTCACGTGGTTCCGGCCCGGCCCGTCGGCCGCGCCGCGGAGGGCGAGGTCGGTCACGGCCGACAGCTGCTCCGGCGACACGGGCCGCGTCACCAGGGCGTCCACGGTCGCGACCGGCGTCCCCGCCGCGTCGGCGACCAGCACCGACCACCCGTCGGGCCCGGCCGGCGCGAGTCGCACCCGCAGCATCGAGGCACCGGTCGCGGACAGTGACACACCGCGCCAGACGAAGGGCAGCCGTGTGTCTCCGGCGGCGTCACCGTTCAGGGCCGCCGAGCCCAGGCCCGCTTGCAGTGCCGTGTCGAGCAGCACGGGGTGCAGCCCGTAGCGCGTCACGTCCGCTCGTTCCGCCTGCGGCAGCGTCACCTCGGCGAACACCTCGTCGCCACGCCGCCAGGCCGCCTCGAGCCCGCGGAACACCGACCCGTAGGACACTCCGGTCTCGGCCAGCCGGTCGTAGAAGCCGGCCAGGTCGACCGCCCGGGCGTCGACGGGCGGCCACTCGCTCAGCTCGCCGTCCGCCGCCTGCCCCTCGGCCCCGGTGCGGAGAACAGCGGAGGCATGCCGGGTCCAGGGACCCTCGGCGGAGTCCTCGGAGCGTGCGTACACCTCCGCGGAACGCGCCCCGTTCCCGTCCGGTCCGCCGACGACCACCTGAACCTGTACGGCACCCCGCTCCGGCAGCGCCAACGGTGCCTCGAGCGTCAGCTCCTCCACGAGGTCGCAGCCCACCGCGTCCCCGGCTCGCAGCGCCAGTTCGACGAAGACGGACGCCGGCAGGAGCGGCGTGCCCTGCACCAGGTGTTCGGCAAGCCAAGGGTGCGTACGCAGCGACCAGCGACCGGTCAGCAACACCCCGTCCGAGGCGGGCAGCGTCACGGCAGCGCCGAGCAGGGGGTGATCGGCGGACGAGAGACCGGCCGACGTGACGTCGCCCTGGCGGGCGAGGGACGGTTCGATCCAGTAGTGCTGCTCCTGGAAGGCGTAGGTGGGCAGGTCGACGCGTCGGGCGCCCGTCCCCGCGAACACCCCGGCCCAGTCGACGGTCGCGCCGCCGACGAACGCCTCCGCGGCGGACGTCAGGAAGCGCTCCATGCCCCCCTCGCCGCGGCGCAGCGAACCCACCGCCGTGACGGGCGTGTCGGTGTGCTCTTCAGCCGTCTGCTCGACGCCCATCGTCAGCACCGGATGCGCGCTGGACTCCACGAACAGCCGGAAGCCGTCGTCGAGGAGCGCGCGCAGGGTGTCGGCGAAACGGACCGTCTGGCGCAGGTTGCGGTACCAATACCCTGCATCGAGAGACGACGTGTCCAGGACACCACCGGTCACCGTCGAGTAGAACGGCACACTCGACGCCTGCGGGGCGATACCCGCCAGGTCCCGCAGGAGAACGTCCTCGATCGCCTCCACGTGCGCGCAGTGCGAGGCGTAGTCCACCGCGACAC
>NZ_BDJC01000126.1 GCF_002005565.1 Streptomyces sp. JHA26 | reverse complement strand
CCCGGAGCGGACAGCGCCCCGGCCGCCGGGCCGGGTGATGCCCGGGGGCACCGCCGGGATCGCGCCGGGGCCGCGGGGTCCGGCACGCGTCTGCGGCGTCGGCGTCGCCCGCCGGGGGCTCCGCACCGCCGCACGGAGCCGGCCCGATCCGAGCGGCAGCTCTCAGGCCGCCAGGCCCAGCGCCGCCATCCGCTTGGTGTGCGCCTCGGTGATCCGGGAGAACATGCGCCCCACCTCGGCGAGGTCGAAGCCGTCCGCGACACCGCCCACGAGCATCGTCGAGAGCGCGTCCCGGTCGGCGACCACGCGCTGGGACTGCGACAGCGCCTCGCCCATCAGCCGCCGGGCCCACAGCGCGAGCCGCCCGCCGACCCGCGGGTCCGCGTCGATCGCCGCGCGCACCTTCTCCACGGCGAAGCTCGCGTGCCCGGTGTCGTCCAGCACGGCCAGCACCAGGCCGCGGGTGTCGGTGTCGAGCCGGGCGGCGACCTCCCGGTAGAAGTCGCTCGCGATGGAGTCGCCGACGTAGGCCTTGACCAGGCCCTCCAGCCAGTCCGAGGGGTCCGTCTGCTTGTGGAAGCCGTCGTAGGCCGCCACGAACGGCTCCATGGCCGCCGTCGGCTCCTCGCCGATCCCGGCGAGCCGGTCGCGCAGCCGCTCGAAGTGGTGGAACTCCGCCGACGCCATCTTCGCCAGCTCCGCCTTGTCGGCCAGCGTGGGCGCCAGCTTGGCGTCCTCCGCGAGCCGCTCGAACGCCGCCAGTTCGCCGTACGCGAGCGCGCCGAGCAGGTCCACGACCGCGGCACGGTACTGCGGGTCGGAGGCTGCCGTCGCCCAGTCCTGGGCGGCGACTCCGGTGGCCCCGGCGGCCCCGGTCGCTCCGGTGGTCTCGGCGGGGGCGTCTTCGGCGTTGCCAGGCTTGTCAGAGCTCGTCATGCAGCGCACAATAGCCCGCTCGCGGTGGACCGTAGGGGTCTGGTCAGTCACTGTGACGACGACTACGTGACCAAATCGGCCATCGCGTGTGCGCGAATCCGGGGTATGGTGGTAATGCGCCTGCCGAGTATGTGACGTACGGGTACGTGACGTCTTCGTCGGGCCGCACGCATGAGGATGCCCGGTCGGTGGCCCGATCGGCTCCGACCCGACAGCCCTCCTGCCGTACGCCCCACTGCGTACGGACGCCGGAGGGGGACCCTCAGTGGTACGAGCGCTGGAGCGTCGACAGAGGTCCCGTGTCCTACGGCTCACCCGTAAGGGCGGCCGACGTCCCCGACACGGTCCGGCACGACCCGCGCGCTCGCCTCGCACCACGCACACAGAAGAGGCAGCACCCTGACTACGACGTTCCGATCCCTCGGGATCCTCCCCGAGACCGCCGAAGCCCTCGAGGCCGTCGGCATCGTCAATCCCTTCCCCATCCAGGAGCTGACGCTCCCCGTGGCCCTGTCGGGCACGGACATCATCGGCCAGGCCAAGACCGGCACCGGCAAGACGCTGGGCTTCGGCCTTCCGCTCCTCGAGCGCGTCACCGTCCCCGCCGACGTCGAGGCGGGCCGCGCCGCGCCCGAGTCCCTGACCGACGCGCCGCAGGCCCTCGTCGTCGTCCCGACGCGCGAGCTGTGCCAGCAGGTCACCAACGACCTGCTGACCGCCGGCAAGGTCCGCAACGTGCGCGTCCTCGCGATCTACGGCGGCCGGGCCTACGAGCCGCAGGTGGAGGCCCTGAAGAAGGGCGTCGACGTGATCGTCGGCACCCCGGGCCGCCTGCTGGACCTCGCGGGCCAGAAGAAGCTCAGCCTCAAGCACGTCAAGTGCCTGGTCCTCGACGAGGCCGACGAGATGCTCGACCTGGGCTTCCTGCCCGACGTCGAGAAGATCATCAACATGCTGCCGGCCCGCCGTCAGACGATGCTGTTCTCGGCGACCATGCCGGGCGCGGTCATCGGACTGGCCCGCCGTTACATGTCGCAGCCCACGCACATCCGCGCCACCTCGCCGGACGACGCGGGCGCGACGGTCGCGAACACCAAGCAGTTCGTCTACCGCGCGCACAACATGGACAAGCCCGAGATGGTGGCGCGCATACTGCAGGCCGAGGGCCGGGGACTGGCCATGGTCTTCTGCCGCACCAAGCGCACTGCGGCCGACCTGGCCGACCAGCTCAAGCAACGCGGCTTCGCCTCCGGCGCGGTCCACGGCGACCTCGGCCAGGGCGCCCGCGAGCAGGCCCTGCGCGCCTTCCGCAACGGCAAGGTGGACGTGCTCGTCTGCACCGACGTCGCCGCCCGCGGCATCGACGTCGAGGGCGTGACGCACGTCGTCAACTACCAGTCGCCGGAAGAGGAGAAGACGTACCTGCACCGCATCGGCCGCACCGGCCGCGCGGGCGCCAAGGGTACGGCGATCACGCTGGTCGACTGGGACGACATCCCGCGCTGGCAGCTGATCAACAAGGCGCTGGACCTGGGCTTCAACGACCCGCCGGAGACGTACTCCACCTCCCCGCACTTCTACACCGACCTCGGCATCCCCGAGGGCACCAAGGGCGTCCTGCCGCGCTCGGAGCGCACGCGCGCCGGGCTGGACGCGGAGGAGCTGGAGGACCTGGGCGAGCCCGGCGGCCGGGGCGGTCGCGCCCGCGGTGGCCGTGGTGGCCGGGACGAGTCCCGCTCCGCCGGCCGCGAGCGCTCCTCCGGTACGACGCCGCGCCGCCGTCGCCGTACGCGCGGCGGGGCTCAGGTGGAGGCGCCGGCCGCCGAGGCCGTGACCGGCGACGCGGACGGCGCCACGGGCACGGAGGCCGCCGCCCAGGGGCCGCGCACCCCGCGTCGTCGTCGCCGTACGCGCGGCGGTGAGCCGGCGCAGCAGCCGGTGACGGCCGCCGCGTCCGAGGCCACGGCACCGGAGATCGCCGTGGCGACGGCGGAGGGCACGGTTCCGGAGGCTTCCGGCAGCGTCGAGGGCCCGGCGAAGCCGCGCCGTCGGCGCACCCGCAAGTCGGCCGAGGCACCGGCCGCCGCGCCGGAGACCGCTGCGGTGGTCGAGGCCCCGGAGGCCGTCGAGGTCACCGAGGCCGTGGAAGCCGAGGCCAAGCCGCGGCGCACGCGCAAGACCGCGGCCGCCAAGGCGGAGACCGCCGTCGACACGGCCGAGGCCACGGAGACCAAGCCGCGCCGTCGCACCCGCAAGGCCACCGAACCGGCCGAGGCCACCGCCGAGATCCCCGCCCAGTCGGCGCAGGAGCCGGAGGCGGCCGAGGTCAAGCCGCGCCGCACGCGCAAGACCGCGGCCGCCAAGGCGGAGACCGCCGTCGACACGGCCGAGGCCACGGAAGCCAAGCCGCGCCGCCGCACC
>NZ_BDJC01000125.1 GCF_002005565.1 Streptomyces sp. JHA26 | reverse complement strand
TCCGACTCTGGATGGTTCCGGTGGCGGCCACCGCGTACTGGGTGGGGCAAATGGTCCACACGTGGGCTTGGCCTCACCACTGACGCCGCCCCCAGCTCTTCGCAGCTGAGCTGGGAACGGCGTCTGAGTACGGGCGCGGGGCTCTTGCCGTTGCAGCGGTGAGGGCCCCGTCCGACTTAATTCGCCAACTAGTAGTCTATTTAGTCGTCTATTAAGTCGGTGACCCCACCCTAGCGCACCCATGGATGTACGAGGGTGGGTTTGTGCGATCGCACCTGCGATCGCAGATGCCCGTTAACCACCAGGTCAGCACCGGTCTAGCGCAGCTACGCCCCAGCCCACTCCAGCCCGAGGGCGGCCAGTGCAGCAAGCTTGTCGGCGCCCAGCTTGGCGCGCCTGCTCTTGCTGTTGCTGAGGAACACCCCGAGGCGCACCTCGCTCCCATCTTCCAGCCGCTCCACATGGCCCCGGCTCACGGTGACGGATCCGGTGCGGGCCTTGTACTGAGCCAGGGCCGCAACGCCCCGCTCGAAGGCCGCTGAGCGGCTCCCAGACGGCCGCTTACCCGCTGCCGCGTCTCCTGCTCCTGCCTGCGCCGGAACGGGCCGCTCGGCAGGCTCCACGCCCAGCTGCGTGAGCCGTTCACGCTGCCCGTCGCTCAGCTGCGGCCAGTCCTGCCGCTGGGTGGCCAGCCACCGGCCGATGTCCATGCCATGAACGACCGTCCCCGGCTCCACGGACGCGAGCTCACTGCCCGCAGCCACCAGGTTCTTCAGCGTGGCGTAGTGGCGCTGCCAGTCCACCGGCCACTGGGGCCGCCAGTCCGGATCGATCGCCTCCAACAGATCGGCCCGCCGCCGCGCCCGGACCGGGTCCTTGCCCAGCCCGCCCTTCTTACGGGCGTTGGCCAGCCACTGCCCCACCGGCCTGTCCAGGATCGCCGCCGTCACGGGGGCCGCGAGCGTGCCGTAGGCGTCGAAGTAGGCGCGGGCGGCTCCCAGGTTCTCCTCCCACGCCTCGTCGGCCGGCTCCCACACGATCCCCAGCTCCTCCAGGTCCTCCACCCGCTCGGAAGCCAGATGCCCGGAGCGCATCGCCCGCCGCTGGTCGGACAGCCACCTGCCCAGGGGGAAACCACCGCCCTGCCACGCGGCCGGCGCACCGGCCGGGCCGCCCTCCACGTGGTTGTAGGGGACGGCCAGGTGGCCCTCGCGCTGCCGGTAGGCGACCGCCGCGCGGTGCCCGGCCTTCCAGTTCGCGTGCTCGGGCTCGATCAGCTGGTACTTCACGAACTGGGCGACGAGCGCCGGGTCCCGCCGGGTCCCGAACCGCAGCAGCAGCCGGTTCTCCTCCGCGTCCTCACCCTCCGGTTCCTCACCGAGCCAGGACGACGCCGCTTCCGCGCGCTTGCTGTCTTCCTGCGGCGCAGCGAGCATTTCCACGGCACGTTCATCGTGCGCCCGCAGCCCGGACAACACTTTCACCAAGGGCTGATACGACGCGGAATACGGCATGTCTTCCGGACGCTCGTCCTCACCCAGGAAAATCGGCACGATCAGCGTCGCCAATTTCCCCTGATCCGGCTTCTGACGCAATGCACGACCGATGGCCTGGACGATATCCACCGCCGACCCCTTCGGGTCGATCAGCGCCACACTGTCCACGCTCGGCACGTCCACGCCCTCACCGAGAACACGGCAATTCGACATCACCGCACGCCCCGCCCGCGCCCCGAACGTCCGCAGCCGCTCGCCGCGCACCTCCTGGTCCTGCTCGCCCGACAGCCACCCCGCCCACACCCGCTCAGGATGCCGCTCGGGGTCGGCCGCGTGCAGCCGGCGCGCCACCCGCTCCAGGCCCTCGGCGAAGGCCCGCGCCTCGATGGTGCGGTGGTGGAAGGTGATACACCGGCTCAGCCGGTGCTCGCTCATCGTCTCCAGCAGCGCGGCCTGGAGCACCGCCAGCCGCTCACCGCGCACGTGCTCCTCGTACCGCTCCTCACCGTGCAGCTTCTGGAGCGTCAACTGCGGGTCCCGCAGCTCCACCACCACGATCTGGTACCGCGCCAGCAGCCCCCGCGAGATCGCCTCCGACAGCGCCATCGACCACAGAACCGGCCCGTAGATGGCCTCATCGTCCATGGAACAGGCCATCTCCTCCGGCAGCGGATCACGCGGCACCGGCGCCCCCTCGACCTCACGCTCCCAGCGCCGGCGCGGGGGCCGCTCCATCCAGATCCGCGGAGTCGCCGTCAGATACAGCCGCCGCATCGCCGGCACCTGCTCCTGATCATGCACAGCCGCCCACGCCTTGCTCAGATGACCACTGGTCCGGTGCGCCTCATCGACTGCCACCAGGTCCCACACGTCCATCGGAAGCCCGTACAGGCCCTCATGAGCCTCGATCAGGACCGGCAGGGAAGCGTAGGTGGCGAACACCGTCACCGGCCCCCTGCCCCAGTGCAGAGCCAGCTGCGGCGCGCTGGTCGTGGACGGCACCCCCAGCGAGTACAGCCGCGGATCGTCCTCGATCGAGCACACCGCCACCATCGGCCCCGCGTGCCCGAACGCCCGCCATTCCTGCACCGTCTGGGAAAGCAGCGCCAGGGTCGGAACGAGCACCAGCACGCGGCCGTGAGGCGCAATGCGGTGGGCGGCGGCAGCGGCGATGAACGTCTTTCCCGTGCCGCACGCGGCGTGCACCTGACCGCGCAGGCCATTGTCTGGGATGCGCTGGCCGGGCCTGATGGCGAGGCCGGACACAATGGCCTCCACAGCCTCTTCCTGATGCGGACGGAGCTTGATTTCATCGGCCATGACTGAGAATTCCTCCAGGACCACCAGGTGAGGTGGGAAGCGTTCGGGATGCTACCCGATGCATCACATGATGCACCACGGCTGTGACAGGTGGCGAGGCCCTACATCACCTCGTCTGACAGTTGGCCGATTCTCGCCCCATGACGGCATGACAGATGCTACTTTTACCCATATGGTTGAGGATTCCGGACCGGCCCCTTCAGGAGTCTTCCCGACCGAGACCGGGCCCGTTCCCCCGCCCCCGGTCCTCCTGCTCCTGGTAGTGCATGCCGGGGTGGCCGGCCTTGGGTCGGAGGTGACGGTCCGTTCGGGGTCCTACCTGGTAGCCAAACTGATGCACCGTCACCCGCCCCCCTCGTTGCCGCCCCGGCGGAGCCGGGTGGGCGGGAGCGCAGCGGACGCCCCGGGCCGGTGCAGCGCAGCGGAACCGGCCCCCCACGGATTGGAGCGCAGCGGAAATTCGAATTCACGCGCAGCGTGAATTACAGAAATGCGCGCAGCGCATTTCAAAAACCCGCGGAGCGGTCCCTCAGCGCTGCGCGCTGAGCAACGAGCGAATTCGCTGCGCGAATTGAAAACCGCTCCGCG
>NZ_BDJC01000124.1 GCF_002005565.1 Streptomyces sp. JHA26 | reverse complement strand
GGAGTTCTGGGCCGGGGTGAGTGACCCACAGCGCGGGAACTGGGAGCTGGGTCATGAGCGTCTGGACAAGTTCGACGATCTGCAGCGCAGTCTGGGCATGACGCTCGCCAACGCCACGCAGAGCGACTCGGCGGCGATGGCCGACTGGAAGCGCACGATGATCGACATCGGCGACAAGCCGCTGTACGGCGAGAACCGCGGCGGCCCGATGGGCTTCCAGGTCATGAGCAACCTCATGCGGACCGGCGACTACGACGACCGGTTCCTGACGGACTACGGCACGAAACTCATGGCCACCGAGCGCAAACTGACCGGCAACGGGGAGCACGCCAACCTCGCGTGGCAGCGCATGGGGATGGACCCGGTGCTGAACCGGATCGGCGACGACAGCGGCTCGGACCCCCTGACGGGCTACCTGAAGGGCCTGTCCAACAGCCCGGACGCCGCGACCGACTTCCTCAACCAGCAGTTCATCTCGAAGGACGACCCGGACAACCCGTTCGAGCGCGACACCGACGACAACGGCAAGAAGGGCAAGGTCTCGCTGTCCAACTTCCAGTACCTCTTCGAGGAGCGGGACTGGCCGCAGGAGTCGAACCTCAAGGGGGACGACCTGCACACCGGACAGAACAACCTGGCCCTGGCCCTCGAGGCCGCCACCACCGGCCACCCGGCGGGCGAGATGCCCACGGCGGACACTCCCGCGCACAACGCCGGCCAGGCGAAGCTGGTGGAGGATCTGGTCGCCTCCGTCGCGGACGACCCGGGCCGCCTGTCGAAGAACAGCTACATGTCCGACAGCATGGGGCAGATAGCCGCCGAATACATGCCGGACATCCACCGCGGTCTGCACCCCGGCACGGAGGGCGAGGACAAGCTCTTCCCCGTCGCGGGCACGGCGGCCAAACTCGGCGAGACCGACATCACCCGCTTCCTGTACACCGTGGGCCGGAACCCGGAGGGGTACACGGCGGTCAACCTGGGTCAGCACAGCTACACGACCAGCCTGATGCAGTACCACTTCCAGCACCCGGACGCGTACCTGAACGATCCGAACTTCTCCCAGGACGAGAACCTGAAGAAGACCATCGAGGACGTCGCCCGGGTGGCCGGCGAGGTGGAGGGCACCATCGGGGCGGGCCGGGCCTACGAGGGCGAGATCGAAGGCGGGAAGAAGGACGCGGACTACAACTCCGTCATCGAGAAGGTCGGAACCTGGGGAGGAACCGCGGTCGGGATCGGTGTCGGGCTCGGCACCGCCTCGTTGACGGGCCCGGGCGGTGTCGTCGCCGGTGGTGTGGCCGGCACGGCCGCGGACGAGATCATCGGCGCGATCACCGAGGGTGCGATGAAGGACAGCTCCGGCGAGGTCATCTACCGCAACGGGCAGGATCTGGACGGCACCAAGGACTCGACGTACACCCTCGTCGAGAGCGCGGCGAAGAAGGCCGGGGAGAATGCCGGCAACCCCTCTCCCGCGATCGTCTCGGCCGCTGCGACGGCGGCGGAGCAGGGCTTCAACAACGCGGGAAAGAACGTCCACGACGCACTCGACGGCGAGGGCGTGCCCCGACAGCTGGAAAAGGAAGACTGAACCGTGAATGCCAGACGGAGCGGATACGCGCTCGCTGTCGTCGCCGTCGTCATCGTGGTCGTGCTCGGTGCCTTGTATCTCTTCAAGGCACCGCCGTTCGGCGAGGACGCGGGGGAGATCGAGGCCGGCGCCGTGTGCGACTCGCTGGGCCCGGGTTCCCGGGCCGCCGACGCCCTCAGGACCGTGCTTCCGGAGAAGTCGTCGTACGCGTTCGACGACGACGTGAACCTTCGTGTGGACGAGCGGGACAGCGGCTACGGCTCGGACTGCTTCGTCTCGGGGGGCGGTGACCAGCTCCTGCGTGCCCGGACGCAGATGGTGCGCGACGAGCCGTTCGAGAGCTGGGCCGACGGCGAGGTCGCGCAGTACGCGGACGGAAAGGGCCGGCTCACGCCCTTCACCACAGGCTTCAAGGGCACTGCCTCGCCCTCCGTGGCCGCCGTCCTCGTGCCGTGCACGTCGGCCGGGAAGATTCCCGGTGGCCAGTACGACCTCAGTGTCGTCGTCCATCTCGAGAAGGCGGGAAAGGCGAGTGACGCCGACACCCGGACGGGCCTGATCGACCTGGCGAAGAACGCCGCGGCCTACGCGCACGACAAGGCGAAGTGCGACATCGCCCTGCCCTGAACACGGCCGACCGCACGCGTTCGTCGGCTCTCCACGGGCCGAGGCGACTCAGTTCCAGGGGGGCATCCGTTTGCACACCCGACATGTCACGCGGGCCTTGGTGACGCCGGTGCTCTTCGGTTTCCTCGCAGGCTGCGCGGGCACCGACGGCGAGAGGGACTACGGCGTTCCCGCCGAGCTCTGCGGTGTTCCGGTGGACAGGGAGGCCGTCTCGCGACTTCTTCCGTCGGGCGAGCAGATCGCCGTACGGGAGAAGAACCCCGTACCCAGCCGGCACCGGTGCCAGGTGAACATCGACGGCAAGGTGGCTCTCGTGGCGAGCCGGGAGTGGTGGGAGGACGGTGCGGGCATCGTCGACGTGGCTCGAGGCGTCCCCCAGCTCAAGTCGGCGAAGCTGACGGAGGACGACAGCTACCTGCTGACGGGCACGGCCGCCGCGAAGAAGGTGCTTTGCTCCAGCACCGAACATCCCGGGCACCGCCTTTTCGTCACCGTGCAGGTGTACGCGGACGGGGTGAACGATTCGGCCGCGGTGGAGAAAGTGATGACCTCCTACGCCCGGTCGGTCGAAGACTCGGCAGCATGCCGGTGATGCACGGAGGAGTCGAGGATTCGGCAGCCTGCACAGCAGGCGCGCAATAGCTGTGCAAGCGTCGTCAGCAGGCTCACCTCCGCCCCCTGCTCCGCTCCCCACCGATCAGCAGACCCTCCCGAGAACTTCACCTCCGCAATCACGCCACCTTTGACGGATCCGGTCGACCTGGCGGCGCTGGTTGCTAACTTGTGGCGGAGTCCGGACACCGCAGGACGCCTTCCGGCCGGCACAGGCGGCGGGCAGCCCTGCACACGGGGGTGCCGTGGATGGCATGGAACGAGTGGGAACACCTCAAGGTCGCGAACGGCGGGCTCACCAAGATCGGCACGGCCGCGTTCGAGCTCCACAACGACCTGTGGGACAAGGCGCGTGTCGCCGTACCCACCAGTGACTCCGCGGCCGCCGACCTGTCCAAGCAGGGTTTCGCTCTCGGCGCCGGGCTCAAGCACGTGTCGAACCGCTGGGACGAGCAGTTGGAGTCCCTGACGGACGCCGGCTTCGACGAGCGCGTCGGAGCACCGGGCGAGAAGAAGGGCGACTGAAGGACGTTCCCGACCACCCGATCCAGCTCACGCCAAGGACGACAGCCATGGAACTCGACACTCTCCGCGACGCCGACTTCAAGCTCCTCGACGATGCCGTCAAGGACTGGTCCACCCTCGTCAAGAACCTCGAAACGCTGAAGAAGGACGCCGAGGACCATTTACACAAGGGCGCCGTCAAGGCCGACTGGGCCGGCGTGAACGCCAAGTTATCCAAAAAGTTCATCAGTAAGACCGCT
>NZ_BDJC01000123.1 GCF_002005565.1 Streptomyces sp. JHA26 | reverse complement strand
TGCCCCTATGGTCTTCGTCAAGCTGATGTGACAACTGGGGCTTGGTAGAAGGTGCCGTCGCGGAGCATGGCGAACAGGACGTCGACCCGTCGTCGGGCAAGCGCGATGACAGCTGCGACGTGGTGCTTTCCTTCCCTGCGTTTCTTGTCGTAGTAAGCGCGGGACTCCGGCTGCTTGAGTGAGGCGAACGCGGCCAGGTAGAGAGCGCGTTTGAGTTGCCTGTTGCCGCGCCGGGCGGGGTGCTCACCGCGGATGGAGGAGCCCGAGGCCCGGGTGACCGGGGCAAGGCCGGCATAGGCCGCCAGGTGCCCAGCGGTAGGGAACACAGTGCCGTCGCCGACGTCGATGAGGATGCGGGCTGCGGTCCTGACCCCGATGCCGGGCATGGAGGTCAGGACCTGGGAAAGAGGGTGAGCCTCCAGCAGTTCCTCGATCCGCGTGGCCAGGGCCTTGCGCTGACCGAGAACGGAGGAGAGCGAGGAGGCGAGGCTGGGAACGATCAGTGTCGCGGCCTCGGTCCCGGGAACGACGACGGTCTGCTCGTCGAGGGCGGTGAAGATGTCGTCCACCAAACGCTCGGCCGTCCGCGGCGCCTTCGGCCGCAGCAGCGCGACCAGGCGGCGACGTCCGGCCTTGCGGATCTGCGCGGGTGAGCCGAAGCGCTCCAGCAGGGCGAGGACGGCGGGATGGTCCAGGTGTGGACCCAGGACATGTTCAAGTGAGGGGTGGATCTGGGTGAGCAGACCGCGCAGGCGGTTCTTGAGGCGAGTGGTCTCGGCAGTGAGGTCGTCGTCGAAGCCGACGACCATCTGCAGCTCGGCCGTGGTCTCCTCAGTCGGGTCGACGGCGCGGAGCGTGTGCGGCATCGTGCGGGCGGCGTCAGCGATGACGTAGGCGTCCCGCGCGTCGGTCTTGGCCTCGCCCGGATACAGGTCGGCGATCCGGCGCATCGTCAAGCCCGGCAGGTAGGCGACCTGGCAGCCCATGTCGCGGGCGACCGCCAGCGGCAGGGCCCCTACGGAGGCCGGCTGGTCGACAACGACCAGCACGGTGCCGTGTTTGGCCTGCAGCTTGGCGAACAACTCGCGCAGCTTCGGCTCGGTGTTGGGCAGCGGCTTGTCGAAGGCCTTCTTCCCGGCCGGGGTCAGCGCGGTCGCGTGATGCTCGCCCTTGCCCACGTCCAGACCCAGATAGACGTCGACGGTCTTGTCCTCGTTCACGACCCTGTCTCCCGACTCCGCACCGTCCCGGCCTGCCTGCGGCATCAGCGTGCCGGCATCCACGTTACGAAGAGCCTGCCGCACCCGGTGCGGGTTCGGCGCCCATGCCCCTGATCAGCGGTCTGCCGATGCCTCCGTGCCCGGTGACAGCACCCTTTCGATCATGACCGACTGGGGACCTGAGTCATGCCGGGACCGGAGGCCGGGAGCCCCGTTGCGGGGCCACGAAAAAGGTAACGGGACCTGACGGGGCCGAATCCTGTTGACCGGGGCAAGTTCGGCTCGAAGATCCACCTGATCACCGAACGGACCGGTCTGCCCCTGTCCATCGGCATCTCGGGCGCCAACGTCCACGACAGCCAGGCCCTGATCCCGCTCGTGAAGGGCATACCCCCGATCCGGTCCCGCCGAGGACCCCGTCGGCGCAAGCCCGCCAAGCTCCACGCCGACAAGGGCTACGACTACCGCCACCTGCGGCAATGGCTGTCCCAGCGAGGCATCCGACACCGCATTGCTCGCAAGAGCGTTGAGACCTCACAGTGAACCTTCCCCTTGGTCGTGGACACCTGGAGACTGGGACTTGAGGTTCCAGAGGAAGTAGTGCCAGGTGGGAAGCAAGAGCAACCGCAGCAGACGGTACACGGAGGGGTTCAAACGGGACGCGGTCGCGCTCGTTCGCTCCTCGGGGAAGACCGTCACCGAGGTGGCCCGGGAGATCGGGGTCAGCGCCGAGGGACTGCGGAACTGGGTCAAGCAGGACACGATCGACCGCGGGCAAGGGGCGCCGGGAGAGCTGACGACGGCCGAGCGCGAAGAGCTGCGCCGACTGCGTCGGCAGAACCGTGAGCAGGCCGAGACGATCGAGGTGCTGCGAAAAGCGGCGGTCTTCTTCGCGAAGGAGAGCGATCGATGAGCGAGGTGTACGCGTTCATCGAGGCGGAGAAGACCACCCACAACGTTGCTCTGTTGTGCCAGCCGCTGAAGGTGGCCCGCTCCTCCTTCTACGCGTGGCTGGCCGACGAGAAGACGCGCTCGGCGAGGAAGGCCGCCGATGACGCCCTGGCCCACGAGATCACCGTGCTCCACGTTGCCTCCAAAGCCACCTACGGGGTGCCGCGCATCCACGCCGGGCTGCGCCGGCTCGGACACCGGGTGAACCGCAAACGGATCGAGCGCGTCATGCGTGAACGCGGCATCAGCGGTGTCACACGGCGCAGGCGCAAGGGCCTGACCCGTCCGGCCAAAAGGGTGGTGCCCGCCCCGGACCTGATCGGCCGCGACTTCACCGCGACCGTGCCGGGGATGAAGCTGGTCGGTGACATCACCTACATCGCCACCGACGAGGGCTGGTTGTATCTGGCGACCTGGCTGGACCTCGCAACCCGCGAGATCGTTGGCTACTCGATGGCCGACCACCACCGCGCCGGCCTGGTCGTGGACGCGCTGAAGATGGCCGCCGGACGCGGGCAGCTGAAGCCCGGATGTATTGCGCACTCGGACCGCGGCAGTGAATACACCTCCGACGAACTCCGACGTGAACTAGGCCGGTTGGGACTGCGGCAGAGCATGGGCCGCACCGGCTCATGCTTCGACAACGCCGCCGCCGAGTCATTCTTCGCACTACTGAAGAAGGAGATAGGAATCCGCCGCTGGCCCGATCGGTCCAGCGCCCGCGCGGACATCTTCGCCTTCGTCGAGACCTTCTACAACCGACAGCGCCTACGCCGCCATCCACGCTGGGGCTACCTCACCCCGCTGGAGACCCGGCAGCGTCTCGAACAAGAACACGCCCTCGTGGCGTAAGCACCGAGTGTCCAAGATCACGGGGAAGCTTCACTCTGCTGCTTCCCCGTCTCCATGGGCGCCCTCCTCGCCCACTACTGTTGCGGTTGAGCTCGGCGCATTGCGGCCAGTTGCGCTGAAACTAGCCGAAACCACGTACGGGTTTGCTCGGCGGTCATGAGCGCGTCCAACACCTCGTTTGGAACACGGCCTTCAGCGAATGCGTTGCTGGCCAGCGCGGTCTCAATAGCAAATGTAGACGCCCGCATAGACTGCCCCACGCTGTAATAGAGGTGGTAGGAGGTTAACCCGTCGATGTCCTTGAAGAACTCGAGACGGTAGCAAGAGTTGACGGCATCCTCGCCCAATCTTTCCAGCTTCGCTGTGAAGGCGTCGCGGTCCACGGGCGCTCCAGCAGCCGCCTGAGCGACGGTGGAGACCAGGTAATCGAGCCAGAGACGGGTCTTCGCACGGGCCTCAATAAGGGCCGCCGTCGCGTCGTCAGTTTGCTGTCGCTTAGCATCGACTTCGGCGTGACGCCGTTCCCTTCTCTTTAAGAGAAGGGGACCATACACAGCTGCAACTCCGCCGACGAGGGCGCCGCC
>NZ_BDJC01000122.1 GCF_002005565.1 Streptomyces sp. JHA26 | reverse complement strand
GGCCCTACGGCTGAACAACCTCGCCAGGACACTCTCCGACCTGGGCCGGCACAGTGAAGCACTGCCACTGAAGAAACGGGCGCTGACCATCACCGAGACGGCACTGGGACCGGGCCACCCCAGTACCGCAGTGCGGCTGGGCAACCTCGCCGCGACGCTCTCCGACCTGGGCCGGCCCGGTGAAGCGCTGCCGCTCGAAGAGCGAGCACTGACCATCACCGAGGCCGCCCTGGGACCAGACCACCCCACCACCGCCCTACGGCGGAACGACCTCGCCAACAGTCGCCGACGGTCGGGGCGGGAAAGCGGTGGTGAAGAACATCAAGGGCCGGACCACGAGTGAGCATCGCCGATGCACCACAGGGACCACCAAGATCGTGGCCGTCCCTCCGGCGTGGGCGGAGCCGACCGCCCCGGCCACGCCGTACCCCTTCTCCGGCATCAGGCGGCTGATCGCCGAGCACGAGGCACGGACGCCGGCCGGGTTCGTGTCGCCGCCGTCGCCGCATCCACTGAACGAAAAAGCCCAGCCCGGACAAGGTCCGGGCTGGGCTTCGCATGGAGCCGCCTTCGGGATTCGAACCCGAGACCTACGCATTACGAGTGCGTTGCTCTGGCCATCTGAGCTAAGGCGGCGCGCCGTGCGCACCATGGTGCGATCAGCAACGACGGTAAGTCTACACAGTTTCCGGGGGTGCTTCGTACCCGCCCCGGAGGCCCGGCCTCCGGGGCGGGTGGGGCGGTCACGAGCAGCGCTTGCCGTTCGCCGGCGGGGTGCCGCGCAGGAGGTAGGCGTTGATCGCCGAGTCGATGCAGGCGCTGCCGCGGCCGTACGCGGTGTGGCCGTCGCCCTCGTAGGTGAGGAGGCGGCCGGAGGAGAGCTGGCCGGCCAGGGCCTGGGCCCAGCGGTACGGGGTGGCCGGGTCGCGGGTGGTGCCGACCACGACGATCGGGGCGGCGCCGGCGGCCTCGATGCGGTGCGGCTCGCCCGTGGGGTGCACCGGCCAGTACGCGCAGTTCAGGGAGGACCAGGCGAGGCTCTCGCCGAAGACCGGGGACGCCTTCTCGAACTCGGGCAGCGCGGCGCGCACCTCGTCCGGGGAGGAGAAGGCCGCCGGGAGGTCCAGGCAGTTCACCGCCGCGTTGGCGGACATCAGGTTGCTGTAGCCGCCGCCCGCCTCGCGCTCGTAGTAGCTGTCGGACAGGGCCAGCAGGCCGGCGCCGTCGTGGTTCTTCATCGCCGACGTCAGTGACTCGCGCAGCTGTTGCCAGGCGCTCTCGTCGTACATCGCCGCGATCACACCGGTGGTGGCCAGGGACTCGGTGAGCCTGCGGCCGTCGGCGTCGCCGGTGGGGATCGGCTCGGCGTCCAGGTCGCCGAAGAAGGTCTTCAGGTTCTTGCCGACCTGCCCGGGGGAGGTGCCCTTGCCGCCGAGCGGGCAGTCCGGCTGCCGGACGCAGTCCTCGGCGAAGGACCGGAACGCCGTCTCGAAGCCCGCCGTCTGCTCCCGGTTCAGGCGGCGCGCGGACAGGGACGGGTCCATCGCGCCGTCCAGGACCAGGCGCCCCACCCGGCTCGGGAACAGTCCGGCGTACGTCGCCCCCAGGAAGGTGCCGTAGGAGGCTCCGACGTACGTCAGCCTCTTGTCGCCCAGCACCGCCCGCAGGATGTCCATGTCCCGGGCCGCCTCGACGGTCGAGACGTGGCGCAGCAGCTTCGGCGCGTCCGCTCCGCAGCCCTCGGCGAACGTCCTGTAGGCGCCGACCAGCCGGTCGGTCTCCCCCGCGTCGTCCGGGGTGACGTCCGTCTGCGTGTACGTGTCCATCCGCCGCCCGTCGAGGCACTTCACGGGCTCGCTGCGGGCCACGCCCCGCGGATCGACCGCCACCATGTCGTACCGGGCACGGACCTCCGCCGGGTAGCCGATGCCGGCGTACTGCTGGAGGTACCCGATCGCGGAGCCGCCCGGCCCGCCCGGGTTCACCAGCAGCGAGCCGATCCGCTTGCCGGGGCCGGTGGCCTTCTTGCGCGCCACGGCGAGGCGTACGTCCCCCTCGGCCGGCTTCGCGTAGTCGAGCGGCGCCTTCATCGTGGCGCACTGGAAACCGGGGACGCCGCAGTCGCGCCAGCTCAGCTTCTGCCCGTAGTACGGGGCCAGGGACGAGGGCGTGGACTCGGGCAGCGCGGCCAGGGTCGTCCGCGCCGCCCCGGTCGCTTCGGCCGCCTCCTCCGCGGCCGCCGAACCGGCCGACGTCGACACGCCCCCGGCCGAACAGGCGGTGGCGAGCAGCGCGGCGGCAAGCAGCGTGGTTCCGGTACGGGCCTTGCGGTGGGTGCGCCTTGTGTCCATCCAGCGAGCGTAACCGTCCGCCATGGCGCGGACACGGTACGTGCTCACCGTGCCTCGAACGAGTTCCCCGGTCGACCGGCGCCGGTGTGCCCCGTCAGCCCGCTCTGAGCGCCATCGTCATGGCCTCCACCGCGAGCAGCGGTGGCACGTTGCGGTCGAGCGCCTCCCCACAGGCGGTGATCGCCTCGATGCGGCGCAGGGTGGCCTCCGGCGACCCGGCGCGGGCGAGGCGCTCCAGGACGTCCATGGCGTCGGCGTTGGCGATCGCCACGCGGGAGCCGAGCTGAAGGGCCAGGACATCCCGGTAGAAGGTGGTGAGGTCGGCCAGGGCGACGTCGAGGCTGTTGCGCTGGGTGCGGGCTTTGCGGCGCTTCTGGTTGTCCTCCAGGTCCTTCATCACCCCCGCCGTGCCGCGCGGCAGGCGGCCGCCCTGGGCCGCGCCCAGGGCGGCCTTCAGCTCGTCGGTCTCCTTGGCGTCCATCTCCTCGGCGAGTTCCTTGGCGTCCGCCGCCGCCGCGTCCACCAGCTCCTGCGCGGCCTTGAGCGCGCTGCCGATGTCGTCGACCCGCAACGGCAGCTTCAGCACGGCCGCCCGGCGCTCCCGGGCGGCCGGGTCGGTGGCCAGGCGGCGGGCCCGGTCGACGTGGCCCTGGGTGGCGCGGGCCGCGGCGGCGGCGACGTCGGGCTCGACGCCCTCGCGGCGCACGAGCATGTCGGCGACGGCCTCGACCGACGGCGTGCGCAGGTTCAGGTGGCGGCAGCGGGAGCGGATCGTGGGCAGGACGTCCTCGACGGACGGGGCGCACAGCATCCAGACCGTCCGCGGGGCGGGCTCCTCGACGGCCTTGAGGACGGCGTTGGCGGACTTCTCGTTCAGCCGCTCGGCGTCCTGGACGAGGATGATCTGCCAGCGGCCGTTCGCCGGCGCGGTGAACGACTTGCGGACGGTGTCCCGCATGTCGTCCACGAGGATCTGCGCGCCCACGGCGGCCACCGTGCTGACGTCCGCGTGGGTGCCGACGAGCGCCGTGTGGCATCCGTCGCAGAAGCCGCAGCCGGGGACACCACCGAGGGCGCGGTCGGGGCTCACGCACTGCAACGCGGCGGCGAAGGCCTGCGCCGTCTGCGTCACCCCCGCTCCGGGCGGGCCGGTGAACAGCCACGCGTGCGTCATGCTCGACGCCTCGGGGAGGGGGCCGTCGGTGGCGGCGGCGGTGACGAAGGCGTCGGCGTCCCGGGCGGCGGCGGCGAGCTGCTCGCCCACCTTCTCCTGCCCGACGAGGTCGTCCCACACGGTCATGGGTCACGCCGTCCTTCCGTCACACTCCGCCGCGCGCCCTGCGCCGCGCCCTCCATTGTGCGGGCCGCCACCGACAACGGGCGCCGGCCGGCCGGCGGAGGCCGGTCAGCGCCGCTTCCGGCCCCTCCCCCGGTCGTCCCCGCGGTCCTCTCCGTCGTCGTCGCGGCCGTCGTCCCGCGGGCCGAGCAGTTCGTCCGCCAGGGTCGGCAGGTCGTCCAGCGGTGTCTCCTCGGCCCAGTCGGAACGGCGCCGACGGGGCGGCTCCTGGTCCGGGTCGATCCGGGGCAGCTCGCGCGTGGTCTCCTGGGGTTCCCCGGACCGGTCGGCGCCGGCCGGCTCCTCCTTCCGGAAGTAGCCCGGCGGGACCCGGTCGGCGGAGTCGTCCCCGCGCACGGGCGGCAGTACCGCCGTCTCGTCGGCGGCCCCCGGCGTCACGGGCGGCAGCACCGCCGTCTCGTCGGCGCTCCTCGGCGTCACAGGCGGCAGCACCGCCGTCTCGTCCGCCGCGTCGGACGGCACCGGCGGCTTGGGCAGCTCGGCCGTCACCTCGGACTCGGACACGCCGGACGCCCGGCCCCGGCCGTCGTCGCCGCGCCCGTCCCGGGCACGGTCCCCGGCGTCGCGTCCGCCGTCCCGGTCGTCGTTGCGGTCGTCGTCCCGTGGGTCCCGCACCGGCCGCAGCACCGCCGTGTCCTCCGCCGGTCCGGCCGAGGTGTCCGCCGGCGTCACGACGGGCGTCGGAACGGTCATCGCGTCCGAGGGGTCCGAGGC
>NZ_BDJC01000121.1 GCF_002005565.1 Streptomyces sp. JHA26 | reverse complement strand
CTTCGCCGACGGCATCACGCATCTCTTCGAGCAGGGCGTGACCAGCTGTCTGGAGCTGGGCCCGGACGGTGTGCTGTCCGGGATGGGCGCCGACACTGTGCCGGAGATGGCGTTCGCCCCGGTCCTGCGCAAGGACCGCGACGAGACCGCCTCGCTCATGGAAGCCCTGGCGCAGGTGTATGTCCGGGGTCATGCGGTGGACTGGGCTGCCCTCCTCGCCCCGTCCCGTCCCCGGCTGGTGGAACTGCCCACCTACGCCTTCCAGCGAGACCGCTACTGGCTGGAGGCGGCCCCGTCCGCCGGCGACGTGACGTCGGCGGGCCTGGGCGCGGCGGATCACCCCCTGCTCGGCGCGGCGGTGACCCTGCCCGACTCCGACGGCTGTCTCTTCACCGGCCGTCTGTCGCTGGCCTCCCACGCGTGGCTGGCGGACCACGCGGTGCTGGGAGCCGTCCTCCTGCCCGGCACCGCCTTCGTCGAACTCGCCCTCCACGCCGGTGGCCGCGTCGGCTGCGGTCGGGTCGAGGAACTGACGCTCGAGGCGCCGCTCGTACTGCCGGAACACGGCGGCGTCCAGGTACGGGTGTCCGTGGGTGACGCCGATGCCTCCGGTGCCCGGGCCGTGGCCGTGCATTCGCGCCCGGACGGTGACGACACCCCGTGGGTCCGGCACGCGACGGGCCGGGTCGCGCCCGACGAGGCGCGCCCGGAGCACGGGGTGCGGATGTGGCCGCCGCACGACGCCGAGACCGTGCCCCTGGACGGGTACTACGAGCGGCTCGCCGGAACCGGACTCACCTACGGCCCCGTCTTCCAGGGCCTGCGGGCCGTGTGGCGGCGGGGAACCGAGGTGTTCGCGGAGGTCCTGCTGCCGGAAGACACCGAACCCGCGGCGCACCGCTTCGGTGTGCACCCGGCCCTGTTGGACGCCGCCCTGCACGCGATGGGAGCGGCGGCCGGTCTCACGGACGCGTCCGACGAGTCGGCCGGGGTCGTCCGGCTGCCCTTCTCCTGGAGCG
This sequence comes from Streptomyces sp. JHA26, assembly GCF_002005565.1. Lineage (GTDB taxonomy): Bacteria > Actinomycetota > Actinomycetes > Streptomycetales > Streptomycetaceae > Streptomyces. Next base: position 3,464 of record NZ_BDJC01000121.1, on the reverse strand, counting down.
GTGTGTCGGTGTACGCGACCGGGGCCTCCACCCTGCGCGTGCGCCTCACCCCGGGCGGAGCCGACGGCTCGGACCTGTCGATGGAGGTGACGGACCAGGCCGGCGGGCCGGTGGCCGCGGTGCGATCGCTGGTGACCCGCCCCGTCTCCGCCGAGCAGATCAGCGCCGCGGGCGGTGTGCTGCACCGGTCGATGTTCCAGCTGGGTTGGAGCCGTGTACCCGGGGCCGAGGTGCCCGGGCGGCCTGCCGGGGCCGCGCCCGCCCTGCTGGGCGGGGCCGGGCCGGCGTCCCGGGACGTGTGGGCGCAGGAGGCGTTCGACCTGACCTCGTTCCACGAGGACGTCGACGCGCTGTGCGCGGCGCTCGACGAGGGTGCGGCCGTGCCTCCGCTGCTCGCCTGCGTGCTGCCGTCCGCACCCGGTGTGCGAGCCGACGAGGTCGGGCACGCCGTGCACCGGGCCCTGGCCCTGATCCAGGGCTGGCTGGCCGAGGAGCGTCTCGCCGACTCGCGGCTGCTGATCGTCACCCGTGGTGCGGTGACGGTCGAGGACGCCGGTGACGTCGCGGATCTCGCGGCGGCCGCCGTGTGGGGCCTGGTGCGGACCGCGCAGACCGAGCACCCCGGCCGTTTCCTGCTGGTCGACCTGGAAGCCGGTACGGCCGCCGCCGAGTCGGCGCGGCCGTCGGAGCTGACGGCCGAGGACCTGTCGCTCCTGGCCGCAGCCGCGTCCTGCGGCGAGCCCCAGATCGCGGTCCGGGGCGGGAGCCTGCTGGTCCCGCGCCTGAACCGGGTCCGGACCACCGGGACGGCGCCGGAGCCTTCGGCGACCTGGGACCCCCAGGGCACCGTCCTGGTGACCGGCGCCGCCGGCACGCTGGGCGGACTGGTCGCGCGTCATCTCGTCACGGAGGCCGGCGTCCGGCACCTGGTGCTGATGAGCCGCCGGGGCGCGGAAGCCGACGGCGCCCGAGCCCTGGCCTCGGAGCTGTCGGCCGCCGGCGCCTCCGTGACCTGGGCGGCCTGTGACGTGGCGGACCGGGCAGCGCTCGCGGACGTCCTGGCGGCCGTTCCGGCCGACCGTCCGCTGCGCGCGGTGGTGCACACCGCCGGTGTGCTCGACGACGGCGTCATCGACTCGCTCACCCCGGACCGCGTGGACGCGGTCCTGCGGCCGAAGGTGGCCGCTGCGGTCAACCTCCACGAGCTGACCGCGACGCTCGACCTGTCGGCGTTCGTACTCTTCTCGTCCGCTGCGGGCACCTTCGGCACCGCGGGCCAGGCCAACTACGCCGCCGCCAACGCGTTCCTCGACGCGCTGGCGAGGCGTCGACGCGCCGCCGGCCTGCCCGCCCTCTCCCTCGCCTGGGGTCTGTGGGACCTGGGCGACGGCATGGCCGGCGGCCTGGCCGGTGCCGACCTGCGCCGCATCGCACAGTCCGGTGTGCTGGGTCTGTCCGCCGAAGAGGGCCTGACGCTGTTCGACACCGCTTGCGCGGCGGACACGCCCGTGCTGATACCGATGCGCCTGGACACGGTGCAGGCCGGCCGCGGTGGCGACGTGCCGCATGTGCTGCGCGACCTGGTGCGGCCCACCAACCGCCGCTCCGCCGACACCGCCCGGGACGCGGGCCCCGCGCAGCTGCGCGAACAGCTCGCGGGCGTCTCGGCCGCCGACGGCGAACGGCTCGTGCTGAACACCGTACGCCGGAACGTGGCCGCGGTCCTGGGCCACGCGGAGGCGGAAGCCGTGGAACCGGGCCGGGCCTTCCAGGACTTCGGATTCGACTCCCTGACGGCCGTCGAGCTGCGCAACCGGTTGACCACGGCCACCGGTCTGCGTCTGCCCTCCACCCTCGTCTTCGACTACCCGACCCCCGCCGCCTTGGCCCGGCACCTCCACAAGGAACTGACCGGCCAGGAGGACGCCGCACGTCCCACCGGCCCCGCCCTCCCCATCGGTGTCACCGGTGAGGACGACGATCCCGTGGTCATCATCTCCATGGGGTGCCGCTTCCCGGGCGGCGTCGGCACCCCCGAGGAGCTGTGGCGCCTGCTCGCCGAGGGCCAGGACGCCATCTCGGGCTTCCCCGAGGGTCGCGGCTGGGATGCGGAAGGACTGTACGACGCCGACGCGGACACGGACGGCAAGAGCTACGTCCGTGAAGGCGGCTTCCTGCACGCGGCCGGCGACTTCGACCCGGCGTTCTTCGGCATCTCGCCGCGCGAGGCGCTGGCCATGGACCCGCAGCAGCGCCTGCTGCTGGAGACCAGCTGGGAGACCTTCGAACGGGCCGGCATCGACCCCGCTCACCTGCGAGGCAGCGCCACCGGCGTCTTCGCGGGCCTCATGTACCACGACTACGGCTCCCAGTTGCAGAGCATCCCCGAGGGCGCCGAGGGCTACCTCGCGACCGGTGGATCCGGGAGCATCGCCTCCGGCCGCATCGCCTACACCTTCGGCCTCGAAGGCCCTGCCGTGACCATCGACACGGCGTGTTCGTCGTCACTGGTGGCGTTGCACCTCGCGGCCCAGTCGCTGCGCCAGGGCGAATGCACGCTGGCCCTGGCGGGCGGCGTCACCGTGATGGCCACTCCCGCGACCTTCGTCGAGTTCAGCCGCCAGCGCGGCCTGGCCACGAACGGCCGGTGCAAGCCGTTCGCGGCGGGCGCGGACGGCACGGGCTGGGGCGAGGGCGTGGGCATGCTGCTGCTGGAGCGGCTGTCGGACGCCCGGCGCAACGGGCACCAGGTGCTGGCCGTCGTCCGCGGTTCGGCCGTCAACCAGGACGGCGCGAGCAACGGTCTGACGGCGCCGAACGGACCGTCGCAACAGCGCGTCATCCGGGCGGCGTTGGCGAATGCCCGGGTGCCGGCCACCGAGGTCGACGTGGTGGAGGCGCACGGTACGGGCACGAAGCTGGGTGACCCGATCGAGGCGCAGGCGCTGCTGGCGACGTACGGCCAGGACCGGCCGGAGGACCGGCCGCTGTGGCTCGGCTCGATCAAGTCGAACATCGGGCACACGCAGGCGGCTGCGGGTGTCGCGGGGATCATGAAGATGGTGCTGGCGATGCGGCACGGGCTGCTGCCGCAGACCCTCCACGTCGACGAACCGTCCCCGCACGTGGACTGGACGGCAGGAGCCGTCGAACTCCTCACCGAGGCCACACCGTGGCCCGAGACCGGCCGACCGCGCCGGGCTGGAGTGTCGTCGTTCGGACTCAGCGGCACCAACGCCCACATCATCCTCGAACAGGCTCCGGCCCCCACGGCGGACGAGGAGCAGCCGACCGCGGACGTCGAGCCGCCGGTGGTGGTGCCGTGGGTGGTGTCGGCGAAGTCTGAGGCGGCGCTGCGGGCACAGGCCGAGCGACTGGTGTCGTTCCTGGCAGGGCGTCCCCAGCTCGCCCCGGTGGATGTCGGATGGTCCTTGGCGGCGACGCGGTCGGTGTTCGAACACCGT
>NZ_BDJC01000120.1 GCF_002005565.1 Streptomyces sp. JHA26 | reverse complement strand
AAGGAGGTTGTCCAGCCATGGAACGCCTCGGAGGTGGGTGCCTTTGTCGCTGCGATGAAGAGTGACCGCCTGTTCGCGCCGTTGCTGCTGTCCGTGATGGGGCTCCGTCCGGCGGAGGTCTGCGGCCTGCGGTGGTCGGACATCGACCTGGCCGCAGCCACGCTCAGCATCGCCAACACCCGAACCATGCTGGGCAACCGCACGGTGGTGGAGAAGGACACGAAGAGCATGGCGGGGGAGCGTGTGTTGCCGATCCCGAGCCTCGTACGGGAAGCGCTGAAGACGTTCCGCGCCACGCAGGCAGTGGAACGCCTGGCGGCGGGCGAGGGGTACGAGGGCGGCGGGTATGTCCTCGTGGATGAACTTGGGTGCGCGCTGAACGGTCGGCAGCTTCGTACGCGGGCCTACAAAATAATGGACGCAAACGGCCTTCGCAGGGTCCGTCTGTACGATGCTCGGGCGTCTTGCCTCACGTACTTCGCGAACAACGGGGTGCCGGATCACCTGCTCGCCAGGTGGGCCGGACACACGAACGTGAAGACGACGAAGAAGTGGTACGTGAAGCCGGACGTGGCGGACCTGCTTCCGGCGGCGGAGGCATGGGGAGGTCTCGCAGGGGGCGTGTGACAGATCGTGACAGATGAAGGTGTGAACCCGTGACAGAAGGCAAGAGCGAGACGCTGCAATACCGCTTTGACGGGCCAGAACACCTACCAGTCCTGATCTTGGGCCCGTCTCTCGGTACCACATGGCACATGTGGGACCGGCAGGTTCCCGAGCTGGCGCAGCAGTGGAGGGTCTTCCGTTTCGACCTGCCCGGTCACGGGGGCGCCCCGGCCCACCCGGCGGGCTCCGTCGCCGACCTCACCGCACGGCTGCTGGCCACGCTCGACGGTCTCGGCGTGCAGCGCTTCGGCTACGCGGGCTGCGCGTTCGGCGGCGCCGTCGGCATCGAGCTGGCCCTGCGCCACCCCGAGCGGCTGGCGTCCCTCGCGCTGATCGCCGCCTCGCCGCGCTTCGGCACGGCCGACGAGTTCCGGCAGCGCGGCGTGATCGTCCGGACGAACGGGCTGGACCCCATCGCCCGCAGCGCGCCCGAGAGGTGGTTCACCGGAGGGTTCGCCGCGGCCCAGCCCGCGATCACCGAGTGGGCCGTGCAGATGGTGCGGACCACCGACCCCGGCTGCTACATCTCCGCCTGCGAGGCGCTCGCCGCGTTCGACGTGCGGGGCCTGCTCGGCCAGGTCGGCGTGCCGACCCTGGTCCTCGTCGGGTCCGACGACCAGGTCACCGGACCCGCCGAGGCCCGCACCCTGGTCGCCGGCATCCCCGACGCCCGCCTCGCCGTCGTCCCCGGCGCCTCCCACCTGGTCCCGGTCGAGCAGCCCGCGGCCGTCACCGACCTGCTGGTCCGGCACTTCAACACCGCCTGGCAGACCGCGCACGACGCCGCCACGGGCCAGACGCCCGTCCCACCCGCCGTCCACGCGGCCGTCCACCCCACCCCCGCGGTCCACCCCGCTCCCGCCGGCTCCGCGGCCCCCGTCCAGCCGGCCCTGGCCACCGCCCCCGTACCGCCGCAGGCCGCCCCCGTACCGGTACAGGCGGCCCCCGTGCCGCCGCAGACCGTCCCCGTGCCGCCGCAGGCCGCGCCCGCCCCGCCGAGGGTCGGTCCCGTCGCCGAGATCGCCCCGGCCGCCGTACCGCCCGAGACGCACGCGCAGGGACGGCCCGACCCCTACGACGCGGGGCTGAAGGTCCGCCGCGAGGTGCTCGGCGACGCGCACGTCGACCGGACGCTGGCGCAGGCCGACGAGTTCTCCGGGGACTTCCAGGAGTTCCTCACCCGGTACGCGTGGGGCGAGATCTGGGACCGGCCCGGCCTGGACCGCCGCACCCGCAGCTGCGTCACCCTCACCGCCCTCGTCGCGGGCGGCCACCTGGAGGAGCTCGCCTCCCACGTCCGGGCAGCCCTGCGCAACGGGCTCACCCCGGACGAGATCAAGGAGGTGCTGCTCCAGGCCGCCGTCTACTGCGGCGTACCGGCGGCGAACAGCGCCTTCCGGGTGGCCCAGCGGGTCGTCAGGGAGGAGACCACGCCGCCGGAGTGAGGACGCCCGGGGCCGTTCGCACCGTCCCGGGGCCGTTCGCACCACGGTGAGGCGCGGCGGCAGGATGGAGTCATGAAGCTCACCAAGAAGTCGCACGCCTGCGTCCGCCTCGAGAAGGACGGGCGCACGCTCGTCCTGGACCCCGGCGGGTTCAGCGAGGAGGACGCCGCCCTCGGCGCGGACGCCGTCCTCGTCACCCACGAGCACCCCGACCACTTCGACGAGCCGCGGCTGCGCGCCGCGATGGAGGCCAATCCGGCCGCCGAGATCTGGACGCTGAGGTCCGTCGCGGAAAAGATCTCGGCGGCGTTCCCGGGCCGCGTGCACACCGTCGGCCACGGCGACACCTTCACCGCCGCCGGCTTCGACGTACAGGTCCACGGCGAGCTGCACGCGGTGATCCACCCGGACATCCCGCGCGTCGGCAACGTCGGGTTCCTCGTGGACGGCGGCACGGTCTTCCACCCGGGCGACGCCCTCACCGTCCCCGACCACCCGGTCGAGACGCTGATGCTGCCCGTCATGGCCCCCTGGAACAAGATCTCCGAGGTCATCGACTACGTCCGCGAGGTGAAGCCGCAGCGCGCCTACGACATCCACGACGCGCTCCTCACCGACCTCGCCCGCCCCGTCTACGACCGCCAGATCGGGCAGCTGGGCGGCTCCGAGCACCTGCGGCTGGCCCCGGGGGAGTCCGCCCGGGTGTGAGCCGGCCGGGCGCCCCGCGACCGTACCGGGAGGGGCCGGATCGTCGGTCCCGCCGGGTAGGTTGGGGGACATGCGCATCGCCACCTGGAACGTGAACTCGATCACCGCCCGCCTGCCGCGGCTGCTCGCCTGGCTGGAGAGCAGCGGCACCGACGTACTGTGCCTCCAGGAGGCCAAGGTCGCCGAGGAGCAGTTCCCGTTCGACGAGCTGCGCGAGAAGGGCTACGAGGCCGCCGTGCACGCCACCGGACGGTGGAACGGCGTGGCGGTGCTCTCCCGCGTCGGCCTGACGGACGTGGTCAAGGGCCTGCCCGGCGGCCCGGACTACGACGGCGTCCAGGAGCCCCGCGCCGTTTCCGCGACCTGCGGCCCGGTCCGCGTCTGGTCGGTGTACGTGCCCAACGGCCGCGAGGTCGAGCACGCCCACTACGCCTACAAGCTCCAGTGGTTCGAGGCGCTGCGCGCGGCCGTCGCGGCCGACGCGGCCGGCAGCCGGCCGTTCGCCGTGCTGGGCGACTACAACGTGGCGCCGACCGACGACGACGTCCACGACCGCGCCGCCTTCGAGGGCTCCACCCACGTCACCCCCGCCGAGCGCGCCGCCCTCGCCTCCCTGCGGGAGACCGGGCTGTCCGACGTCGTGCCGCGCCCGCTGAAGTACGACCACCCCTTCACGTTCTGGGACTACCGTCAGCTCTGCTTCCCCAAGAACCGCGGCATGCGCATCGACCTGGTCTACGGCAACGAGCCGTTCGCCAAGGCCGTCACCGACGCCTACGTCGACCGCGAGGAGCGCAAGGGCAAGGGCGCCTCGGACCACGCGCCGGTCGTGGTCGACCTGGCCGTGTAGGCGCCCCTCGCCTCCCGCCCCAGGCGGAACCCGGCCCCGCGTGCCTGTGGTGCGCACGGCGGTACGAATGTCAGTCTGGGGGGATGCACTTCCCCTTCCTGGGCAGGCGGCGCGAGCCCGCACGGGTCCACGACCCGGACGGCATCGCCGAACTGCTCGCCGACTGTGATCTGCTCCGCTCGCAGGCGTCACGGGAGGGCGTCCGCCTCGACGACTCCGAGGCCTCGTTGGCGCGGCTCGACCAGATGCTGCCGCGCTGGCGCACCGACGAGGAGATCATGCCCTGGCTCGGCAACGACGCGGGTCTGTACCTGGGGACCGTGATCGTGCGCACGGTGCCCGGTGCCGCCTGGGTCATCCGGGCGGACGGCCGGCCGGTCGTCCGGCTCGCCTCGGGCCGCGAGTTCGACGTCGTGGCGTCCGGCTGCGCCTGGGCGGAGGACGGCGTACCCGAACTGTCCCAGCTGTACGCCGAGGTCTCGGAACCCTGACGCGGGAGAAGGGCTTCATGCCCGGATCCGGGAGGCCGCGGAATCACCGGGAAGATCACAGCATACGCACCCGTGTCCGGGGTAGGCGGTGGGTCGTCGGCCGATGAGTGGACAGTGACGGGGCCGATCGACAGGGAGGGCACATCATGGTGACGACGACCGTGCGGGCGACCGGGCAGCACACCGCGGGCATGCCGGAGATCGCGGACCCGTCCAAGGTGGCGCCCCGGGACGCGCGGGAGTTGTCGAGGCTGTTCTTCGACCAGCTGGCGGTCCTGGAGGAGGGCACCGCCGAGTACCAGTACGCGCGCAACACGCTGATCGAGATGAACATGTCCCTGGTCCGCTTCGCGGCCG
>NZ_BDJC01000119.1 GCF_002005565.1 Streptomyces sp. JHA26 | reverse complement strand
GTCCGCCGAAGGACGGGGCCCCGGCGGACGAAACGGCCCGTCGAGGCGGCGTCCGGCGCGGGCGGCGCCGACGGCACCCCCGCCGACGGCACCCCCGCGCCGCGCACCGTCGGCGCCGACACCCGCGGGAGGCCGCGATGAAGGCACTGGTCACCCGGCTCGACAGCTTCGGCGACGTGCTGCTCGCCGGACCCGCCGTGCGCGCCGTCGCCGCCCGCGCCGACCACGTCACCCTGCTGTGCGGGCCGCGCGGCGCGCCCGCGGCCCGGCTGCTGCCCGGCGTGGACGAGGTCCTGGTGTGGGACGCGCCGTGGGGCGGGTTCGAGCCGCCCGCCGTCGACCGGGAGGACATCGACGCCCTCGTGGACCGGATCGACGCCGACACCGCGCTGGTCCTCACCTCCTTCCACCAGTCCCCGCTGCCCACCGCCCTGGTGCTGCGCCTGGCCGGCGTCCGGTACATCGCCGCGGACAGCGTGGACTACCCCGGCTCCCTGCTCGACCTGCGCCACCGGCGCGCCCCGCACGCCCACGAGGCCGAGGCCGCCCTCGACCTCGCCGAGGCGGCCGGGTTCCCGCGCCCCGACGACGGGCGCCTGCGGGTGCACCCGCCACCCCCCGCCGACGACCTCACCGGCCCCGGGCCGTACGTCGTCCTGCACCCCGGCGCCAGCGTCCCCGCCCGTGCCTGGAGCCCCGAGCGCAGCGCCGAGGCGGTGCGCGAACTGGCCGCCGCCGGGCACCGCGTGATGGTCACCGGCGGCCCCGACGAGCGCGACCTGACCGCGTACGTCGCGGGCACCCACGGCACCGACCTCGGCGGCCGCACCGGGGCACCCGAACTGGCCGGCGTCCTCGCGGGCGCGGGCGTCGTCGTCACCGGCAACACCGCGCCCGCCCACCTCGCCGCCGCCGTCGGCACCCCCGTGGTGTCCCTGTTCGCCCCGGTCGTCCCGGCCGAGCGCTGGCGGCCCTACGGCGTCCCGTACGTCCTGCTCGGCGACCAGGACGCGCCCTGCGCCGACAGCAGGGCCCGGGACTGCCCCGTCCCCGGCCACCCCTGCCTGGACACCGTCACCGGCACCGACGTGGCCGCCGCCGTCGAGAAGCTCCTGGGGGAGGCATGAGGATCCTCATCTGGCACGTGCACGGGTCGTGGACCACGGCCTTCGTGCAGGGCCCCCACACCTGCCTCGTCCCGGTCACCCCCGACCGGGGACCCGACGGTCTCGGCCGCGCCCGCACCTGGGACTGGCCCGAGTCGGTGATCGAGGTCCCGCCGGAGAAGCTGCGGGACGAGGACATCGACCTCGTGATCCTCCAGCGCCCCCACGAACTCGCCCTGGTCGACCGGTGGCTGGGCCGCCGCCCGCCCCTGGTCTACCTGGAGCACAACGCCCCCGACGGCGACGTGCCCGACACCCGACACCCCGCCGCGGACGTCCCCGGCGTCACCCTCGTCCACGTCACCCACTTCAACCGGCTGATGTGGGACGCCGGCCCGGCGGACACCACCGTCATCGAGCACGGCATCGTCGACCCCGGCCACCGCTGGACCGGCGAGCTGGAACGCGCCGCCGTCGTCGTCAACGAACCGATCCGGCGCGGGCGTACCACCGGAACCGACCTGCTCCCCGCGTTCGCCCGCGTCGCCCCGCTCGACGTGTTCGGCATGCGTACCGAAGGCCTCGCCGCGCACATCGGCGTCGACCCCGGGCGCTGCCGCACCCAGGACGTCGTCCAGAGCGACCTGCACACCGAACTGGCCCGCCGCCGCGTCTACGTCCACCCCGTGCGCTGGACCTCGCTGGGCCTGTCCCTGCTGGAGGCCATGCATCTGGGCATGCCCGTGGTAGCGCTCGCCACCACGGAGGTGACCGAGGCCGTGCCCCCGGGCGCCGGGGTCGTCTCCAACCGCATCGACGTACTGACCGACGCCGTACGCGACTTCCTCGCCGACCCGCCGCACGCGCGGGCCGTCGGCGAGGCGGCCCGTGCGGCGGCCCTGTCCCGCTACGGGCTGTCCCGCTTCCTGGACGACTGGGAGCGGCTGCTGAAGGAGGTGACCCGATGAGGATCGCCATGGTGTCCGAGCACGCCAGCCCCCTGGCCGCGCTCGGTGGCGTCGACGCCGGTGGACAGAACGTCTACGTGGCCCGTCTCACCGAGGAGTTGGCCCGGCGCGGCCACGACGTCACGGTCTACACCCGCCGCGACTCGCTGGACCTGCCCGACCGGGTGCCGCTGCCCGGCGGCGGCATCGTCGAGCACGTGCCGGCCGGACCGGCCGAAGTCCTCCCCAAGGACGACCTGTTCCCGCACATGCCGACCTTCGGCGCCTACCTGGCGCGCGCGTGGACCCACGAGCGGCCCGACGTGGTCCACGCCCACTTCTGGATGTCCGGCATGGCCTCCCAGATCGGCGCCGCACCGCACGGCATCCCCCTCGTGCAGACCTTCCACGCCCTCGGCACCGTCAAGCGGCGCCACCAGGGCATGCGGGACACCAGCCCGTACGAACGCATCGGCATCGAGCGGCAGATCGGCCGCACCTGCGCACGGGTGCTGGCCACCTGCACCGACGAGGTCGTCGAACTCGGCGACATGGGCGTGCCGCCCCGGCAGGTGTCCGTCGTGCCCTGCGGCGTCGACGCCGGGCACTTCCGCCCCGGCGCCGCCTCCGGCCGCACCCCCGCCCGCCGGCAGCGGCACCGCCTGCTGGCCTGCGGCCGGCTGGTGCCCCGCAAGGGCTACGACCAGGCGATCCAGGCCCTCGCCGACGTCCCCGACACCGAACTCCTCATCGCCGGCGGCCCGCCGTCCGACGCCGTGGACGCCGACCCCGAGGCACAGCGCCTGACCGCGCTCGCCCACCGCGCCGGCGTCGCCGACCGGGTCCGGCTGCTCGGCGCGGTCGACCCGCGCGACATGCCCGCCCTGCTCGGCAGCGCCGACCTGGTGCTGTGCACCCCGCTCTACGAGCCCTTCGGCATCGTCCCGCTGGAGGCCATGGCCTGCGGCGTGCCCGTCCTCGCCACCGACGTCGGCGGCCACCGCGACTCCGTCGCCGACGGGGCCACCGGCCGCCTCGTCGCCCCGCAGGACCCGGACGCGATCGCCGAGGCCGCCTGCGAACTCCTCGCGGACGGGGAACTGCGCCGCCGCTACGGCGCGGCCGGCCGCGAACGCGTCCTGACGCACTACACGTGGCGGCGCGTCGCCGACGGCGCCGAGCAGGTCTACCGCCTGACGCTCGCCGACCACGCCCTGTCGAAGGAGGTGGCGTGATGACCGTGCACCCGCCCGTCGTCGGACACTGCGACGAACTCCAGGAGGCGCTGCGGGCGTTCCGCGCCTCCGCGCACGTCACCGAACGCTGGGGCGAGCGGCTCGCGGCCGTCCTGTCCGGCGGCGGCAGGCTGCTGGCCGCGGGCAACGGCGGCAGCGCCGCCCAGGCCCAGCACCTGACCGCCGAACTCGTCGGCCGCTACCGCGACGACCGGCCGCCGTTCTCCGCGATCGCCCTGCACGCCGACACCTCCAGCACCACCGCCATCGCCAACGACTACGGCGTCGACGAGGTGTTCGCCCGCCAGGTGCGCGCCCACGGCCGTGAGGGCGACGTGCTGATGCTGCTGTCCACGTCCGGCGCCAGCGCCAACCTGCTGTCCGCCGCCGACGCCGCACGCGCGATCGGCATGCGGGTGTGGGCGCTCACCGGCTGCGAACCCAACCCGCTCATGGCGGGCAGCGACGAGTCCCTGTGCGTGGACGCCCCCTCGACGGCCACCGTCCAGGAGATCCACCTGGTCGCCGTGCACATGGTCTGCGCGGCCTTCGACGCCGCCCTGGACCGGGGCGCACGGGACGGGAGGACGCGGAGGTGACGCGACGCACGGCTGACAGGACCCCGCTGGTGGTGGTCGGCGACGCCCTGCTGGACCGCGACCTGACCGGCTCCGCCGACCGCCTCGCCCCCGACGCGCCCGTGCCGGTCGTGTCCGGGTGCGCCGAACGCGTACGGCCCGGCGGTGCCGCGCTCGCCGCCTACCTCGCCGCCCGCGACGGCCGCGAGGTCACGCTGATCACGGGCGTCGGCGACGACCCGGCGAGCCGGATCCTGCGCGAACTGCTCGACCCGTGGCTGACGTTGGTCGCGCTGCCGCTGACCGGCACCCTGCCCGAGAAGACCCGCGTCCTCGCCCAGGACCGGCCCGTCGTCCGCCTCGACCGCGGCGGCGGCCGGGCCCGCGAGGCCACCGACGAGGCCCGCGCCGCGCTCCGCTCCGCCCGGGCGGTCCTGGTCTCCGACTACGGCCGCGGCGCGGCGGACGCCCTACGGGACGTCCTGGCCGCCCGCCCGCCCCTGGTCTGGGACCCGCACCCGCGCGGGGGCGCCCCGGTGCCCGGCACCCGGCTGGTGACGCCCGCCGAGAAGGAGGCGCACGGCTTCGCCCCCCGGGACGGCGCGGCCGGCGGCGGCCTGCGCGCGGCCGCGCACCACGCCGCCGCGCTGGTGCGCGACTGGCGGGTGGCCGCGGTGACGGTGACCCTCGGTGCGCGCGGCGCCCTGCTGTCCTACGGGGAACACCCGCTGCTCGTCCCCGCGCCCGCCTCCCACCACGGCGACTCCTGCGGGGCGGGCGACCGGTTCGCCGCGACCGCCGCCGGGCTGCTCGCCGACGGCGCGCTGGTGGGGGAGGCCGTCGAGGGCGCGGTGAGCGCGGCGACGGCGTTCGTCGCGGCGGGCGGTGCCGGCGCC
>NZ_BDJC01000118.1 GCF_002005565.1 Streptomyces sp. JHA26 | reverse complement strand
GGGCGCTGTCCGGGCGGGGCGGCATGGTGTCCGTGTCCCTTGGCGCGGACGAGGTGGGCAAGCGCCTCGCTGACTGGGGTGGTCGGTTGTCGGTGGCGGCGGTCAACGGTCCGTCGGTCGTGGTCGTGTCCGGGGATGCGGACGCGCTGGACGAGCTGCTGGCCGCGTGTGAGAAGGACGGCGTTCGGGCGCGGCGTGTCGCGGTGGACTACGCCTCGCACTGCGCGCACGTGGAGGCGATCGAGGACGTCCTCCTGCGCGACCTGGCGGGCCTCACTCCTCGGGACGCGGCCGTGCCGTTCTACTCGACGGTGACCGGCGGTGTCCTGGACACGTCGTCTCTCGATGCAGGGTATTGGTACCGCAACCTGCGCCAGACGGTCCGTTTCGCCGACACCCTGCGCGCGCTCCTCGACGACGGCTTCCGCCTGTTCATCGAGTCCAGCGCGCACCCGGTGCTGACGATGGGCATCGAGCAGACCGCCGAGACCCACACCAACACCCCCGTCACCACAGTCGGTTCACTACGCCGCGACGAGGGCGGCCTGGAGCGCTTCCTGACCTCGGCCGCCGAGGCGTTCGTCGGCGGCGCGACCGTCGACTGGGCCGGGGTGTTCACGGGCACGGGCGCCCGACGCGTCGACCTGCCCACCTACGCCTTCCAACACGAGCACTTCTGGCTCAAGACGCCGGCTTCCCGCGTCGGTGACGTGGCGGCTGTCGGCCTCGGGTCGGCCGACCACCCGCTGCTGGGAGCGGTGGTGTCGCTGGCGGACGACTACGGACTGGTTCTGACCGGCCGCCTGTCGTTGGCGGCGCAGCCATGGCTGGCCGATCACCTCGTGCTGGGCAGGGTGGTCGTGCCCGGAACGGCGTACGTGGAGCTGGCCCTGCAGGCGGCGGACGCGGCCGGCAGCCGGGTGCTGGAGGAGCTGACGCTCCAGGCCCCGCTGGTGCTGCCCGAGTCGGGCGCGGTACAGGTGCAGGTCGTCGTGAGCGGCACGGACGATCCGGAGCGCCGCGCCGTAGGAGTCTTCTCGCGCGCCGAGGGCGACGACGACGCACCGTGGACCTGCCACGCCAAGGGTCTGCTCGCCCTGACCGAGAGCGTGGCCGGTGAGGAGGGGCACCAGTGGGCGACGTGGCCGCCCGCGGACGCCGCACCGCTCCCGGTGGACGACCTGTACGAACGACTGGCCGGCCTGGGGCTCGACTACGGCCCGGTCTTCCGCGGCGTACGGGCGGCCTGGCGTCAGGGCGACGACGTGTACGCCGAGGTCGCCCTCCCGGAGGAGGAGCGGGAGGAGGCGGGACGCTACGGCATCCATCCGGCCCTGCTGGACGCGGCGCTGCACGTGACCGGCGTCGGTCATCTGACCGGCTCAGGTGCGGGCGACGGCGACGCCGGGGAGCCCGGCACGGCACGGCTGCCGTTCGCCTGGAACGGGGTCTCCCTGCACGCCACCGGCGCCTCCATGCTGCGGGTGCGGCTGTCCAGGGCGGGGACCGACGGCGTATCACTGCTGGTCGCCGACCCCACCGGGGCGCCGGTGGCGTCGATCGGCTCGCTGGTCGGCCGTCCCGTCGACCCGGAGCTGCTCGAGAGCGCCGCCCGGCCGTCGCTGGACTCGCTGTACGGGGTGAGCTGGGAGGCACTCCCGACCCGTGCCGTACCGGCCGACGCCGCTCAGCGGTGGGCCGTGCTCGGCACGGACCCCTCGTGCGCCGAAGCATTCCGCGGCACGGACGTGCGGCGCGCGGCGACCTTCGCGGAGCTGTCGTCCGCCGCGGAAGGGGCTTTCCCGGACGTCGTGGTACTGCCGTGCGCCTCCCCGGCGGAGACGGACGACGTCCCCACCGCCGTGCGCGAGCTGACCGGTCGCGCGCTGCACGCCGTACGGGAATGGCTCGGCAGCCCCGCCGCCGCCAGCTCGAAGCTGGTCTTCCTGACGCGGGGAGCCATGGCGACGGCAGCCGGCGAGGACGTTACGGACGTGGCGGCCTCAGCGGTCTGGGGTCTCGTCCGCTCCGCGCAGACGGAACACCCGGACCGGTTCCATCTGGTCGACATCGACACCTGGGAGAACGCCGGCGACGCCGTACGCGCGGCCCTCGCCGCCGAGGAACCCCAGAGCGCCGTCCGGGCGGCCGAGGTACGCACCCCTCGCCTGGTCAGGGCATCCCTACCGACGACGGACGGCGAGGCGAACGCCCCCTGGAGTGCCGAGGGAACCGTCCTGATCACCGGCGCCAGCGGTCTCCTGGGCGGTCTGGTCGCCCGCCATCTGGCAGCCGAGCACGGCGTACGGCACCTGGTGCTCGTGTCGCGTCGCGGCCCGGACGCCGCCGGAGCGCCGGAACTCGCCGCCGAACTGGAGTCCCTGGGCGCCCACGCCGTCTTCGAGGCCTGCGACGTGACGGACCGCGACGCGCTGACCGGCGTACTGGCGCGCATCCCCGACACCGCGCCCTTGCGCGCGGTGGTGCACGCGGCGGGTGTCCTGGACGACGGCGTGGTGGACGCGCTGACGTCCGAACGGATCGACACCGTCCTGAGGCCGAAGGCGGACGCGGCCCTGCTCCTGCACGAACTCACCCGTGATCTGGGACTCTCCGCGTTCGTGCTCTTCTCCTCGGCCGCCGCGGTCTTCGGCGCGGCCGGCCAGGCCAACTACGCGGCGGCGAACGCCTTCCTGGACGCCCTGGCAGCACACCGGAGGGCGCACGGCCTGCCCGCCGTCTCGCTGGCCTGGGGCTTCTGGGCCGAGCGCAGCGAGATGACCGGCCACCTGGCCGACACCGATCTCGCCCGCATGGCGCGCGGCGGTGTCGTACCGCTGTCCACGCGGGAGGGCCTCGCGCTCTTCGACGCGGCGACCGCCGGGGACCAGGCACTCCTCGTCCCGGTACGGTTCACCGGCGCCGCCCTCCAGGGCGGGGACGGCCCCGTTCCGCCGCTGATGCGTCGACTGGTGCGTCCCCGTGTGCGACGCGCCGCGGCGGCGACGGCGTCCGACACGGCCGACGGCCTGGCCGGAACCCTGGCCGGGCTGCCGGAGGCAGACCGGGAACAGACCGTACTGGACCTGGTGCGCACCCAGGTCGCCTCCGTACTCGGCTATGCGACACGCGACGCGGTCGCATCCGAGCTGGCCTTCAAGGAGTTGGGTTTCGACTCGCTGACGGCGGTGGAGCTGCGGAACCGGTTGAACGGGGCCACGGGGCTGCGGTTGCCGGCGACGTTGGTGTTCGACTATCCGTCGCCGGTGGTGCTGGCGCGTCATCTGCTGGCGGAGCTGGTGGCGGCGAACGCGGTGGAGGACGGAGGCGCGGCGGCCCGGTCTGCGCTCGTGCCGTCGCGGGCGTCGGGGTCGGTGGTGGACGAGCCGATCGCGATCGTGGCGATGAGCTGTCGTTTCCCGGGTGGGGTCCGTACTCCGGAGGAGTTGTGGCGTCTCCTTGAGCGGGACGGGGATGCGATGGCCGCGTTCCCCGAGGACCGTGGCTGGGATCTGGAGGCGCTGTACCACCCGGATCCCGACCACAAGGGCACGGCGTACGCCCGCGAGGGTGGATTCCTGTACGACGCCGCCGAGTTCGACCCGGGATTCTTCGGTATCTCACCGCGTGAGGCGCTGGCGATGGACCCACAGCAGCGCCTGCTGTTGGAGACGTCGTGGGAAGCACTGGAGCGGGCGGGTATCGACCCGGCGTCGGTGCGTGGCAGCCAGACCGGCGTCTTCGCCGGGATCATGCACCACGACTACGGCTCCCTCTCGGTTCCCGACGGCGTCGAGGGCTACATCGGCAACGGCACCGCGGGCAGTATCGCCTCGGGACGGATCTCCTACACGTTCGGGTTCGAGGGTCCTGCGGTGACGGTGGACACGGCGTGTTCGTCGTCGTTGGTGGCGTTGCATCTGGCGGTGCAGTCGCTGCGGCAGGGGGAGTGTTCTCTGGCTCTGGCGGGCGGTGTGACGGTGATGGCGACGCCGGCGCTGTTCGTGGAGTTCAGCCGTCAGCGAGGGCTTTCTCCCGACGGCCGGTGCAAGGCGTTCGCGTCGGGTGCGGACGGCACCGGGTTCTCCGAGGGTGCCGGGATGCTGCTGCTGGAGCGGTTGTCGGATGCGCGGCGCAATGGGCATCGGGTGCTGGCGGTGGTGCGGGGTTCGGCGGTCAACCAGGACGGGGCGAGCAATGGGCTGACGGCGCCGAACGGTCCGTCGCAGCAGCGGGTGATCCGGGCGGCGTTGGCGAATGCCGGGGTGTCGGCTGCCGAGGTGGATGTGGTGGAGGCGCACGGTACGGGCACGAAGTTGGGTGACCCGATCGAGGCGCAGGCGCTGCTGGCGACCTATGGCCAGGACCGGCCGGAGGACCGGCCGCTGTGGCTGGGATCGATCAAGTCGAACATCGGGCACACGCAGGCCGCGGCCGGTGTCGCGGGTGTGATGAAGATGGTCCTCGCCATGCGGCACGGGGTGCTGCCGCGCACGCTGCATGTCGATGAGCCGTCCCCGCACGTGGAGTGGTCGGCCGGTGCCGTCGAGCTGCTGACCGAAGCCATGCCGTGGCCCGAGACCGGCCGACTCCGCCGCGCCGGTGTGTCGTCGTTCGGCGCGAGCGGGACGAACGCGCACGTGATCCTGGAACAGCTACCGGACGTGGAGCCGGTCGCGGACGACCGTGATGGACCCGAGTCGCCGGTGGTGGTGCCGTGGGTGGTGTCGGCGAAGTCGGAGCCGGCGCTGCGGGGTCAGGCCGAGCGGCTGGCCGCCTTCCTGGGTGATGCCTCGGATGTTGATCCCGTGGATGTGGGGTGGTCGTTGGCGACGTCGCGGTCGGTGTTCGAGCACCGGGCTGTGGTGCTGTCGGGTGACCGGGCCGGGTTGTCTGCGCTTGCGTCGGGTGAGCCGGTTGCTGGTGTGGTGCGTGGTGTGGTGGTGCCGGGCCGGCTGGCGGTGTTGTTCTCGGGGCAGGGCAGTCAGCGTGTGGGGATGGGCCGGGAGTTGTATGAGGCCTTCCCGGTCTTCGCGGCGGCGTTCGACGAGGTGTGTGCCGGGTTCGACGGGCTGCTGGAGCGGCCGTTGCGCGATGTCGTCTTCACCGATGGTC
>NZ_BDJC01000117.1 GCF_002005565.1 Streptomyces sp. JHA26 | reverse complement strand
CACCATCGGTGAAGACGACATCGCGCAACGGCCGCTCCAGCAGCCCGTCGAACCCGGCACACACCTCGTCGAACGCCGCCGCGAAGACCGGGAAGGCCTCATACAACTCCCGGCCCATCCCCACACGCTGACTGCCCTGCCCCGAGAACAACACCGCCAGCCGGCCCGGCACCACCACACCACGCACCACACCAGCAACCGGCTCACCCGACGCAAGCGCAGACAACCCGGCCCGGTCACCCGACAGCACCACAGCCCGGTGCTCGAACACCGACCGCGACGTCGCCAACGACCACCCCACATCCACCGCAGCAAGCTCAGAACGCTCACCCAGGAACGACGCCAGCCGCTCCGCCTGACCCCGCAGCGCCGGCTCCGACTTCGCCGACACCACCCACGGCACCACCACCGGCACCACCGGCGGCTCGGCGTCCGCGACCGGCTCCTCCTCGGCAGCCGGAGCCTCCTCCAGAATTACGTGCGCGTTCGTCCCGCTGATACCGAACGACGACACACCCGCCCGACGGGGACGACCGGTCTCAGGCCACGGCATGCCCTTAGTGAGCAGCTCGACGGAACCAGTGGACCAGTCCACGTGCGGGGAGGGCTCGTCGACGTGCAGGGTCTGCGGCAGCACTCCGTGCCGTATCGCCAGCACCATCTTCATGATCCCCGCGACACCGGCCGCGGCCTGTGTGTGCCCGATGTTCGACTTGATCGATCCCAGCCACAGCGGCCGGTCCTCCGGCCGGTCCTGGCCATAGGTCGCCAGCAGCGCCTGCGCCTCGATCGGGTCACCCAACTTCGTGCCCGTACCGTGCGCCTCCACCACATCCACCTCGGCAGCCGACACCCCGGCGTTCGCCAACGCCGCCCGGATCACCCGCTGCTGCGACGGACCGTTCGGCGCGGACAGGCCATTGCTCGCCCCGTCCTGATTCAGTGCGGAACCCCGCACCACCGCCAACACCTGGTGCCCGTTGCGCCGCGCGTCCGACAACCGCTCCAGCAACAGCATGCCGACGCCCTCCGCCCAGCCGGTGCCGTCCGCGTCCGCAGCGAACGCCTTGCAGCGGCCGTCGGGAGCCAGACCCCGCTGACGGCTGAACTCCACGAAGGCGCCGGGGCTGGCCATCACCGTCGCGCCGCCGGCCAGCGCAAGCGAGCACTCGCCCTGGCGCAGTGCCTGTGCTGCCCAGTGCAGGGCGACCAGCGACGACGAGCACGCCGTGTCCACCGTGACCGCGGGGCCCTCGAACCCGAAGGTGTAGGAGATCCGCCCCGAGGCGACGCTGCCGGCGTTGCCGGTCATCAGGTAGCCCTCCGAGGCCTCCCCGGCCTGGTGCACCAAGTCGCCGTAGTCGTGGTAGGTCAGGCCGCAGAACACGCCGGTCTGGCTGCCGCGCACCGAGGCCGGGTCGATACCCGCCCGCTCCAGTGCTTCCCACGACGTCTCCAGCAGCAGGCGCTGCTGCGGGTCCATCGCCAGCGCCTCACGCGGCGAGATACCGAAGAATCCCGGGTCGAACTCGGCGGCGTCGTACAGGAATCCACCCTCGCGGGCGTACGCCGTGCCCTTGTGGTCGGGGTCCGGGTGGTACAGCGCCTCCAGGTCCCAGCCGCGGTCGGTGGGCAAGCCGGCCACCGCGTCGCCGTCGTTGACGAGGAGGTGCCACAGGTCCTCGGGGGTCTGGATGCCGCCGGGGAAGCGGCAGCCCATTCCCACGATGGCGATCGGCTCGTCATGCGGTGCCGTTCGCGGCGTCGCGGCCGCCAGGAGCGTGGCGGCTGTCGCGCCGGCCTGCTGCTCGTCGTCCGTGTGATCCGGTCCCAGCAGCTCACCGAGGATGTGGCGGGCGGCCGCGGCCGGGGTCGGGTAGTCGAACACGAGGGTGGCCGAGAGCTTGAGGCCGGTGGCGGCGTTGAGGCGGTTGCGGAGTTCGACAGCGGTCAGCGAGTCGAAACCGAGGTCCTTGAAGGCACGCTCCACCGCGAGCTTCTCGGCGTGCCCGAGGACGGCCGCCGCGCTGTCGGCCACCAGCTCCTGCAGGACGTCCTCCCGCTCGCGCGGCGTGAGGCCGGCAAGGCGTCGTACGAGAGCGGAGCTTCCACCGTCGTCGGTGGCCGACTCGACCACGCGGCGGACCGGGGTGCCGATGAGGTGCCGCAGGATCGCGGGGACGGTTCCGGGGCGTGCGTTGGCGCGCAGCACGGCGACGTCCATGCGCGTGGGTACGAGGAGGGAGTCGTCCGTCGTCCGGGCCGCGTCGAACAGCGCCAGTCCCTCGTCCGCGGCAAGCGGCGTCATGCCGAAGCGCGCCAGGCGGGCCATGTCGACTTCGCCCAGGTGGCCGGTCATCTCACTGCGTTCGGCCCAGAAGCCCCAGGCCAGCGAGACCGCGGGCAGCCCCTGTGCGCGCCGGTGCGCCGCCAGAGCGTCCAGGAACATGTTGGCCGCGGCGTAGTTGCCCTGGCCCGCGGCGCCGAAGGTCGCGGCCGCCGAGGAGAACAGCACGAAGGCCGTGAGTCCCATGTCCCGGGTCAGCTCGTGCAGATGTGCCGCGGCGTCGACCTTGGGGCGCAGCACCGCGTCCAGCCGTTCCGGGGTCAGCGACGCGATGACGCCGTCGTCCAGGACACCCGCCGCGTGGACCACACCGCGCAGGGGGTGTTCATCGGGGATCCGCGCCAGCAGGCCGACGAGCGCGTCGCGGTCGGCCACGTCGCACGCCTCGAAGACCACGTCGGCCCCCAGCGCGCCCAGTTCCTGTTCGAGTTCGGCGGCGCCGGGCATGCTCCGTCCGCGGCGCGAGGCCAGCACCACGCACCGGACTCCGTGTTCGGCGACCAGGTGTCGCGCCACCAGGCGCCCCAGGACGCCGCTCGCGCCGGTGATCAGCACCGAGCCGTCGGTGTCCCAGACGGGTTCCGACGTCGCCGCCGGGACGGCGGAGACCGTCGCCCTGGTCAGCCGCGGGATGTAGACCCGGCCGTCGCGTACGGCGATCTGTGGTTCGTCGCCGGCGAGTACGACGTCGAGCAAGGCGTCCGACACCCCGTGCCCGTCCACGTCCACGTCACACAGCACGAACCGATCCGGATGCTCCGCCTGCGCGGACCGCACCAACCCCCACACCGCAGCAGCCGCCAGATCGGACACATCCTCACCAGGAACGGCCGACACCGCACCCCGCGTCACCACCACCAGACGCGACCCCGCGAACCGCTCCTCAGCCAACCACTCCTGCAACACCCCCAACGCACGACGCGACACCGACCGCACCGCAGCCGGATCACCCACATCCACGCCGGCATCCGTACCGTCCCGGGAAGCGGAGAGGAAGGGCAGCAGCACGTACGCGGGCACGGTCTCGTCGGACGTCACCAGGTCGGACAGGCCTGCGTACGGGCCCTCGGTCGATCCGGTGCCGCCGAGAAGGCCCTGAAGCTCGGCCGCGTCGGGGCCCACGACGACCCGCCGGGCGTCTTCCGCCACCGTGACGGACGTCGTCGGCAGAGCCGCCCATTCCACGCGGAACAGCGACTGGTGCGGCAGGCGGTCTCCGGCGGCCACGTCGTTCGGCGTGACCGTCTGGATCGTCACCGTTTCCGCGGTGACCACCGCTTGGCCGGACTCGTCGGCCAGCAGCATCGCGACGCCGTCGCCCGCCGTCGGTGAGAGCCGCACGCGCAGCGTGGACGCACCGGTGGCGTACAGGGACACGCCGTTCCATGCGTGCGGAAGCACGACCTGCGTGCCGTCCGCACCGGGCGTCCTGCCGTCCATGACGTGGAAGGCGGCGTCCAGCAGTACGGGGTGCACCCCGTAGCGCCCGGTGTCCGCTCGCTGCTCCTCCGACAGGCTCACCTCGGCGAAGATCTCCTCGCCTCGGCGCCACGCCTGCCGCAGGGTACGGAAGGCGGGACCGTGGACAAGGCCGGCGCCTTCCTCCGAGCCGGAGCTCTCGTACAGGGCCGCCACGTCGATCGGGTCGGCTTCCGCCGGGGGCCACTGGCCGAGGTCCTGAACGGCGGCGTCCGGTGCCGCCGGGATACCCGACGTCAGCACGCCGCGGGCATGGCAGGTCCAGGAGGGATCCGAGGCCTCCGAGGCCCCGGCGTCGTGGCGCGAGTGGACGCTGAGCGTACGGCGGCCGGAGGCATCCGGTCCGCTCACCGCGAGCTGGAGCTGGACAGCCCCGTTCTCCGGCAAGGCCAGCGGCGTCTGGGGCGTCAGCTCCTCCAGCCGCCCACAGCCGACCGCGTCTCCGGCGCGCAACGCCAGCTCCACGAAGACGGAGGACGGGAGCAGTGCCGAACCGTAGAGGGCGTGGTCCGCCAACCACGGGTGCGATTGCAGAGAGAGCCGGCCCGTGAAGAGGTGCCCGCCGGTCTCCGGCAGCGTCACGGCCGCGCCCAGCAGGGGGTGATCGGCGGACGAGAGACCGGCGGAGGCGACATCGCCCTGGCGGGCGAGGGACGGTTCGATCCAGTAGTGCTGCTCCTGGAACGCGTAGGTGGGCAGGTCGACGCGTCGGGCGCCCGTGCCCGCGAACACCCCGGCCCAGTCGACGGTCGCGCCCCCGACGAACGCCTCGGCGGCGGACGTCAGGAAGCGCTCCATGCCCCCCTCGCCGCGGCGCAGCGTGCCGACCGCCGTGACCGGCGTGTCGGTGTGCGTCTCGGCGGTCTGCTCGATGCCCATCGTCAGCACCGGATGCGCGCTGGACTCCACGAACAGGCGGAAACCGTCGTCCAGCAGAGCCTCGACGGCATCCGCGAAGCGGACCGTCTGGCGCAGGTTGCGGTACCAGTAGCCCGCGTCCAGAGACGACGTGTCCACGACGCCGCCCGTCACCGTCGAGTAGAACGGCACGGCCGCGGCCCGAGGAGTGAGGCCCGCCAGGTCGCGCAGGAGGACGTCCTCGATCTCCTCGACATGCGCGCAGTGCGAGGCGTAGTCGACGGCGATACGGCGGGCTCGCACGCCGTCCTCCTCGCAGACGGCCAGCAGCTCGTCCAGCGCGTCCGCATCCCCGGAGACGACCACGACCGACGGACCGTTGACCGCCGCCACCGACAACCGGCCGTCCCAGGCCGACAGACGCTCACCGACCTCGTCCGCGCTCAGGGACACGGACACCATGCCACCCCGGCCGGACAGCGCAC
>NZ_BDJC01000116.1 GCF_002005565.1 Streptomyces sp. JHA26 | reverse complement strand
GTCACCGTGGTCGTCCTCCAGCATGCGGCGACGTTCCTGTTCGCGCTTGGAATAGGCGGCTGCCCGGATCGCCTCGTCACTCTCCAGGCCAGATCCCAGCGCGCCACCCACCGTGGCGACCGAAGCGACGAACCAGGACAGCGTCCAGTATTCCGTGGCGTGCAGCGGGGTCCGTGTCATGGAGGTGAACACTCGGTCGTTGAGGATGAAAAGCGCCCACACCAAGTTGATGACCAACAAACCCACGTAGCAGACGAGCACCCCGATACCCACGGTCACGACCGTCGAGGCGTTGTAGAGAGCCGCCCGCTTCCTCGCCTCCGGCGAGGTCTCTGCCGTTCGATGCCACAGGTGCGCGTCTACGATCAGCCAGCCGATCATGAGCGCAACGGATCCGACCATGGCGATCACGAGGCGCGGCGTACCCAAGGACGCGGCCAGACTCCAGAGGGTGGAGTTCACGGTGGCAATTGCTCCCGCGGCGAGTGCGGCCGCCAAGGCCTTCGAGAGACCCGGGACCAACCGCCACGGCCGGTTGGCGCGAACCATACCGAGGAGCACCCTCAGATAACCACGCGGCCCGCTGACGACGTACCGGAGATCAGCGGTCTCCTCCTCACCGATCGGACCCGGGCGAACAGGCGCAAGACGACCGGCGAAACGTCCCAGCGACTGACGCTGAGGAGATTTCTCAGCTCCAGCGTCCCGCGCACCCGCCAAGCTGAGAACGGCCTCTTCCACCGCCCGCAGGGCTCTTCTCTCAAAACGTAGGCCCCCCAACGACGGAAGAGACAGCAGCGCCAAGCCGTGATCATGACTCAGGTCCACGACGAGTTTGCGCCCGTGCGAGTGCAACGGAAGGTCGGTGAGGGCCACGACGATATCCCAATGCTCCGCACGCCCGCGGTCCATGATCCGGCGCGTCAGCGTGGACAGGTCCTCGGTCCCTGCGCTGAAGGGCTCACTGACCACCTCGACGTCGAACCGTCGCCCCTGGCCTGACTTGTCGGCTAGCCGAGCAGGGAGCATCCGCGCCATGCGCTGCGCGACCTCCGTCGGCGCGTCCGGATCCGCCAGGAGAGCCACAACTGTAACACTCTGTGACGACACCCTCACGACTGGACCCTTCTCATCGGCTGCTCCGGCGATAATCCGTGCCCCCAGGATGCCCCCGAGACAACACCAGCGCCCTCTGGCGCGGAGGCCCCGCCAGGGGGCAAACACGGACAGAAATGTTCCTCTCAGTGCAGCGCGGCCACTATGGTTGACCTCCGGGTAACGAAGGGGTCGGCCAAGTTCCGAGCCATCCGTTCGTCGCGTGACACGGCCGTGCCAGTTACAGGGGTCAGATGAGCCAGCGGGCGTATCCCCGCCTGTCAGCTCAGCCAGTGGATCCTCAGGTCACCGGCAGGGCGCCCCAGCCTCTCACCTCATGCGGTGGTCACACCTACCTGCGACGCCGGATGTACCAGCCCACAACCAACACGACCAGAACCGACAGCACGAACGCTCAAACGGTCGTCGTCGCGTCGTAGGACCGGTACACGATGGCCAGCATGCAGGGACGGATACCCGGCATGCAGCGGGGCAGCCCTGCACTACAAGCGCACCAGGTCGAGCGGGGAATCGCGGTGAAAGCCACCGAGCCCCGCAAGGCTGATCCTTGGTCGTTAACCCAGATCAGCCCCTGAACCGCCCGCAAATGATCGCAGCTTCACAAGCCGAGAGCGCGAGTTCGATTCTCGTCACCCGCTCTTGCCAAAGCCTCAGGTCAACGGCCTGGGGCTTCTGCGTTATCGGAGGCTCTTCAGTGGTTTCCGGCCCACCGAGCAGCTGAAGATCGGGCACGCAGAGGGCAGGCGGTCTCCGCTCACGCGACGGCTTCACCGCCCCAGGCACCGTCGGACGCCCCTGGTCTGCGGGTTCGTTGCGTTCACCGCGACTCTCACCCGTGGGAGCCCTCAGCTTGCCGTTCCCGTGAACCGGGCGAGGGTCGGGGCACGGCACAGCGGCGGCGTGCGCCCGAGTCCTGGATGGTGGAAGGGACTTGGTGCCGGGTGTTTCCGTCAACAGCGGCAGGCGGAGTCCTTGCGCCCTCAGCCCGGCCGCATGTCGACTCGACGGTTGTCGGTCGACGGAGGCCATGAACTTCAACATCCTGCGGTTCATTTCCTCCGCGTGGTCGATCTGAGGTCCGTGCCCGGTGCCGGTGACGATTTCGGCACGGGCGCCCGGTTATCAGACGTGGGACGCGCTCCCTCTGCCGCTCGGGGTGCACCAGGAGGCTGCGCTTGCCCAGCACCAGGCAGAGAGGGGGCGAATGGTGGACAAGTTCCGCCTCGGACAGGGTGAGCGGTGCCGGGCGACGGATGCGGTAGGCACAGACGGCCGTCCTGACCATCGTGCGCAGCTCGGGCGCGACCAGGACCGGTTGTTCCAACCAGGCCGCCAGACGCGGGCGCAGCGCCTTGGGCGCGAAGGTCGCGAAGAGGCCGGCGAAGATCCAGACGAAGAAGCGCAGGCCGACCTTCTCCAGGCCGCCCGGGTCGAGCAGGGTGACCGAGGCGAGGCGTTTGGGCCTGCGGTGCGCCTGGTTCAGGGCGAGCCGGCCTCCGTAGGAGGTGCCGACGAGGTGAACATGCTCGAGCCCGAGTCCGTCGAGCGTCTCGTCCAGCCACTGCGCGGCCCGTTCGGGCTGGTGGCTCGGCTCTCGCTGCACGCTGCACGCTGCGTCCGGGATCGCCCGGGGTGTCGACGGCGTAGACGGGGCGCTCGGCGCTGAGGGCGGGGGTGTTCGGGTATCACATGGCGGAGCAGGAGCCCGCTCCGTGCACCAGGACGACCGGGGTGCGGGAGCGGGCCGCGGGGTCGGTGGGCCCGTAGCGGTACACGTGGGTGGTGCCGAACGAGGTCTCCACGTCCTGTTCCGCGACGGCACGTGCCCCCATCGCGTAGACGGCGTCGCACGCGGCGAAGTAGCGGTTGCGCCAGGCGTCGCTCACAAATCGGCCGACGTCGGTCTGGGTGCGGGCAGTGGTCTTGGACACGGCCACCTCCAGAGGGTCTCAATTTTCGTGGTACGAACGTATCACGACCTTGATACGGTTGTATCATCAAAGGTGCGGCGAACAACGAGTGGAGAATCAGCCGATGCCCAAGCGCGTGGACCATGTGGAACGGCGCACCGAGATCGCAGAGGCGCTCGTCCGGGTCGCCGGGCGACGCGGGCTGCACGCCGTGGGGATGCGCGATGTGGCGGCCGAGGCGGGCGTGTCACTGCGGCTGGTGCAGTACTACTTCGAGACCAAGGAGAAGCTGCTGCTCTACGGCCTGGAGCACCTGGCCGGGAAGTTCGGGGAGCGGCTCGCCACCCGTGTCCGAGCCGCCGGGGACGGTCCGGGGCCGCGCACGACGGTCGAAGCACTGCTGATGACGGCGCTGCCGACCGACGAGGAGAGCCGCACCTTCCACCATCTCTACACCTCGTACGCCGTTCTGGCCGTGACCGACCAGACGCTCGCGGCTCAGCCCTTCATCAGGAACCCTGACGCCGCCGAAGGCGCCGTGACCGCCATCCTCCGACAGGCACAGGCGGAGAGTCTGCTGCAGCCCGGCGTGGACGCGCAGTTGGCGGCGACCGGCCTGCTTGCGATGTCCGCGGGACTCGGCACCAGCATCCTCGTCGGCCAGCGCAGTCCCGAGTCCGCCGCCGCGGTCCTGGACGACCAGCTCAACCGCATCTTCCGCCCGGTCGATGCGGCCGATTGACGCAAGGCCCGTTCGCGGTCCCACTCCTCAAGCGCCCGTAGCTACGGGCGAGTGCGGGGGGGGGCGCTTCCTTCGATTCCCAGGGCGCCTCGACACGGGAGCGGCTCTTGGCGGGCCAGCCGCTGGACCGCGGTGCGGTGCAGGTCTTTCGCGGTGATCCGCATGCCCCGGCCTGCGGACCCCTTGCCCTGCGGCATGCCGTGTGCCTCCGCTCAGCTTTCAGGTGGCCCCGGCGGACCCACGAGCAGACCGTCACGAGGCTGACGCCCGTCAGATCCTCCATCGATTTCCTTCATGGCAGGACTGCGTTCTCTTCACGGTTTTCCCACATGTACGATCACGCGTCATTAGAAGTGGGGTTTCCTACCTGCAGCGACGCCTGTGGGTAACCCTTTAAGTACTCAACGGAGACGTGTACGTGGGCAGCAGCAACAACGAGATGGCCCAGGGGTGCGCCGTCTTCTCGGTCATCGGAGTGGTCGCACTCATTCTGGCGATGGCGACTCAGTGTGGCGGCGACGGTGCCTCAGACGCCGCATCGACGACCAAGCCCAGCGCCACGGCTGACTCGTCGGCGCTCGTCAGCCCCTCGCCGGTGAAGTCCGCTCCGCAGGAGCCAGAAAAGACGTCCAGTCCCGAACCGCAGAAGGTCACCCTGTCGCTTGCGGAGATCGCGGGCACCCCTGGCACCTTCGACCAGTTCGAGGAGTTCGTCGCCCAGCACGGGACCGCCGAGCAGAAGAAGGCGGTTCAGCCCCTCAAGGGATGGCGAGCCTACGAGCGCAAGTGGTTCCGCCCCGCCCTGGAAGTCGACTCGGACTACCCAACCATCGACTATGAGGCCATAGACGGCGGTGACATGGAGGAGATGGAGAAGCTGATGGGCCTGGAGAAGCAGTCCCAGTACATTGCCGAAGCATTCGCGGCCTGGTGGGAGATCGATGAGACCGCGACTCTCCAGGTCTACGACCGTGGTGGTGAGTACATGGCCGGCTCCTCTTGCATCAGTCCCAATGCCGTGGAGAACGAAGGATCCTGCGACTGATCCGACTGCGCAGGAGGGCCCGAGGTCGTGTCCCGCATCGTGGTGTAGGGGATCAAGCGTCATGCGTTCCGGTGCAGGGCCCAGGCGATCTTCGTGGAGGTGGCGGACCGCAAGCTGCTCTGCTGAGGCGAGTTGAGCGCCGGGTCGCGTGGAGCCACCGTTGCCGACCTGCGGATTCCGACTCCTTGATCGGCTACACCACCCGACGGGACGCCATCCGCGAGCGGAGGTGAGCCGTTCGTTGAGCGTGAGGACTGAGGTGCGCCGGCGTCCTCTCCGCGCGAGCGGAGGTGAGCCGAAGCACCCCCACGTCCGCGGTGGTGCTTCGTCGTAGGCGCCCATGTCGCCCCTCGGTTCGGTGTCCTCCCCGCCGACGCAGGGGTGTCGGGTCACCCCTGGCGATCACGGGCAGGACATCCATCCCGCAACCACTGCAGCTGAGCTGCAGCGCCCGGCATGCAAGATTGCTCGCAGCCGCAGGTCGACCAGGCCCTGCCTTCAGCTGGTGGGCGACGCGCGGCGTGGCGGTGGGACCGCCCGCAGCAGTTCCCAGAGCGGACGTGAGCCGGACGCCC
>NZ_BDJC01000115.1 GCF_002005565.1 Streptomyces sp. JHA26 | reverse complement strand
CCCGGCCCGGAGGAGAGCGCCGAGGACCTCTACGACTCCGCCCCCTGCGGGTTCCTGTCCACGGCCATGGACGGCACCGTCGCCAAGGTCAACGCGACGCTGCTGGACTGGCTCGGCCTGGAGCGGCACGAGGTGGTGGACCGGATGCGCTTCGCCGACCTGCTCACCGTCGGCGGCAGGCTCTACCACGAGACCCACTTCGCGCCCCTGCTGGGAATGCGGGGCGAGATCAGCGGGATCGCGCTGGAGATGCGGACGGCCACGGGCGGACGTCTGCCGGTGCTCGTCTCCGCCGCGGTCAAACGGGACGCGGACGGCGAACCGGTACTGATCCGCATCACCGTCTTCGACGCGTCCGACCGGCGCGCCT
Source organism: Streptomyces sp. JHA26 (assembly GCF_002005565.1). Taxonomy (GTDB): domain Bacteria; phylum Actinomycetota; class Actinomycetes; order Streptomycetales; family Streptomycetaceae; genus Streptomyces. The sequence continues at coordinate 5,143 of NZ_BDJC01000115.1, read as the reverse complement.
ACGAGGAGGAACTGCTGCGCCGCAGGACGGCCGCCGACGAGGCCCGCGACCTGGCCGAGGCGGCGCGACGGGAGGCGGAGGCGGCGCGACGGGAGGCGGAGGCGGCGCGACGGGAGGCGGAGGCGGCACGACGGGAGGCGGAGGCGGCACGCTCCCGCTCCGAGGCCGACCGGGCCCGGCTGACCGACGCCCTCGCCGTGCTCCAGCAGGCCCTGCTGCCCGCCGAGCTGCCCGCCGTCCCGGGCCTGGAGGTCGCCTCGTACTACTACACGGCCTCGCCCGACCGGCTCGGCGGCGACTTCTACGACCTGTTCGCCCTCGACGCCGGGCGCTGGGCCTTCTTCCTCGGCGACGTGAGCGGCAAGGGGCCCGGGGCCGCCGCCGTCACGTCCCTCACCCGCTACACCCTGCGGGCGACCGTCTTCCACGACTCCGACCCGGTCAGCGCCCTGACCACCCTCAACGCCGTCCTGTACGACCGCTACGGCGCCGGGACGGACCCGCGCCACTGCACCGCCGTCGTCGGTGTCGTCGAACCGGACGCCGTCCGGGGCCGCACCGCGGTCCACCTCGCCTCCGGCGGCCACCCGTCGGCGCTCCTGCTGCGGGCGGGCGTACCGGTCGGCGGCCCGGGGCGGGCCGACTACCTCGCCACCCCCGGCGGCATGCTGATCGGCGCGCTGCCCGACGCCTCCTTCACCTCCGCCACGGCCGTCCTCGGACCCGGCGACACCCTGCTGCTCTACACCGACGGCCTGACCGAGGCCCGCACGGACCCCGGCCGCACCACCCTCTACGGCGAAGAACGGCTGCGGGACTTCGCCGCCCGGCAGGCGTCGACGGCACCCGGCGACGTGATCGCCGCCGTGGCCGCACTGCTGGAGAAACTCGGCGACGGCGTCGACGACGACACCGCCCTCCTCGCCCTGGGCGTTCCTAGCCGACCCGCGTGAGCCGCTCGTACTGCTGCGCCAGCCCGTCCAGCAGCGCCGCCAGCCCGGTCTCGAAGGCCCGCTCGTCGATCTTCTCCTGCTGCTCGGCCAGGAGGTGGGCCTTGCCGAGGTGGGGGTAGTCGGCGGGGTCGTAGGCACTGGCGTCGTCCGGGAAGCCCCGGGCGAAGGAGCCGAGCGCGGAGCCCATGACGAAGTACCGCATCAGCGCGCCGATGGACGTGGCCTGCGCCGGCGGCCAGCCCGCCGCGACCATCGCGCCGTAGACGGCGTCCGCGAGGCGCAGCGCGGCCGGGCGGCGGCCGGGCCCGTGGGCCAGCACCGGGACGATGTTGGGGTGGTCGCGCAGGGCCGCCCGGTAGGAGACGGCCCAGTCGTGCAGCGCGGTCCGCCAGTCCCGGCCGTCCTCGAACATCGACAGGTCGACCTGCGCGCTGACCGAGTCGGCCACGGCCTCCAGGATCTCGTCCTTGGTGCGGAAGTGGTTGTAGAGCGAGGGCCCGCTGACCCCCAGTTCCGCCGCGAGCCGGCGCGTGGAGACGGCCGCGAGGCCCTCCGCGTCCACCAGCGCGCGGGCCGTCTCGACGATCCGGTCGGTGCTGAGCAGGGGCTTGCGCGGTCGGGCCATGGCGCACATAGTAGGGCTGCGACCTTAAACTAGCAGTGCTAATTTAAATGTCCGGCTTTCAAGAGACGTCTGTCCGGATCCGTCTTCTGTGGGGTGACCCGTCATGAACCTGGAGCTCAGCGAGGAGCAGGCAGCCGTACGGCAGCTCGCCCGGGACTTCGTGGAGCGCGAGATCGCCCCCCACGTCGTCGCCTGGGACCGTGCCGAGGAGGTGGACCGGTCCCTCGTCAAGAAGCTCGGCGAGGTCGGCTTCCTCGGGCTCACCGTCGACGAGGAGTACGGCGGCTCCGGCGGCGACCACCTCGCGTACTGCCTGGTGACGGAGGAGCTGGGCCGCGGCGACTCCTCCGTGCGCGGCATCGTGTCCGTCTCCCTCGGCCTGGTCGCCAAGACCATCGCCGCCTGGGGGAACGAGGAGCAGAAGCGCCGCTGGCTGCCGGGACTGACCTCCGGGGAGTACGTCGGCTGCTTCGGCCTGACCGAGCCCGGCACGGGGTCGGACGCCGGGAACCTCTCCACGCGCGCGGTCCGCGACGGCGACGACTACGTCGTCAACGGCACCAAGATGTTCATCACCAACGGCACCTGGGCCGACGTGGTCCTGCTCTTCGCCCGCTCCACCGACGCCCCCGGCCACAAGGGCGTCTCCGCCTTCCTCGTGCCCACCGACACCCCCGGCCTGACCCGCCGCACCGTCCACGGCAAGCTCGGCCTGCGCGGGCAGGCCACCGCCGAGCTGGTCCTGGAGGACGTCCGCGTCCCCGCCTCCGCGATGCTGGCCCCCGAGGGCAAGGGTTTCTCGGTCGCCATGTCGGCGCTCGCCAAGGGGCGGATGTCGGTCGCGGCCGGCTGCGTCGGCATCGCCCAGGCCGCCCTGGACGCCGCCGTGCGGTACGCCGGCGAGCGCGAGCAGTTCGGGAAGACCATCGCCCACCACCAGCTGGTCCAGGAGCTGATCAGCGACATCGCCCTGGACGTGGACGCGGCCCGGCTGCTGACCTGGCGCGTCGCCGACCTGATCGACCGCGGGCAACCCTTCACCGTCGAGTCCTCCAAGGCCAAGCTGTTCGCCTCGGAGGCCGCCGTCCGCGCCGCCAACAACGCCCTCCAGGTCTTCGGCGGCTACGGCTACATCGACGAGTACCCGGCCGGCAAGCTGCTGCGCGACGCCCGCGTGATGACCCTCTACGAGGGCACCAGCCAGATCCAGAAGCTGGTCATCGGGCGTGCGCTGACGGGCGTCTCGGCCTTCTGAGTACCCGAACTGAGTATGTCGGCGGATGTGGCCCCGGCCACGTCCGCCGACGCTTGTCCCCATGAGTGACACACCGGTCAAGCAGCAGAGCACCGCCGCCTTCTACGGGCAGGCCGTCGCGTCGTTCGCGGTCGCCATGGCCGCCACCGCCATCGGCATCTACAACCTCCAGGCCGACGCGTGGGTGCGCGCCTTCCTCGCCATCGCCGTCCTGTACCTCGTCACGTCCGCCTTCACACTGGCCAAGATCATCCGGGACCGGCAGGAGGCCGGGCAGATCGTCAGCCGCGTCGACCAGGCCCGGCTGGAGAAGCTCCTCGCCGAACACGACCCCTTCGAGAAGCTGGGATGACCTGCGGCCGGGCGCCCCTAAGCGGCCGCTCAGCTTCGGCGGTATGGTGGAGCTCCTGTCACCGAGAGGGGCGAACGAGCGATGAGTACGGCGGCCGAGACGGCGGGCGGCGACATCGAGCCGTGGGAAGAGGTCACGCCTGACGCGGCCCGGCGACTGCTGGTCGCCGCCGTGGAGGCCTTCGCCGAGCGCGGGTACCACGCGACCACGACCCGCGACATCGCCGGGCGGGCCGGCATGAGCCCGGCCGCGCTCTACATCCACTACAAGACCAAGGAAGAGCTGCTCCACCGCATCAGCCGGATCGGCCACGAGCGGGCGCTCGCCATCCTGCGCACGGCGGCCGAGGGCGAGGGCGGTGCCACGGAGCGGCTCGCCGACGCCGTCAGCTCCTTCGTGCGGTGGCACGCCGGGCGGCGTACCACCGCACGCGTCGTGCAGTACGAACTGGACGCGCTCGGTCCGGACGCCCGCGCCGAGATCGTCGCGCTGCGCCGCCAGGTCGACGCGCAGGTGCGGCGCATCATCGAGGAGGGCGTGACCTCGGGCGAGTTCGAGGTGGCGGACGTGCAGGGCACGACGCTCGCCGTGCTCTCCCTCTGCATCGACGTCGCCCGCTGGTTCAACGTGAACGGCCCCCGCACGCCCGACGAGGTCGGCGCGCTCTACGCCGACCTCGTGCTGCGGATGGTGCGGGCCAAGGAGCCCGGCGCCGCTCCGGGGCGGTAGCGGCTCACGGGCGGCGGCTCACAGGTAGTAGCGCGAGACGGACTCGGCGACGCACACCGGCTTGTCGCCGCCCTCGCGCTCCACGGTGAAGGCGACGGAGACCTGGATCCCTCCCGCGACGTCCTCGACGCCGGTGATCGACGCCGTGGCGCGCAGGCGCGAGCCGACCGGGACGGGGGAGGGGAAGCGGACCTTGTTGGTGCCGTAGTTGACGCCCATCTTCACCCCCTCGACCCTGATCAGCTGCGGTCCGAAGAGCGGGAGCAGCGACAGGGTCAGGTACCCGTGCGCGATGGTGGTGCCGAACGGACCCGCGGCGGCCTTCTCCGGGTCCACGTGGATCCACTGGTGGTCGCCGGTCGCCTCCGCGAACAGGTCGATCCGCTTCTGGTCGACCTCCAGCCAGTCGGTGTACCCCAGCTGCTCGCCCACCGCCGCCTTCACGTCGTCGGCGGATGTGAAGATCCTCGGCTCTGCCATGTCCCGGCCTCCCGCGTCGAAGTTTTCTAAGCAACTGCTTAGCATGGTGGCCGCCGCAGCCCATGTCAACGGACCGGGCGGGTGGCGGGGTCGGTAGGGTTCGAGGAGTGCCTCAGATTCCCGAGAAGATCCACGAGCTCACGGTCGGCCAGCTCGCCGCGCGCAGCGGCGCCGCCGTCTCCGCCCTGCACTTCTACGAGTCCAAGGGCCTGATCAGCAGTCGCCGCACCCCCGGCAACCAGCGCCGCTTCAGCCGCGACACCCTGCGCCGGGTCGCCTTCGTGCGGGCCGCGCAGCGCGTCGGCATCCCGCTCGCCACGATCCGCGAGGCGCTCGCCGAGCTGCCGGAGGGACGCACGCCCACCGCGGACGACTGGGCGCGGCTCTCCGAGGCCTGGCGCTCCGAACTGGACGAGCGGATCAAGCAGCTGAACCGGCTGCGGGACCACCTCACCGACTGCATCGGCTGCGGCTGCCTGTCCCTGGACACCTGCGTCCTGTCCAACCCCGACGACGTCTTCGGCGAAAGCCGCGCGGGCTCCCGCCTGTTGGTGGAACGGCGGGCCGGGGCGGCCCCGGCCGGCAGGCGCGCGCCGGCCTCTCCCGACGCCGCGTGCTGCGACTGAAGACCCCGGGGCGCGGGTCCGGCCGTCGCCCGGCCGGACCCGCGCCCCCCCCCGTGAGGCCCCGCGCCGTTCCCCCGGGGTGCGGGGTGCCGGGGCGCGGGGCACGGGGTGTCACTGCCGGCA
>NZ_BDJC01000114.1 GCF_002005565.1 Streptomyces sp. JHA26 | reverse complement strand
ATCGGCGTGGCGGTGCGCTGTCCTGATCAGGGAACTCGGTGGGCCGAACCGTAGCGGGCCGCCTCGCACCGGCGCCGACGGCGAAGGGGCGGCACCCCGGCCGGGTGCCGCCCCTTCGTACGGGTACGGGTGTTACGCCGCGAGCCGCGCCAGCGCCGCGTCGATGCGGGCCAGGGCCTTCTCCTTGCCCAGGACCTCCAGGGACTCGAAGAGGGGCAGGCCGACCGTGCGGCCGGTGACGGCGACGCGGACCGGGGCCTGGGCCTTGCCGAGCTTGAGGCCGTGGGCCTCGCCGGCGGCCAGGACGGCCTCCTTGAGGGACTCCGGGGAGTTCCAGTCGGCCGCGTCCAGCTTCTCGCGGGCCGTGCGCAGGAGGGCGTCGCTGCCCTCCTTCATGGCCTTGGTCCAGGACGCCTCGTCGAAGACCGGCTCCGGCAGGAACAGGAAGTCGACGTTGTCCGTGATCTCGGAGAGGACCTTCAGGCGGGTCTGCGCGTGCGGCGCGATGGCCTGCCACTTGGCCTCGTCGAAGTCCTCGGGCGCCCAGGGGGCGACGGGGGCCTTCAGCCAGGGGGCGCAGCGCTCCGTGAAGTCCTTCACGTCGAGCATGCGGATGTGGTCGGCGTTGATCGCCTCGCACTTCTTCAGGTCGAAGCGGGCCGGGTTGGGGTTCACGTCGGAGATGTCGAAGGCGGCGACCATCTCGTCGATCGTGAAGATGTCCTGGTCGGCGGAGAGCGACCAGCCGAGCAGGGAGAGGTAGTTGAGCAGGCCCTCGGGGAGGAAGCCGCGCTCGCGGTAGAGGTTGAGGCTCGACTGCGGGTCGCGCTTGGAGAGCTTCTTGTTGCCCTCGCCCATGACGTACGGCAGGTGGCCGAAGGCCGGGATCTCCTTGGCGACGCCGAGCTCGATCAGCGCCTTGTACAGGGCGATCTGGCGGGGGGTGGAGGAGAGCAGGTCCTCGCCGCGCAGGACGTGGGTGATCTCCATCAGGGCGTCGTCGACCGGGTTGACCAGCGTGTACAGGGGCGCACCGTTGGCGCGGACGATGCCGTAGTCCGGGACGTTCTCCGGGAGGTAGGTGATCTCGCCGCGGACCAGGTCGGTGAAGGTGATCGTCTCGTCGGGCATCCGGAAGCGGACGATCGGCTCGCGGCCCTGGGCCTTGTACTCCTCGACCTGCGCGGCGTCGAGGTCGCGGCAGTGGCCGTCGTAGCCGGAGGGCTTGCCGGCGGCGCGGGCGGCCTCGCGGCGGGTGTCCAGCTCCTCCTGGGAGCAGTAGCAGTGGTAGGCGTGGCCGGCGTCCAGGAGCTTGCGGGCGACGTCCTGGTAGATGTCCATCCGCTGCGACTGGCGGTACGGCGCGTGCGGGCCGCCGACCTCGGGGCCCTCGTCCCAGTCGAAGCCCAGCCAGCGCAGCGAGTCGAGGAGCTGGTTGTACGACTCCTCGGAGTCGCGGGCCGCGTCGGTGTCCTCGATGCGGAAGACCAGCGTGCCCTGGTGGTGCTTGGCGAACGCCCAGTTGAACAGGGCGGTGCGGACCAGGCCCACGTGGGGGTTGCCGGTCGGGGACGGACAGAATCGGACGCGTACGGGGGAGCCGGGTGCGCTAGCCACGCTTGACAACCTTGTTGGTGAGAGTGCCGATGCCTTCGATGGTGACGGCGACTTCGTCGCCGACGTTGAGGGGGCCGACTCCGGCCGGGGTGCCCGTGAGGATCACGTCGCCGGGCAGCAGCGTCATGGCCTCGGAGATGTTGGCGATCAGGTCCGCGATGGGGTGGATCATCTCGCTGGTGCGGCCGAGCTGGCGCTGGGCGCCGTTGACCGTGAGCTGGATCGTGAGGTCGTCCGGGTCGAGGTCCGTCTCCACCCAGGGGCCGAGCGGGCAGGCGGAGTCGAAGCCCTTGGCGCGGGCCCACTGCTTCTCGCGGCGCTGCACGTCGCGGGCGGTGACGTCGTTGGCGCAGGTGTAGCCGAGGATGACGTCCTTGACGCGCTCGCGCGGGACCTCGCGGCACATGCGGCCGATGACGACGGCGAGCTCGGCCTCGTGGTGCAGCTCCTCCGAGAAGGAGGGGTACTGGATGGCGTCGCCGGGGCCGATGACCGAGGTGGACGGCTTGAAGAAGGCGAACGGGGCGTCGGGCACCTCGTTGCCGAGTTCGCGGGCGTGCTCCGCGTAGTTGCGGCCGAAGGCCACGACCTTGTTGGGGAGCACCGGCGGCAGCAGCCGCACCTTGCTCAGCGGCACCTTGGTGCCGGAGAGCTCGAAGTCCGCGAAGGGGATGCCCTTGATGATGTCGAGGACGAGCTCGTCCGGCTGGTCGCCCTCGACCGCGCCGAAGGCGACGTTCCCGTCGATGGAGAACCTGGCGATGCGCACGGGTTGTGTGGCCCCTTGACTGAGCTGGCTGGAGTCTGACGCTCCAGGCTAACGCGGCGGGCCTGCCCGACGGCTCAGGCCGGAGGAAAGCGGCGTCGCCCGGTGGTGCGGGTGAACGGGGCGCGGTGCGTGCGCCGCACGGCGGAGGAGGGGGCCGGGCGCGGAGGAGTCGGCGACCGGCGACAGCGTGGTCGGGGGTCGCCCCGCGCCCTTCAGGTGGCGGGGGTGCGTGTCGTGCCGCGCGCCTTCGGCGTGATCCGCCGGGCGGGCGCTCACGGGCGGGCGCTTCGCGCGTCGCCCGCCGCGGCTCCTCGCGGAGCCGCGTGCGCGGGCGCCCGTGGGTCCGTGTGCGGCGGGCCGGCCGGACGTCGTGCGGCCGGGCGGCGTACTACTCTGCGGCGGAGGCCGCGACGGGGATCTCCATGAGGACCGTGCGCCGGGGGTTGGCGGTCTGGGTGGGGAGCTCGACGGCGTGCTCCGGCTGTTCCGGCGTCTGCAGTTCGTCGGCGCCGTCGAGGTGCGCCAGCGTCGTGCGTCGCGGGTTGGCGATCTTGTGGAACATCATCGTCGTCTTCACGGTTGTACGAACCCTGTCGTGTACGGGCGCCGGCAGGGGCGAGTGACCCCTGCGGGGGCGCGGGTTGTCGGTTTTGCCTTCTCTGTAAAGCGTCAGGCTAAACATGCAATTCCCCGCGAACTCGGGGAGAGCCGGTGAACGACATGTGAGTTTGCTCACTTATCCAGGGTCAAATCGGTCAATTCCGGCCGACGTCACACTCCGACGAAACCGACATCTCCCCCCTGAAGCGACCATTCCGCTGCTGATCATGTCTACTGGGACACCGCTTGCCTCCCGACGAATCGAGGGCATACGTCCGCTTTGCGGGTGATCGTTTTCTACCGCCCGTGAGCCGCTCCTCACGTGCTGTCACCTCTGTCCCGGCCTGACCCACGGGCCTTGTTGGAGACCCTGCACTGTGCTGGAATTCCACGGACCGCCGCAGGATCGAGCCGGCGCGCAGGGGGCGCACCACAGCGCCGAGCGGCGGCACGAAGGGGGAGCCAGCGCCGGTCACTCACGACCACCACGGGGGCGTATTCAGGGCGCCCCCATGACGCCGACACCGTGCTCAGCCGTTCACGCGGCCGGGCGCCTGGTCCAGAGGTTGCGACGCTAGTGCAGGGACGTTTCAAGAGGGATGGCAGCGCTTCGGCGGAGCCGGAGCCGCACGGCGGGAATGGCCCCAGGGCCGTCGGCTCCTCGCCCCAGCACGCCCAGAACCCGGGTCAGGCCCAGGCCGACGGCAGTGCCGACCGCTCCGGGCTCCCCGGTCAGGGAGCGGCCCCGTCGACTCCCGGTCAGAAGCCGCCCGCCAAGCCGGCCACGGGCCCGACCGGCCCGGGCCCGCGCATAGCCCTGCGCAACTGGCGGATCTCCACCCGCCTCGTGTCGCTGCTCGCCCTCCCGGTGGTCGCGGCCACCTCGCTGGGCGCGCTGCGCATCAACGAGTCGATGGACAACATCCAGCAGCTCGACAACATGAAGCTGCTGACGGAGATGACCAAGCAGGCCACCGAGCTGGCCGCCGCGCTCCAGGAGGAGCGCGACCAGTCCGCCGGCCCCCTGGCACACGGCTCGACGTCCAGCGCGATCGCCGTCAAGGGCGACCGGGAGAAGACCGACCGGGCGCTGAAGAACTTCCTCGACCAGTCCGAGGAGATCGACGCCGCCAGCAAGGACGGCAACCTCGTCGGTGTCCGCGACAGCCTCGTCGGCCTCGCGAGCGATCTGAACGACCTGAACAAGATCCGCAACACCGCGTACACGTCCAAGAAGAACTCGACGCAGACCGTCGAGGCCTACCACCGCCTGATCACCAACCTGCTCGACCTCTCGCAGGACATGGCGGAGGCGACCAGCAACCCCGAGATGATCCAGCGCACGCGCGCCCTGGCCGCCTTCTCCTCGGCCAAGGAGTACGCCTCCATCCAGCGCGCGGTCCTCGCGGCGGCCCTTCCGGCGACCAACACCAGCAAGGGCGAACTCTCCGAGAACGACCGGCTCTACGCGCAGTCCGCGCTGCAGAGCCAGACGTCCGAGCTCCGCAGCTTCAGCAGCATCTACGGCGACGGCTCCGAGGACCTCCTCAAGCCGATCTCCCAGGGCAACCCGGTGATCGAGTCGTCCGACGAGTACGCCGGCCGTGCCTTCAGCCGGGTCAACGGCCTGGCCGACCTGGACGAGCGGTCGTACCAGGACTGGCTGGACGACAGCTCCACCAAGATCCAGCAGATGAAGAACATCGAGCTGCGCCTGCTGGAGGACATGGAGCAGAAGGCCCGTGAGCTGCGCAGCGAGTCCGAGCAGGAGGCGATCGTCTCCGGTGTGCTCATCCTGCTCGTGCTCGGTGTCTCGCTGGTCGGCGCGTTCGTCGTGGCCCGGTCCATGATCCGCTCGCTGCGCCGTCTGGAGGAGACCGCGACCAAGGTCGCCCAGGACCGTCTGCCCGAGCTGGTCAAGCAGCTGTCCGAGACCGACCCGCAGGACGTGGACACCTCGGTGGAGTCGGTCGGTGTGCACTCCCGGGACGAGATCGGCCGGGTGGCCGCGGCCTTCGACGACGTGCACCGCGAGGCGGTCCGCCTCGCCGCCGAGCAGGCCCTGCTGCGGGGCAACGTCAACGCGATGTTCACCAACCTCTCGCGCCGTTCCCAGGGCCTCATCCAGCGTCAGCTCTCGCTCATCTCCGAACTGGAGTCCCGCGAGGCCGACCCGGACCAGCTGTCCTCGCTGTTCAAGCTCGACCACCTCGCGACGCGCATGCGCCGTAACGGTGAGAACCTCCTCGTCCTCGCCGGTGAGGAGCCCGGCCGCCGCTGGACCCGCCCGGTCCCGCTGGTCGACGTGCTCCGCGCCGCCGCGTCCGAGGTGGAGCAGTACGAGCGCATCGAGCTGGCCTCCGTGCCGAGCACCGAGGTCGCCGGCCGCGTGGTCAACGACCTCGTGCACCTGCTCGCCGAGCTGCTCGAGAACGCGACCTCCTTCTCCTCGCCGCAGACCAAGGTCAAGGTCACCGGTCACGCGCTGCCCGACGGCCGCGTCCTGATCGAGATCCACGACACCGGCATCGGCCTTTCCCCCGAGGACCTCGCGGCGATCAACGAGCGGCTCGCCGCGCCGCCGACCGTGGACGTCTCGGTCTCCCGCCGCATGGGTCTGTTCGTGGTCGGCCGCCTCTCGCAGCGCCACGGCATCCGCATCCAGCTGCGTCCGTCCGACTCCGGTGGTACGACCGCGCTGGTCATGCTGCCCGTCGACGTCGCCCAGGGCGGCCGCAAGCCGCAGCCCAAGCCGGGCCAGCC
>NZ_BDJC01000113.1 GCF_002005565.1 Streptomyces sp. JHA26 | reverse complement strand
GATGCGTCTCAGCACCCGCTTCCGCCTTTCCGGCTTCGGCTTTGCGTGCTTCCCCATCGAGTCCCCTTCGGGATCGTTGGACCGACACCTGGTGTATCGGACCCCCGGCCGGAGGACCCGCCAGGCGGTCCCCTCCCGAAGGCTCTTCGCTGGGAAGCAAGCACCAACTTACACGCTGTTTGAGGACGCCACGGGCCGTTTGTGAGGGGCCAGTTGGGGGCGCCATCAGCGCAGTGTCACCCGGCCGGGCGGCCGGGTCGGATCCTCAACTACGAAGATGGTTGGGGCGTAACCATGTTCACGCGGATTCCGACATATCGGGCGGCCGGGCGGCCGGGTAACCCACAGTGAATGAGAACGCGCAATCGTGAGGACCGTCACACTCAATTACGGATGGGCGAGTGTGGCGTCCAGATCGCAACATCGTCGAGCCACTGGCCGTGTGCTGGCGACGTCCACCGGGGGCATGGGCGCGGCGTCCTCCGGTGTCGGTAGCTGATCGCTTCCGACGAGAGGCTGTGGCCCTATTCATGACGTCCCGCCGGCCAGCAGACCGTTCAGCACACCGGCCTGGTACGACACTCGTGAGGTGAGGGGGCGTGCCAGGTGTCGCATCGACGGGTCCGCCGGATACCGGAGCAGACCGACGGGCAGTTGCAGGTCGAGCGGCGCCCCGGGCGGCAGGATGTGGAATCCGTCGGCCTCGTAGTACGGGGCAAGGTGCGGCTTGTGGGTGTGGATGCCGCCGAGCATCGCCTGGTAGCCCTGCCGGGTATAGGAGTGGACCAGGTGGTCGACGAGCCGGTGGCCCAGCCCATAGCCCCGGGCGCGGTCGGCCACGGACACTGCCTCCAGTTCGACCAGCGCCCTGGCCAGCATGAGGCACAACGACCGGGCGAGACCGGCTTCCATCAACCATTGGACTGGCGGGACCGCATGAGCCAGGCCGACGACCTCTCCTGTCTCCCGCTCCTGGGCCAGCAGCAGGGTGGCGGTGCCGGTCTGCGGCGGCAGCTGCCATCCCGTACGCATCCGGTCGATGATCTCCTCGGGCATCGCCGCGTCCATGAAGTCCACCGGCTGGAGAAGCGCACGCACCGCCTTGGGGTCGTCGTCGGGGAGCGCCGGGCGGATCACGTACCGCCCGTGCACCTGCGGTGATCCGCCGCTGTCCGGACGCGATTGCTGTGGCGCGTTGCGGCGCTCTGCCCGGCGCCGAGAAGCTCGTCCCATGCCCCCACCCTCCCCCAATCCAGGACGGGACGAAGGGCCGCTGGCGGAACTGGCGGGCAGTCGTGCGTTACGAAACCTGTCATCCTCTCGTCACCCCAACTGACCAGGCATGCGGGGCTCTTGACGTTCGACCGGACTCATGAGAATCTGTTTTCCGGGCGCCATCAGTGCGTCCTTTTGCTGTCTGAGGCTCCCTTGTTGATTGCGGGGGCCTTTTTTCGTTTCCGTCCAGGCCCCCGGTGCCACAGCCGGGGGCCTTTCTCGTTCCTAGAGGTCTCACCTTGCTGTCCGCACTCTCCCCCAGCACCGTGTTCGGTGTGCCAGGGTCGCTGGCGCTGCTTGCCGCTGCCGTGCTGGTGCCCATCCTGCTGCTGGTGGCTGGTGTCGCCTGGGTCGCCCTGCGCCGGGTGGACCGAGCCGACATGCCTGTCGTGCTGCTGGGTCTGGCACACGTCATCTCTGCACTGTGCGGACTGCTGCCGTGGGGCCGGCCGACACCCCCGCCGGCGCTGCCCCAGCCGGTCGGCGATGAACCTGAGCCCGCCCCCGGGCCGACCGTCGTCCTCGTGCGCCCGGAACCCACCGCGCCCGCTGTCGTGCACAGAGCACAGTGATGCGCGAACGCGTCTCGGGCAGCAGATACATCCATCCGGCCCTCGTCGAACACACCAGCACCCTGGCCGGAGCCCTGCGCAACCTCGGCAGGCAGCGCGCGACCGTCTACCTGGCGGTCGTGCTCTACAACGCATCACCCGAGCTGATCGGCGAGAAGCTCCACATGCAACCGCACCGCGTCCGCATCAGCTTCAGCATGGCTGCCTCCATGCTCCGCCACCCCACCATCACGCAGAGATTGCAGCACCTCGCCTATGAGACCGACGCGTTCGACGCCGGCACGCTGGTCGATGACGAGATGCGCACTCTCATCCGTGAATGGCACCTGGAGGAGATGTTTGAACCCCTGTGCGCGGCGTGCGCCCTCCCCATGCCCGTGCCCGTGATCAACACCCTGCGGCCACGGTCAGGCCGTCCCCGCCGGTACTGCTCCAACGCCTGCCGCCAGAAGGCCTACCAGGCGCGGCGGAGGCGATGAGCTGCCGCCCGCCCGGAACGGGCTGGTACGCGGACGGCATGGCCGCAGTTCACCGGGTCTCAGGGCGTCCACTCGCGCAGGCCGGGGTGCTCTAGGGTGGCGGTGTAGCGGGGGGCGGCGTGACGCCCACCCCGCCCGGCTGCGGACCGACATCCTCGCCGCAGAGATCACCCGTCTCAAGAGTGCCGAGCGCGAGCTGCGCTACTGCCACGCAGCCGAGCGAGAAGAAGGCGCGCCACCATCGCCATCACGCTCCGCTTCCCACGGTGACCCCGTATCGGCCGGTGCCCAGGGCACCGGCCAGCGGTCTGAGCCGCGAGCACCAGTCATCCCCGGTCTGCAGACGGGTCAGCCGGCCGGGCCGCGGGTCGGCTTCTCGACCAACTCGCCGAGGACCTGCTCCAGCTCACGGGCGAGCGCAGTTGCGCGCTTCATCTTTCCCTCGATCTCAAGATCTCCGTACGCCCAGGGCCAGGGATGCACGGCGAACAGTGCGAGCTCGAACATGCTGCTCAGAGCGTGCAGCCGTGCGGCGAGCTCGTCGGGCTGGACGGGGTTGCCGCCGACCGTCAACCAACTTGCCGCGGCGTCCAGTTCCTTGGTCGCGTCGGTGAGGGCGCCGATGATGTCTGGCTCGCGCGTCCAGGAGTCCGACCTCGGCTCTCCAGCACTGCGGGCAGTGTCGTGTGTCACGCCGCGAGCCTATCGATGGGCGAGCTGAGGGCGAGGCATGGCGAGATGCTGCCGAGATAAGTAAATCTCTAGACGCAAGGAAAGTGGCAAAGATATCCTGTGTTCACGACTTTTCTTTCCACTCAACGAGGGGGATCCAGCATGGGCGAGCCGTACGCGTTCGACGGGACGTCGTGGGACGAGCTGCGCAAGGCGGTCGAGGACAACGGTGGAGTGCTCCGCATCTACATGGCCGACCTGAGGGAGCTGCAGAACGCCGGCCGACTCGGCGTCAACGTCCGCAACGACATCAGCCGCCGCCTCGCCGGCGTCGGCCTCGGTCACCTGCCCGCCGAGCTGCCGTCGTACCAGGAGAACGATGTGGTCCTGTTCCAGCTGGGAACCCCGGCCGCCGACGTCGTCGAAGCCGTGCGCGGCGACAACTTCGCCCGTGCCGAGGATGCCCTGCGCCGCCTGAATACCAAGGGAGACGCCGAGAAACTGGCCGCCATCGCGGCCATCCTCAGCGGCGACTGACTCTGGCCCTGGCCAGTCCCGGTCAGCGCACCTCAACGAGACACCCAGATACGGGGGGACCCATATGCGCGACGACCAGCACGACCACGATCCCGAGGTGCCCGCGGAGCCGGATGGCCAGCAGGCCCCCGGCGCCGACCAGGAGAACGACGAGAAGGAACCGCCGCGACAGTGGCGCAACACCATCCGAGAGCTGTCTGAGGGGTTCGACAAGGCCACTGGCAGGCCCGCCCCCCATAGCCAGGCCCGGGGTCTACGCGGCCACTGAAGCCCTCCGTCAGGTGCTGGACAGCCCGTCCCAGCGGCTGCTCCAGGATTCCCTGGCGGCCCAGCTGTCCCGGGGCTTGACCACCTTCGCGTCCGCACTCGACGGCCTCGGATTTGACGAGTCCCTGGCGGCCCAGCTCTCCCCGGGCCTGACCACCTTCGCGTCCGCACTCGACGGCCTGGACCTCCGGCACCTCATGCCCGGCGGCGCCCTGAGCCGCAACGAAGCCTTCCGCCTCGCCGGTTCGACCCTGTGGGAACGCCTGCAGGCCGTCGACCCGGCGAACTGGCGCGGGGAACGGCTCCGGCGGCTGGACATGCTCGCGGTCATGGAGGAGGGCATCCCGCTGGTGTGGACGCCGTCGGCGGACGTCATCCGGGAACTGCTCGACGCACCGGATGCCCCTACCCGCCGCAAGGTGCTGGAGCGGCAGGCGCCCGCTGTCGTCGAGGACTGCCGCACCGTCCTCACCGACGTGGCCCGCACCGACCTCACCTCCGAGGTTGACTTCCTGCACGACTGCCTCTACTCGATCGGCAACGGCAAGTACGCGGCCGCGCAGGTCCTCGCCTCTTCCGTCCTAGACACCATCCTGCGGGCGATGGTCCGAGCCGATCCCCGCCTGCAGAACAACAAGGGCGGATTCACCTTCAACATCCTGGCCGCACAGCTGCCGAAGGCCACACCGGACACCCTGGTCGGCCAGTTCCGCGCGTACTGCATCCACACCAGCATCCACAAGGCTTACGAGCAGTACTTCGGGCCGCCAGTGCCCGAGGAGTACAACCGGCACGCGACCGCCCACGCAGCGGGCCCGACGCAGATCACGCTCGCCAACGCTCTCGCTGCGGTAATGCTGGCCGTCAGCCTAAGAGCTGTCCCGTAACTCCACGAGGCTGAGGGTCATGCTGTGTCAGGGTCGGCGCCGATGGCACCGACCGAGCGAAGCGAACGCCCGAGGTCTCCGGTGAGGATGCGAGGGTGCCGTCGCCACCACCACAGGTCGGGGCCGGGTAATCTGTGGAACTGCTCGAGCGCCTGGCCGTCGTCGTCGACTGTCGCCGCCTTGTACCGGTCGTCCAGAGCTTTGATCTGCGGGGTCCAGAGCTGGACGATGTGTTCGTCCAGCAGGAGCCATGCCTCGTGCAGCCAGCTCCGGCAGTAGAGGTCGTTGGTGTACTCGTAGATGTCGTCGCCGTAGCCGCGCTCAATGACGCCTACCAGGGCGGCCCACGCGTTCACTCTTTCTGCGACGGTGAATGCGGTCCGCCAGCCGCGCTGGTGCAGCAGCTCTCCCACCTCGGTCTCCGTAGCCACGGGCGGGAGGATCTCACGCGGATCCGGTCCGGGCGACCGAGATATGCCTCGCCAGAGGCTGCGGCCCGGAGGATGATCAAGGTGAGACGATCTCACCATGGCTGGTGTGATCACGGCGTCGGAACCCTCCTGGATAGCCCCGTTCACCGGGCTGAGCTCGCGACCGTTCGGGAAGCTCGTGAGTGCGTTGCGGCGGGAGGGCGCCGACCCGGTGCGCAAAGGCCGCCCCTGGGGCCTGCCGCTGGAGGACAGAGTCTTGCTGGTGGCCGCGTACTGGCGGACGAACCTCACCCTGCGGCAGCTGGCCCCGCTGTTCGGGGTCTCGAAGTCCGCCGCAGACCGGATCATCGCCCACCTCGGGCCATTGCTCGCCCTGCAGCCTCGCAAGAGGTTCCAGAGGGGCACCGTGCTGATCGTTGACGGCACTCTGGTTCCCACCCGTGACCACGCGATCGCGGAGCAGTCGAAGAACTACCGGTACTCCACCAACCACCAGGTCGTCATCGATGCCGACACCCGTCTGGTCGTCGCCGTCGGCCGGCCGGTCCCGGGGAACCGCAACGACTGCAAGGCGTGGGAGCTGTCCGGTGCGAAGGACGCCGTCGGCCGGACCATCGTGATTGCTGACGGTGGCTACCGGGGCACTGGCCTGATCATCCCGCACCGCCGTGAAGCCGGCCAGGCCGAACTTCCGGCCTGGAAAGAGGAACACAACGCCTCGCATCGTAAGGTGAGGGCCCGCGTCGAGCACGCCTTCGCCCGGATGAAGAGCTGGAAAATCCTCCGCGACTGCCGGTTGAAAGGCGACGGCGTCCACCACGCCATGCTTGGCATCGCCCGCCTCCACAACCTCATCGTCACGGGCTGAACCGCGAACAGGCAGGTCAGCAAGCACGACCGTGATCAATTACGGGACAGCTCTTA
>NZ_BDJC01000112.1 GCF_002005565.1 Streptomyces sp. JHA26 | reverse complement strand
GTCGCGCGGGCGGGCGCCGCCCGTTGCCGTCGTGGAACCGCCCGGCGGGCGGGCCGGTACGGCGGGACGGGCCGGTGCCGGGCGGACGCCGGCCCCAGCCCACCGCTGGGCTCCGGCTCACGGTTGCAGCCGTGCGGCGGACCACCCTCCGTCCGTCAGGTCGTAACGCAGTCTTCGATGGAGCCGGTCCGGGCTGCTCTGCCAGAACTCGACGGTGTGCGCGGTGAGCCGGTAGCCGACGTACGCCTCCGGCCGCGGCAGGGGACCGAGTTCCGCGAGCCGCGCGGCCTCGGCTCGCAGTGCCTCGACGTCCGGGAGGGCCTCGCTCTGCCGGGAGGCCACGGACATGGCGTGCGTGGCGACGGGCCGGGCGGCCCACAACGCGTCGGACTCGGTGTCGGAGAGCTGGACGACGGGCCCGGCGATGACGATCTGCCGGCCGGTCTCCCGCCAGTACAGGACGCCGGACGCCCAGGGCCGGGCGGCAAGTTCGCGTCCCTTCCGGCTGCCGCGGTGGCTGGTGAAGACCAGTCCGTCGTCGGTGAGGGAGGTGAGCTGGACGATCCGGCTGGAGGGACGTCCGTCCGCGTCACTGGTGGCCAGGGCCAGGGCGCCCGGTTCCCGTACGTGTTCGCGGGCGTCGTCGAGCCAGGTGCGTAGCAGGGGCAGGGGGGCCGGCGGCGGTATCCGGAACTCGGCGGGCTCCATCGCGGCCGCGTCGGTGGTGGGGGACGTGGTCATCGGTTCTGTTCCTCCAGTGCCCGGCCGAGGCCGACCAGCGAGGGGATGCCGTGGCAACCCTCGACCGTGGCCTCGATGTCGAACCACGTGCGGTGGGTGGGGGGATAGCCGATCAACTCGGCCGCGCTGCGCGGGTGGGGCGGCGCCGCCGCCTCGGCGGACTCCCAGAGCAGAATGGCGCCCCAGCGGTTGTTCTCGTCGTCGGCGATCCAGAGTTTGAGCACCAGGCCGTGCTGCTCGGACCAGGCCTCGACGGCCTCGTCGCGCAGGAAGGAACGCAGACTCCCGATGGTCTGATCGGACTCGGTCAGGTCCCACCAGGCGACCATGGCCCTCATGTCGGGATGCCCTCCCGCCGCACGACAGGGACGTCGATGCCCAGCGCGCGCAGCTGGTTGAAGGGGTTCATGAACTCCCGCTGCCGGCGGATCTTCCCGTTGTCCAGCAGGAAGGAGTGCAGGAAGTGGTTCCTGTAGTGCCCCGGCTCGTAACCGGGGAACAGGATCTTGCCCTCTCCGTCGCACTCGACCCAGAAAACATTGGGGTCCTGCGTCTCGAAGATCTCGATGTTGTACCAGACCCAGTCGGGGAAGCACTTGAGGGACCACACCGCGTGCTCGCCGAGCCGGTCACGGCCGCGAATGGCGATGGGTCCGGGAGTGTCGGCCGTCCACAGACCACCCTCTCCGTCCTCGGTGAACAGCAGGTGCCGCCGGAGCCGGTCCTGGCCGGTGGTGTTCATGTACTTCTCCACCGTGGCCCGGTTGACGCGCCTGAGTTCCGCTGCATCAGTGAAGGCGTGGTTCGCCGTGGTGTCGGACACGGGATGAGCCTTTCCAAGTCGCGGGTGTAGGGATCGCTCGTGGCAATCATGCAAAGCACCGCTATACGGCAGCGGCGGAGTTCTATACGGCCGCTATACGTGCTGGGCGGTCCGGGCGGCCCGCAGCTCCCGGACGCAGGCCCGGCAGAACTCGGCGCTGCCGGCGAAGGGCTCGGCGGGCAGGGAGCGGAGCACTCCGGCGAGCAGGTCGCCGGGGTGTGCCCCGGCGTCGTCCCGTTCCGCCACGGTCACCGGGTCGGCCTCCCTCAACCGTCGCCTCCAGGCCGCCAGCACGCGTGCCGCGACCTCCGCGGGCGTCCCTTCGGGCTCGCTCCGTTCGACTTCCTCACCGAGGACGCACAGCAGCAGCCGGGAGAGTCCGAGGACGAAGGTGCCGTCCTGCTCGATGCCGGTGACGGTGAGCATGTGCGCGTCCACGAGCTGTTCCAGGACGTCCTCGGTCTCGCCATGCGACAACTGAAGGGCGGCGGCCGCGGCCCAGACGGAGACGGTCCGCGACCGGAGCATGGCGAGCCCGCGCAGCGCACGGCGCAATGGCTCGGGAAGTTCGGCGTAGTGACCGCGCAGTGACTCGCCCACGTCGAGGCCGCCGACGCGGAGCAGGTCGAGCATGTTGCGCCGGTGGTCGGCGAGCCGGTCGGCGAGGCGGCCGGGGGTCCAGTGCGGCTTGGCGGTGAGCTGGGCCGCGACGGCCCGCAGTGCGCCCGGGTGCCGGTCGCAGAGGCGGACGAGGCGTTCGACGGCGTGCAGGTCGCCGCTCGCGGCCGTGGTGCGGCCGGTGATCCCGGTCAGCAGGGCGACCGCCTCGCTCTCCGGCAGGGCACCGAGGGCCAGCAGCCGGACGCCGGGCAGGTCGGCGAAGCGGGGGCGCCCGGTGATCACGACCTGGCTGCGGCCGCAGGCGGAGAGCAGCACGTCGACGGGGTCCCCCGCACCGACGTGGTCGAGGACGACAAGCCGTCGCCCCCGGGCGAGCCGCTGCCGGATCAGCCACAGCCGGTCTTCCAGGCTCTGGTGGGCTGTGGGCGGCTCCCCGTCGAGCCCCGTGAGGAGCTCGTCCAGGACCGCGGGGAGCGGGCGGGCTCGTCCGGAGGCATCCCGGAGACGCAGGAAGAAACACCCGTCGAGGTACGCGGCGGCGTTCTGATGGGCGGCACGGGCGGCCAGGACACTCTTTCCGCTGCCCGCCATGCCGGTGATCACGACCGGTCCGGGGGGCACGTCGGAATCGGGACGACTCAGCCACTGGCGCAGAAGGGCCAGTTCGGCACCGCGTCCGGCGAAGTCGACCAGAGGAGGGGGCAGTTCACCGCGGGCTCCGGAATCGCCGACCGATGTCGCGGTGAGCGCCGGGGCCACCGACGGCAGGCTGCCCACTCGCGGCGCAGGCAGGCTCCCGGAGAGAAGGGCGTGGAAGGTGCTCTCCAGCGTCTCCCCCGGATCGACGCCGAGGTGTTCGGCGAGTACGGCGCGTCCCTGCTGGTAGACGGCGATGGCGTCGGCCTGCCGGCCGCACTGGTACAGGGCGGTCATGAGCTGGGCCCGCATCCGTTCCCGGAAGGGGTGCTTCTCGACGAGCTTCGTGAACTCGTCGACGACCTCGCGCCCACGGCCGAGACCGAGGTCGGCGTCGGCCTTCTCCTCCAGCAACGACAGCCGTAACTCCTCCAGCCGCGGCCCCTCCTGCTGGTCCAGGAACTCCGTCGCCCCGGTCAGGGCCCGGCCGCGCCACTGCCGCAGCGCTTCGGCGAACCGGCCGGAACTCTCCTCGTACCGGCCCTCCGTGAATGCCGTACGGGCCTGGGCGGACAGCCGCAGGCACTCCCGGTAGTCGACGGTGACACCGCCCAGCCGCAGCACATAGCCGTCATGCGCGCGCACGAACTCGGCTCGGCCACCGAGAGCCCGGCGAAGCCGGGAGACGTAGGTGTGCACCTGGGCCCGTACGGTGGCCGGTGGCGCGGCGCCCCACAGGGCGGTGCGGATCTCCTGCTGCCCCAGGCCACGGTCTCCCGCGAGCACGAGCGCCGCCAGCAGAGTTCTGGGGCGCATCCCACCGAGCACGCGGGCCCGGCCGTCTTCGAGGGCTTCTATCGCTCCGAGTACGTGAAGTTCCATGTCTTCCCTCGCCTGGCCAAGTCCCCCGCGCGCGGTCTCGGCGTCCTGGATCAACTTCAGTAAGAGCCGCGGACGTTCGAATCCAACATGAGTCGAAGATTGCCGCGCAGGAACGCTAATCCCCGTTGCAAACCACTGTCAACAGCGTCCCCTGGGCCTCGCGCACTGTGGCCGATGGCCCTGCATCGCCGTGCGGCACGGTGATTGCCGTCGCCTGGCGGGCGATCCGGCAGGCCCCTCACCGCTACCCGGCGAGTCACTGCATGAGATAGCTTGCTGCGGAACCGGTGATCGGCTCAAGTTCCCCCAGGCTGCAGACTGACGGCGGATGACGGTTCAGTACGAGGTTGAGGTATGCCTTCAAAGAGGAGGCCACGCAGTGCCTAACAGCGACAGAGAGCCGGGCAACAGCCTGGCCGACAAGCTGAACCATCTGTTCGCTCATATGAAGCCCGCAGGTGAGGCTCCATACACCGCTGAAGAGGTTGCCCGCGCTATCAGTGCCGCAGGAATTCCGATCTCGGGAAGCTACATCTGGCTCCTGCGCAAGGGGCAGCGCGACAATCCCACGCTCAAGCACCTCGAAGGACTGGCCAGGTTCTTCGGTGTCCCTCCGGCGTACTTCTTCGACGACCGGGTCAGGGAGAGGGTGAACGCCGAGATGTCTCTCCTCACCGCGCTGCGTGACGCCAAGGTGCAGCGGATCGCCCTGCGTGCTGCCGGCCTGTCGGAGAAGAGCCTGAAGTCGATCAGCGAAGTGATCGACCGGGTACGTGAACTCGAGGGCCTGCCCGTCGATTCGGCGAACCTGGACGGCTGTTCCGCGCCTGCCGCCGGCCCCGCGTCAGACGGGCCGTGACGCCCGGGCTCGCCCGCCGCGTGGATGCGTCGAGGTCCACGGCGGACGGCCCTGGTGAGAGACGGTCCTGAAGAGCTGGATCCCTGGCCGCGCTGCCCGAACGGAATCAGCCGTTGTCAGGGCGAAGGGCGGGGCGGCCTGCTGTGAAGACGTACCGGATCCGTCGGAGAGCGTCCAACTCGGTCAAAGGGTCACCGTCGACAACGATGAGGTCGGCGCGCATTCCAGGAGCTAGGACACCTGTGTCGGTGAGCCCGAGGGCGTGCGCGGCGCTGACGGTGGCGCTGTCCACCATCTCAGCATTGCTGAAACCGAGTGAGGCGAAGAACTCCAGCATTCCGACGTAGTCGCCGAACCGTGCTCCTGGCACCCCGGCATCAGTACCGGCGATGAACCGGACACCGGCTGCCCGCATTTCCTGAATCACTTCAGTCATCCGCTGGGCGCGCTCGGGCCCCATTTGCTTGAGGAACAACTGCCAGTCCCCGGATACACAGCGGCAGACGGAGACGTCGTTGTCGACGATACGACGGGTGATCGCCGGATCGTAGACGACACCCTCCTCGCTGCGCCAGGAGCAGTGCTCGATGGTCCGGACGCCTGCGTCGACGCACTGGGCGATGGTCTCGGTGCCGTGCGCATGAGCGGCCACAGCCAGACCGTGGCGCGCCGCTTCCCGGACGATCAAACGAAGTTGGTCAGCGGTGAACTGCGGCTCCCACATGCGCGGTCCGCCCGGGGTAAGCGCACCACCCGAGGCCATGACCTTGATCAGATCGGCTCCGGCGGCCGCGTTACGGGCGATCTGCGCCCGGATTGCGTCGTCCGTGCCCACCTCACCGCCCAGAAAGCCACAATGGCCACCGTGTGACGTGAGCGGGGTGGTGGCGGCGACGATGCGCGGCCCGATGACAGCCCCGGAGTCGATAGAGGCACGCAACGCAACGGCGAGCCCGTCACGGTCACCCAGGTCGCGAACGGTGGTCACACCCGACGCCAGCAGCTGCTGGGCGCGGTCCGCCATGGCGGTGGACAGCCCGTGGCGGTCGGCGTCGATCACCGCACTGACGGGATCCGGACCCGCGTCGAAGGCGAGGTGAACGTGGCAGTCGATCAGCCCGGGCATCACCGTCGCTCCGGGACAGCGCACGCGTGGCACCTGCGCGGCGACTGACGCGTCCAGCTCGACAGTGGGGCCGACGGCGGCGATGACGCCGGAGTCGACCAGTACGGAGCCGTCAGCGATCAACTGGCCTGCGGGGCCCGTGACGACGCGGTTAGCGGAGATCAGTGCCTTGCTCATGACTTCCTTTCTGAAGGGCCTGGGACACGGCGATGAGTTCGCGGGCATCTGCCTCCAGGTCGCCGTTCGGGGGTACCGCGACGCGGACCGCGGACAGCTCGGTCTGGGCGGACTCCATCGCCGGTTTCAGAGCCAGTGCTTCCGTGATGTGTCGAGCGAGTTCTTCGGCCGGGGCATGGGCGAGTTCGGTTTCGGAAGCGACATGTGCCAGGTACGGACTCAGGCACACCAGACCGTCGCGGCATTCGATGACGCGTCGGCAGAACCGCTGCTCATGGGTACGGTGCGGGCGTAGACGACGCCGGGCACCGGCCTGCGGCTCTTTCAGGACGAGCTCCGGATAGGCGGTGGTCAGCGTCGTCCACAAGGGAG
>NZ_BDJC01000111.1 GCF_002005565.1 Streptomyces sp. JHA26 | reverse complement strand
GGGATCGTCGGGCGGTTCCGCGGCGGGCCCGGCGTCCCCGGCGGTCGTGAGCGGGCCGGGTGCGGTCGCGGGCAGGTGGGCCTCGCTCAGATGGGCGGCGAAACGGGCCAGGGTGCTGTGCTCGAACAGCGCGGTGGGCAGCAGGTCCAGCCCGTAGCGGTCGTTGACCCGGTTGATCAGCTCCGTCAACGAGATGGAGTCGAAGCCCAGATCCATCAGGTCGGCCTCGTCGTCCACTTCCTCGGGGTCGACGAGCAGGAAGCCGGCCGCCAGGAGCCGGAGTTCGCGCAGCACCTCGCCGGTGTCCGCCTTCCCGTCCGGGGTCGCCGCGGGCGGCTCGGACGACGGTGCGGGGCTGTCGGAGGCGGCCGGCTGGTACACGACGACGCGGGTTGCCGTCCCGGTCAGGGCGCGGACGAAGGCCCGTTCGCCGCGTTCCGGTGCGAGCGGTGCGATCCCCCAGCGGCGCTCCATCAGGTGCAGCGTGGCCGCGTCGACCGTCATGCCGCCGTCCCGCCACAGCGGCCAGCCGATGGACACGGTGCGGCCCCGGCGTCCGCCACGGGCGCGCCGGGCCTCGCGCGCCTCGGCGAACTCGTCGAGGAAGGCGTTGGCGTAGGCGTAGTCGGCCTGCCCCGGGTTGCCCATCTCGGCGGTGGCGGAGGAGAAGCAGACGAAGAACTCGAGCGGTTCTTTGCGCGTCAGCTCGTCGAGCAGGACGGCTCCGTGCACCTTGGGGCCGAGCACCTCGGCGGCCTCGGCGGCCGTCTTGCGCACCGCGCGCGCGTCCCGGGTGGTGCCGGCGGCGTGCAGCACGCCGTGCAGCGGGCCGAAGTCCGCGCGGATGCGGGACACCAACCGGGCGGCGTCGGTGGCGTCCGACACGTCGGCCGGCAGGTGGACGGCGCGGGTACCGCCCGTGTTCAGCTCCTCGATCAGGGCCCGTTGCCCGGGGCCGAGCGGCGAACGCCCGGTCAGGACGAGCGTGACGGGGCCGCGTGCGGCGAGCAGTCGCGCGAAGCGCAGTCCGAGCCGTCCGGCACCACCGGTGATGAGGTAGGTGCCGCCGGGACGCACCGGGAGGTCGTCGACGAGGGCGGCTCCGTCGGGCGTGAACTCCTCTAGGGCACGCTCCTGCCGGACGCCGTCGGCGTAGCGCACGTGCGTGACGCCCTGGCCGCCGCCTGCCCGCAGTTCCGCGACGAGGAGCTCGGCCAGCGTGACGGGGTCCGTGCCCGGCGCGTGGGCGAGCGTGGTGCCCGTGCAGCCGCTGTGCTCCAGGGCCAGGGTCCGCAGCGTTCCGGCGGTCGCGGCGTGGTGCGGCCTCGTGTCACCGGGGTCCCAGGGGTGGGCGACGAGGAGGTGCAGCGGAGCGGCGGCGTCGTGGGCGAGGAGCGCGGCGGCGGACCACAGCACCGCCCCGAACCCGTCGGCGAGGCACGCGTCGAGGGTGTCCGGTGTGAGCGGCGAGTCGGGGCAGACGCGCAGCAGGCAGTCCGGGCGGACGCCCCGGGCCGCGAGCTCCTCGACGAGAGCCCGGTACTGCTCCGGGTCGTCCGGCGGCAGCGTGTACCGGCCGTCCTCCCCGCGGGCGACGGGGCCGGCGGCGGAGTGCGGCAGGGCCGTCTCGTGGCGGATCGCGTGACGGTCCAGTTCCCGCTCGAGCGCCGCGGCCACCGTCTCGTCGGGTGCGAGCACCAGCACCGTGCGCGGGGTGCGGACGGCCGCACCGCGTTCGGCGGGGGTCCAGCGGGGGCGCAGATACCGGCAGCCGTCGTCGGCGGGACGGTCGTGGTCCGGCCGGGCGGGGACGACGGCGGTGGTGAACCCGTCGAGGGCGAGCAGTTCCCGGCCGTCGTCGTCGATCAGACGCAGGTCGAAGCGGTGGCCCCGGGAAGCGGTGCCGGTTTCCCGGACGTGCACCCAGCACTCCTCGGGCAGCGGGGCGGACTGCCGTACGCGCTCCACCCGGGCGGGGACCTCCAGGGGACCGTCCGGCACCAGGGCGGCGGTGGCCTGGAACGCGCCGTCGACGAGGGCCGCGTGCAGGGGCCGGGCCTGCTGTCCGCCGGGCAGCCGCAGCCGGGCGAGGCATTCGCCCCGGCCGGTGGTCAGTTCGGTGACGACGGCGAGTCCGGGACCGTGGCGCAGGCCCGTGTCGGCGAGCGTCCGGTAGAACGCGTCGACGTCCTGCGGGTGCGGGCACCGGGCGCGCAGCTCGTCCGGCCGGACGGCGTGGTCGGTGACGTCGTCCGGTTCGGGTGCGTCGGCACCGGCGAACGTTCCCTCGGCGTAGACCGGTTCGGTGCCGTCGGATCCGGTGACGCGGAACCGGCCGCTGTCGCCGGATGCGTCGATCCGCACCGCCAGCCGCTCCGGGCCGGTGGCGTCGAGCGCTACGGGACGGTGCCACCGCAGGTCGTGCAGGTCGCCCGGAGCCGTCCCGAGCGCCGTCCACACGGCCTCCAGGACGGCCGCGCCGGGCAGCAGACGCCGACCCGCCACGACGTGGTCGCGCAGGTGGGCGTCGTCGAGGTCGAGCGGGAGGGTCACCGGCCCGGATGCGGCGGGCAGGTGGGACCGGTCCGTGCGCAGCCAGTGGCGGCGGCGCCGGAAGACGGACGTGGGGAACGGGGCCCGGCGCGGCCACGGGCGCGGCCAGAGCGCGGCCCAGTCGACGGGGACGCCGCGCACCCACAGCCGGGCGAGTTTGGCGAGGTCGCCCCGTTCCACCAACCGGGCGACGAACGCGGCGCCGTCGTCACCGTCGAACAGGTCGTCCGCCTCGCCGCGCGGGCGGGCCTCTCCCGTCCGGACGTCCGGGTGCTCCTCGCCGCGGGCGAACGCGGACAGGGCGGCGGCGAGTTGTGCTCGGTCCGCGGCGACCACGGCGAGCCGCACTTCCATGTGCCTGCGGCCGAGCTGGCTGGTGGCGGCGAGTTCCCGCAGGGTGCCGTGGCGGGCGTCCGCGTCGGCGAGGTGCGCGGCGACGCGTTCCGCGTAGGCACGCAGGGAGGCGTCGTCCCGGGCGGACAGCACGAACAGCTGCCGCGAGCCGTCCGGGTCGCGGGCCGCCTCGGGACGGACGCCGGTGGGCTCGAACTCCTCCAGGACGACGTGGGCGTTGGCGCCGCCCGCGCCGAAGGAGCTGACGCCGGCGCGGCGGGGGCGGCCGTCCGGCGCCGTCCACGGCTCGGACCGCCGTATCGGCCGGAACGGTGACCGGTCGAAGTCGATCTTCGGGTTCGGGTTCTCCAGGTGGATGCTCGGGACCAGGGTGCGGTGCCGCAGCTGGAGCAGCACCTTGGTGAGGCCGGCGATGCCCGCTGCGGCCTCCAGGTGGCCGATGTTGGCCTTCACCGAGCCGATGACCCGGTGGCCGGTGCCGGCCGTCGCGGGGCCGAAGGCGCGGACGAGTCCGGCCACCTCGACCGGGTCGCCCAGTTCGGTGCCCGTGCCGTGCGCCTCCAGATAGCCGACCGTGGCCGGGTCGACGCCGGAGCGTCGCAGGGCCTCGGTGACGACGGTCGCCTGGGCGTGCGGGTTCGGCACGGTGTACCCGCTGGTCTTGCCCCCGGCGTTGACCGCGCTGCCCTTGATCACCGCCCAGATGTCGTCGCCGTCGGCGATGGCGGCTGCCAGCGGCTTGAGCAGCACGGCGCCCACGCCCTCGCCGGGGACGTAGCCGTCGGCCCGCTCGTCGAACACCTTGCAGGCGCCGTCGGCCGACAGCATGTTCAGCGCGGACAGGGACACGTGGTGCGAGGGGTGCAGCACCAGATTGACCCCGCCGGCGACGGCCATCCGGCACTCGCCGCGGCGCAGGCTCTCGCAGGCGAGGTGCACCGCGGTCAGCGACGACGAGCACGCGGAGTCGACGGCGAAGCTGGGGCCCTGGAAGTCGAAGAAGTACGACACCCGGTTGGCCACCGACCAGTACGCGGAGTGCGCGCCGGACAGCCGCCCCCGCGGCCACTGGGTGGCGCCGAGTTCCCCGTACGTGCCGTACATCAGGCCGACGAAGACGCCGGTGGCGGGCTCGTGAGTGTGCTCGCCCAGGTATCCGGCCTCCTCCAGCAGGTTCCAGCTGGTCTCCAGGAACAGCCGCTCCTGGGGGTCGATGTCGTCGGCGTCGCGCGGCAGGATGCCGAAGAAGCCCGCGTCGAAGCGGTCGACGTCCTGAAGGAATCCGCCCCAGCGGCTGGGGGTGCGCTGTGGTGTCCCCCGTCGCGGGTCGTAGTGGGGCCGCCAGTCCCAGCGGTCGGGCGGGATCTCGGTGACGCTGTTCTCGCCGCGCAGCAGGTTGCGCCAGTAGGCGTCCACGTCCGGCGCGCCGGGGTAGCGCCCGCTGACACCGATCACCGCGATGTCGTCCCCGTGCGAGGGCCCGGACGGGGCGGTCGCCCCGCCGCTGTCGACGGCCGCCGTCGACGGCCCGGACGGGGTGGGTGACGAGGCCGCCCGGGGGGTGGCGGCCTCCGGTCCGGCGGGCGCGGGAGCCCTGGACGCGGCGGATTCCGGCAGGGCCGCGGCGAGCGGTGCCGCGTACTCCGTGCGCAGGCACTCCGCCAGTCGTTCGATGGTGGGCTGCTCGAACAGCAGCGTGGCGGGCAGCGGGCCCAGGTCCTCCTCGAAGCGCCGGATGACGGTGAGGCTGATCAGGGAGTCGATGCCGAA
This sequence comes from Streptomyces sp. JHA26, assembly GCF_002005565.1. Lineage (GTDB taxonomy): Bacteria > Actinomycetota > Actinomycetes > Streptomycetales > Streptomycetaceae > Streptomyces. The sequence continues at coordinate 2,128 of NZ_BDJC01000111.1, read as the reverse complement.
GTTCTCGAAGGTGACCCGGTCGCCGAGATCGTTCGGATCGTATTTGAGGACCTCGGCGAAGACCCGCTTGACGTAGCGGCGGACCGCATCGCCCGACGGCGACGGCAGCGGTCCGGGGCCGGCTGCCGGGGCGGGTGCCGGTGCCGGCGGCGCGGCGGCGGGCGGCCGGGGAGCGGTTCCGCCGAGCCGGGCGAGACCGGCGGCGTCCGCCGTGACGATCAGGGCCTGCGGCAGACGCGCGGCGAGGACGCGTTCGAGCGCGGCCAGGGCCTGGTCCGGGTCGAGCGGGCCGTGCCCGAGGGCGGTCAGCCGCGCGGTGCGCCGTTCGTCGCCGGTGGCCATCCCCTCGCCGCCCCACAGCCCGAGGTCGATCACCGTGGCGGGAGCCTGCCCGGTGGCGCGCAGCCGCAGCGCGAAGGCGTCCAGGAAGTGGGCGGCCGCCGCGTAGTTGGCCTGTCCCGGGGTGTCGGTGAAGGCCGCCGCGGACGACAGGAACAGCAGGAAGTCCAGGGGTTCCCCGCTCACCGCCCGCCACAGCGCCTCCGCTCCGGCGGTCTTGGCGTCGAAGGCGGCGCGGAAGGTGTCCTCGTCCAGCCCGGCCAGGGTGCGGTCCGCGAGGACACCGGCGGCGTGGACGACGCCGTTGAGCCGCCCGTACGCGGCGCGGGCTCGTTCCACCGCGTCGCGCAGCGCACTGGCGTCGGTGACGTCGGCGCTGACGTAGCGCACACTGCCGCCCAGCGCGGTGACGGCCGCCATCTTCCGGGAGATCTCCTCGTCGAGCGGGCGGCGGCCCACCCACACCAGGCGGGCCCCCACCGTGCGGGCGAGATGCCGGCTGAGTGCCGTACCGATACCGCCCGCGCCGCCGACGACGAGGTACACGCCCCCGGGCCGGAACGGGACGGCGGGGGCATCGGGCAGGTCGGCGGGCGCGACGCGCCGGACCAGCCGCCGGGTGCCGCGCAGCGCGGTGACGGGTTCCCCGTCCGCCACGGCGCTCTCGGTGTACAGCAGGTTCGCCGCCCGCTCCGGTTCGAGCGGCCCGGCTCCGAGGTCGACGCACCGCACCGCCCAGTCCGGGTACTCGGCGCCGTACGTGCGGGCCAGGCCCAGCAGGGCGGCCCCGGACGGGCGGGGTGTCTCCCCCGCACCGGCCGCCACGGCACCGTCGAGGGACACCAGGAGACGTCCGCGACGGGCGCGCGCCGGACCGGTCAGCGCGGTGAGCAGCCGGAGGGTGTCGAGCGCGGGCCGTTGCGCCGGCCGGCCCGCGTCACCGGCGGTGTCGCCGCGCCAGCCGAGGACGTGCACGAGGTCGTAGGTTCCTTCGGCCGCGGCCCTCGCGGCGGGTTCGCCCAGTTCCGCGACGGTCGTCCGCTGCGGCCCGTGCAGTTCCGCGAGTCGCCGGGCCGCTTCGCCGGCCGCCGCGGTGTGGGCGATCAGGATCCGGCCGTCGACGTCCCGCCGCACGTCACCGTCGTCCGGCCGCCCCTCGGTCCCGGGGGCGTCCTGCCAGACGGGCCGGTACACCAGCGGGCCCCGGGGCGCGGAGAGCGGGCGCAGCGTCAGCCCGGTGACCCGGACGAGGACCCGTCCGTCGGCGTCGACGACCCGGAGGGCGACGGTGCGCGGCCCGGTGCGTACGGCGTGGGCGCGGGCGGCTCGGTCCAGGGGGGCGAGGACGTCCACGGCCTCGGCGCCGAAGGGCACCAGGAGGGTGTCGCGGTCGGCCTCGTCCGGCTGCAGGACGGAGGCCAGTTGCAGTGCGCCGTCCAGCAGTGCGGGATGCACGGTGGCGTTCCCCTCCAGGGCCGGTGGCCTCAGTGTGGCCAGGGCCTCGTCCGCGCCGTGGGCGATGTCGTCCAGGACCCGGAAGGCGGGGCCGTAGGCGAGACCGGCGGCCGCGAAGCCGTCGTAGAACACGTCGGTGCCACGGCGGTGCGGGCAGCGGGCGGCGACCTCGGCGAGGGGCAGGTGCTCGGTCTGCGGGCGTCCGGTGGCCAGCCGGCCGCTCGCGTACGTCCGCGTGCCGTCGGTCAGGGCGAAGGCGCCGTCGTCCGCGAGCCGCAGCCTGGCCCCCGTGGTGGTCCGGCCGGGTCCGGCGGTCAGGGGCCGCAGCCAGCGC
>NZ_BDJC01000110.1 GCF_002005565.1 Streptomyces sp. JHA26 | reverse complement strand
GGGCCGTTCCGACGTCTCAAACCTTAGCGGACTTTCTCGGCGTTTCCCAATCGGTGTCGACCGGGGCGTCGAGTCCCATTCGGAATTGAATTCGGACATGCCGAAACAGTTCCCGATGGGAGGTCGCGCTGGTGGTTTGGTGTGCCGCTGACGCGGCGGGAGGTGCTGCCGCAGAACCGTTACGGCCCCGTGGCAACCCGAAGAACCTTACGGACCTCACAGGGGCCTGTCAAGCATCCCTGTCAAGATCTTTTAATCGAGGTCGGTGAGCCGTCCGCCGGCGTCGGGCTGTGCGTGCTCGACCCTGCGCAGGAGGCGGGTGAGGACCTCGCCGAGGGCCGACCGCTCGTCCGCCGAGAGGTCCTGGAGGAGGTCCTCCTCGAAGACCGTGGCGAGACGCATGGCCTCCAGCCACTTCTCGCGCCCGTCACTGGTCAGCTCGACGATCACGCGGACCCGGTTCGACTCGTCGCGCTCCCGGGTGACCAGCCCCTCCGTCACCATCCGGTCGATGCGGTGGGTCATGGCGGCCGGCGTCAGGCCGAGGCGCTTGGCGAGGTCGCCGGGACCCAGCCGGTAGGGGGCGCCGGACAGGACGAGCGCCTTGAGGACTTCCCAGTCGGTGTTGCTGATGCCGAGCTCGGCCGTCTGGCGGCCGTACGCGACGTTCATGCGGCGGTTGAGCCGGGAGAGAGCGGAGACGATCTTCTCCACCTGCGGATCGAGGTCCTGGAACTCGCGCTGGTAGGCGGCGATCTGCTCTTCGAGTGTCGGCTCGCCGGCGCCGGAGGTGTCGCCCATGGCCGCAGTATGGCACGCCCCTCCTTTGCCTTGAAGTCCTTCGCTATGTACTCTTTACCTTCGAACTTTAGCTTCTAAGTCTTCAGTCTTAACGGCTGGAGCGGACCATCAAGAGAGGGTGAACGTGACCAGGGCCATGGGCGCCGCGATGCGCCGGATCCACGTGGGCAACGCACTCAGCGCGTTCGGACTCGGCTTCACCGTCCCCTACCTGTACGTCTACGTGGCGCAGGTACGGGGACTGGGGGCCATGACGGCGGGTCTCGTACTCGCCGTCTTCGCCGTGGCCGCGCTGATCGTGCTGCCGTTCGCCGGGCGGGCCATCGTTCGGCGGGGCCCGCTGCCGGTGCTGCTGGTCGCCCTGGTCACCGCCGCGCTCGGCGCGCTGAGCCTGGGGCTGGCGGCCACGGCGGCCACCGTGCTGCTGTCCGCGGCCGCGCTGGGGGCGGGGCAGGCCGTGATGCAGCCGGCGCTCGCCACGATGATCGTGGACTGCTCCCCGTCGGAGACCCGGTCCCGGGCGTTCGCCATGCAGTTCTTCCTGCAGAACCTGGGGCTCGGCGTCGGCGGGCTCATCGGCGGTCACCTGGTCGACACCACGAACCCCTCGTCGTTCACGCTGCTGTTCGCGATCGAGGCGGCGATGTTCCTGCTGCTGGTCGCGGTGATGGCGACGGTGCGGATGCCGCGTGCGCCGCGGGTGGAGGACGCGCCGGACGGGTCCTCCGGCGGCAGCTGGAGGCAGCTGCTGGGAAACCGGGCGATGGTGCAGCTGTGCGTGCTGGGCTTCGTGCTGTTCTTCGCCTGCTACGGACAGTTCGAGTCGGGGCTGAGCGCCTACGGCGTCGAGGCCGCCGGGATCTCGACGTCCGCGCTGGGGACGGCGCTGGCGGCGAACACGCTGATGATCGTGGTCGCGCAGTTCGCGGTGCTGAAGTTCGTGGAACGGCGGAAGCGGTCCCGTGTGATCGCCGCCGTGGGTCTGATCTGGGCCGTGGCGTGGGCGGTGGCCGGGTACGCCGGGCTCGGGCACGGCAGCCAGGCGATGGCGACGGCCGCGTTCGTCTCGACGTACGCGCTGTTCGGGCTGGGTGAGGCGATGCTGTCGCCGACGCTGGCCCCGCTGGTGGCCGACCTGGCGCCGACCGGGATGGCGGGTCAGTACAACTCCGCCTTCGCCCTGGTGAAGCAGCTCGCGCTGGCGGTCGGGCCCGCGGTGGGCGGGCCGCTCGGGGCCTCGCTGCACGGGCCGTACATCGTGACGTTCCTGCTGTTCTCGCTGTTCATCACGGCACTGGCGGTGCGGCTGGGGCGGCAGCTCACGGACGTGCAGAACCAGCCGTCGCTCACGCGGAGCCGGGTGGTCACGCAGGGCGGGACGCCGGCGGGCACCGTGGCGGCCGCGGAGGCGTGAGCGATGCCGTGGCGGGCGGTGCGCCCGTCACGGCCGGACGGCTCACGGCTCGGTTCACGGCTTCGGCAGGACGAACTCGCACCAGACGGACTTGCCGCCGCCGGGCGTCCGTCTGGAGCCCCAGTGGGAGGCGATCGTCGCGACGATGGCGATGCCGCGGCCGGACTCGTCCCCCGGTTCCGCGCGGCGGCGCCGGGGCAGGTGGTCGTCGCCGTCGGTCACCTCGACGATCAGGCGTCGGTCCGTGCGGCGCAGGCGCAGGCGCATGGGGGGCGTGCCGTGCTGGAGGGAGTTGGCGACCAGCTCGCTGGCGGCCAGGACGCCCAGGTCGTGCAGGTCGGTGGGGAAGCGCCAGCTGGTGAGGACACCGGAGGCGAAGGCACGCGCGCGGGGGGCCGCTTCGACGCCGCCGAGCAGTTCGAGCGTGGCGTTGCGGAAGAGCTCGGCCTCCGGGCCCTTGCGGGCGGGGTGCTGCAGGACCAGGACGGCCACGTCGTCGTCGTGGTCCGGGGTGACGCCGGCCGAACGGACCAGGCGGTCGCAGATCACCTGGGGGCTGCCGGTCGCCCCGGACAGGGCGCGCCCCAGGGCGGCGATGCCCTCGTCCAGGTCCTCGTTGCGGCGTTCCACCAGGCCGTCGGTGTAGAGGACGGCGGTGGAGCCGGGGGTCAGGGCGATCGAGCCCGACGCGTGCACCCAGCCGCCCGTGCCGAGCGGGGGGCCGGTGGGCTCGTCGGCGCGCTGGACGGTGCCCGTCTCGTCGCGGACCAGGATGGGCAGGTGCCCGGCGGAGGCGTACACCAGCCGGCCCTCGTTCGGGTCGTGGATGGCGTAGACGCAGGTGGCGATCTGGTTGGCGTCGATCTCGGCGGCGAGGCCGTCGAGGAGCTGGAGGATCTCGTGCGGGGGCAGGTCGAGGCGGGCGTAGGCCCGCACCGCCGTACGGAGCTGGCCCATGACCGCGGCCGCGCGGACGCCCCTGCCCATGACGTCGCCGATGACCAGGGCGGTGCGGCCGCCGCCGAGGGTGATCACGTCGTACCAGTCGCCGCCGACCGCGGCCTCGGTGCCGCCGGGGTGGTAGGTGGCGGCGACGCGCAGGTCGTCGGGTTCTTCGAGTTCCTGCGGGAGCAGGGAGCGCTGGAGGGTGACGGCGGTCTCGCGCTGGCGGCGTTCGCTCGCGCGCAGGCGTGCGGCGGCCTCGGCGTGGTCGGTGACGTCGGTGGCGAACACGAGGACACCCCGGTCACCACGGTCGCCGTGGCCGTCGCCGCGGTCGCCCTCGGTGACCGGGGTGCAGGTGAAGGTGTAGGAGCGGCCGTCGGGGGCCCTGCGGGACTTGAGGGTGCGGGGTCTGCCGCTGCGCTGCACCTGGTCGAGGAGCGGGAAGAGCCCGAGTGCGTCGAGCTCGGGGAGGGCCTCGCGGGCCCGTCTGCCGAGGGGGCGTGTGCCGAAGGCCGTGGCGTAGGCGTCGTTGACGTAGGCGATGCGGTGGTCGGGTCCGTGGACGAGGGCGACGAGGGCCGGGACGCGGTCGAGGACGTCGCGCGTCGGCAGGTCGTCGACGGCCGGTACGGGCGGGGCCTCGTCGGTCAGCTGTTCGGCGCGGGCGGCGGGCACGGAACCGTCCGTCCGGTGGCCCTGGGAGAGCGTCGTGTCGGTCCGCGCTGCGGCGCGGCGCTGTGTTCCGGGGAGTCGGGCGCTCCAGCGCGTGAAGTTCACGAATCCTTGCCTCGGGTAGTCGTCGGCGGCCGGTACCGGGACCGGCAGGGCCCGGGAGCCGCGCGGAAGTGAGCGGCGGCCCGCCCGCGGTGAGTGGACCAGTCTGGCAGGGTGCCGACCGGCCGACATCCGTCAGACGCCGGGCCGGCCCGGGGAGTTCCTGAGTCCGGCCAGGACTACCCCTTCGGGTTGCGCGGAGGTTCCCGAGAAGGCTTTCCACCGGCCGCGAGTTCGAACTCGGCGCGAGGATGTTCGAGCGATCCCAGGGAGACGATCTCCCGTTTGAAGAGTCCGGCGAGGGCCCACTCGGCCAGCACGCGCGCCTTGCGGTTGACGGTGGGGATGCGGCTGAGGTGGTAGGCGCGGTGCATGAACCAGGCCGGGTAGCCCTTCAGCCTGCGTCCGTAGACGTGTGCGACGCCCTGGTGGAAGCCGAGAGAGGCGACGGAGCCGACGTACCTGTGCGCGTACGTGTCGAGGGGCTCGCCGCGCAGGGCGTGCGCGATGTTGTCGCCGAGGATCCTGGCCTGGCGGACGGCGTGCTGGGCGTTGGGGGCGCACTCCCCGCCGGGTGCGGGGGCCGTGACGTCGGGGACGGCGGCGGCGTCGCCCGCGGCCCACGCGTGCGGGGCGCCGTCGACGGCCAGCTGGGGGGTGCACACGAGCCGGCCGCGGCCGTCCAGGGGCAGGTCGGTGGCGGCGAGGACGGGGTGGGGTTTGACGCCGGCCGTCCAGACGACCGTGCGGGTGGGGAAGCGGGCGCCGTCGCTGAGGACGGCGACGCGGTCCGCGCAGGACTCCAGACGGGTGTCCAGACGGACGTCGATGTTGCGGCGGCGCAGTTCGGTGACCGTGTAGCGGCCCATGTCCTCACCCACCTCGGGCAGGATGCGGCCCGAGGCCTCGACGAGGATCCACTTCATGTCCTCGGCGGTGACGTTGTGGTAGTAGCGGGTGGCGTAGCGTGCCATGTCCTCCAGTTCGCCGAGCGCCTCGACCCCGGCGAAGCCTCCGCCGACGAAGACGAAGGTGAGGGCGGCGTCGCGGACCGCGGGGTCGCGGGTGGAGGAGGCGATGTCCAGCTGCTCGAGGACGTGGTTGCGCAGGCCGATGGCCTCCTCGACGGTCTTGAAGCCGATGCCGTGGTCGGCGAGACCGGGGACGGGGAGGGTGCGCGAGACCGAGCCGGGCGCGAGGACGAGCTCGTCGTACGTCAGCCGGCGGGCGCCCTCACCCTCCTCCTCGGTGGCGAGGGTGGTGACGGTGGCGGTGCGACGGGTGTGGTCGATGCTGTGCGCCTCGCCGACGACGACCTGGCACCCGCCGAGGACGCGGCGCAGCGGTACGACGACGTGGCGCGGGGAGATGGAGCCGGCCGCCGCCTCGGGGAGGAAGGGCTGGTACGTCATGTAGGGGTCGGGGGTGACGACCGTGATCTCCGCCTCGCCCCGTCGGAGTTCGTCCTTCAGGTTCCGTTGCAGACGCAGGGCCGTGTACATCCCGACGTAGCCACCGCCGACAACGAGAATGCGCGCACGTTCCTTCACCATCCCATGACGCACCCGGCGCTTGCGTTTGTCCACAGGCCCGGCGATTTGTGTGACCGGAGACCGCTCGGGCGCGGGGTTGGCCGGATCGCCGCCGTGCCGGGTGCCGACGCAGGTCAGCGCGGGTGGGGCGGCGAACGAGAGGGGGCATATTCCGGGCGTATACGGCCCGTGCTCCGATCGGGGGGTGCTCCGTGCGGAACCTGCCCCTTCTGAATTGACCCCCGCTCAACTATGTTCATCACCACGGAGTGTGGGGGGATGCGCTCACGGGGTCCGCGACGGGCGGGCCGCCGGACCGGGTCCTCCGTGCGCGCTCCGGCTTTCGATGGCGGGGAGAGTCTCCGGGGGGAGACGTCATTACCGGGGGATTGTCTATGCATGTTCAGGACTCTCATCGATCGTCCGCGTCCACTGTCGCGCCCGGTGGCGCGATGGGTGCGGCGGCGGGCGGCGGGCGCGGTGACGGCGGGCGCACGACGCCCCTGCGCGTGGACGCCCAGCGCAATTTGGAGCACGTGCTGCGCGCGGCGCGCGAGGTGTTCGGCGAGCTGGGGTACGGCGCTCCGATGGAGGACGTGGCGCGGCGCGCACGGGTCGGTGTCGGCACGGTGTACCGGCGCTTCCCGAGCAAGGACGTCCTGGTGCGGCGGATCGCCGAGGAGGAGACGGCCCGGCTGACCGACCAGGCCCGGGCGGCGCTCGGGCAGGAGGACGAGCCGTGGTCGGCGCTGTCGCGCTTCCTGCGCACGTCGGTGGCCTCGGGGGCCGGCCGGCTGCTGCCGCCGCAGGTGCTGCGGGTCGGGGTGCCGGACGACGGTGACGGCGTGGCCGGTGAGCCGCTGGTGCCGCAGCAGCGGGTGCAGCCCGGCTCCGGTGAGCTGCGGCTGGTGTCCGAGGAGGCGGTGGCGCCGGGGCCGGGCGCGGGTTCGCCCGTCGGCTCCGCCGGTCCGTCCGCCGCTCCGGGGGACGATCACGGGGCGACGGCGCTGCTGGAGGTCGTGGGCCGTCTCGTGGAACGGGCGCGTGCGGCGGGTGAGCTGCGGCCGGACGTGTCGGTGTCGGACGTGCTGCTGGTGATAGCCACGGCGGCGCCTTCACTGCCCGACGCGGCACAGCAGGCGGCGGCCTCGGCCCGGCTGCTGGACATCCTGCTGGAGGGGCTGCGGTCGCGTCCCGCGTGAGGACGGCGACGGTGTCCGGGCGGGGCCGCGGGGGATCGTTCCACGCGTCCCGCCCGGCGCCCGTCGGGACGGAGGCGTGCTCCGGGACCGCCGGAGCCGGGGACGTGCCTCCACCCGAACGGCCGCCCCCCGGTACCGCGTTGCGGCAAGTGACCACGGACGAGTGATCCTCCGCGGTACGGGCTCCTGGCGTGAGGCCCCCGTGGCAGCCTGACCCGGTGTTCGGGTCAGGGTGGGCGGGTGGCGGGGGCTTTCCGCGATGAGCGTCGACGGGCGGGACGGTGCACTCGGGGACGGCGAGGCCGGACCCGGTGGTCCGCCGCGGGTACCGGGGCAGGGCGACCCCGCGGGCGTCCCGCAGGACGGCGCCTTCGCGGGGGCCGGCGTCCCGGTGCGACGGGAGATGCACGAGGACAGCGTGCCGCTACCCCCGCGCGACGTGCCGCGGTCGGACGCCGAGCTGGTCGGGCTGATGCGCTCGGGCGACGACTCGGCCTCCGAGGAGCTGTACCGGCGCCACGCGGACGCGGTGCGCCGGTACGCGCGCACCTGCTGCCGCGACGCGCACACCGCGGAGGACCTCACCGCGGAGGTGTTCGCCCGCATGCTCCAGGCGGTGCGCGGCGGATCCGGACCCGAGCACGCCGTACGCGCGTACCTGCTGACCGCCCTCCGGCGCGTCGCCGCGGGCTGGACGCGGTCGGCCAGGCGGGAACAACTGGTCGACGACTTCGCGGTGTTCGCCGCGCAGTCCGCGCGCACCGCCGGGCTGCCGGACGACGACACCCTGGAACTGGGTGCCGACGTGCGCGCCCTGCACGAGGCCGAGCGGTCCATGGCCGTGCGGGCGTTCCGGTCGCTGCCGGAGCGGTGGCAGGCCGTGCTGTGGCACACCGAGGTCGAGGACGAGTCGCCGAGCGAGGTGGCCGTGCTCTTCGGGCTGGACGCCAACGGCACGCGCGTGCTGGCCAGTCGCGCCCGTGAGGGCCTGAAACAGGCCTACCTCCAGGCGCACGTCAGCGACGCCCTCGCCGCCGACGAGGAATGCGCCCGCCACGCCGACCGGCTCGGCACCTACGCGCGCGGCAGGCTGCGCACCCGGGCCGAGCGGGGTCTGCGTAAGCACCTGGAGGAGTGCGCCCGGTGCCGGCTGGCCGCCGGCCAGCTCGAGGAGGTCGCGAGCGGTATCCCCGCCGCGGTGCCGGTGGCGGTCATCGGCTGGTTCGGCGTCGCCGGGTACGCCAAGGCCGCCGGGCTCGTCGCCGGGGGCGTGGGCGTGGGCGCCGCTGCCGCGGCGGGTGGTGGAGCGGCGGG
>NZ_BDJC01000109.1 GCF_002005565.1 Streptomyces sp. JHA26 | reverse complement strand
CAAGTAGCCCGACACGCCCGGGGCCCGCCGGAACCGTTCCGGCGGGGCCCCGGGTCTGCAAAGGAAGCGTCAACTCCCGGCCGAACCAGGAATCTTGGAGCCGGTCGATGTGTTGTCGTGGTGGGCTGTGCACCCCGGCGGAACTCGACGAGACGTACCACGTAAGCTGTACCGGTCCCGAAACGCGGCACATGGGGCGATAATCCCCGTCACCCTCGAGCGGGCCTGCCGTGCGGGCGGCCGGGCGGCGTGTCCGAAATAGTGTGTATTGGGTCGGCAGTGTAGAACGGGAGATGTGACGGCAATGGCTACGGAAACTCCCCTGCTCCGCGAAGCGTGCGCCGTCCCCGTCCCGGGCAGCCGGCGATGACGCCGGCCGGCACGGCGCATGCCGTCGACCCGGAGCGCGGCACGCTCGACAAGGCCGCGAGCGAGAACTTCCCCGTGGCCCCCTTCTTCCTGCCCCGCGACTGGCGCACCGACCTCGTGGCCGTCTACGGCTTCGCCCGCCTGGTCGACGACATCGGCGACGGCGACCTGGCCCCCGGCGGCGCCGACGCCCGCCTCCTCGGCGTCCCCGACGACAGCGCCGACGACCGGCTGCTGATGCTGGACGCCTTCGAGGCCGACCTGCGCAGGGTCTTCGACGGCACGCCCCGCCACCCCCTGCTGCGGCGCCTGCAGCCCACCGTGCGCCGCCGCTCGCTCACCCCCGAGCCCTTCCTCGGCCTCATCGCCGCCAACCGCCAGGACCAGCTGGTCGGCCGGTACGAGACGTACGACGACCTCCTCGCCTACTGCGAGCTGTCCGCCAACCCGGTCGGCCGCCTCGTCCTCGCCGTCACCGGCACCTCGACACCCGAGCGGATCCGCCACTCCGACCGGATCTGCACGGCCCTGCAGATCGTCGAGCACCTCCAGGACGTCGCCGAGGACCTGGCCCGGGACCGCGTCTACCTGCCCGCCGAGGACATGAAGCGCTTCCACGTCCGGGAGGCGGACCTCGCCGCCCCCCGTGCGGGCGCGTCGGTGCGCGCCCTGATCGCCTTCGAGGCCGGACGCGCCCGCGACCTGCTGCATGAGGGCTCCCCCCTGGTGGGTAGCGTCCACGGAAGGCTGAGGCTGCTGCTCGCGGGATTCGTGGCCGGGGGAAGAGCGGCCCTCGAGGCGATCGCCGCCGCCGGTCACGACGTACTTCCCGGCCCGCCCAAGCCCGGTAAGGTCCGGTTGCTGCGCGAGGTGGGCGCGACCCTGCGAGGAGAGGGGTGATCCGGACCGTGGAGTCGTCCGCACACGTGTCCGCACCGGTACTCGCCGCGTACAGCTACTGCGAGACCGTCACCGGACAGCAGGCCCGGAACTTCGCCTACGGCATCCGGCTCCTGCCGACGCCCAAGCGCCGGGCGATGTCGGCGCTGTACGCGTTCTCGCGCCGCGTCGACGACATCGGCGACGGCGAACTCCCGGCCGACGTCAAGGTCGCCCGGCTGGAGGAGACCCGGGCGCTGCTCGGCCGCGTCCACGAGGGCGCGGTCGACGAGGACGACACCGACCCCGTGGCCGTCGCCCTCTCCCACGCCGCACGGCGGTTCCCGATCCCGCTGGGCGGACTGGACGAACTGATCGACGGCGTGCAGATGGACCTGCGGGGCGAGACCTACGAGACCTGGGACGACCTGAAGGTCTACTGCCGCTGCGTGGCCGGTGCCATCGGACGCCTCTCGCTCGGCGTCTTCGGCACCGAACCGGGGGCGCGCGGCACCGAACGCGCGTCCGAGTACGCCGACACGCTCGGGCTCGCGCTCCAGCTCACCAACATCCTCCGGGACGTCCGCGAGGACGCGCAGGACGGCCGCACCTACCTGCCCGCCGACGACCTCGCCAAGTTCGGCTGCTCGGCCGGGTTCGACGGGCCCACCCCGCCGGAGGGCTCCGACTTCGCGGGCCTCGTGCACTTCGAGGTGCGCCGGGCCCGCGCCCTCTTCGCCGAGGGCTACCGCCTGCTGCCGATGCTCGACCGGCGCAGCGGTGCCTGCGTCGCCGCCATGGCCGGCATCTACCGCCGCCTCCTGGACCGCATCGAACGCGACCCCGGCGCCGTGCTGCGCGGCCGGGTCTCGCTGCCCGGACACGAGAAGGCGTACGTCGCCGTGCGCGGCCTGTCCGGACTGGACACCCGGCACGTGGCCCGGCGGACCGTCAGGAGTCGCCCGTGAGGGGGACACCGGGCGCCACCCGGGCGGAACGACGGGCAACCCTCCGGTGGCGGGCGGCGTCCCTGACTGAGACGGTCTGCCGTACAGCGTTCACACACCACGGCGACCGGGCAGGGAAAGGTGCACGATGACCCACGGCAACGGCACGCGTGACGACGGGCCGCTCGCGGACGTCTCCGCCGTCCCGGCCGGCAGACACGCCGTCGTGGTCGGCGGCGGACTCGCCGGTGTCACCGCCGCGCTCGCCCTCGCCGACGCCGGGGTGCGCGTCACCCTGCTGGAGGGACGGCCGCGCCTGGGCGGGCTCGCCTTCTCCTTCCGGCGCGGCGACCTGACCGTCGACAACGGCCAGCACGTGTACCTGCGCTGCTGCACCGCCTACCGCTGGTTCCTCGACCGCATCGGGGGGACCGCGCTCGCCCCGGTGCAGGAACGTCTCGACGTGCCCGTCGTCGACCTGGCCGCGCCCGAGGGCCGACGGCTCGGCCGGCTGCGGCGCGACGCGCTGCCCGTGCCCCTGCACCTGGGGCGCAGCCTCGCCGCCTATCCGCACCTCTCGCTCGCCGAACGCGCCCGGGTCGGACGCGCCGCGCTCGCGCTCAAGGGACTCGACCTCGCCGACCCGGCACTGGACGACCAGGACTTCGGCCGTTGGTTGACCGCGCACGGTCAGTCATCGCGTGCCGTCGAGGCCCTGTGGGACCTGGTCGGAATCGCCACCCTCAACGCGGCCGCGGGCGACGCCTCCCTGGGGCTCGCCGCGATGGTGTTCAAGACCGGCCTGCTGTCCGACCCGGGCGCGGCCGACATCGGCTGGGCCCGCGTCCCGCTGGGCGAACTGCACGACCGGCTGGCCCGCAGGGCGCTCGACTCCGCCGGCGTCCGCACCGAGGTCCGCACACGCGTCACCTCCGTCGCGGTGGACGGCGACGGGGAGTGGAGCGTGCGGGTCCCCGGCGAGACGCTGCGGGCGGACGCCGTCGTCCTCGCCGTACCGCAGCGGGAGGCGCACGACCTGCTGCCCGCGGGCGCGCTCGACGCCCCCGGGAACCTGCTGGAGATCGGCACCGCGCCGATCCTCAACATCCACGTGGTCTACGACCGGAAGGTGCTCGCCGCGCCCTTCCTCGCGGCCCTCGGCACCCCGGTGCAGTGGGTGTTCGACCGTACCGGGGCCTCCGGCCTGAAGACCGGTCAGTACCTGGCGCTGTCCCAGTCGACCGCGCAGGACGAGATCGACACGCCCGTGGCCGCACTGCGCGAGCGCTACCTGCCCGAACTGGAGCGGCTGCTGCCCCGCGCCCGCGGCGCCGAGGTGAAGGACTTCTTCGTGACCAGGGAGCGCACCGCGACCTTCGCGCCGGCCCCCGGCGTCGGCCGGCTCAGGCCCGGCGCCCGCACCAAGGCACCCGGCCTGTACCTGGCCGGAGCGTGGACCGCCACCGGGTGGCCCGCGACCATGGAGAGCGCCGTCCGCAGCGGTGTCGGGGCGGCGGGAGCCGCGCTCGCCGCCCTGGGCCGGTCCCGCGACCGCCTTCCCGCTTTCGAGGAGGCGGCATGAAAACCGAGCCGCGCGGGACCGATTCCCGGATTCCCGGTACCGCAACTGGAGGAGAGACTGTGTCCACTGTGCCCCCGGCCCCGAAGGCCGATCGACGGACCACGGTGGACGTGGCCGCGATCCTGGAGCGCGGCCGGACCCTGGCCACCCCCGTCCTGCGCGCGGCCGTCGACCGCCTGGCGCCCCCCATGGACACCGTCGCCGCCTACCACTTCGGCTGGATCGACGCCCAGGGTAACCCCGTCGACGGCGACGGCGGCAAGGCCGTCCGCCCCGCGCTCGCGGTGCTCTCCGCCGAGGTCGCCGGTGCCGCGCCCGAGGTCGGCGTGCCCGGCGCGGTCGCCGTGGAGCTGGTGCACAACTTCTCCCTCCTGCACGACGACCTGATGGACGGCGACGAACAGCGCCGCCACCGGGACACCGCCTGGAAGGTGCACGGCCCCGCCCAGGCCATCCTCGTCGGCGACGCCCTGTTCGCCCTGGCCAACGAGGTGCTGCTGGAACTCGGCACCGTGGACGCCGGCCGCGCCGCCCGCCGCCTCACCCGCGCCAGCCTCGCCCTGATCGACGGGCAGGCGCAGGACATCTCCTACGAGCACCGCGACCGGGTCAGCGTCGAGGAGTGCCTGGAGATGGAGGGCAACAAGACCGGCGCCCTGCTCGCCTCCGCCAGCTCCATCGGCGCGGTCCTCGGCGGCGCCGACGAGCGCACCGCCGACACGCTGGAGACGTACGGCTACCACCTGGGCCTCGCCTTCCAGGCCGTCGACGACCTGCTCGGCATCTGGGGCGACCCGGACGCCACCGGCAAGCAGACCTGGAGCGACCTGCGCCAGCGCAAGAAGTCCCTCCCGGTGGTGGCCGCCCTGGCCGCGGGCGGCCCCGCCTCCGAGCGGCTCGGCCAGATCCTCGCCGCCGACGCCAAGAGCAGCGACTTCGCGAACTTCTCCGAGGAGGAGTTCGCGGCCCGTGCCGCCCTCATCGAGGAGGCGGGCGGGCGCGAGTGGACCGCCGACGAGGCGCGCCGCCAGCACACCATCGCCATCGAAGCCCTCGACACCGTCGACATGCCCGACCGGGTGCGGGACCGGTTCACGGCGCTCGCGGACTTCGTCGTCGTACGAAAGAGATGATCACTATCGGTCGAATAGCCCTCGCGTAGTCGCCGGCCGGTGTCGCGGGAAGAGACGCACCGGCCGACGGCGGACCCACAGCAGAAGCACCACCTGCACACTGCACGAAGGGGAAGCCATGACAGCGACGACCGACGGAAGCACCGGGGCGGCCCTGCCGTCCCGCGCAGCCGCGGCCAGCGAAACAGCCGACATCACGAACCCCGTGGCGGCCGGGGTGCACGAAGCCGCCGCCCGCGCGACCCGGCGCGCCACCGACTTCCTGCTCTCCCGGCAGGACCCCGAGGGCTGGTGGAAGGGCGACCTCGAGACCAACGTCACGATGGACGCCGAGGACCTGCTCCTGCGGCAGTTCCTCGGCATCCGGGACGAGGAGACCACCCGCGCCGCCGCCCTCTTCATCCGCGGCGAGCAGCGCGAGGACGGCACCTGGGCCACCTTCTACGGCGGCCCCGGGGACCTGTCCGCCACCATCGAGGCCTACGTCGCCCTGCGCCTGGCCGGCGACGCCCCCGACGCCCCGCACATGGCGAAGGCCGCGGAATGGGTGCGCGCCCGGGGAGGCATCGCCGCCTCCCGCGTCTTCACCCGCATCTGGCTGGCCCTGTTCGGCTGGTGGAAGTGGGAGGACCTGCCCGAACTGCCGCCGGAGCTGATCTGGTTCCCCACCTGGATGCCGCTGAACATCTACGACTTCGGCTGCTGGGCCCGGCAGACCATCGTGCCGCTGACCGTCGTCTCCGCGAAGCGGCCCGTGCGCCCGGCGCCGTTCCCGCTCGACGAACTGCACACCGACCCCGCCCGCCCCAACCCGCCCCGCCCCCCGGCACCGGCGGCCAGCTGGGACGGCGCCTTCCAGCGGATCGACAAGGCGCTGCACGCCTACCGCAGGATCGCGTCGAAGCGGCTGCGCCGGGCGGCGATGAACACCGCCGCCCGCTGGATCGTCGAACGGCAGGAGAACGACGGCTGCTGGGGCGGCATCCAGCCACCGGCCGTGTACTCGGTCATCGCCCTGTACCTCCTCGGCTACGACCTCGAACACCCCGTCATGCGGGCCGGCCTGGAGTCCCTGGACCGCTTCGCGGTGTGGCGCGAGGACGGGGCCCGGATGATCGAGGCATGCCAGTCCCCGGTGTGGGACACCTGCCTGGCCACCATCGCGCTGGCCGACGCCGGGGTGCCCGCCGACCACCCGCAGCTGGTCAAGGCGGCGGACTGGATGCTCGGCGAGCAGGTCGTGCGCCCCGGCGACTGGTCGGTGAAGCGGCCCGGGCTTCCGCCGGGCGGCTGGGCGTTCGAGTTCCACAACGACAACTACCCCGACATCGACGACACCGCCGAGGTCGTCCTCGCGCTGCGCCGCGTGAGGCACCACGACCCGGAGCGGGTGGAGAAGGCCATCGGGCGCGGGGTGCGCTGGAACCTCGGCATGCAGTCCAGGAACGGCGCCTGGGGCGCCTTCGACGTCGACAACACCAGTCCCTTCCCCAACCGGCTGCCGTTCTGCGACTTCGGCGAGGTCATCGACCCGCCGTCCGCGGACGTCACCGCGCACGTCGTGGAGATGCTGGCGGTCGAGGGCCTCGCCCACGACCCGCGCACCCGGCGCGGTGTCCAGTGGCTGCTCGCCGAACAGGAGGCCGACGGCTCGTGGTTCGGCCGCTGGGGCGTCAACTACGTCTACGGCACCGGCTCCGTCGTCCCCGCCCTGGTGGCGGCCGGCCTCCCCGCCTCGCACCCGGCCGTCCGCCGCGCGGTGAGCTGGCTGGAGTCCGTCCAGAACGACGACGGCGGCTGGGGCGAGGACCTGCGCTCCTACCGCCACGTCAGGGAGTGGAGCGGCAAGGGCGCCTCGACCGCCTCGCAGACGGCCTGGGCGCTGATGGCCCTGCTGGCGGCGGGGGAGAGGGAGTCCAAGGCCGTGGAGCGCGGCATCGCGTGGCTGGTCGCCACCCAGCGGGAGGACGGCTCCTGGGACGAGCCGTACTTCACCGGCACCGGCTTCCCCTGGGACTTCTCGATCAACTACCACCTCTACCGGCAGGTCTTCCCGCTCACCGCGCTCGGCCGGTACGTCCACGGCGAACCCTTCGCCAAGGCGCCCCGCACGGTCCAGGCGCTCGCCGAGTCGTTGACCGAGGCGAAGGGGAGCTGATGAGCGCCCAGCCCGGACCGGCCCCGCTGCTGATCGCCTGCGCGCTCGGCATCGAGCACCTCGCCCTGCGCGCCGGTGACCGCGGCGGGGCCGCCGGGCCGGTCACGGTCCTGCGGACCGGCATGGGGCCGAAGGCGGCCGAGCGCTCCGTCGCCCGGGTCCTGGCCGGCCCGGCGCTCGGCGACGCCGCCGTGCTGGCCACGGGCTTCTGCGCGGGCCTCGCCCCCGGCATGCACCCCGGCGACCTGGTCGTCGCCGAGGAGACCCGGGACCCGCGGGGCACGGTCGGGTGCGCCGGCACCGACCGGCTCGTCAAGGAACTGGTGCGCACCGTCCCCGGGCGCACCGTCCACACCGGGCCGCTCACCGGCTCGGACCACGTCGTCCGCGGTCCCGAACGCGCCGACCTGCTCGCGACCGGCGCGATCGCCGTCGACATGGAGTCCGCCGCCACGCTCCTGAGCGCCGTCCGCACGGGCACGCGCCCCGTTGCGGCCGTCCGGGTGGTCGTGGACGCTCCCGAACACGAACTCGTCCGGATCGGCACCCTGCGCGGTGGAATATCGGCCTTCCGCGTTCTCCGGTCCCTGCTTCCCGCGTTTTTCGAATGGCACCGTTCCTTGCTGCTCCCCAGGAGGTGAGCCCAGATGGCCATGCCACTGCGCCAGTCCATCAAGGTCGCTACGTACTTGGCCGAACAGAAGCTCCGCCGACGGGACAAGTTCCCGCTCATCGTGGAGCTGGAGCCGCTGTTCGCCTGCAATCTGAAGTGCGAGGGATGCGGCAAGATCCAGCACCCGGCCGGGGTGCTCAAGCAGCGCATGCCGGTCGCGCAGGCCGTGGGGGCGGTGCTCGAATCCGGGGCGCCGATGGTCTCCATCGCCGGCGGCGAGCCGCTGATGCACCCCCAGATCGACGAGATCGTCCGCCAGCTGGTGACCAAGCGGAAGTACGTCTTCCTGTGCACCAACGCCCTGCTCATGCGCAAGAAGATGGACAAGTTCACGCCCTCGCCGTACTTCGCGTTCGCGGTGCACATCGACGGACTGCGCGAGCGGCACGACGAGTCCGTGGCGAAGGAGGGGGTGTTCGACGAGGCCGTGGAGGCCATCAAGGAGGCCAAGCGGCGCGGCTTCCGGGTCACCACCAACTCGACCTTCTTCAACACCGACACCCCGCAGACCGTCGTCGAGGTGCTCAACTTCCTCAACGACGACCTCCAGGTCGACGAGATGATGATCTCGCCCGCCTACGCCTACGAGAAGGCGCCCGACCAGGAGCACTTCCTGGGCGTGGAGCAGACCCGCGAGCTGTTCAGGAAGGCGTTCTCGGGTGGCAACCGGGCCCGCTGGCGGCTCAACCACTCCCCGTTGTTCCTCGACTTCCTCGAGGGCAAGGTCGACTTCCCCTGCACCGCCTGGGCGATCCCGAACTACTCCCTCTTCGGCTGGCAGCGCCCCTGCTACCTGATGAGCGACGGGTACGTGCCCACGTACCGGGAGCTGATCGAGGAGACCGACTGGGACAAGTACGGCCGTGGCAAGGACCCGCGCTGCGCCAACTGCATGGCGCACTGCGGCTACGAACCCACCGCCGTCCTGGCCACCATGGGTTCCCTCAAGGAGTCCCTGCGGGCCATGCGGGAGACGGTCTCCGGGAACCGGGACTGAGGCCATGACCGCCATCTCCCTGGGCGTTCCCGAGATGCCGGTCCGGCCGCTCGCCGTGCGCCGGAAGAGCCGGCGG
>NZ_BDJC01000108.1 GCF_002005565.1 Streptomyces sp. JHA26 | reverse complement strand
AGGTCCGAGTCCGACGCCAGCCCCGCGTGGTACAGCCGCAGCTCCGTCGCCCCCAGGTCGCGCGCGCGGGCGGCGTCCGCGGCGAGGGTGGCCGGGCTGCCGCCCATGCCGGAGACCACCGTGAGGTTGGCGGCCAGGACGGCGCCGGGGCGGCGCACCTCGGCGAACGGCGTCAGCAGACCCGCGCCGCCCGTGCAGGGCACGACGACGCCGTCCGCGACGGACAGGACGTGCGCGGGGTCGACGCCGGCGTTGGCGCCGCAGTGGTGGGAGACCGGGTCGGCGTGCAGCAGGATCCGGAAGCCCTCGGGCGCGGCGGCCCGGACCGCCGAGACCGCCGCCTCCTGGAGCGTGCGGGCCCGGTCGTCCCGCCATGCGCGCGTCGCCTTCGCCGGCCCCTCGCCGAGCAGCTTCTCCACGCCCGTCCAGCCCCCGTCCGACGGCGCGGCCCCCCGCCACACCGGCTCCAGCGCGGTGCGCACCGCGGCGGCCAGTCCGTCGGGGTCGAGTCCCTGCGCCCCGTAGCCCGCACGGCAGTCGGGGCAGAAGCACAGCGACATCAGGTACTGCCCGGCGTCGCCGAGGCCGACACCTCCGGTCTTGTCGTGGGCGTGCAGGTGGGCGAGTCCGTACCAGCCGAGGGACTCCAGTTCGGTGCCGCGCGCCCCGGGCCGCACCGCCGCCTCGACGGCCAGGTCGGTGAGGTACGCGCGCGTGGCGGGCTGCGCGATGCAGGGCGCCCAGGGGTAGCGGTCGCCGTAGGCGTTGACGACGGAGGTGTGCGGCTGTTCGGCGCCCAGGCGGGAGTTGTGGGCGAGGACGACCCAGGTGTGCACCTCCGGTCCCGCCGCCGCGAGGGCTTCGGCGGCCTCGCCCCAGGCGTCGCCGGGCGCCCAGTCCCCGGCCTCGTACGGGCGCAGCTCGCGACCCTCCCAGCGGGCGGCGTCCGGTGGGTAGAGGACGGCGGCGTGCTCGGCGGTGACGACGCGGTGGCGCGGGTGGCGGGGGGTGAGGGCGCGGGTGGAGTGGTAGGCGGAGGCCAGGGTCACCTGGTCCACGCCCAGGCCGGCGACGAAACCGGCCGCATCGGGGTCGCCGTTGACGTCCCACGGGTAGACGAACGCCGAGGTCCTCACTTGCCGGCCCCCTCGGCGAGCAGCGCGTATCCGCGGTCGATGATCCGCGCGAGCTGTTCGACGTGGTCGTCGGCCGGCTCGTGCAGCGGCGCCCGCACCTCTCCGACGTCCAGTCCGCGCAGCCGTACGCCCGCCTTGACCAGGGCGACGGCGTATCCGCGGCCCTGGGCGCGCAGTTCGACGAACGGCCGGTAGAAGCCGTCCAGCAGGCGGTGCGCGGTCGCCTCGTCGCCTTCGTGCAGCGCCCGGTGGAAGGCGAGGGCGATCTCGGGGGCGAAGCAGAACACGGCCGAGGAGTAGAGGGTGATGCCGAGCGCGCGGTAGGCGAGCTGGGTCTGCTCGGCGGTCGGCAGGCCGTTGAAGTAGAGGAAGTCGCCGCCGGGGACCCCGGTGCGCACGGCGCTGACGATGCGCTGCATCAGGTCGAGGTCGCCGAGCCCGTCCTTGAGGCCGATGACGCCGTCCGTGCGGGCCAGTTCGACCACGCTCTCCGGGGTGAACACGGCGTTGTCCCGCTGGTAGACGACCACCGGCAGGGAGGTCGCGGCCGCCACCTCCCGGTAGTGCCGCAGCAGCCCCTCCTGGCCGGCGACGACCAGGTACGGCGGCATGGCGAGCAGTCCGTCGGCCCCCGCCTCCTCGGCGAGGCGGGCGTAGCGCACGGCGAGCGCGGTGCCGTAGCCGGCGCCGGCCACGACGGGCACCCGCCCGGCCGTCTCCTCCACGGCCGCCCGCACGCAGGCCTGGAACTCCTCGGGCGTGAGCGCGTGGAACTCCCCGGTGCCGCAGCAGGCGAACACGGCGGCGGCCCCGGCCTCGACACCGCGGCGCACATGGGCGCGGTAGACGTCGAGGTCGACCTCGCCGCCGGGACCGTACGCCGTGACGGGGAAGAACAGCGGCCCGCTGGGGACAGTGAGCCTGGCGGCGAGAGGGGCTGAGGTCACGAGCGCTCCCCATTCCATATGTGTGATCGGCGTCTATATTTCTGAACGAGGTCACGCTAAGCCGCCACCCGAAGGCCGGTCAAGCGCGCCAACGGCCGACACGCCAGCGGAGTTTTCCGTTCCACATCGCCTCGCCCGGACACTTGACGGGCCCCGCCTCCTCTCCTTAGCGTGTCCACGCATATGAACGCCGTGCGTCCATGCGCACGGCGACCACGTCGAGGAGACCCCAGGAGACCCCGAGGATGCCCGCTCCCCGCACCGTTCTGCTCACCGGCGCCGCCGGCGGCCTCGGCACCCTGATGCGGGACCTGCTCCCCGGCTACGGCTACGAGCTGCGCCTGCTCGACCTGCGCCCCGTCGAGGGCGAGCCGGACGCGATCGTCGCCGACCTCGCCGACAAGGACGCCGTGCGCGAGGCGGTCCGGGGCGTCGACGCGATCATCCACCTCGCGGGCATCTCCCTGGAAGCCCCGTTCGAGAAGATCCTCAAGGCGAACATCGAGGGCACCTACCACCTGTACGAGGCCGCCCGCGAGGAGGGCGTCGGGCGCGTCGTCTTCGCCTCCTCCAACCACGCCGTCGGCTACACCCCGCGCCCCGAGGGCGACGACCCCCTCATCCCGGTCGACACCCCGCGCCGCCCGGACACCTTCTACGGCCTGTCCAAGTGCTTCGGCGAGGACCTCGCCCAGCTCTACTGGGACAAGCACGGCCTGGAGACCGTCTCGGTCCGCATCGGCTCCTGCTTCCCCGAGCCGACCAGCGTGCGCATGCTCTCGGTGTGGATGAGCCCCGCCGACGGCGCCCGGCTCTTCCACGCGGCCCTCACCGCCGAGAACGTCGGCCACACCGTCGTGCACGGCTCCTCCGCCAACACCCGGCTGTGGTGGGACCTCACCTCCGCGCGGGCGCTGGGCTACGAACCCCAGGACGACTCCGAGCCGTACGCCGAGAAGCTCATCGCCGAGCAGGGGGAACTCGACCCGGACAACCCCGCGCACGCGCGCCTCGGCGGCCACTTCGTGACCGACCCCCCGATCTGGCCGTACTGACCGGAACACGACCCCACGACGGGCGGGCGGGCACCGAACGGGCCCGCCCGCCCCCGCATGCGGGCACCCGCGCTGCCCGTTCCCACCCCGCACCCCGCTGCCGCCCAGGTCCGCGACGGGCACCCAGCGTCCGAAGCGGGCACAACCGGGCAGCATCGGGCCCGCAACAAGCCTGGTCAGTGGAGCGGAGCCGCTGTAGAACTTCACCCAAGGGCCGCACCGGGCCCGAACGGGCAGGGACCGCGGCGACAAGGCGGTGAGGCGGGTGTTCGGCATGAGTACGAGGACGGCGGAGGAACGGCAGCGCGAGATCGTGCGGATCGCCCGTGCCACCGGCTCGGTCGACGTCACCGCGCTCGCGGCCGAGCTGGGCGTGGCCAAGGAGACCGTACGGCGTGACCTGCGCGCCCTGGAGGACCACGGCCTGGTCCGCCGCACCCACGGCGGCGCCTACCCCGTGGAGAGCGCCGGCTTCGAGACCACGCTCGCCTTCCGCTCCACCAGCCACGTCCCCGAGAAGCGCAGGATCGCCTCCGCCGCCGCCGAACTGCTCGGCGACGCCGAGACGGTCTTCGTCGACGAGGGCTTCACCCCGCAGCTCATCGCCGAGGCCCTCCCCCGGGACCGCCCGCTGACCGTGGTCACCGCGTCCCTGCCGGTCGCGGGCGCCCTCGCCGAGGCCGACGGCGTCTCCGTACTGCTGCTCGGCGGCCGGGTCCGGCCGGGCACGCTCGCCACCGTCGACCACTGGACGACGAAGATGCTCGCCGGGTTCGTCGTCGACCTGGCCTACATCGGCGCCAACGGCATCTCCCGCGAGCACGGCCTCACCACCCCCGACCCCGCCGTCAGCGAGGTCAAGGCGCAGGCCGTCCGCGCCGCCCGCCGCACCGTGTTCGCCGGCACGCACACCAAGTTCGGCGCGGTCAGCTTCTGCCGCTTCGCGGAGATCGGCGCGCTGGAGGCCATCGTCACCAGCACCCTCCTGCCCGCGGCCGAGGCCCACCGCTACTCGCTGCTCGGCCCCCAGGTCATCCGCGTCTGAGCACCACCCGCACGTCCCCACAGGGCACCTCCACGCCCTCGAACGCCCCATGTATCCGCATATGTTCAGGAGCGATCCATGCGAACCCAGAGCCGACACAGGCCGCGAGCCCTGCTCGCCGCGGCCGCCGCAGGGACGCTGCTCGCCCCGCTGCTCTCCGGCTGCTGGGTCGGGGCGGGCGGCGCCGGGTCGGGCGGCGACTCCATCAACGTCCTGATGGTCAACAACCCGCAGATGACCGAGCTGCAGAAGCTCACCGCCGACCACTTCACGAAGGAGACCGGCATCAAGGTGAACTTCACCGTCCTGCCGGAGAACGACGTCCGCGACAAGATCAGCCAGGATTTCGCCAACCAGGCCGGCCAGTACGACGTCGCCACGCTCTCCAACTACGAGATACCGATCTACGCCCGCAACGAGTGGCTCCACGAGATGGACCCCTACGTCGCGAAGGACCCGGCCTACGACGAGAAGGACATCCTCGGGCCGATGCGCGAGTCCCTCACCGGCGAGGACGGCAAGCTCTACGGCCAGCCCTTCTACGGCGAGTCGTCGTTCCTCATGTACCGCAAGGACCTGCTCGCCGCCAAGGGCCTGACGATGCCCGCCCACCCCACCTGGACCCAGGTCGCCGACCTCGCCGCCGAACTGGACGGCGCCGAGCCCGGCATGAAGGGCATCTGCCTGCGCGGACTGCCCGGCTGGGGCGAGCTGATGGCCCCGCTGACCACGGTCGTCAACACCTTCGGCGGCACCTGGTTCGACAAGGACTGGCAGGCCCGCCTCGACTCGCCCGAGTGGCAGAAGGCGACGAAGTTCTACGTCGACCTCGTCCGCGAGCACGGCGAGTCCGGCGCCGCCCAGTCCGGCTTCGCCGAGTGCCTGAACAACCTGACCCAGGGCAAGGTCGCCATGTGGTACGACGCCACGTCGGCGGCGGGCTCCCTGGAGTCGGCCAAGTCCCCGGTCAAGGGGAAGATCGGCTACGCACCGGCCCCCGTCGAGAGGACCGACTCCTCCGGCTGGCTCTACACCTGGGCCTGGGGCATCCAGAAGGCGTCCCGCAACCCCGACAAGGCCTGGAAGTTCGTCTCCTGGGCCTCCGGCAAGGAGTACGAGCAGCTCGTCGGCGACAAGGTCGGCTGGTCCGACGTCCCGGCCGGCAAGCGGGCCTCCACGTACGAGAACCCGGCCTACCGCGCCGAGGCCGCCGCCTTCCAGGAGATGACCCGGCAGGCCATCGAGGGCGCGAAGCCGAACGACCCCGGCGTGCAGCCGCGCCCCGCGCCCGGCATCCAGTTCGTCGGCATCCCCGAGTTCACCGACCTCGGCACCAAGGTCTCCCAGGAGATCAGCGCGGCCATCGCCGGACGCCAGTCCGTCGAGGAGGCCCTGAAGAAGTCCCAGCAGCTCGCCGAGGAGATCGCAGAGGAGTACGAGGGACGATGACCACCACGACCTCGGCCCCCGCGGCCGCTCCCGACCACGTCCGCACCGCCGCCCGCCCGGCGTCCTCCCGGCTGAAGGCCTGGGCCACCCGGGCCCCGCTGCTCCCCGCCCTGATCTTCATGATCGCGGTCACCCAGCTGCCCTTCGTGGCCACCCTGGTGATCTCCCTCTTCGACTGGAACGCCCTCTACCCCGACGCCCGCCACTTCACCGGCCTCGCCAACTACGGCGACGTCCTCACCGACCCGGACCTGCGCAGGTCGGTGTGGACGACGATCCTGCTGACGGTCGCGGTGGTCCTGGCCAGCCTGGTCCTCGGCCTGGCCCTCGCCCTGCTCCTCGACCGCCGCTTCAAGGGCCGGGGCGTGGTCCGCACCCTGCTGATCGCCCCGTTCCTGGTGGTCCCCGTGGCCGCCGCGCTGCTGTGGAAGCACGTCCTCTACAACCCCGAGTACGGCCTGCTCAACGGCCTGCTGCACTACGTCGGAGGGCCGCAGCCGGACTGGATCTCGAACACCCCGCTGCTCGCCGTCGAGGCCTCACTGGTGTGGCAGTGGACGCCGTTCATGATGCTGATCCTGCTGGCCGGACTGCAGAGCCGGGACCAGCAGCAGATCGAGGCCGCCCGGGTGGACGGCGCGGGCGACTGGCAGATCTTCGTCCACCTCACCCTGCCCCACCTGCGCCGCTACCTCGAACTGGGCGCCCTGCTGGGCTCGATCTACATCGTCCAGAACTTCGACGCGGTCTTCACCCTCACGTCCGGCGGCCTGGGCACCGCCAACCTGCCCTACACCGTCTACCAGAGCTTCTACCAGGCCCACGAGAACGGCCTCGCCTCGGCCGCGGGCGTCCTGGTCGTCATCGGCTCGATCGTCATCGCCACCTTCGCGCTGCGCGTGGTGTCGTCCCTGTTCCGCGAGGAGGTCGGCCGCGCATGACCGCCACCGCCGTACGCCCCGTCGTCACCGACACCGAGCCCGCCCGCACCCGCCGCACGGCCGGCGCCGGCCTGGGGCTGGTCGCCTGGCTGGCCGGGATCGTCTTCTTCCTGCCCATCGCCTGGATGGCCCTGACCTCCTTCCACTCGGAGGAGGACGCGGCCACCAACCCGCCGTCCTTCGCCGCCTCCCTCACCCTGGACGGCTACCGCGAGTTCTTCGGCTCCGGCGGCGGCGCGAGCCCGTGGCCCGCCCTCGTCAACTCGGCCGTGGCGTCCGTCGCCTCGACCCTGTTCGTCCTGGTCCTGGCCCTCCCCGCCGCCTACGCGCTCTCCATCCGGCCGGTGAAGAAGTGGACGGACGTCCTGTTCTTCTTCCTGTCCACCAAGATGCTGCCGGTGGTGGCGGGCCTGCTGCCGATCTACCTGTTCGCCAAGAACACCGACATGCTGGACAACATCTGGCTGCTGGTCGTCCTCTACACGTCGATGAACCTGCCGATCGCCGTCTGGATGATGCAGTCCTTCCTGGCCGAGGTCCCGGTGGCGATCATCGAGGCGGCCCGGGTGGACGGCGCGAGGCTGCCGACGATCCTGGCCCGCGTGGTCGCCCCGATCGCCCTGCCGGGCATCGCCGCCACGTCCTTGATCTGCTTCATCTTCAGCTGGAACGAACTGCTCTTCGCCCGGGTGCTGACGGGTGTGGTCGCCGAGACCGCCCCCGTCTTCCTGACCGGCTTCATCACCAGCCAGGGCCTGTTCCTGGCCAAGGTGTGCGCCGCGTCGCTCGTCATCTCCCTGCCGGTGCTCGCCGCGGGGTTCGCCGCCCAGGACAAACTGGTCCAGGGCCTGTCGTTGGGAGCCGTCAAATGAAGGCCGCCGTCATCGAGTCCGTGGGCCGCGCCGCCGTCACCGAGGTCCCCGACCCGACGCCAGGGCCGCGCGAGGTCGTCGTCGAGGTCGCCGCCTGCGGCCTGTGCGGCACCGACCTGCACATCCTCCAGGGCGAGTTCGCGCCCAAGCTGCCGATCGTGCCGGGCCACGAGTTCGCCGGCGCGGTGGTCGGCGTCGGCACCCAGGTCACCGAGGTGTCGGTCGGTGACCGGGTCGCCGTCGACCCCTCCCTCTACTGCTACGAGTGCCGCTACTGCCGCACCGGCCACAACAACCTGTGCGAGCGCTGGGCCGCCATCGGCGTGACGACGGCGGGCGGCGCGGCGCAGTACGCGGTGGCACCGGTGGCGAACTGCGTGAAGCTCCCCGAGCACGTCCGCACCCAGGACGCCGCCCTCATCGAGCCCCTGTCCTGCGCGGTCCGCGGCTACGACGTCCTGCAGTCCCGCCTCGGCGCCCACGTCCTGATCTACGGCTCGGGCACCATGGGCCTGATGATGCTGGAGCTGGCCAAGAAGACCGGTGCGGCGAGCGTGGACGTGGTGGACCTCAACCCGGCCCGCCTGGAGACGGCCCGCGGCCTGGGCGTCTCGGCCTCGGCCGCGACCCCGGACGAGCTGGACCGCCCGCAGGGCTGGGACCTGGTGATCGACGCGACGGGCAACGCGGCGGCGATCCAGGACGGCCTGGACCGGGTCGCCAAGGCGGGCACGTTCCTCCAGTTCGGCGTGGCCGACTACGCGACGCGGGTGCAGATCGACCCGTACCGCATCTACAACCAGGAGATCACGATCACGGGCTCGATGGCGGTCCTGCACAGCTACGAGCGCGCGGCGGAGCTGTTCGCGAACGGCGTCCTGGACCCGGACGTCTTCATCAGCGACCGCATCCCGCTGGAGCGCTACCCGCAGGCCCTGGAGCAGTTCGCGGCGGGGGTGGGGAGGAAGATCGTGGTGGTGCCGTAACCACCCCGGGGACGGGAACGGACGGCGGGGGCGAAACCCACCCCACCCGATCGGCCCTCGGGTAAGGGAACGGTAAAACGCCCCCGCTCGTTCTACCCGGCATGACAGCTATGACCCCCGGCTCGAACATTCCCCTCTCCGCCGCCCGCGTGACGGTGGACGTCACCGCCCCCGTGCGGCTGGACGTATCGGGCCTGCTGCTCACCGCCGACGGCAAGGTGCGCTCGGACGACGACTTCATCTTCTACAACCAGCCCACCGGCCCGGGCGTGACCTACCGCTCCGGCGGCGGCACCGCCCCGGACGCGATCACGGTCGACACCGCCGCCGTCCCGCCGGGCATCGAGAAGATCGTCGTCACCGCCAGCCCGGACGCCGCCGGCCAGACCTTCCAGGGCATCGAACCGACCGCCACGATCCGCGACGCGGACGACGGCTCCGTCCTCGCCACCTTCACGCCCCCGCAGCTCGGCACCGAGACGGCCCTCGTGATCGTGGAGGTCTACCTGCGAGGCGGCGTCTGGAAGGCCCGCGCGGTCGGCCAGGGCTACGCCAACGGCCTGGCCGGCATCGCCACGGACTTCGGCGTCACGGTGGAGGAG
>NZ_BDJC01000107.1 GCF_002005565.1 Streptomyces sp. JHA26 | reverse complement strand
CGAGTTCTGGGCCGGAGTCGCTGACCCACAGCGCGGAAACTGGGAACTGGACCGAGAACGTCGCGAACAGTTCGACGATCTGCAGCGCAGCCTGGGCATGACGCTCGCCAACGCCACGCAGAGCGACTCGGCGGCGATGGCCGACTGGAAGCGCACGATGATCGACATCGGCGACAAGCCGCTGTACGGCGAGAACCGCGGCGGCCCGATGGGCTTCCAGGTCATGAGCAACCTCATGCGGACCGGCGACTACGACGACCGGTTCCTGACGGACTACGGCACGAAACTCATGGCCACCGAGCGCAAGCTGACCGGCAACGGGGAGCATCCGAACCGAGCGTGGACGCTGGAGGCGGGAAACCCGTTGCTGAACCGGATCGGGGACGACAGCGGGGCAGACCCCCTGACGGGCTACCTGAAGGGCCTGTCCAACAGCCCGGACGCTGCCACCGGCTTCTTCAACGAACCGTTCATCTTGAAGGACGACCCGGACAACCCGTTCGAGCGGGACCCGGATGGTAACGGCAAGAACGAGAAGGTCTCTCTGTCGAACTTCCAGTACCTCTTCGAGGAGCGGGACTGGCCGCAGGAGTCGGACTCCAAGGGCGATGACCTGCACACCGGACAGAACAACCTGGCCCTGGCCCTCGAGGCCGCCACCACCGGCCACCCGGCGGGCGAGATGCCCACGGCGGACACTCCCGTGCACAACACCGGCCAGGCGAAGCTCATGGAGAGCCTGGTGGCCTCGATCGCCGACAAACCGGAGCGCCTCACCGATAACAGCTACATGTCCGACAGCATGGGGCAGATCGCCTCGGAATATCTACCCGACATCAACAGGGCAACGACCGACGTTGCGAGAGACGACGACTCGAAGAGCTGGGAAGCCGTCACAAAGCTCTTCCCAGTTCAAGGGGTCGAAGCAGCACTGAATCATCCAAATGTCTCAAAATTCCTCTTCGCCGTCGGACAGAACCCGGAAGGTTATGCCGCTGTAGAGGTTGGCCAGCAGTCCTACATGGGCAAGTTGATGGCCCACCACCTCAATCCGAATCTGCCGGCCGACCAACGTTACTCACATAGTCTGCAGACGACGGTGACGACCATCTCGGAGCGATCAGGAGAGATCTCGGGAACGCTGGGACTGGGTCGACAGGAGGAGGTCGCAGGCCCAGCAGCGGACGAGAAAGACAAAGCATACAACCATTCAATCACCCAGTACAAGAACACCATCTCCGGCGTCACTGGAACAGTTGTTGGAGTCGGCACTTCTGTAATCGCAACACCCTGGATCGGCGCACTAACGGGAGGCGCAACAGGCACCGTGACGAGTGTCGTGATCGAGGAAGTCTTCAAAGACACCGAAGGACACGCACTGGAGGAGGCGACTGACGAAATGGGAAACCGTTGGCAGGCGGCACTCATGCAAAACAATGCATATGTCGGCGTGGGCGCAAGGACGGCAGCCGAGGAATACGGTCTCGCCGATTCGCAGGACGTGGAAACGTGGGCTCGCGGCGGGTCCCGCCAGGGCTTCATCAATGCTCGCGCCCTGCTCGACGGCCAGGCTCCTGGTAGCACCACTAACGTTGGATAATTAAGGCTCCGGGTGACGATCATGAAATTATCGCGTACTGCAGGACGGCGGAAAAGCTTCCCCTCTGCGACAATGGTTGTGCTTCTGCTGGGACTCGCAGCATGTAGTGGCGAACAGAACAGCCAAGGCTATTCGTTACCAGACTCACTTTGCGGAGCAGAAATCAACGCCACACTCTTCTCATCCTTCCTGCCGCCAGGAAGTAAACTCTCAATCCAAGGCTCCACCCCGGCTCCCAACGTCAACAAGTGCAAGGTTTACATCGACGGCAAGCCGATTGCACAGACATCTCAGGAGTGGTGGGACAACATGAATATTTTAGAATTCTCCCGCGGCCTGTCCATGGATGATCCGAAGCATCAGACAGACGATGGCCTGTACGCCTACTCAGACCAACAAGCATTCGGCAAGGCCAGTCGATGCAGTAATAGGGAGCATGAAAACCAGGTTCTCTACACAGCCATCCAGATTCCAGGATCTGAGCATCGCGACGCAGACAGCATGAAGAAACTGATTTCAGAGTACACAGAGTCCCTGGAGCAGTCATCCGTATGTTGATCACCGCTACAGCTCGCAAAGCTGCGATTGCAGTCACAACGCGGGCAGTAGTCGCGGGCCGGGCAGGCTCTCGGCGGGACGAGCCGTCGGCCGGTTCCGACGGGGCCTGAGCCGCCCTCACCGCCCCCCGCGCCTCCGTCGCGCGTCCCTCACCGCCACTGCCGTGCCGCCCAGGCCCGCCACCAGGACCAGGCCGCCGACGACCACGTACGTGCCCACGCGGGTGTTGCGTTCCTGGGCCGTTTCGCCGAAGTGCACCGGGGGGACGGAGGGGGCCTCGGCCGGGACGACGCCCTTGTCGGGGGTCGGGGACTGCACGGGGTGGGCCGGGTCGACCTCCGTGAGGGCCTTGACCGGGTCGATGACGCCCCAGCCGACGAGGCGGTCGTGGCCGGGGATGGAGCGTTCGGCCGTCTGCTCGATCTGGGCGACGATCTGGGCGGCCGTCCACTTGGGGTACTTGGCCTTCAGCAGGGCGGCCACCCCGGCCACGTACGGCGCGGAGAAACTCGTGCCGTTGTCCGCGCAGTGGCCTCCGCCGGGGACCGTGGAGATCATGTCGACGCCGGGGGCCGCCACACCGACGAACTCGCCCGACTGGGAGAAGGGCGCGCGTTCGTTGTTGCGGTCGGAGGACGCCACGGCGAGGACGCCGTCGTAGGAGGCCGGGTAGGTGACCTTGACGTTGCCGCCGAGGCCGTCGTTGCCGGCCGAGGCGACGACGACGACCTGCTGGTCCAGGGCGTAGTCCACCGCGGCCTTCAGGCTCTGGTCGGGCTCGACGGCGTTGGCCGTGTCCTGGGAGATGTTGATGACGTCGGCGCCCGCGTCGACGGCGTACCGGATCGACTGCCCGAGGGTCTTCGCGGTGCCGTTGCCCTCCGCGTCGTTCTGCTTGACGGGGATGATCGTGGCCTCGGGGGCCAGGCCCACGAAGCCGGTGCCCTTGGCCGGGCGGGCGGCGATGATGCCGGCCACCCGGGTGCCGTGGCCGACGGTGTCCGTGGTGCCCTGCGCGTTGCCCCGGTCGATCTCCTCGCCCTTGCTGTTCTTGGCGGGCAGGTAGTTCCTGCCCTTGGACGCGTCGACGGCGTCGGTGAGTTGCGGGTTCTTGACGTCGACGCCCGTGTCGATCACCGCGACCCGGACACCGGCGCCCTTCGACTGCTCCCACAGCTCGTCCAGGTTGACGCGTTGCAGCGACCACGGCCGGCCCTCGTACTTCTTCGACGGGAACGTGCACTGCCCGCCGTCGGCGGCCCTGGCCTCGGGCGCCGGGAAGGCGCACACCGCCGTCCCCGCGAGGAGCGTCGCCGCGAGGACGGTCGCGGCGGTGCGGGGGATCCTGTGGGAGCGGCTTCCACGCAGCATGTCTTCGTCGTTCTCCTGGGTGGCCACGACCGCTACGAACCCTGCGGCTGCCGGGCCGCCGCTTCCGACAGGCGGGGGCCGGTGGGCAGGAACGTCGACCAGTCCACCGGAACGGGGGACGGCTTCACCTTCTCGTAGCCGAGGCGGGTCTGGGCGATCTGCGCCTCGTTGAGCTGTTGCTCACGTTCCTTGGCGGAGGTCCCGATGCCCTTGTCGTCCGTGGCGCTGTCGTTGTTGGACTGCAGGGCGTAGCGCAGGCCCGTGTCGGTGACCAGGAAGACGCCGCCCGCGCCGGTCTCGGTGCCCTGGAACTGCCGGTAGAGCTGGCCCGAGCCCGGGGTGACGTAGGCGCTGGAGGAACCGGTGGGGAGCTTGGCGGGGAAGTCCTCGCCCGCCCACGTGGACAGGGTCGTCGTGCCGTTCCCGGCGTTCACCGAGCGCAGCACGTTGCAGACGGTGTTGCGGCCGGCGGTGGCGGAGGAGCCGTCGTTGACGGTCCGGGGCCGGTACGACGGCCAGTTGCGCTGGCCGTCGAAGTCGGTGCTGTCGACGACC
This sequence comes from Streptomyces sp. JHA26, assembly GCF_002005565.1. Lineage (GTDB taxonomy): Bacteria > Actinomycetota > Actinomycetes > Streptomycetales > Streptomycetaceae > Streptomyces. Next base: position 5,024 of record NZ_BDJC01000107.1, on the reverse strand, counting down.
GCGCCGGGGCTGACCTGCTGCGCCTCACCGGCCTGCCCGACGCCGACGAGGTCGCCGCTGTTGAGGAGCAGGGTGGCGGTGAACTCCGAGATGCGTGCCACGGCGCCCCGCAGGACCACGTAGTACTGCATGCGCCGGCCGTCGTAGGCCTTGATGACCATGCCGACCTTGTCGTACTGCCGGAGCATGTCGGAGGCTCCCGCGTCCGCGCCCGGGGTGCCCTGGATGTCGGGGATGGCGATCGGGTCGCCCTTGTGCAGGGTGTCGAGCCAGTCCTGGGAGACGCGCTGCGGGGCGCGTCCCTGGGTGTCGAGGGCCTTGAGGAGTTCCTTGTCGGTCGGGTCCGCCAGCGGGTAGGCGTATCCGCGCGAGTCGACCACGTACTGGCTCTTGCCGTCCGGGCCGACGACGTACATCAGCTCGCCGCCGGTGAGTCTGTTCGCGCCCTCGGTCCTGGACCACTCCTTCTCGGCGAGGACGAACGCCGCCTTCTGGATGGCCCGGCCGCCCGGTCCGGGACGCTCGCAGACCGCCCACCGCATGGCCTTCTCCGCCTCTTCGGGCGAGGGCAGGCGGTCGGGTGCGTAGGGGATGCCGATCGTGGCGCCGTGCGGGGGCTTGCCGCTGTCCAGCACCTCTTCGGCGACGGTGATGACGCTGTCCTTGGAGGGGTCCAGGAGGAGCTTGGCGGAGGCCATGTTGAGGACCGGGTGCAGCTGCTTCTCCCCGCCCGTCTTCAGCACGACGTACCGGGTCGTGGACTTGCTGGCCACGATCACGTGCGCCCCCGGCTCGTCCCACCCCTTCGGGGCGGTCGGGCTGAACATGCCGATCGCGCCGAACACGGCGAGGACGACCACCCCGACGACGAGGCTCGGGACGACCGCTCTGAGCGGCTTGGGAGCCCCCTCCTCCGAGCCCGTCGGAGACGGTTGCAGGAAGGACGCGAGAGTGCGGCGCTTCGCGAAGGTGTAGGCGTTCAGTTCATCGCGCCGTGATGCCATCTGTGTTCGTTCTCTCCCCGTACGAAGCCATGGAGACCTGCGGAGCGGCAGTGCGGGCCACTGGCGCCCGCCCCGGTCGCCTCTGGAACCTCGGCTGTCAGACCCGGCACCTACTATGCCTGTTGCACGGTGGTGCGCGCGGCACGGGTAGGGTGCTGAAGCCTCGCCGCCTGCTGAGTGCGGTGTTTTTCGGGATAGTTCGGGGGTTTTGCAGTGATGGCTTCCGCACCGCGAACCCGGTCGCGATCGCAATCCGCGGCGCGGCGGGCCGACGCGGCGCCGACCCGTGGTGGTTCCGCGGCTTCTCGCGGTGCCACGGCCGCACGCGGTTCCTCGGCCGCTCGCGGGTCCGTCACGCCGCACCTGCAGGCGCGTTCGGGCCGTGGCGGCTCCTTCGCGCTGCAGCGGCTGGTGATGCTGGAGCTGGCCGCCGCGCTGGTGGTGTGCGGCTGGCTCGTCGGTCCCACCGCCCTGGTGCCGGCGGGCGTGGTCGCAGGGACCCTGGTGCTGCTCGCGGTCGTGCGTCGGCGGGGGCGCTCCCTGCCGGAGTGGCTGGGCAGTCAGCTGGCGCTGCGTGCCCGCCTGCGCAAGGCCCCGGGCATCCCCCTGCCGTCGGGGGTGGACGCCAGCCTGGTTCCCGCCGTGGAGTGCGAGCCGAACCTGCGGACGTACCAGTACAGCCACCGCGACGATCACGACCGGCGCCCGGTGGGCATGGTGGGCGACGGGGGCTTCCTCACCGCCGTCCTCCAGGTGGAGGCCGACGCCGGCGCCCTGCGCGCGGAGCGCGGGCGCACGCCGCTGCCCCTGGCCCTGGTGCGGGACGTCCTCGACGTCGACGGGATCCGGCTGGAGTCCGCCCAGGTCGTGGTGCACACGCAGCCCGCGCCCGCGCCTCATCTGCCGCAGCAGTCGGTCGTGGTGACGAACTACGCGCAGCTCCAGGCGGAGACGGTCTCCCCCGCGGTCCGCATCATGTGGATCGCGCTGAAGCTCGACCCCGAGCTGTGTCCGGAGGCGGTGGCCGCGCGCGGCGGCGGGCTCCTCGGGGCGCAGAAGTGCCTGGTGCGCTCGGCGGGGCACCTGTCCAGCAGGCTGACGGGCGCCGGGTTCCGGGCGAACGTGCTCACGGAGGAGGAGCTGTCCGCGGCGCTCGCCACCTCGGCGTGCGCCAACCCGATGGTGACCTCCCAGCAGGGGCAGGGTGACGCGCCCCGGCGCCGGACCGAGGAGTCCAGCCGCAGCTGGCGCTGCGACAACCGGCGGCACACCACGTACTGGGTGCGGCGCTGGCCCCAGCTCGGCGGCTCCCATCCCGGTCTGCCGCAGTTGGTGGCCCAGTTGACGGCGGTGCCCGCGCTGGCGACGACGTTCAGTCTGACGCTGGCCCGCAACGGGCAGCAGGACGTGTCGATCACCGGGCATCTGCGGGTCACCGGTCGCAGCAGCACCGAGTTGTCCGACGCGCGCCGGGCCCTGGAGCGTTCCGCGCGTCAGGCACGGACCGGGATCGTGCGCCTCGACCGTGAACAGCTGCCCGGTGTGCTCGCCACCCTGCCGCTCGGAGGTGCTCGCTGATGGCCGTGACCACATCGACCGGGCCCACCGGTCCGCAGACCGATCCGCAGTCGGCCACCGGCCTCCGGGAGCGGCTGCGTGCCGGTTTCGGGCTGCTGGGCCCCCGGCACCCTCGGCACACGCTGTCCCTCTCCCAGGTCGACGCGCTCGCCCTGCCCGTCGGGGACGACGGCGTCGTGGTGGGCGTGGACGCCGGGGGCCGGCCCGCCGTTCTCGGGGTGAACCGGCCGACGCCGTTCGACATCCTGTTCATCGGCGGCCTGTGGACGGCTCAGGTGATGGCGCTGCGGGCGGCGGCGACCGGTGCGCGGGTCACGGTGGAGACCGGCAGGCCGGGGCACTGGGCCCAGGTCGTGCAGGCGGTCGGGGGCGGCCAGTCGGGCATGACCGTGCACGACGTGGGCCGCGTGCCGCCGCAGGGCGCCTCGGCCATGAGCCCGGTCCTGGTGATCCGGGACTGCGGTATGCGGCCGCCGCGTGGGCGGGTGACGTCCGCACCGTGGCAGTCGGTGTTCACCCTGCTGCCGTACCTCAGCCCGGTCGCTCCCCGGCTCATGCGGCAGGCGCGGCTCACGGGCATCCAGCGCGTCTCCCCGGACGAGGCGAGGGAGTTGGGACGCGCCGTGGCCCTGTCCGCGACCGAGGTGGAGTCGTTGCCGACGCTCCCGGACGGCATGACCCTCTGGTGCGCCGACCGGGACCACCAGTACGTGATGACTCAGCCCACCGACGCGGAGACGGGACTGCTGGGAGCGCCGCGTCGCATGGACTGACCCGCCCGACGGGTGACCCACCCGACGGGCGGGTCACCCGGCACCGCTTCGGGAGTGGCTGCCGAGGGGCCGCGTCAGGGATTCTCCTGCGCGGCGCCTTCGACGCCCGGGACGAGGTGGGGCACCTGCCTCCCTTCTCCTCGGCCGGGCGGGACGCGGCCCCGGTGCCCAGCGCCGCGGACACGACGGCCGCGAGGAGGGACGGCAGCACGCTCCGGAGCGTCTGCCGGGCCTGCTCCGCACGGTCGGCGGGGCCCGAGGGGCGTGGCGGGGGTGGGCCGGGGCTCGCGCGGCGGTCCTCTTTCCGGGGATTTCCCGCGGGACAGGATGACGGAGATCACTCCCACCACGCCCTGTTCCGTGACCGCCCTCGGAGGCGGCCCGCTCGGCACCGGCAGGAGCGCCGCGCGAGACGTCGGCGGAAACGTCGGGTTCCGGCGCATTTCACCGATGCTCCGTCCGGCTTGCTCGGGGATGTCATGGAGAACGTGCGCGGACACAGCGGCCGTGCACGGCGGTTCGCGGGCAGGCTGTGGTGCAAGCGGCGGAAGCCGAGTGGTGGGCAGGGCTGCCGGGGTGGTGCCTGTGGTGATTAGGCTGGGCCTCGGCGCTGTGCGACGACCCGTGGACCGGGCGTCGGCGTCCCAGGGGGAGAGCCGGTGGATCGGACGACCTCGAACGGCCTCGGACAACTACGAACGACAAGCAAGGGTCGCCCCAACACGGCGTGAGGGTGCTCGACCACACCAGGAGGAATTGTGAGCAGCGACCGGGACGGGAACCGCGGGGGCTGGGCGACACCCGGCGATGACCAGCCCGACGCGGAGTCCGCCATCGAGACGACGGGCGAGTTCACCATCGACTACGCGCCGCCCGCCTGGTACACGCAGAACGCGTCCGGTGACTCCGGGCAGGGCGCCGGTCCGTCGGGGGACGTTCCCTCCGCTCCTCGGCCTCCGGAGCCTCCGGCTCCCGCGACGCCCTTCACGCCGCCGCCGCCGTCGATGCCGAGTTCGCCGTACGCACCTCCCGCCCCGTCCACGCCTCCGGGCCCCGGGGTGCCCGGTCTGCCCGTGGGGAGCGGTTTCGAGCCCCAGCAGCCTCCGGCGGCGGAGCCCCTGCCCGAGGCGGGACCCGAGCAGCCGGCGGCGCCCTCGGAGCCGCGCGTCGAGCCCGAGAGCGGCAACGGCGACCTCGAGAGCGGCGCCACCATGCGCTTCTCGGCCGCCGCCCTGAAGCGGGAGTTCGCGGAACTCGCCGCCGCCGAGGCGCGGCAGGGGCAGGCGCCGGAGGAGCGGCCGGAGTCCACCGCCGACGAGGCCGGGAGCCCCGCCGGGGAAGCAGGCGAGACCGACGAGGCCGACGCCGACGGTGCTGCCGACGCCGCGGACGACATCCCGGCGGAGAGCGACGCCGCGGACGGCGACGCCGCGGAGCCCGAGAGCGGCGAGGGCGCGGGCGACGAGTCCGCGGGCGACGCGGGCGGCGAAGAGCCGACGGCGGCCGGCGAAGCCCCTTCCGCCGACGCCCCGGACGCCGCCGACGACGGTGAGCCGGCGTCCGCCGCCGATCCGGCCCCCGCCGAGCCCGCTCCGGCCGCCGCCGCACCCCAGGACTCCCCGCCCCCCGTCGCACCCCCCGCCCAGGGCGCGGTGCCGCCGTTGCCTCC
>NZ_BDJC01000106.1 GCF_002005565.1 Streptomyces sp. JHA26 | reverse complement strand
CCAGGACGATCTCGCCCACCCCCGCCTTGGCCAGCGCGGGCAGCGCCGCGCGCACCAGTTCCGCGTCCCGGCGGGCGTCCAGGACCGGGGCGGCACCGGCACCGCCGGTCACCAGCCAGGCCGCCGCACCCGGCGGAACGCTCCCCGGCAGGTCCTCGACGCGGCACACGCGCGGGCGGCCCGCGCGGGCGTCCGTCCCCGGTCCCGCGGCCGCCGACTCCACGGCCCGCCCCAGGAGATCCCGCGACGCGCCGTCGCCGTTCCGGTCCAGCAGAGTCACCCGGTCGCCCCGGGCCAGGCCGTGCGCGGCGATCCGCGCGGCCAGCCGGACGTCCGAACCGCCCACCAGCAGATCGCTCACCATGCCGGCCAGGCTCTCAACCCGCCACCTGGGCGTCTGCTCAAAAGTGAGCGGCGACGGCCCGACCGCCCGCCTACCGTCCTGCGCTGAGGTTCACTCGACCGGGGCCCGGGCGCCCGGCCCGTGCCGCCCGTTCCGCGACACCACGTCCGCGAGGTACGCACCGGAGCTCTTTCGCGCCGGGGAGGCCCGCGCCGGGAGCCGCACGCACCCGCACCACCCTCCCGCCCCCGAAACGGCGGGAAGGTGACGACAGGGCCCCTCACCACACCGGACCACGACGGGGGGAAGGATCCGACTGGACGTGTCCGACACCATCGACGACCGACTCGACGCCCTCATACGGGCCGCGCTGCCGTCCGCGCCCGACGGCCTGGAGCTCGCGGCCGACCTGCCGCTGGCCGCCTACGGACTGGACTCCGTCGGCACCGTCGGGCTGATCGCGGCCCTGGAGGACGCCTTCGGCTGCACGGTGCCCGACGAGGAACTCCTCCCCGCCAACTTCCGTACGCCGGGGGCCGTCAGGGCCCTGCTGACCCGACTGGAAGTGACCACATGACGGACCGGCTGCTCGACGACTGGTTCCGCGACGGTCTGGCCGCCCACCCGCACGGTCCCGCCCTGCGGGCCGGTGCCGACGTCCTGTCCTACACCGAACTGGACCTGCGGGCCCGGGCCTGGGCGGCGGCCCTGACCGCCGGCGGACACCGGCCGCGCCGCGTCGGCCTGCTCGCGGGCAAGAACGCCGACACCTACGCGGCGTTCCTCGGGATCCTCTCCACCGGTGCGGCCGTCGTGCCGCTCGGCGCCGACGCCCCCGCCGAACGCAACGCCGCCGTCGCGGCCGCCGCGGACATCGACGCCCTCGTCACCGGGGAGGCCCACGTGTCCGCCCCGGGGCCCGGCGTACGGGTGCTGACCAGGCCCGACCCGTCGGCGGCCGCCACCTTCCGCGGTCCGGCCGGCCGCGAGCCCGGGGACCTGGCCTACATCCTGTTCACCTCCGGATCCACCGGCCGCCCCAAGGGCGTGCCCATCACCCACCGCAACGTCAGCGCCTTCCTCGCCGCCGCGCTGCCCCGCTACGACATCGGGCCCGGCGACCGGTGCAGCCAGGTCTACGAGCTGACCTTCGACCTCGCCGTGCTCGACCTCTTCCTCGCCTGGGGCACCGGCGCCTGTCTCTGCGCGCTCACCCGGCTCCAGGCGCTCAGCCCCGAACGGTGCGTGCGCACGCACGAGCTGACCCTCTGGCACAGCACGCCCAGCCTGATCGCGGCCGCCGCCCGCTCCGGCCTGCGCCCCGGCGGCCTGTCCCGGCTGCGCTACGCCGTCTTCTGCGGCGAACCCCTCCCCGTCACCGTCGCCCGCACGGTGCGCACCGCCGCCCCCGACGCCGTCCTCGACAACATCTACGGCCCCACCGAACTCACCATCGCCTGCACCGCCTACCGCTGGCACGTCGGTGACGAACCCGAGTGGTCCGCACCGACGGTGCCCATCGGCACGCCCCTGGACGGAATGGACTTCGTCCTGCTCGGCCCGGACGGGCGGCCCGCCGACGACACCGGCGAACTGTGCATGTCCGGGCCCCAGATGTTCGGCGGATACCTGGACCCCGCCCATGACCGCGGCCGCTTCGTCGGCCTGCGCGGGCGCCGCTGGTACCGCACGGGCGACCGCTGCCTCCTCGACGGCAAGGCCGGCCTCGTGCACCTGGGCCGTGACGACTCCCAGGTGAAGATCCAGGGCTACCGCGTCGAACTCGCCGAGATCGAAGAGGCGTTGCGTCGCAGCGCCCCGGGACGGGACGCAGCGGCCTGCACGGTCGACACCGCGCGGGGCGCCGAGCTCGCCGCGTTCCTCATCGGGGCGCCGCTCGACCCCGCCGACGTGCAGGCTCGCCTCGCCGGTCTGCTGCCCGCCTACATGCTCCCCCGCCACCTGTGGGTGCTGCCCGAGGCACCGCTCAACCGCAACGGCAAGACGGACCGTGCGGCCCTGCGTGCCGAGGCGGCCCGCCGCGCCGGCTCCTGAGCGCGGACAGAATGCGAAAGAAGGACCCCACCATGTCCGACCGCACGATCCGGTGCCGGCTGCACCTGCGCCACACCGACTTCGTCATGCGCAACCACCGGGTGCACGGAGTCTCGGTGCTGCCCGGGGTCACCTTCCTCGACATCGTCTTCCGGGTGCTCGCCGCACAGGGCGTGGACCGGACGACAGCGGTCCTGCGCGACGTGCTGTTCACCGAGGTGGTGGCGACGGCCGAAGGGCTCGACCGGGAGATACGGCTGACCGTCGCCCCGGAGGCCGACGGCGCACGCGAGGTCGTCGGCGAGAGCCGCGCCCTGCGGGACGGTGTGCCCGTCACCGGCTGGGCGCGTAACTTCTCGGCGCGGCTCACCACGACCGACGAGCCCGAACCCGTGCTCGACGCGGAGGAGTCGAAAAGGTCCGCGACCGCCCGCGGCGACATGGCGGAGCTGTACGCGCGCGCCCGCGAGGAACGCATCGAGCACGGGCCCCCGATGCGCTGCCGGGGAACGCTGCACCGGGGCGTCCACCGCGGTGCGGGTCTGCTGGCCGACATCGAACTCGAGCAGGACGAGGCCGGCCTGCTGGACCGCTTCCACCTGCACCCCGGCGTCCTGGACGCGGCCTCCCTGGTGGCCTTCGCCCAACGGCCTTCGCCCGGCGAGCCGTTCATCCCGGTCTTCATCGAGTCCTTCCGCGCGCCGCGGCCGCTGCGGGGACGCGTGTACGTGTCCGTGCCGCGCGCCGAGGAGTACGCCCCCTCCGGCGACCTGGTGCACAGCGACTGCGCGATCCACGACGAGACCGGCGCCCTGGTGGCCGAGTTCCGCCGGCTGAGCTGCAAGCGCATCCGGCACAGCGGGCTGGTCACCCGGCTGCTCGACGTGGACGGCGTGGACGGCGTCCGCCGGGGCGTCGCGGTGGAGGGGCCCGCGGAGACGGGGGAGGCCGAGGAGACGCCGGAGCGCGGGCAGGCCCCGTGCGGCGCGACGGACGGTGCGGGCCCCGCGGAGGACGGTGCGGGCTCCCCGGGGAACGGCGCGGACCCCGTTGACGCATGGCGTGGCTTCCTGCGCAAGGTGGTCGGGGAGACCCTGCGACGGGATCCCGACGACGTCGCCACCGCGACCGGGTTCTACGAACTCGGGCTCGACTCCGTCACCCTGCTGGACATCAGCGGGATGCTGGAGGAAGCGGTCGGCACGGCCCTCTACCCCACCCTCCTGTTCGAGTTCGGCGACATCGACAGCCTGGCACGGCACCTGGCGTCCGCATACGGTCCGCCCGCGCCGGACAGGGCACCGGCCACGCCGGACGAGACCGTCACGACCGCGGCCGAAGCGGGCGACGACGTCACCACCGTCTGCCTGCGCCCCGTATGGGCGGCGCTGCCCGCACCCGGCCACGCGGGTCCCGTCATGGCCGCCGGGGACCTCGTGGTCCTCGGCGGGTCCGCCGGACTGGCCGAGAACCTGCGCGGCCGTCTGACCGGCTCCCGGCGCGTCCTGCACCGGGCGATGCCGGGCGACCGCGAGGACCTCCGCGGACTGCTGCGCGACCTGCGCGCCGAGGCCACCCCCCGCACGTTCGTCGTGCCGGCACCCGCCGACGACGACCCCGCCTCGCCGTACCGGGCGGTCCAGTCGCTGGCGGCCGCCCTGGTCGAGGAACGCACCAGCGAACCCTGCGCCGTCCTGTACGTGCACGCGGCACCCGGCGGGGCGGCGCGTCCCCAGGACACCGCCGTCGGTGCCCTCGCGCGCACCGTCACGGCCGAGACACCGGTGCTGCGCTGCCTGCGCGTCGAGGTCGACGCGGACCCCGCCGACACGGACGCCGTCGCCTCGGCCCTGGCCCGGCTGACCGGGCCCGACCCCGCCGAGCCCGCGCCGGCGGGGCCCTCGGGTCCGGCCGCCGCCCCCGACGAACTGCGCTGCGTCCCCGGCAGCGGCTGGGCCCGCCGCGCCTACGCCCCGCACACCGGCGGACCGGACGCCCTGCCCCTCAGGCACGGTGGCACGTACGTCGTCGCGGGCGGCACCGGCGGAATCGGTCTGCGACTCGCCGAGTTCCTCGCCCGGGAACGGGCGGCGAAGCTGGTGCTGCTCGGCAGGAGCGCCCTCCCGGCAGGGACCGACGCACGGTTCACCGAATGGGAGGCCCACGGAGCCGAGGTCCTGCACCTGCGGGCCGACATCACCGACGAAGGGGAACTCACCGCCGCGCTGGCCGAGGCCCGCCGCCGCTTCGGCGCCCTGACCGGCGTGTTCCACTGCGCCGGTACGGTGCGGGACGCCGCGTACTTCCGCAAGGACCCCGGCGACGCGGAGGCCGTACTCGCGGCCAAGATCACCGGTACCGTGCGGCTCGACGCCGCCACGGCCGGGGACGACCTCGACCTCTTCGTGCTGTTCTCGTCCCTGTCGGCGGCCGTCGCCAACCCCGGCCAGAGCGACTACGCCTATGCCAACGCCTGGCAGGAACAGTTCGCGCGACTGCGCGCCGCCCGCGCCGACAGGCCGGGCCGCACCCTCGCCGTCGCCTGGCCCTACTGGGCCGAGGGCGGGATGCGCGTGGACGCGCGGACACTGGCGCGCACCCGTTCCACGACCGGGCTCGTCCCCCTGCCCACCGGCGAGGCGCTGCGTGTCCTCACCGACGCCGGGACGGGCCCCGCCGTCGTCACCACGGTGCTGCACGGTGACGCCGGCCGCGTGGAGCGGCTGCTGCCCGCCGCGGACGGCGGACCGCGCGACGAGGACGCCTCCGGCCCGATGCCCGCCCACGGCCCCGAAGCCCTGCCGGCCGGCCCCGCGACCGCACGGCCCGGCGAGGACGGCCGGGACGGCGGCCCCGCGAAGGCCCCCGCTCCCGACGACATCGCCATCGTCGGGGTGGCCGGGCAGTACCCGCGGGCGACCGACGTGAACGAGCTGTGGCGCAACCTCGTCCGCGGCCGGGACTGCATCACCGAGATCCCCCCGGAGCGCTGGCCGCACGACACCTACTACGCACCCGAGCGCGGCACCCCCGGCCGCACCTACGGGCGATGGGGCGGCTTCGTCGACGCCTACGACCGGTTCGACCGCGAGTTCTTCGGCATCTCACGGCGGGACGCCGAACGGATGGACCCGCAGGAGCGGCTGTTCCTGATGACCGCCTGGCACACGCTGGAGGACGCGGGCCACCCGCCCGCCACGCTCGCCGGACGCGCCGTGGGCGTGTTCGTCGGCGTGATGTGGAACCACTACCAGCTGGTCGACTCCGCCGACGACGGCGTCGCCCCCATGGCGGCACACTCGGCCGTGGCCAATCGCGTCTCGTACACCTTCGACCTGCGCGGACCCAGCATGGCCCTGGACACCGCCTGCTCCTCGTCCCTCACCGCGCTGCACCTCGCCGTACGCAGCGTCCGCGCGGGCGAGTGCGAGGCGGCGCTGGCCGGCGGGGTCAACCTCATCGTCCACCCGCAGAAGTACCTCCAGCTCGCGCAGGGTCGGTTCCTCTCCGACGACGGGCGCTGCCGGGCCTTCGGCCGGGGCGGCACCGGGTACGTCCCCGGCGAGGGCGTCGGCGCGGTCCTGCTCAAACCGCTGCGGCAGGCCCTGCTCGACGGCGACCACGTGTACGCGGTCATCAGCGGCAGCGCCGTCAACCACACCGGACGCACCAGCGGTTTCACCGTGCCGAGCCCCGCCGGGCAGGCACAGGCCGTACGGGCCGCGCTGCGCGACGCGGGCGTGGCCCCGGAGCGGATCGACTACCTGGAGGCGCACGGCACCGGCACCTCGCTGGGCGACCCGATCGAGGTCGAGGGACTGCGGCAGGCGCTCACCGGAGCCGGGGACCACCGGTGCGCGATCGGTTCGGTGAAGTCCACGATCGGACACCTGGAGAGCGCCGCCGGGATCGCCGCGGTGACCAAGGTGCTCCTCCAGCTCCACCACCGGCGCCTCGCGCCGACGCTGCACGCGGACGAGACCAACCCGCACATCGACTTCGAACGCGCGCCCGTGCGCGTCCAGCGCGAGGCCGCTGTCTGGCCGCCGCGCGCCGACGGCGTCCCCAGGACCTCCGGCGTCAGCTCCTTCGGGGCGGGCGGCAGCAACGTCCACCTGGTGCTGACGGAGGGCCCCGCACGCCCCGAGGCACCGGCCGCGCCACCGGCAGAGCAACTGTTCGTGCTCTCCGCCCGGGACGAGACGGCCCTGCGTGCGTACGCCGGCCGGTGGGTGGACCACCTGAACGCCCTCACCGACACCGACACCGAGACCGACGCCCCGCGGCCCTCGCTCGCCGATCTCGCGTACACCTCCCGCACCGGCCGCACCGCCATGGCCGTACGGCTGGCCGTGGTCACCGGGGACCTGGCGGGCCTGCGGGCGGCGTTGCACCGCTATGCGACGGGCAAGCCCCCGGCCGACGGGGACTTCTGGACGTACGCGGGCATCGAGCCGGATCCCACGGGCCTCGACGGCCTCGCCCGGACGGCCGCCGAATGGGTCGCCAAGGGGGAGCCCGGCCTTCCCGACCGGGCCGACCACTGGGCGTCCCGCGGCCTGCCCACGGATACCGACGGCCTGCGCAAGGTCCCGCTGCTGCCCAACTACCCCTTCTCCCTGGAGCGTCACTGGCCCGGCGAGTGGGCGGCCGGAAGGCACGCGGAGGCCGGGGGGACCGCGGAGGACCGGACGACGGCCGGCGGGGAGACCGCGGCGGAGGCGGAGACGGAGAAGAGGACGGAGGAGGAGGCACCCGTGGTCACCGGGACGAACCCGTCTTCCGGGCCCGCGGCACACGGCGCGGGGCCGGAAGACCCGGCGGGAGACGCACAGGACGAGCAGGCGAGGAGGCCCGCCGTGGACCGTGCCGTGGTCCGGCAGGCGATCGTGGAGGCGCTCTGTGCCGAACTGCGGGTCGCTCCGGACGAGATCGACCTCACCGAGCCGTTCAGCGACCTCGGCGTCGACTCGATCGCGGCGGAGGTGGTCCGCCAGGAGATCGGCGGACGCTTCGGCGTGGAGCTGGACTCCGTGACCGTCTACGACCACCCGACGGTGGAGCGCCTCACCGACCACGTACTGACACTCGGCCCCACCCACGACACACAGGTCGCCGCGGGATCACAGACCGCTCCCGGGGACGACGCCGCTGACGGCCACGCAGGGCGACAGCCGCACGGCGTGACCGCCGACGGGCCGGAGTCCGTCCGGGGCGCGCAGGGCCGTGCCGGGGCGGAGCCTGCCGAAGACGCCGAGGCCCGTGCCGGGACAGAGCCCTCCGGACCGGTGCGCCCCGCCCGCGACACGGAGCGGGCGGAGCAGCGCCGGGACGCCGCCGCGGTGACGTCGGCGAGCGGCGCCGCGGCCGCGGGTGTGCCGGATCCCCACCGGGGCACCGACATCGCGGTCATCGGCATGGCCGGGCGCTTCCCGGGCGCGCCCACGCTGGACGCGTACTGGGAGAACCTGCTCGCGGGGCGCTGCGAGATCACCGAGATCCCCGCCGAACGGTGGGACGCCGCACAGTGCTACGACCCGGACCCGACGGTCCCCGGGACCACCTGCAGCCGGTGGGCGGCCCTGCTCGACGACGTCGACGCCTTCGACGCGGCGTTCTTCGGCGTCTCCCCGTTGGAGGCCGAGGCGATGGACCCGCAGCAGCGCCTCTTCCTGCGCGAGGCGTGGAACGCCCTCGAACACGCCGGCTACGGAGCGCCGCGCACGGCTGCCACCGGCAACTGCGGCGTCTTCGTCGGCAGCGGCGCGGGCGACTACGGCCGGCTCCTGGCCGACCGGGGGCAGCGCGACAGCGGATACGCGTTCCTGGGCAACGCCCCCTCCATCCTCGCCGCCCGCATCGCGTACCTCCTCGATCTGACGGGCCCCACCCTCGCCGTGGACACCGCGTGCTCCTCCTCGCTCGTCGCCGTCCACCTCGCCTGTCAGTCGATCCGGTCGGGAGAGTGCGACATGGCCCTCGCCGGAGGGGTGGCACTGATGCTCACCCCCGAACTGCACGTGCGGTGCGGCCAGGTGGGCATGCTGTCGCCGACCGGCGTCTGCGCGCCCTTCGCGGCGTCGGCCGACGGCACGGTGCTCGGCGAGGGCGTGGGCGCGGTCGTGCTCAAGCGCCTCGACCGGGCCCTGGCCGACGGAGACACCGTGCACGGAGTGATCCGCGCCGACGGCGTGAACGGCGACGGCCGCACGAACGGCATCACCGCGCCCAGCGCCCGCTCCCAGACCGAGCTCATCGCCTCGGTGCACCGGCGTTCGGGACTGTCCTTCGACGACATCGGTTACGTGGAGGCGCACGGCACCGGAACCCCGCTCGGCGACCCCATCGAGGTCAAGGCGCTCACCGACGCCTTCCACCGGGGCACCGACCGGACCGGCTACTGCGGTCTGGGCTCGGTGAAGGCCAACGTGGGCCACACCACCATGGCGGCCGGGATCGCCTCCCTCCTCAAGGTCCTGCTGGCACTGCGGCACCGCACCCAGCCGCCCGCCGCCGGCTTCGGGGAGCCCAACCCCCGGCTCGACCTGGACGGCAGCCCCTTCCGCGTGCGCACCGAGGCGGTCGACTGGCTGCCCGGACCCTCGGGCGTGCGCGCGGCCGCCGTCAGCGGCTTCGGCTTCAGCGGCACCAACTGCCACCTGGTCGTGGCGGAGGCACCTCCCGCCGCACCGCGGCCGCTCCGGGAGAGCCAGAGCACCGGCGCCTTCACGTTCCCGGTGTCCGCCCGCACCGAGACCGAGTTGCGGCGCCGGCTGGAGGACCTCGCCACCGTCGCCTTCTCCGCTCCCGAAGGCGCCCGGGGCGGGGCGAGCGCACGGGACATCGCCTTCACCCTCGCCGTGGGACGCCGGCATCTGCCGGTGCGTGCCGCGCTGACCGCCGGCACCGTCACCGCGCTGGGCGCCGGCATCAGGCGCCTGCTGGACGGTGCCCCGGACGCGGGGGCGTACTGGCTGACGGCCCCCGAGGACGACACGAGCACGGCCGCGGCCTACGTACGCGGTGCCGACCCGGACTGGGAGTCGCTGTTCGCGGGAACCGGAGCACGCCGCATCCCCCTGCCGACGTACCCGTTCACCGAGTCGCGGTACTGGGCAGGAGCACAGGCCCCCTCGGACACCGGAAGCCGGACGGAGAGCGCCGACGCCTCCGGCGGGGCGGGCGCGGACGGACGCGGGCGCCCGGGCGGATCCGACGACCCGCTCGACGCCGCCTGGCTGCTCGCCGACCACGTCGTCGCCGGAACCCCCACGCTGCCCGCCACCGCCACCCCCGCCGCGGCCGTACGCGCC
>NZ_BDJC01000105.1 GCF_002005565.1 Streptomyces sp. JHA26 | reverse complement strand
AAGCCCATTGCTCGCACCGTCCTGGTTGACCGCCGAACCCCGCACCACCGCCAGCACCCGGTGCCCATTGCGCCGCGCATCCGACAACCGCTCCAGCAACACCACGCCGATGCCCTCGGCGAGCCCCATGCCGTCGGCGTTCGCGCCGAAGGCCTTGCAGCGGCCGTCGGCGGCGAGGCCGCGCTGGCGGCTGAAGGCGATGAACGCGCTGGGGGTGGGCATGACGGCGACGCCGCCGGCCAGAGCCAGCGAGCACTCGCCCTGGCGCAGCGACTGGGCCGCGAGGTGCAGGGCCACCAGCGACGACGAGCACGCCGTGTCCACCGTCACCGCAGGACCCTCGAACCCGAACGTGTAGGAGACGCGGCCGGACACGACGCTGGCCGCGTTGCCGGTCATGAGGTGGCCCTCGGTGCCCTCGGGCGCCTCGTGGACGCGGGGGCCGTACTCCTGGTAGTTGACGCCCATGAAGACGCCGGTGCGGCTGCCGCGCAGCGTCTGGGCGGGTACGCCGACGCGTTCGAAGGCCTCCCAGGACGTCTCCAGCAGCAGGCGCTGCTGCGGGTCCATCGCCTCCGCCTCACGCGGCGAGATGCCGAAGAATCCCGGGTCGAACTCGGCGGCGTCGTAGAGGAAGCCGCCTTCGCGCACGTACGTCTTGCCGGGGGCGTCCGGGTCGGGGTCGTAGAGGCCCTCGATGTCCCAGCCGCGGTCGGTGGGCAGTCCGCCGATCGCGTCGTTCTCGGACATGACCAGCTGCCACAGTTCCTCGGGGGAGGTCACTCCGCCCGGGTAGCGGCAGCTCATCGCGACGATCGCGATGGGGTCGTCGTCGGTCGGCAGTGCCGGGGGCGTGGTACCGGACACGGTCTCCGCGGAGCCGTCCGGGGCCGTGGTCGCCGACGCTCCGAGGAGCTGCTCCAGGATGTGGGCGCTCAGTACGGTGCTGTTGGGGTAGTCGAAGATCAGGGTGGCGGGCAGTCGCAGGCCGGTGGCCGTGTTCAGGCGGTTGCGCAGTTCCACGGCGGTCAGGGAGTCGAAACCGAGTTCCTTGAAGGCACGTCCGGCATCGAGCGTGCTCGTGTCGGCGTGGCCCAGGACGGCCGCCACCTGCTCGTGGACGAGGTCGAGGACGGCGTGTCCGCGTTCGCCGGACGCCAGGTCGGTCAGACGTTGCCGGAGCGGTGAGGCCGGGTCGGTCCCCGGGCCGCCGGCGGTGTCGCCGCCGCCCGCGGTGTTCTCCTGGTGGAGGCGACGGGCCTCGACGAGCTGGTCCAGCAGCGGGCTGGGGCGCGCGGAGGTGAAGACCGGGAGGAAGGTGTCCCAGTCCATGTCGGCGATGGCCAGGTGGGTCTGGTCGTGGTCGAGTGTCTGCTGGAGCGCGGTGATGCCGAGGTCGATGTCCATGAACCGCAGCCCGCGTCGGCGCAGTTGGTCCAGGTCCAGGGCCTCGGGGGCGTTGTCGCCGACCGCGTCCCACACGCCCCAGGCCACGGAGGTGGCGGTCAGGCCGTCGGCCCGGCGGCGTTCGGCGAGCGCGTCGAGGTAGGCGTTGGCCGCAGCGTAGGCGCCGTGGTCGCCGACGCCCCAGATGGAGGAGACCGACGAGAACAGGACGAACGCGTCGAGCGGGGTGTCGCGCAGCAGTGCGTCGAGGTGTGCCGCGCCGGCCGCCTTGGCGTTCATGACGTCGGCGAACTCCGCCACCGTCGTCTCGGCCAGGCCGGCCAGGTCGATGTGGGCGGCGGCGTGGATGACGGCGTTGAGGGGGCGGTCCTCGGGTACGGAGGCGAGGACGTCGGCCACGGAGTCGCGGTCCGCCATGTCGCAGGAGGTGACGGTGACCTGGGTGCCGAGCTCGGCGAGTTCGGCGACCAGCGCCTCGGCGCCGGGCGCGGCGAGACCGCGGCGGCTCGTCAGGATCAGGTGCTCGGCGCCGTTGCGGGCCAGCCACCGGGCGAGGTGGGTGCCGAGGGCGCCGGTGCCGCCGGTGACGAGGACGGTGCCCCGGGGCTTCCAGGTGCGGGCGGGACGCCTGTCGCCCAACGGCGCGGGTT
Source organism: Streptomyces sp. JHA26 (assembly GCF_002005565.1). Lineage (GTDB taxonomy): Bacteria > Actinomycetota > Actinomycetes > Streptomycetales > Streptomycetaceae > Streptomyces. The sequence continues at coordinate 7,911 of NZ_BDJC01000105.1, read as the reverse complement.
CCAGGCGGCGCAGCATGACCCCGGACGCTCGGACGGCCACCTGGTCCTCCGCGTCGGTGCCCGCGAGGACGCCGGCGAGCCGGGTGCGGGCCCGTCGGTCCAGGGTGGCCGGCAGGTCGACCAGGCCGCCCCACGTGTCCGGGTACTCCACGGCGGCGACGCGGCCCATGCCCCATACGGTGGCCTGGGTCAGGCTGGTCAGCGGGTCCGCGCTGCCGGTGGACACCGCGCCCCGCGTGGCGGACCACAGCGGCGCCCTGGTGCCGAGGTCGCCCAGGGCCTGGATCAGCGACAGGGTCAGCACCAGGCCGGTGCCGGCGACGGGGTGCTCCGGGTAGGGGGTCTCGTCCAGCGCGAGCAGGGACAGGACGCCGGACGGTGTGTGGTCCGCGGTGATCGTGCGGAGCCGTTCCGCCAGTACGGCCCGGTCGGCGTCGTTCCCGTCCAGGGTGAGGGTGACGACCTCGGCGCCGTGTTCCTCGAGGGCCTGCCGGGTGTCCGCCACCAGCGGGTCGTCGGCGCACGCCCCGGGCGTGACGAGCAGCCAGGTGCCGGAGAGCGAGGGGTTGGCCGCGCCGTCCGTACGGCGCCAGGCGGCGGCGTAACGCCATGCGTCGACGGCCGACTCCGCGCGTCGCCGGCGACGCCACTGGGCCAGGGCGGGCAGGACGGCGTCGAACGACTCCTGCTGCTCGACGGTGTCGAGGCGGAGCGTGGCCGCCAGCGTTTCCCCGTCTTCCCGTTCGATCGCGTCCCAGAAGATGGCGTCCGTGCGGTCGCCGTCCGCCATGCCCAGGGCGAGCGGCCGCGACGGCGCGGCCTCCAGCCAGTAGCGCTGGTGCTGGAAAGCGTAGGTGGGCAGTTCGACCCTTCGCGCCCCGGTGCCCTCGAACAGCTTCGCCCAGTCCACGGCCGCGCCGCCGACAAAGGCCTCCGCCACCGACGTGACGAACCGCTCCGGACCGCCTTCACCGCGGCGCAGCGAACCCACCGCCGTGACGGGCGTGTCGGTGTGCTCTTCAGCCGTCTGCTCGACGCCCATCGTCAGCACCGGATGCGCGCTGGACTCCACGAACAGGCGGAAACCGTCGTCCAGCAGAGCCTCGACGGCATCCGCGAAGCGGACCGTCTGCCGCAAGTTGCGGTACCAGTAGCCCGCATCGAGGGACGACGTGTCCAGGACACCGCCCGTCACCGTCGAGTAGAACGGCACGCTCGACGCCTGCGGGGCGATGCCCGCCAGGTCCCGCAGGAGAACGTCCTCGATCTCCTCGACATGCGCGCAGTGCGAGGCGTAGTCCACCGCGACACGACGCGCCCGCACACCGTCCGCCTCACACGCGGCCAGCAGCTCGTCCAGCGCGTCCGCGTCACCGGAGACGACCACGACCGACGGACCGTTGACCGCCGCCACCGACAGCCGACCACCCCAGCCGGCGAGGCGCTCGCGCACCGCGTCCACACCCAGCGAGACGGACACCATGCCACCCCGGCCGGACAGCGCACGGATCGCCTTGCTGCGCAGCGCCACCACCTTCGCCGCGTCCCCGAGCGACAGCGCACCCGCCACACACGCGGCGGCGATCTCACCCTGCGAGTGACCGATCACCGCAGCCGGCTCCACGCCCACCGACCGCCACAGCTCGGCCAGCGAGACCATGACCGCCCACAGCACCGGCTGCACCACGTCGACCTGCTCCAGCCAGGCATCCGCGTCCGCATCCCGCAGCACGTCGATGAGCGACCAGTCCACGAACGGCGCGAGCGCAGCCGCACACTCGGCCATCCGCTCCGCGAACACCGGCGACGAGTCGAGGAGTTCAGCCGCCATCCCGGCCCACTGCGACCCCTGCCCCGGGAACACGAAGGCGACGCCGATGCCGCGCCGGACGGTGCCCTCGACGAGGGCGGTGGTGCCACGGCCGTCGAGGTACGCCTGGAGTTCTCGTACCGCCGCCGTGGGGTCGAGGGCCAGGACGACCGCACGGTGGTCGAAGGCGGTTCGCGTGGTGGCGAGGGACAGACCGGTGTCGAGGCCGGTCGCCTCGGGGTGGGCGCCCAGGTGTTCCAGGAGGCTTGCCGCCTGGGCGCGCAGGGCCGTCGCGGACTTCGCCGACAGCACCCAGGGGACGGCCGGCAGGGCCATCGGCGCCGAGGCGGAGTTCGCGGAGGCGTCCGTGTCTTCCTGGTCCGCGTCGGCCTGCGGGGCGGGGGCCTCTTCGACGATGGCGTGGGCGTTGGTGCCGCTGATGCCGAAGGAGGACACGCCGAACCGGCGGGGCTCCTCACCCTTCGGCCACGGCGTGGCCTCGGTGAGCAGGGCGACGGTGCCGGAGGACCAGTCGACGTGCGGGGAGGGCTCGTCGACGTGCAGCGTGCGGGGCAGGGTGCCGTGCCGCAGCGCCAGGACCATCTTCATCAGTCCGGCCACGCCCGCGGCCGCCTGCGTGTGCCCGATGTTGGACTTCACGGAGCCGAGGAACAGGGGCTTGTCGGCGGTGTGTTCGCGGCCGTACGTCGCGAGCAGCGCCTGGGCCTCGATGGGGTCGCCGAGCTTCGTGCCGGTGCCGTGCGCCTCGACGGCGGTGACCTGGGCGGCGGTGAGTCCGGCGTCCGCCAGGGCGGCCCGGATCACTCGCTGCTGGGAGGGGCCGTTGGGGGCGGACAGTCCGCTGCTGGCGCCGTCCTGGTTGATGGCCGTACCGCGGACGACGGCCAGCACGGGGTGGCCGTTGCGGCGGGCGTCGGAGAGACGTTCCAGGAGGAGCATGCCGGCGCCTTCGGCGGGGCCGAAGCCGTCCGCGGCGGCGGCGAAGGGCTTGCAGCGGCCGTCGGCGGCGAGGCCGCGCTGGCGGCTGAAGCCCGTGAAGGTGCCCGGGGTGGCCATGACGGTGACGCCGCCGGCCAGGGCGAGGGAGCACTCGCCGCGGCGCAGGGACTGCGCGGCGAGGTGCAGGGCGACCAGGGAGGAGGAGCAGGCCGTGTCCACCGTGACGGCGGGGCCCTCCAGGCCGAGGGTGTAGGCGACGCGCCCGGACACCACGCTGATGGCGCTGCCGGTCACGAGGTGGCCTTCGACGCCTTCGGGGGCTTCGTGGACGCGGGGGCCGTAGTCGGGTGCGACGGCGCCCGCGAAGACGCCGGCCTGGCTTCCCTTGAGCGAGGCGGGGTCGATGCCCGCGCGCTCGATCGCCTCCCAGGCGGTCTCCAGCAGCAACCGCTGCTGCGGGTCCATCGCGGTGGCCTCGCGGGGCGAGATGCCGAAGAAGTCGGCGTCGAAGTCGCCGGCCTCGTGGAGGAAGCCGCCCTCGCGTGCGTAGGTGGTGCCCGGCCGGTCGGGGTCGGGGTCGTACACGGCGTCGATGTCCCAGCCGCGGTCGGCGGGGAACGGTGTGATGGCGTCCTCCTCGCCGGACACCAGCCGCCACAGGTCCTCGGGGGTGCGCACACCGCCGGGGAAGCGGCAGCCCATCCCGACGATCGCGATCGGCTCGTGGGCCGCGGCTTCCACTTCCTGCAGGCGGCCGCGGGTCTGATGCAGGTCTGCGGTGACCCGACGGAGGTAGCCGAGGAGCTTTTCTTGTTCCGACATCAGGACCTCACGAGCTCGGGAAGCTGGGCGTTCGGGGAGAAGGACAGGGCGGAACCCGGGGGGCTCACGAGGCGGTACGGATCCGCGGATGCGGCGGATGTGCCGGCGCGGGCGTTCACGGCGGTGATCATGCGGAGCCGAACCCTTCCGACGAGCCGAACTCCTGGTCGATGAAGGCGAACAGTTCGTCCGCCTCCGCGCTCTCCAGGTGCTCGGTGACGGCGTCTGCGCCGGCCGGCGGCGCTTCGCCGGGGGCCGGGGGCTGCCCCGGTTCCGCGGCGCCTTCGGTCGTCCCGTCGCCCCAGGCGGACACGGTGGACAGGAGTTGCCGGAGCCGGCCGCCGACCAGTTCGCGGGTCGCGGTGCCGGTGTCGGCGGCCCCGCGCAACGCGGCTTCCAGCCGGTCGAGTTCGGCGACCAGGGCGGAGGTGTCCGCGGCTGGGAGCGAGGCGTCGTCGGCGGGTGCGATCTCCTCGTCCAGGTGTCCGGCGAGGGCCTCCGGGGTCGGGTAGTCGAAGATCAGCGTGGCGGGCAGCCGCAGGCCGGTGGCCGCGTTGAGCCGGTTGCGCAGTTCCACGGCCGTGAGGGAGTCGAAGCCGAGCTCCAGGAAGCCCCGGTCGGCGACGACGGACACGGCCGAGCCGTGTCCGAGCACGGTGGCGGCGTGCTCCTGGACCAGCCGCAGCAGCGTCCGCCGCCGCTCCGCCGGGGAGAGTCCGGTCAGGCGCTGCGCCAGTGTCGGCTCGTCGGAGTGCCGCTGTTCCCGGACGAGTGCGCGCCGGGCCGGCGCCGGGCGGCGCACCAGGCCGCGCAGTACGGCCGGCGGCGGGGTGGCGCCGTGCGTGGCCTGCTCGGTCAGCGCCGCGGTGTCCAGGCGGGCGGGTACGACCACGGCCTCCGCGAGGCCGCCCGCCGCGTCGAGGAGTGCCAGGCCCTCCTGCGAGGAGAAGGGCATCAGGCCGACGCGGGTCATGCGGGACAGGTCCGCCTGGTTCAGGTGGCCGGTCATGCCGGTGCGCTCCGCCCACAGACCCCAGGCCAGGGACAGCGCCGGCAGGCCCTTCGCCCGGCGGTGCTGGGCGAGGGTGTCCAGCCAGGTGTTGGACGCGGCGTAGTTCGCCTGGCCCGCGGAGCCGAAGACGCCCGCGGTCGAGGAGAACAGGGCGAAGAGGCTGAGGTCGAAGCGGCGTGTCACCTCGTGCAGATGCCAGGCGGCCTCGGCCTTGACGCGCAGCAGGGCGTCGACGCGCTCCGGGGTCAGGGACGCCACCGTCCCGTCGTCCAGGATGCCCGCGGCGTGCACCACACCGGTCAGTCCGTGTCCGTCCGGCAGGTCGGAGAGCAGTGCCGACAGCGCGTCGCGGTCGGCGACGTCACAGGCGGCGACCCGTACCGAGGCGCCCAGCGCGGTCAGCTCCTGCCGGAGTTCCGGCATGCCGTCGGCGTCGGGGCCGCGTCGGCTGACCAGCAGCAGGCTGCGTGTGCCGTGCTGTTCCACCAGGTGCCGGGCGACGAGGCGGCCGAGGGTGCCGGCGGCGCCGGTGATCAGCACCGTGCCGTCGGGGTCCGGTGCGGTGGCGGGCACGCTGAGCACCAGCTTGCCGACGTGCCGTGCCTGGCTCATGAACCGGAAGGCCTCCGGTGCCCGGCGGACGTCCCACACGCGGGTGGGCAGCAGCCGCAGCCGGCCCTGCGTGAAGAGGTCCATGACCTCGGCCAGCATCGTCCCGATCCGGTCGGGGCCGGCTTCGCCCAGGTCGAAGGCCCGGTAGGTGATCCCCGGACGGTCGGCCGCGACGGCGGTGGCGTCCCGTACGTCCGTCTTGCCCATCTCGATGAAACGGCCGCCGTCGCGCAGCAGCCCGAGCGAGGCGTCGACGAACTCCCCGGCCAGGGAGTTGAGGACGACGTCCACCCCACCCGTGCCCGAGGTGCCGGCGAAGTGCCGTGCGAACTCCAGCGAGCGCGAGGACGCCAGGTGGGCGTCGTCCACGCCGAGCGCCCGCACGTGCTCCCACTTGGCCGGTCCCGCGGTGGCGAACACCTCGACGCCCCAGGCCCGGGCGAGCTGCACGGCCGCCATGCCGACCCCGCCGGCCGCGGAGTGCACCAGCAGCGACTCGCCGGAGCGTATGCCGGCCAGGTCCCGCAGTGCGTACAGCGCGGTCACGTAGACCACGGGGACGGAGGCGGCCTCGGCGAACGACCAGCCGTCCGGCACCCGCGCCAGCATCCGCTGGTCCGCCACGACCAGCGGGCCGAAGCCGCCGGACCAGATGCCCAGCACCCGGTCGCCCACGGCGAAGGACGTGACGCCGGGTCCGGTGGCCACGACCACGCCCGCTCCCTCACCCCCCATGAGGGCCGGGTCGGGATACATGCCCAGGGCGAGGAGGACGTCGCGGAAGTTCAGTCCGGCGGCCCGGACGGCGATCCGTACCTCGTGCTCGCCGAGTTCCCGGGTGGCGTCCGGCGCCGGCCGCAGCCGCAGGCCCTCCAGCGTGCCGTCCTCGGACGCCGTCAGCCGCCAGGCCCGTACGCCCTCCTCCGGCGTCAGCACCCCGTCGGCGGCCCCGCCGGCCAGTCGCGGCACCCGTACCCGGCCCTCACGCACGGCCAGCTGAGGTTCCCCGGTCAGTACGGCCTCGTGCAGGACGGCGAGGCTCTGCTCGGCGTCGTCGACGTCCACCAGCACGAACCGGTCCGGGTGCTCGGCCTGCGCGGACCGCACCAGCCCCCAGACGCCCGCGGCCGGCAGGTCGGCCGGTGCCTCACCGGCGTCCACGGCCAGTGCTCCGCGGGTCACCAGCACCAGCCGCGCCCCGTCGAGCCCGTCCAGCGCCACCCACGTCCGCACCAGGTCCAGCGCCCGGTGCGTGACCTCCCGAGTGGCGGTCACGACGTCGGCGGCGGCGTCCGACCCGAGGCTCACGAAGACCAGGCCGGAGGCGACCGAAGCGGAGGCCCACGGTTCGGCCAGCGCCGTCAGGTCCGTGTACTCCTCGGGGGCCAGGTCCGCCGTCCTCAGCGCTCCGAGCAGGTCGTCCGTGTCCGGCCCGACGACGGCGCAACGACCGCCGTCCGCGGCCACCGCGCCGGGACCGGCCCCACCGGGCGACTCGATCCAGTCCACGCGGTACAGGGCGTCGCTCGCGCCACCCGGCGCCGCCGCCACCACCTGCTCGCCGGTCACCTCACGCGTCACCAGGGCGTCGGCCGAAGCGACCACCGTCCCCGCCGCATCGGCGACCAGCACCGCCGTCCCGTCGGCTCCGGCCGGCGTGAGCCGTACCCGCAGCTCCGTGGCACCCGTCGCGTACAACGAGACGCCACGCCACACGAACGGCAGCCGGACGGCTGCGGAGCCCCGCTCCGGCTCCGCCAGCCATGCGTGCAGCGCCGAGTCCAGCAGCGCGGGGTGCAGCCCGTACCGGTCCGCTTCCGCGGCTGCCTCCTCCGGCAAGGCCACCTCGGCGAACACCTCGTCGCCGCGCCGCCATGCCGCGCCCAGCCCACGGAACGTCGGCCCGTACGCCAGTCCCGTCGCGGCCAGCCGCTCGTAGAGCCCGGTCAGATCGACCGGCTCGGCACCCGCCGGCGGCCACGCGCGCAGCTCCGCGTCGGCGGCCTCGTCGGCCACGGTCCCGGCGGCGAGGACACCTGAGGCGTGCCGCGTCCACGCCGCGTCGGGCAGGCCGTCGGGCCGGGAGTAGACACCGAGTTCTCGTCGCCCGCCGTCTCCCGGTCCCTCCAGTGTCACCTGGACGGAGACGGCGCCGTCCTGCGGAAGCACCAACGGCGCCTCCAACGTCAACTCCTCCACCCGATCGCAGCCCACCGCGTCCCCGGCACGCAACGCCAGCTCCACGAACGCCGTACCCGGCAACAACGCCACCCCGGCCACCGCATGATCAGCCAGCCAACCATGCGACGCCAACGACAACCGACCCGTCAGCAACACCCCACCCGAGGCCGGCAACGACACCGCCGCCCCCAACAACGGATGACCAGCCGACACCAGCCCCACCGAACCCACATCACCAACCGACACCACCCCCGGCTCCAGCCAGAAACGCTGACGCTGGAAGGCGTAGGTGGGCAACTCGACGCGTCGAGCGCCCGTGCCCGCGAACACCCCGGCCCAGTCGACGGTCGCACCGCCGACGAACGCCTCCGCGGCCGAGGTCAGGAAGCGCCCCAGGCCCCCCTCACCGCGGCGCAGTGAACCGACTGTGGTGACGGGGGTGTTGGTGTGGGTCTCGGCGGTCTGCTCGATGCCCATCGTCAGCACCGGATGCGCGCTGGACTCGATGAACAGG
>NZ_BDJC01000104.1 GCF_002005565.1 Streptomyces sp. JHA26 | reverse complement strand
CGCGACCGCGGAGGCGCGGGCGCGGAGGCGCGGGCGCGGAGGCGCGACCGCGGAGGCGCGGGCGCGGAGGCGCGGGCTACCTGAGGTAGGCCAGGGCGGGGTGCACGGCCGTGTAGCCGTCGACGAGGCGGCGGGCGACGTTCACCGAGTCGACGAGCGGGTGCAGGGCGAAGGCCTTGACGGCCGTGGCGCGCGAGCCGGTCTCGGCCGCCGCCAGCACCTCCCGCTCGACGGCCTTGACTGCGCAGACCAGCCCGGTGGCGTGCCCCGGCAGCGGATCCACGGCCACGGGGTGGGCGCCGCTCGCGTCGACCACGCACGGGACCTCGATCACGGCCTCGGGGTCCAGGACCGCCAGGGTGCCGCGGTTGCGGACGTTGAGGATCAGGACCGTGCGTTCGTTGCGGGCGACGGCCCGCATCAGCGCCAGGGCCACCTTCTCGTAGCCGCCGGACAGGTCGTCGGCCTCGCGCTCCCCGGCGCCGGCCGCTTCCCGGTTCTCGGCCATGTAGGTGGCCTCGCGTTCGGCGCGGGTGCGGTCCCAGGCGGCGAGGGCGGGGGTGCCGGGGCGGCGCATCTCCTCGTAGAAGCGGGCCTGCTGGTCGCGCAGGAACGCGCCGCGGGTCCGTTCCGCCTCCTGGTAGGCGCGTACGGCCTCCCGGTTGAAGTAGTAGTAGTGCAGGTACTCGTTGGGGATCGCGCCCAGTGAGCGGAGCCACTCGGTGCCGAAGAGCCGGCCCTCCTCGAAGGAGCCGAGCAGGGCGGGGTCGGCGAGCAGGCGCGGGAGCTGGTCGCGGCCGGCGACGCGCAGGCCGCGGACCCAGCCGAGGTGGTTGAGGCCGACGTAGTCGATCCACGCCTCCTCCGGGTCGGCGCCCAGGACGCGGGCGATGCGGCGGCCGAGGCCGACGGGGGAGTCGCAGATGCCGATGACGCGGTCGCCGAGGTGCCGGGACATGGCCTCGGTGACCAGACCGGCCGGGTTGGTGAAGTTGATGACCCAGGCGTCCGGCGCGAGCCGGGCCACGCGGCGGGCGATGTCGACGGCGACCGGGACGGTGCGCAGCCCGTACGCGATGCCGCCCGCACCGACCGTCTCCTGGCCGAGGACGCCTTCGGCCAGGGCGACCCGTTCGTCGTCCGCGCGGCCCTGGAGGCCGCCGACGCGGATCGCGGAGAACACGAAGTCGGCGCCGCGCAGCGCCTCGTCGAGGTCGGTCGTGGCGGTCACCCCGGGGGCGTCCGGTACCCCGGCGGCCTGCTCGGCCAGCACCCGGGTCACCGCGGAGAGCCGGTCGGCGTCCAGGTCGTGCAGCACCACCCGGGTCACGCGTCCCTCGGCGCGGTCCGCGAGGAGCGCCCCGTACACGAGCGGCACCCGGAACCCGCCGCCGCCCAGAATCGTCAGCCTCACGTCCGCACCCTTCCGTCGCGCGCCCGCCTCGGTACCGGTGCCGATCATGGCATGCTCCGGCCGGAGGCACCGCGGCCGCGTGACGCGCGGGGAAGCCGTTCGGCGCCGGGGTCCGCTGCACCGCCGCCGCCCTCGGCCACAGGGCGGCCACCCTGACCGGCGCCGGGCTCCCACCGCTGGTCGCGGGCGGAGGACCGCCCTGCGACCGCCCGTCACCGGGAGCCACCGGACGCGCACCCGTCCCCCTCTGCCGTATTTCTCACAGGCGTTCCGGCCCGCCGACGGGCACACACGGGGACGGCCCAGATATACGGTGCATACTGCACTCATTCCGCCGACCCCCCGCAGAAAGGCCGCACGCCGTGAGCATTGCCCCCATACCCGACCGGGACGACCAGCAGACCGGATGGTCCCGGCGCGGGGTGCTCGCCGCGCTCGGTGCCGTGCCGGTCGCGGCGGCGCTGACCGGTCTGGGCGGCGGTCCGGCGCGGGCGGCCGCGGGGGTCCCCACCGCCGCCACCGGGAAGACGCTGACGGCCTCCGTCACCCCCGGGGCGGGCGGCGCGTACGGCGTGGGCATGCCGGTGTCGGTCACCTTCTCGCACGCCGTGACGGACAAGGCCGCGGTCGAGCGGGCGATCAGGGTCACCGCCGACCCGGGCGTCGAGGTGGTGGGCCACTGGTTCGGTGACACCCGGCTCGACTTCCGCCCCGAGAAGTACTGGGCGCCCGGCACGACGGTCACCGTCCGGCTGCGCCTGACGGGCGTGCGGGCCGCCGCCGGAGTCCACGGCACCCAGTCGCAGGACCTCGCCTTCAGGATCGGCCGCGCGCGGATCAGCACCGTCGACCTGGCCGAGAAGCGGATGACCGTCGTGCAGGACGGCAGGAAGGTCGCCGCCTACCCGGTCACGGGCGGGAACGCGGACCACGCCACCTGGTCCGGGATCATGGTGATCAGCGAGCGGCTGGAGGAGACCCGGATGGAGTCCTCGACGGTCGGGCTCGGCCACGAGTACGACATCGCGGACGTGCCGCACGCCCAGCGCCTGACCGCGTCGGGCACCTTCGTCCACGGCAACTACTGGACGTCCGCCTCGGTCTTCGGGCACAGCAACAGCACGCACGGCTGCATCGGCCTGCACGACGCCAAGGGCGGGGACGACGAGGCCACGGCGGGCCACGCCTTCTACACGGGCTCCCGGCTCGGCGACGTGGTGGTCGTGAAGAACTCCGGCAGGCGGACCGTCGATCCGGCCAACGGCCTGAACGGCTGGAACCTGTCGTGGAAGAAGTGGAAGGCCGGCAGCGCGCTCGCAGGCGCCTGACCCCTGCCTCCTGGCCCCTGTCGTCTGATCCCTGCTACCTGGTCCCTGCCGCCGGGCCCCGCGGGCGCCCGGCGGCCCTTTGTCGTACCGGGCCTCAGCGCAGCTCCGCCCGGAACGCCGCCGGCGTCTGGTCCGTGTGCTGCTGGAAGAACTTGGAGAAGTTCGCCGCGTCCGGGAAGCCGACCGCCGCCCCGACCCGGCCGATCGGCATGTCGGTGTGCGCGAGGAGCCGCTTGGCCTCCAGCACCACCCGCTTGTCGATGAAGCCCTTGGGCGTCTCACCGGTCGCGGCGCGCACCGCGCGGACGAGGGTGCGGCGGGAGTAACCGAGCGCGTCGGCGTAGGCGCTGACGCTGTGGTTGGTGGCGAAGTCCCGTTCGACCGCGTCCCGGAAGAGCGTGAAGGTGGTGTCCCCCGGCGCGTCCGCCTGCCCCCGCCGCGCCTCGTGCGCCGAGCTGGCCGCGAGATGGGCCAGGCGCAGCAGGAACGCGGTGAGCGTGTGGCGCAGCACCGCGGTGTGCAGGCTGAGCGGGAGCGTCGTGGCGTCCTCGTACTCGCGTCGCAGCTGCTCGAGCGAGGCGGTCAGCGCGGCGAGCCGGGCCTCGTCGGGGTGGAGCAGGGGCGGCAGGTCGTAGCGGTAGAGGCCGGTGGCCTCCACGGTCGCGCGGGGCAGGAAGCCGGGCTGCATGGTCAGCACCGTTCCGCGGTACTCGCTGTCGGGCGAGAAGCGGTGGACCTGGCCGGGACGGATCCACAGCAGATCGCCGGCCGTCGCCTCGTACTCGGCGAAGTCGATCATGTGACGGACCGGTCCGCCGGTGAAGAGCATGACGACGTGGAAGTCGATGCGGTGCACGCGGTGCAGCGGGGCGTGCGCGTGCCAGGTGCGGCCGGTGCCCATGGGGCCGACCTGCATGCCGACGCCGAGGAGGCTGAGATCGACCGGGAAGGGGAACGTTCTGATCCCGTCGCCGCCATCGCCGTCGCCGTATTGGGTGTGTTCGTCCGCCATGTCCTTCTCGCGCCGTGCCGCCCGTGCGCCGTGGCGCCGGGGGGTGTCCCAGTTTCACCACAGGCTGGCACACCGCGACCTTCACTCCCAAAAGTCAGACTTTTAAGTTTGAACACGTCAGACCCCGTACTCCGCTCCGATCGAGGACTTCTTGAAGATGAGCACGCAGACCACGGACAGCTTCGAATGGACCGAACTCGACCGGCGTGCCGTCGACACCGCCCGCATTCTGGCGGCGGACACGGTGCAGAAGGTGGGCAACGGTCACCCGGGCACGGCGATGGCCCTCGCTCCTGCCGCGTACACGATCTTTCAGAAGGTGATGCGGCACGACCCGGCCGATCCGGAGTGGACCGGCCGTGACCGCTTCGTCCTGTCCCCCGGACACACCTCGCTGACCCTCTACACCCAGCTCTACCTGGCCGGGTACGAGCTGGAGCTGGACGACCTCAAGGCGTTCCGCACGCACGGCTCGAAGACCCCGGGTCACCCGGAGTACGGCCACACCGCGGGCGTGGAGACCACCACCGGCCCGCTCGGCCAGGGCGTCGCCAACGCGGTGGGCATGGCGATGGCCGCCCGTTACGAGCGCGGCCTGTTCGACCCCGAGGCCCCCGCGGGCGAGTCCCCCTTCGACCACACGATCTGGGCGATCGTCTCCGACGGCGACCTCCAGGAGGGCGTCTCCGCCGAGGCCTCCTCCCTCGCCGGGCACCAGAAGCTCGGCAACCTGGTCTTCCTCTACGACGACAACCACATCTCCATCGAGGGCGACACCGCGACCGCGTTCTCCGAGGACGTGCTGGGGCGCTACGAGGCCTACGGCTGGCACGTACAGCGCATCGAGCCCGCCGGGAACGGCGACGTGGACGTGCACGCCCTGTACGCGGCGCTGACGGCGGCGAAGGCCGAGACCGGCCGTCCCTCCATCATCGCCATGCGCACGATCATCGCCTGGCCCGCGCCGAACGCGCAGAACACCGAGGCGTCCCACGGCTCGGCCCTCGGCGAGGACGAGGTCGCCGCCACCAAGCGCGTCCTCGGCTTCGCCCCGGAGAAGTCCTTCGAGGTCGCCGACGACGTCCTCGCCCACACCCGCGCGGCCCTGGACCGGGGCGCCGAGGCGCACGCCGCCTGGGACAAGCGGCTCGACAAGTGGCGCGGCGCCCAGCCGGACCGGGCCCGGCTGTTCGACCGGGTCGTCGCGGGCCGCCTGCCCGAGGGCTGGCAGGACGCGCTGCCGGTGTTCGAGCCCGGCAAGGCGATCGCCACCCGCGCCGCCTCCGGCAAGGTCCTCCAGGCGCTCGGCCCGGTCCTGCCCGAGCTGTGGGGCGGCTCCGCCGACCTGGCCGGCTCCAACAACACGACCATCGACAAGACGTCGTCCTTCCTCCCCGAGGGCAACCCGCTCCCGGAGGCCGACCCCTACGGGCGCACCGTGCACTTCGGCATCCGCGAGTTCTCGATGGCCGCGGAGATGAACGGCATCGCCCTGCACGGCAACACCCGCGTGTACGGCGGCACCTTCCTGGTGTTCTCCGACTACATGCGCAACGCGGTGCGGATGTCGGCGCTGATGCAGCTTCCGGTGACGTACGTGTGGACGCACGACTCCATCGGCCTGGGCGAGGACGGCCCCACCCACCAGCCGGTCGAGCACCTGGCCGCGCTGCGCGCCATCCCCGGCCTCAACGTCGTCCGCCCGGCGGACGCCAACGAGACCGCGACCGCCTGGGCGGAGATCCTCAGGCGGCACTCCACCGCCCCGGCGCCGCACGGCCTCGCGCTGAGCCGCCAGGGCCTGCCGACGTACGCGCCGAACCCGGACGCGGCGCGCGGCGGCTACGTCCTGGAGGAGGCCTCCACCGGCACTCCGGACGTCGTCCTGATCGCCACCGGCTCCGAGGTGCAGCTCGCCGTGGCCGCGCGCGAGCTGCTGGAGGCCGAGGGCACCGCCACCCGGGTGGTGTCGATGCCGTCCGTCGAGTGGTTCGAGGAGCAGCCGCGCGAGTACCGCGAGGGCGTGCTGCCGCCGTCCGTGCGGGCCCGGGTGGCCGTCGAGGCCGGGATCGGCCTGACCTGGTACCGCTTCGTCGGTGACGCGGGCCGCATCGTCTCCCTGGAGCACTTCGGGGCGTCCGCCGACGCGGGGACCCTGTTCGCCGAGTACGGCTTCACCGCCGAGCACGTGGCCGCCGCCGCCAGGGAGTCCCTGGCCGCCGCCCGCGGCTGAGCCGTCCGGATCGGGCCGCGGCGGGAACCGCGGCAGAACCGCTGGAAAAATCGCAGAAAGAGAAGATGATCACTGTGACCGAAGCAACCGCGACCGCGGGAGCACTGCGACGCCTGTCCGAGGCGGGCGTCTCCATCTGGCTGGACGACCTGTCGCGGCGGCGGATCGAGTCCGGCAACCTCGCCGAGCTGATCAGCACGAAGAACGTCGTCGGCGTCACCACCAACCCCTCGATCTTCCAGGCCGCCATCGGCTCCGGCGAGGGCTACGAGGAGCAGCTCGCCGACCTGGCGACCCGGGGCGTCGCCGTCGACGAGGCGGTCCGCATGATGACCACGGCCGACGTCCGCGCCGCGGCCGACGTGCTGCGCCCGGTGCACGACGCCACCGGCGGCCGGGACGGCCGGGTCTCCATCGAGGTCGACCCGCGTCTGGCCCACGACACGACGGCCACCGTCGCCGAGGCCAAGCAGCTGGCGTGGCTGGTCGACCGCCCCAACGTGATGATCAAGATCCCGGCGACGAAGGCCGGTCTCCCGGCGATCACCGAGGTCATCGGCGCCGGCATCAGCGTCAACGTCACGCTGATCTTCTCGCTGGAGCGCTACCGCGAGGTCATGGACGCCTACCTCGCCGGCCTGGAGAAGGCACGGGCGGCCGGCATCGACCTGGCGGGCATCCACTCCGTGGCCTCCTTCTTCGTCTCCCGCGTCGACAGCGAGATCGACAAGCGGCTGACGCTGCTGGGCACGGACGAGGCCCTCGCCCTCAAGGGCAGGGCGGCGCTGGCCAACGCGCGACTGGCCTACGAGGCGTACGAGGAGGTCTTCGCGGGCGACCGGTTCACCGCCCTCGCCGGCGCCCGGGCCAACGCCCAGCGTCCCCTGTGGGCGTCCACCGGTGTGAAGGACCCCGCATATCGGGACACCCTGTACGTGGAGGAGCTGGTCGCTCCCGGCACCGTGAACACGATGCCGGAGGCCACCCTGGACGCCGCCGCCGATCACGGTGACGTCCGGGGCGACACGGTCACCGGTGGCTACGCCCAGGCCCGGGCGGACCTCGCGGCCGTGGAGCGGCTCGGCATCTCGTACGACGAGGTGGTGGAGCAGCTGGAGCAGGAGGGCGTCGCCAAGTTCGAGGTGGCCTGGCAGGACCTGCTCGACGCCGTGACGAAGTCCCTCAACAGCAAGGGAGTTGACGGGGAATGAGCGAGGAGCTTCCCGCTACGACGGTCCACGGGACCAAGGCGGCGAAGGAGGCCGAGGAGGCGGGCGCGTCCCGGGAGGCCGCCGGAGAGCCGACGGTCGAGCAGGTCGACGAGCCCCGGACGGCCGGGGCGCCGAAGGCCGCCGCGGCGGGCGGGTCCGCCCGGCCCGCGAAGAGGTCCAAGGCGTCCGGCGCCGCCGGGAAGGCGGAGAACGGGAAGGCGGACGAGGACGCCGTGGAGCCCGTGGCGCCGCTCGACTGGAGCAATCCGCTGCGCGATCCGCAGGACCGCCGCCTCCCGCGCATCGCGGGCCCCTCCGGACTGGTCATCTTCGGCGTCACCGGCGACCTGTCCCGCAAGAAGCTGATGCCGGCCGTGTACGACCTCGCCAACCGGGGTCTGCTGCCGCCGGGCTTCTCGCTGGTCGGCTTCGCCCGCCGCGACTGGGAGGACCAGGACTTCGCCCAGGTCGTGCACGACGCCGTCGAGGAACACGCGCGCACGCCGTTCCGCGAGGAGGTCTGGCAGCAGCTCGCCGAGGGCATGCGCTTCATCCCCGGCGACTTCGACGACGACGAGGCGTTCGAACAGCTGCGCAAGGCCGTCGAGGAGCTGGACGCCTCCCGCGGCACCAGCGGCAACTACGCCTTCTACCTCTCGGTGCCGCCGAAGTTCTTCCCGAAGGTCGTCCAGCAGCTGAAGAAGCACGGGCTGGCCGACGCCCCGGAGGGCTCCTGGCGCCGCGCGGTCATCGAGAAGCCGTTCGGGCACGACCTGGACAGCGCCTGCGAGCTGAACGCGCTCGTGCACGACGTCTTCGACCCGGAGCAGGTCTTCCGCATCGACCACTACCTGGGCAAGGAGACCGTCCAGAACATCCTGGCGCTGCGCTTCGCCAACCAGATGTACGAGCCGATCTGGAACCGGTCCTACGTGGACCACGTGCAGATCACCATGGCCGAGGACATCGGCATCGGCGGCCGGGCCGGCTACTACGACGGCATCGGCGCCGCCCGCGACGTCATCCAGAACCACCTGCTCCAGCTCCTCGCCCTGACCGCGATGGAGGAGCCCGCCTCCTTCGACGCGGCGTCGCTGCTCACCGAGAAGCTGAAGGTCCTGCGGGCGGTGCGGCTGCCCGACGACCTCGGCGAGCACACCGTGCGCGGCCAGTACGCGGCCGGCTGGCAGGGCGGCGCGAAGGTCCCCGGCTACCTGGAGGAGGAGGGCATCGACCCGGCCTCCACCACCGACACCTACGCCGCGATCAAGCTGGGCATCGACAACCGCCGCTGGGCGGGCGTCCCCTTCTACCTGCGCACCGGCAAGCGGCTGGGCCGCCGGGTCACCGAGATCGCGGTGGTCTTCCAGCGGGCGCCGCACTCCCCCTTCGACTCCACCGCGACGGAGGAGCTGGGCGAGAACGCGATCGTCATCCGCGTCCAGCCCGACGAGGGCATGACGGTCCGGTTCGGCTCGAAGGTGCCGGGCACGTCGATGGAGATCCGGGACGTGTCCATGGACTTCGCGTACGGCGAGTCGTTCACCGAGTCGAGTCCGGAGGCGTACGAACGGCTGATCCTGGACGTCCTTCTGGGCGACGCCAACCTGTTCCCCCGTCACCAGGAAGTGGAAGAGTCCTGGCGGATCCTCGACCCGATCGAGGAGTACTGGGCCACGCACGGCAGGCCTGCCCAGTACGCCTCGGGCGGCTGGGGCCCGGAGGAAGCCGACGAGATGCTCGCACGAGACGGACGGAGCTGGCGCAGGCCATGAGGATCGACCTGACCGACACCACGGCAAGCAAGGTCAACAAGGCGCTGGTGCAGGGGCGCCGCGCCATCGGCAGCCCGGCCGTGGGCATGGTCCTGACGATGGTGATCGTCACGGACGAGGAGAACGCCTACGACTCGATGAAGGCCGCCGAGGAGGCCTCGCACGAGCACCCCTCGCGCACCCTGGTCGTCATCAAGCGGCACGCCCGCAACCTGCGCGACCGCACCCGCTCGCACCTCGACGCCGAGGTGCGGGTCGGCTCGGAGGCCGGCACCGGCGAGACGGTCGTGCTGCGCATGTACGGCGAGGTGTCCGAGCACGCCGACTCGGTCGTGCTGCCGCTGCTGCTCCCCGACGCCCCGGTCGTCGTGTGGTGGCCGGTGGAGGCACCGGACAACCCGGCGAAGGACCCGCTGGGCGCGCTGGCCCAGCGCCGGATCACCGACCTGTACGCCGTCGAGCGGCCGATGGAGGTCCTGGAGAAGCGGGTCCGCTCCTACGCGCCCGGTGACACCGACCTGGCCTGGACCCGGCTGACGCTGTGGCGCTCCATGCTGGCCGCGGCGCTGGACCAGGCCCGGGTGCCGGTGACCTCGGCGACCGTGGAGGCCGAGGCCGACAACCCGGCCGCCGAGCTGCTGGCCCGCTGGCTGGAGGCGCGGCTGAAGGTGCGCGTCGAGCGCGTGATCACCGACGGCCCGGTCGTCACGGCCGTCCGCCTGGGCACCGCGAACGGCGAGATCGTCATCGACCGGCCCGAGGGCCCGCTCGCCACCCTCACCCTGCCGGGCCAGCCCCCGCGTTCGCTCGCGCTGAAGGTCCGCGCCACCTCCGAACTCATCGCCGAGGAGCTCAGGCGCCTCGACGCGGACGAGATGTACGCCATCGCCCTGCGCGGCGAGGCCGACAAGGAGACCCCCGTCCATGTCTGACACCCCCAAGCTCACCGACCGGCCCGAGTGGGCCGCGCTCAAGGACCACCGCTCGGACGCGCTCGCGCGGCCGGACCTGCGCGAGCTGTTCGACCGGGACCCGGGCCGGGCCGAACGG
>NZ_BDJC01000103.1 GCF_002005565.1 Streptomyces sp. JHA26 | reverse complement strand
AGGCGTTGGATGCGACGGTGTTCACGCAGGCGGCGTTGTTCGCCGTCGAGGTGGCCCTGTTCCGGCTGGTGTCGTCGTGGGGTGTGCGCCCTGATGTGGTGGGCGGGCATTCGATCGGTGAGCTGGCGGCGGCGTATGTGGCGGGTGTGTGGTCGCTGGCGGATGCGTGTGTGCTGGTGGCTGCGCGGGGCCGGCTGATGCAGGCACTGCCGCCGGGCGGGGCGATGCTCGCGGTGGAGGCGGACGAAGCCTCCGTCGGTGCTGTGCTGGCCGGTCGTGAGGGTGTGGCGGTTGCGGCGGTGAACGGGCCGCAGGCGGTGGTGGTCTCCGGTGACGGGGCGGTGGTTTCGGAGCTGGAGGAGGCCTGGCGGGCTGAGGGGCGGCGGGTGCGCCGGCTGCGGGTGTCGCATGCGTTCCATTCGCCGTTGATGGAGCCGATGCTGGAGGAGTTCCGGCAGGTCGCCCAGTCCCTGGCCTATGACGAGCCGCGGATCTCGGTGCTGTCGAACGTGACGGGGGAGCTGGCGGCAGCCGACGGGGTGTGTGACCCGGAGTACTGGGTGCGTCATGTGCGCGAGGCGGTGCGCTTCGCCGACGGCATCACGCATCTCTCCGAGCAGGGCGTGACCGCCTGTCTGGAGCTGGGCCCGGACGGTGTGCTGTCCGGGATGGGCGCCGACACTGTGCCGGAGATGGCGTTCGCCCCGGTCCTGCGCAAGGACCGCGACGAGACCGCCTCGCTCATGGAAGCCCTCGCCCAGGTGTATGTCCGGGGTCATGCGGTGGACTGGGCTGCCCTCCTCGCCCCGTCCCGTCCCCGGCTGGTGGAACTGCCCACCTACGCCTTCCAGCGAGACCGCTACTGGCTGGAGGCGGCCCCGTCCGCCGGCGACATGACGTCGGCGGGCCTGGGCGCGGCGGATCACCCCCTGCTCGGCGCGGCGGTGACCCTGCCCGACTCCGACGGCTGCCTCTTCACCGGCCGTCTGTCACTGGCCTCCCACGCGTGGCTGGCGGACCACGCGGTGCTGGGAGCCGTCCTCCTGCCCGGCACCGCCTTCGTCGAACTCGCCCTCCACGCCGGTGGCCGCGTCGGCTGCTCGCGGTTGGACGACCTGGTCCTGGAGGCCCCTCTGGTGCTTCCGGAGAGCGGAGCGGTCCAGATCCAGGTCGTCGTCGGTGGCGCCGACGACAGCGGCCGACGTCCGGTCAGCGTGTACGCGCGTGCGGAGTCCGGCGATCCGGACGAACCGTGGACGCGTCACGCCGGCGCCGTACTGACCCCCAGCCCGGCGGAAACGACCAGGCCCGTGTCGGACGAGCCGGGTGTATGGCCACCCGTCGGGGCCGAGGCACTGGACGTCGGGGACCTGTACGAACAGTTTGCGCTGGGCGGGCTGACGTACGGACGCGTGTTCCAGGGAGTACGGGCGGCCTGGCGGCGGGGCGACGAGGTCTTCGCCGACATCGAGCTGCCAAAGGAGCACGCCGAACAGACCGGGCGTTACGGCATCCATCCCGCGCTGCTGGACGCGGCCCTGCACATGGCCGGGCCGGGTGGACTGACCGACCAGGGCGATGAGGGCGGCCAGAACCGGATTCCGCTGCCGTTCGTCTGGAACGGCGTCTCCCTGCACGCCACCGGCGCGAACAGGGTCCGCGTGCGGCTCGCGTCCGCCGGGACCGACGGGGTGTCGGTGACCGTGGCGGACGAGTCCGGTCGGCCGGTGGTCCAGGTGGACGAGTTGGTCACCCGCCCGGTCACCGCCGAACAGATCGACGCCGCTCGCGGTGCCCTGCGCGAGTCGCTGTTCCGGCTCGACTGGCGCAGTCTGCAGCTCCCGGTGACCGCGGGGCCCTCCGCGCCCCGGTGTGCCGTGGTCGGCGCGGGCAGCGATGCCCTGGCCGTCGGCCTGCAGGCGGGTGGCTGGGATGTGACGAGGCACCCGGACCTGAAGAGCCTGGGCGGGCGTCCCACCGGCGACGACCCGTCCCTCCCGGAGTGGGTGTTCCTCTCCGTGCCGGGCGACGACACGGGCTCGGCGAAGGACTCGGACGCGAGGACGGACACCGCCCTGCGGTCGACGGTGGTCGAAGCGCTGGAGCGAGTGCAGGACTGGCTGGCGGACGACCGGCTCGCCGACATGCGGCTGGTGATCGTCACCCGAGGCGCGGTGAACACCGCCTCGCTCGCAGCGGGCCCGGCCGACCAGGAGGTACCCGACGCGGCGGGAGCCGCCGTATGGGGCCTGGTGCGTTCGGCGCAGGCGGAGCACCCGGACCGACTGCTGCTCCTCGACGTCGACGACCCCGCCGAGGCCGCGTCCACCGCTTCCCTCGCCGCCGTCCTCACGTCGGGCGAGCCACAACTGGCCGTCCGCGGAGACAGGTTCCTCGTGCCCAGGCTGGTGCGCGCCACGACGGACGCTCCGCTCACCGGGACCGAGCAGGACGGGCCCTCCGCCGCCGAGCACGCAGGCGCGCCGCACGCCGTCGCGACCTGGGACCCCGAGGGCACGGTGCTGATCACAGGAGCGAGCGGCACGCTCGCCGGTCTGGTGGCCCGGCACCTGGTGACCGAACACGGCATACGCCATCTGCTGCTGCTCAGCCGCAGGGGCGCCGACGCGAGCGGGGCGGCGGAGCTGACGGCCGACCTGAGCGCGGCGGGAGCCTCGGTGACCTGGGCCGCCTGCGACGCGGCAGACCGCGACGCCCTTCGTACGGTGCTGGCGGACATCCCCGCCGCGTATCCGCTGAAGGGCGTCGTGCACGCCGCCGCCGTGCTGGACGACGGAGTCATCGCGTCGCTGACGCCGGAGCGTATCGACACGGTGCTCCGGCCGAAGGCGGAAGCGGCGACCGTCCTGCACGAACTGACCGCCGACGCCGACCTCTCGGCGTTCGTGCTCTTCTCCTCCGCGGCCGGAACGTTCGGCGGCGCCGGACAGGGCAACTACGCCGCCGCGAACGCCTGCCTCGACGCTCTCGCGACCCGGCGCCACGCCCAGGGCCTGCCCGCCCTGTCGCTGGCCTGGGGCCTGTGGGAACAGCGCAGCGGTCTGACCGGCGGTCTGGGCGACGCCGATCAGCGACGCATGGCCGGCATCGGACTCGGCGGACTGCCGACGTCCGACGGACTGGCGCTGTTCGACGCCTGCTGCGCCGACCGAGCCCCCGTGCTGGCGCCGATGCGGCTGGACACGGCGGCCGTGCGGGCTTCCGTGCGGGACGCCGGAGACGACGTTCCTCACCTGCTGCGGGAACTGGTCCGGCTGCCCCGGCAGCGGACGGGGGCCACCGAGGCGGCGGCACCGGGCGGCCTGCGGGAACGGCTGGCCGGTGTGCAGACGGCGGAAGGCGAGCGCATCGTGCTGGACACCGTGCGGCGGAACGTAGCGTCCGTCCTCGGTCACGGCGCCACGGAAACCGTGGAACCGGCACGCGCCTTCAAGGACTTCGGCTTCGACTCGCTCACCGCGGTGGAACTGCGCAACCGCCTCAACGCGGTCACGGGGCTGCGGCTGCCCGCCACCCTCGTGTTCGACTACCCGACACCACTGGCTCTGGCCGGATTCATCCACCAGGAACTGGCCCCTCAGGACGCGGCCGGGGACGACGGCGGCGACGTCCCCCTGTCCGTGGGCCTCGACCGCCTCGAGGCCGGACTGTCGGCCATGACCTTGGAGGAGATCGGCCACACCGACGTCATCTCACGGCTACGGGATCTCCTTGCGAAATACGGCGACAGGCAGGAGGGCGCGGAAAGCGCCGTTCTCGCCGACAAACTCGAATCGGCGACGGACGGCGACCTCTTCAAGATGGTGGAAGAGGATCTCGGACTCATCTGAACCGACCCTCGGAAACACACGACCCACACGGTCGACTCCCTTTCCGTCGAACGCCTCCGCTCCGCCTCTGATGGGAAACGTGCGATGAGTAACGAAGACAAGCTCCGGGATTACCTCAAGCGAGTCATTGCCGAACTGCACCAGACACGGCAACGTCTCCAGGAGGCGGAGACCGCGGACCACGAGCCGATCGCCATCGTGGCGATGGCCTGCCGCTACCCGGGCGGCGTCCGCTCCCCGGAGGAGCTGTGGCGGCTGGTGTCCGACGGCACCGACGCCATCTCCGGGTTCCCGGAGGACCGCGGCTGGGACGTGACGGGTCTGTACGACCCCGACCCGAACGCCGTGGGCAAGAGTTATGCGCGTGAAGGCGGCTTCCTGCACGCGGCCGGCGACTTCGACCCGGCGTTCTTCGGCATCTCGCCGCGCGAGGCGCTGGCCATGGACCCGCAGCAGCGCCTGCTGCTGGAGACCGGCTGGGAGACCTTCGAACGGGCCGGCATCGACCCGGCCTCGGTACGCGGCTCCCGCACCGGTGTCTTCACCGGGGTCATGTACCACGACTACGGCACCGGTCTGGAGTCCCTCCCCGCGGGCGTCGAGGGCTATCTGGGCAACGGCACGGCGGGCAGCATCGCTTCCGGCCGGGTGGCCTACACCCTCGGCCTGGAAGGCCCGGCGGTCACCATCGACACCGCATGCTCGTCGTCCCTGGTGGCCCTCCACTGGGCCGGCCAGGCCCTCCGCCGACGTGAGTGCACGCTCGCGCTGGCGGGCGGTGTCACCGTCATGTCCACCCCCGGCACCTTCGTGGAGTTCAGCCGCCAGCGCGGCCTCGCCCCCGACGGCCGGTGCAAGCCGTTCGCGGCCGGCGCGGACGGCACGGGCTGGGGCGAGGGCGTGGGCATGCTCCTGCTGGAACGCCTGTCCGACGCCCGGCGCAACGGTCATCCCGTCCTCGCCGTGATCCGCGGCTCCGCCCTCAACCAGGACGGCGCGAGCAACGGTCTGACGGCGCCGAACGGCCCCTCCCAGCAGCGCGTGATCCGCGCGGCCCTCGCGGACGCCAGGCTGACCCCCAAGCAGGTCGACGTGGTGGAGGCGCACGGTACGGGGACGACGCTGGGTGACCCGATCGAGGCGCAGGCGCTGCTGGCGACGTACGGCCAGGACCGGCCGGAGGACCGGCCGCTGCGGCTGGGATCGATCAAGTCGAACATCGGGCACACGCAGGCGGCTGCGGGTGTCGCGGGTGTCATGAAAATGGTGCTGGCGATGCGGCACGGGCTGCTGCCGCAGACCCTCCACGTCGACGAACCGTCCCCGCACGTGGACTGGTCGGCCGGCGCCGTCGAACTGCTGACGGACGCCACGCCGTGGCCCGAGGGCGACGAGCCGCGTCGGGCGGGCGTGTCATCGTTCGGCATCAGCGGCACCAACGCGCATGTCATCATCGAGGAGGCCCCGGCCACCGAGGACGAGTCGACGGCAGACGCTGAGCCGCCCGCCGTGGTGCCGTGGGTGGTGTCCGCGAAGTCGGAGACGGCGCTGCGGGACCAGGCCGAGCGACTGGCGTCCTTCCTGAACGAGCGTCCCGAGCTTGCTCCGGTGGATGTCGGGTGGTCGTTGGCGACGACGCGGTCGGTGTTCGAGCACCGGGCCGTGGTTCTGGACGGGCTGAACGGCCTGGGAGCGCTGGCCGAGGGGCGTGAGGCCCCGGGCGTGGTGTGGGGGAGTGCGGCGGGTGCGGATGGCCGTGCGGTGTTCGTGTTTCCGGGGCAGGGGTCGCAGTGGGCCGGGATGGCGGCTGAACTCCTCGACTCGTCGCCGGTGTTCGCGGAGCGGATGGCTGAGTGTGCTGCTGCGCTCGGCCCGTTCGTGGAGTGGTCGCTGACCGACATCCTGCGGGATGCGGACGCGGATGCCTGGCTGGAGCAGGTCGATGTGGTGCAGCCGGTGCTGTGGGCCGTGATGGTCTCGCTGGCCGAGGTGTGGCGCTCTCACGGTGTGGAGCCGGCTGCGGTGATCGGTCACTCGCAGGGTGAGATCGCTGCCGCGTGTGTGGCGGGTGCCCTGTCGTTGCAGGACGCGGCGAAGGTGGTGGCCCTGCGGAGCAAGGCGATCCGTGCGCTGTCCGGGCGGGGCGGCATGGTGTCCGTGTCCCTTGGCGCGGACGAGGTGGGTGAGCGCCTCGCTGACTGGGGTGGTCGGTTGTCGGTGGCGGCGGTCAATGGTCCGTCGGTCGTGGTCGTGTCCGGGGATGCGGATGCGCTGGACGAGCTGCTGGCCGCCTGTGAGAAGGACGGCGTCCGGGCGCGCCGTGTCGCGGTGGACTACGCCTCGCACTGCGCGCACGTGGAGGCGATCGAGGACGTTCTCCTGCGGGACCTGGCGGGTATCGCCCCGCAGGCGTCGAGTGTGCCGTTCTACTCGACGGTGACCGGCGGTGTCCTGGACACGTCGTCTCTCGATGCAGGGTATTGGTACCGCAATCTGCGCCAGACGGTCCGTTTCGCCGACACCCTGCGTGTGCTCCTCGACGACGGTTTCCGGCTGTTCGTGGAGTCCAGCGCGCATCCGGTGCTGACGATGGGCGTCGAGCAGACCGCCGAGACCCACACCAACACGCCCGTCACCACAGTCGGTTCACTGCGCCGCGGTGAGGGGGGCCTGGGGCGCTTCCTGACCTCGGCCACGGAGGCGTTCGTCGGCGGTGCGACCGTCGACTGGGCCGGGGTGTTCGCGGGCACGGGCGCTCGACGCGTCGAGTTGCCCACCTACGCCTTCCAGCGTCGTCGCTACTGGCTGGATGCTGCTGGCCAGACGGTGAGCCAGAAGTCGGCTTCCGGGCTGGGCCTGGGCTCCGCCGACCATCCGCTCCTGGGCGCGGTCGTGGCTCTGGCCGACTCGGAAGGTCTCCTGCTGACGGGCCGGCTGTCGCTGCGTACGCACCCGTGGCTCGCCGATCACGCCGTGGGCGAGACGACGCTGCTGCCGGGCACGGCGTTCGTGGAGCTGGCGCTGCGCGCCGGTGACGCGGTCGGTTGCGACCGGCTCGAGGAACTCACGCTGGAAGCGCCGCTGGTACTGCCCGACGACACCGCCGTGCAGATCCAGCTGACGGTGGGTGCGCCGGATGCGCAGGGGCGGCGCCCAGTCGCGGTGTTCTCCCGTCCGGAGGAGGACGAGGCCGAGGTCCCCTGGACACGGCACGCCGCAGGCACGTTGACCGACGGCCCGGCCGATGGCGGCGAGCACGCCTCCGTCGCCGCCGAACTGGGCGTCTGGCCGCCGACCGGTGCGGAGCCGGTCGCGGTGGACGACCTGTACGAGCGGCTGGCGGCCACCGGCCTCGTGTACGGCGCCGCCTTCCAGGGCGTACGCGCGGCCTGGCGGCGCGGCGACGAGGTGTTCGCCGAAGTCACCCTCGCCGAAGAGCAGCAAGCCGACGCGAGCCGTTTCGGTGTGCATCCGGCGCTCCTGGACGCGGCCCTGCACGCCCTGGCGTCGGGGCTCGAAGCCCCGGAGGGGGAGAGCGATGAGCGCCGTCCCGGGCTCCCGTTCGTCTGGGAAGGCGTGTCGCTGTACGCCGGTGGCGCGGCCTCGCTGCGTGTACGACTCGCCCCGGCCGGGGCGGACGGCGTGTCCGTGCTCGTCGCGGACACCACCGGAGCGCCGGTCGCGGCGGTGACGTCCCTGGTGACGCGCGCCGTGTCGCCGGAGCAACTGAGGGCGTCGGCGCGCATCACCGACGAGGCGCTGTTCCGCCTCACCTGGCGCAAGCTCGCGATGAGCGCCCCGGTCACGACTTCGACGACCGTGTCCGCTCCGAAGCTGGCCGACGTGCGAGCGGCCCTGGAAGCCGGCGCGACGGACGTACCGGGCGTGGTGCTGGCCTCCTTCACGACGGATGTGGGTGATCCGGCTGCGGTGCGGTCGGTGTCGCGTCGTGCGTTGGGGGTGTTGCAGGAGTGGTTGGCTGAGGAGCGGTTCGCGGGGTCGCGTCTGGTGGTGGTGACGCGGGGTGCGGTGTCGGCCGTTCCTGGTGA
Source organism: Streptomyces sp. JHA26 (assembly GCF_002005565.1). Lineage (GTDB taxonomy): Bacteria > Actinomycetota > Actinomycetes > Streptomycetales > Streptomycetaceae > Streptomyces. The sequence continues at coordinate 2,236 of NZ_BDJC01000103.1, read as the reverse complement.
GGATGTGTCCGATCTGGCGGCTGCTGCGGTGTGGGGGTTGGTGCGGTCCGCGCAGGCGGAGCATCCGGATCGGTTCGTGCTGTGTGACGTAGACGTGGACGTGGACGCGGACGGGCACGGGGTGTCGGACGCCTTGCTCGACGTCGTACTCGCCGGTGACGAACCACAGATCGCCGTACGGTCGGGAGAGCTGTACGCCCCCAGGCTGGCCCGCGCCACCGCCACGGCACCGGACGGCTCCGGCCCGGCCTGGAACCCCGAAGGCACGGTCCTCCTGACCGGCGCCACCGGGACGCTGGGCGCACTGGTGGCCCGGCACCTGGTCACGGAACACGGCATACGACACCTGTTGCTGGTGTCCCGTCGTGGCCGGGCCGCGGCCGGTGCCGAGGAACTCGTCGCTGAACTCACCGACTTGGGCGCCTCGGTGACCGTCGAGGCATGCGACGCCGCCGATCGCCCGGCGCTGGCGGAGCTGCTGGCGAGCGTGCCCACCGAGCACCCGCTGACCGCCGTCGTGCACGCGGCCGGTGTCCTGGACGACGGAGTCGTCACTTCCCTCACACCGGATCAGATCGACACGGTGCTGCGGCCCAAGGTGGACGCGGCCTTCCACCTGCACGAGCTGACCAGCGACCTGAACCTGTCCGCGTTCGTTCTCTTCTCCTCCGCCGCCGGTACCTTCGGTGGCGCCGGGCAGGGCAACTACGCGGCGGCCAACGCGTTCGTCGACGCTCTGGCCGCGCACCGAAGGGCACAGGGCCTGCCCGCCGTCTCGCTGGGCTGGGGCTTCTGGTCCGAACGCAGCGGTATGACCGGCCACTTGGCCGACGCGGACGTGCGGCGCATGCGTCGCGCCGGCATCGCCGCCCTCACCTCGGACGAGGGGCTGGCCCTGTTCGACGCCACGGCGACCGGCTCGGCCACGGCGGACGCCGTCCTGCTGCCCATACGCCTCGACCTGCCCGCGCTGCGCGCCCAGGCCACCACGGGCGCCGTCCCCGTGCTGCTGCGGGACCTCCTGCGCATCCCCACCCGCCGTACGGTGGAGGTGTCCGGCCCCGCTGCCGGCACGTCGGCCCTGTGGCAACGCCTGGCGTCCCAGCCGGAGGCCGACCGGATCGACGCCCTCGAGACGCTGGTGTGCACGCACGTCGCGGCCGTCCTGGGACACGCCGACGAGGGCGCGGTCGACCGCGAGCGCGCCTTCAAGGAGTTGGGTTTCGATTCGCTGACGGCGGTGGAGCTGCGGAACCGGTTGAACGGGGCCACGGGGCTGCGGTTGCCGGCGACGTTGGTGTTCGACTATCCGTCGCCGGTGGTGCTGGCGCGTCATCTGCTGGCGGAGCTGGTGGCGGCGAACGCGGTGGACGAGGGCGTGCGTACCGCGCGGCCCACGCACGTTTCGGCTTCGGTGGTGGACGAGCCGATCGCGATCGTGGCGATGAGCTGTCGTTTCCCGGGTGGGGTCCGTACTCCGGAGGAGTTGTGGCGTCTCCTTGAGCGGGACGGGGATGCGATGGCCGCGTTCCCCGAGGACCGTGGCTGGGATCTGGAGGCGCTGTACCACCCGGATCCCGATCACAAGGGCACGGTGTACGCCCGTGAGGGTGGATTCCTGTATGACGCGGCCGAGTTCGATCCGGGGTTCTTCGGTATTTCGCCGCGTGAGGCGCTGGCGATGGACCCGCAGCAGCGCCTGCTGCTGGAGACGTCGTGGGAGGCGTTGGAGCGGGCGGGTATCGACCCGGCGTCGGTGCGTGGCAGCCAGACCGGCGTCTTCGCCGGGATCATGCACCACGACTACGGTCTCCTGCAGGGCCCCGACGGCACTCCCGGCTCTCCCAGCCCCGGCAGCATCGTGTCCGGCCGCGTGTCCTACACGTTCGGGTTCGAGGGTCCTGCGGTGACGGTGGACACGGCGTGTTCGTCGTCGTTGGTGGCGTTGCATCTGGCGGTGCAGTCGCTGCGGCAGGGGGAGTGTTCGCTTGCGTTGGCGGGCGGTGTGACGGTGATGGCGACGCCGGCGCTGTTCGTGGAGTTCAGCCGTCAGCGGGGGCTTTCTCCCGACGGCCGGTGCAAGGCGTTCGCGTCGGGTGCGGACGGCACCGGGTTCTCCGAGGGTGCCGGGATGCTGCTGCTGGAGCGGTTGTCGGATGCGCGGCGCAACGGGCACCGGGTGCTGGCGGTGGTGCGGGGTTCGGCGGTCAACCAGGACGGGGCGAGCAATGGGCTG
>NZ_BDJC01000102.1 GCF_002005565.1 Streptomyces sp. JHA26 | reverse complement strand
CGCCGGGGAGGGCGCGGCGGGCCTGGGGGTCGCCTTGCGGGGGGCGGGCTTGGCGGACTTGCCGTTGCCACCGCCCTGCTGGAAGGCGTCTGTCAGCTTGCGTACTACGGGCGCTTCGATGGTCGAAGACGCCGAACGGACGAACTCACCGAGTTCCTGGAGCTTGGCCATGACGACCTTGCTCTCGACACCGAACTCCTTGGCGAGTTCGTAGACCCGGACCTTAGCCACTTCGCTCCTCTGAGGTCCGGGTTGCGTCCGGACCGTCGCTAGTTCATGGGCGTACTCATCGCGTACTCATCGAGTGCTCATCGCAATCTCGACCTGCTTTCGACTCGCGAGGTACCAGGCCGCACGGGGTTCCGTGCGGCACGTCTTCCTTACCACGTTGCTCACATGGTGCCTTCAGCAACCTTGTGCCTGCTCGACGTAGCGGCGCAACGCCTTTACATCGAGCGGACCCGGGACGCGGAGCGCCCGCGGGAACGCCTTGCGACGCACTGCCTGGTCGACACAGACCGTGGCGGGATGCACGTACGCACCCCGGCCGGGCAGCGTACCGCGTGCGTCGGGGACGCACGCGTCCTCGATCACCACGGTCCGCAGCAGCTGGCTCTTGACCGCTCGCTCCCGGCACCCCACGCAGGTGCGCTCAGGGCGTGCGCGGCTAGATGTCCGGCCAGACACTCCTCAGTCTACCTCCCCGGACCGACCTCACCCCTTTGGGGCAAGAATCGAACACATGCCGTGCACCAACCTGTCGTGATCTCAGCGACGGGCGGCTTGGATCTATTCCCCGTTCCCGGCCGGGCCGCGGGGCGCTGTTCTACTCCGCGGGACGCTCGGAGGGCTGCTCGGTGTCCGGCCGGATGTCGATCCGCCAGCCGGTCAGCCGGGCCGCGAGCCGGGCGTTCTGGCCTTCCTTGCCGATCGCCAGCGACAGCTGGTAGTCCGGCACGATCACGCGCGCGGAACGGGCCGCCAGGTCCACGACCTCGACCTTGGAGACGCGGGCCGGGGAGAGCGCGTTCGCCACCATCTCCGCCGGGTCGTCCGACCAGTCGACGATGTCGATCTTCTCACCGTTCAGCTCGCCCATCACGTTGCGGACCCGGCCGCCCATCGGGCCGATGCAGGCGCCCTTGGCGTTCAGACCCGAACGGGTGGAGCGGACGGCGATCTTCGTGCGGTGGCCGGCCTCGCGGGCGATCGCGGCGATCTCGACGGAGCCGTCGGCGATCTCCGGCACCTCCAGGGCGAAGAGCTTCTTCACCAGGTTGGGGTGCGTGCGCGACAGGGTCACGGACGGGCCGCGCACACCCTTCGCCACCCGGACGACGTAGCTGCGCAGCCGCGTGCCGTGCGGGTAGGACTCGCCGGGGACCTGCTCCTGCACCGGCAGGATGGCCTCCAGCTTGCCGATGTCGACGAGCACGTTCTTCGGGTCGCGGCCCTGCTGGACCACTCCGGTGACGATGTCGCCCTCGCGGCCCGCGTACTCGCCGAGCGTCGCGTCGTCCTCGGCGTCGCGCAGCCGCTGCAGGATGACCTGCTTGGCGGTGGTGGCGGCGATACGGCCGAAGTCGGACGGGGTGTCGTCGAACTCCCGGGCCTGCTGGCCCTCTTCGAGGTCGTCGGGGTCCTCCTTCGCCCACACGGTCACGTGACCGGTCTCCCGGTCGAGCTCCACGCGCGCGTGCCGGCGGCTTCCCTCGGTGCGGTGATAGGCGATGAGGAGGGCCGACTCGATCGCTCCGACCAGCAGGTCGAAGGAGATCTCCTTCTCCCGTACCAAGCCCCGCAGGGCGCTCATGTCGATGTCCACGGCTACGCCTCCTCCTCTTCCGTCATGTCCTTCTGGTCCTTCTGGTCCTGCTTGTCCTTGCGGTTGAACTCGACCTGGACGCGCGCCTTGTCGATGTCGCCGAAGGCGAGCCTGCGGGTGGTGGCCTTGCGGCCCTTCACTCCGGGCACCTCGAGGTCGAGTCCGTCGTCGTCCACGCCGAGGATCCGGGCGACCAGTTCGCCGCCCTCGTGGAGCTGGAACCGCACCAGGCGGTCCACGGCCCGCGCGTAGTGGCGGTGTTCGGTGAGGGAGCGCTCCGCGCCCGGGGTCCCGACCTCGAGGGTGTACTCCGCCTCGCCCATCGCGTCCGTCTCGTCGAGCTTCGCCGAGAGCGCGCGGCTCACATCGGCGATCCGGTCGAGGTCCGCACCGGTGTCGGAGTCGACGACGACACGCAGCACACGCTTGCGTCCGACCGAGTCCACGGCGATCTCTTCGAGGTCCAGACCCTGGGAGGTGACGAGCGGCTCCAGCAGCTCTCGCAGCCTCTCGCTCTGGGTGGTGCTCATCCGGGTGACTCCTCGGCCGCGTGTGCTGTTGTGGGATGGGTCGCGTGTCAGGTCAAAGGGTATCCGGTCGCGGGGGGTGTTGCCGTCCACCCGCGACCGGCGGTGCCGCTGAGTGGTGCCCGGGCGAGGCCCGGGTACCGTGATCACGGGCGTGCCGCGCCGCTGGTCCCCGCTCTTCCCGCCGCGCGCCCCCGCTCACCCGTCGGTTCCGTACGAGTCTGCCGAGGACGTCTGCCGTGTCGTTCCCCTCATCGCCGCGCCTGCCCTCGGGGCCGCGCCGAAGGAGCCTGCTCGCCTCGGCCGCCGGGGCCGCCCTGCTCGCCGGCTGTACCGGTGGCTCCGGTTCCGGCACCACGGGCGCCGCGCCGTCCGCCGACGAACGGGCCCGCGCCCGTGCGGCGCGGGACAGCGAGGTGCTGGCCGCGCGGTACGACGCGGTGATCGCCGCGCATCCGGGGCTGGCGGCGCGGCTGCGGCCGCTGCGGGACGAGGTCGGACGGCACGCGGAGGCGTTCGGCGGTGCGCGGACCGCCTCCCCGAAGGCGTCGCCGTCGGTCTCGGCGCGGGCCGCCGGGCCGGGGGACGGGTCCGGGGTACCGGTGACCGAGAAGGACGCGCTGGCCGGGCTGGCCGCCGCCGAGCGCGAGCTGGCCGACCGGCGGGCCGGGGAACTGCTGAAGGTGCCGGGCGAGTCGGCGCGGCTGCTGGCGTCGGTGGCGGCGGCCGGGGCGGCGCACGTGTTTCTGCTGACGGAGGGTGACGGGTGAGCGAGGCGAAGGACCGGGTGCTGGACGCCCTCCAGGCGGCGCTGGCGGCCGAGCACGCCGCGGTGTACGGCTACGGCGTCGTCGGCGGGCGGATCGGCGAGGCGCGGCGCACCGAGGCACGGACGGCGTACGACGCGCACCGGGCGCGGCGGGACGCGCTGGCGCGCGAGGTGGGTGACCTGGGCGGCAGGCCGGTCGCCGCGGCGGCGGGGTACGCGCTGCCCTTCGCGGTGCCGGACGCGGCGGCCGCGGTGCGGCTGGCGGCCGAGCTGGAGAGCCGGACGGCCGGGGTCTACTCCGACCTGGTGCGGGCGGCGGAGGGCGAGCTGCGGGCCACGGCGGCCGGGGCGCTGCGGGAGGCGGCGGTCCGGGCCGTGCGCTGGCGCGGCGGGAGCGTAGCCTTCCCTGGGCTCGCCGAGCGGGCCGGCACACCACGGGCCTCGGCGTCACCGACTGCGTAACACGTACGGCAGGCCCCGTACGGGAAGGGAACGGCTCGCGCATGGCTTTCGAACCGCCGCGGCGTCTGGTCAGGGCGCTCGGTGAGACGGCACCGGCCGGTGACGACTGGCTGGAGAAGCTGCCGGAGACGGCGCGGGAGGCCGTGGCGTCGTGCGGGGTGACCGTGGAGCGGGTGCAGGTGCCCGGCGGCCGCAGCAGCCTGGTGCTCCTGGTGCGGCGGGCCGACGGGACGCCGGCGGTGCTCAAGCTGGCTCCCCGCCGGGCCCGGCCCGGGAGCGAGCGGGCGGCGCTCGCCCACTGGGGCGGGCTGGGTGCCGTGCAGCTGCTCGGAGGGGACACGCCGGAGGGCGTGCTGCTGCTGGAGCGGCTGCATCCGGACGTCTCGGTGCGGTCCCTGCCGGAGTCGAAGGCGCTGCTGGAGGCCGCGGGCACGCTGCGGCGGCTGTGGGTGGAACCGCCCGCCGGTCATTCCTTCGAGACCGTGGCCGAGCGGACCGGGCGTCAGGCCGAGGCCATGCGGGCGGGTGCCGCGGCCGATCCGGAGGTGGCCGCGCTGGTGGACGCGGCGCTGGCGGCCCGCGAGGAGTTGCTGGCCGCGCCGCCCGAGCAGCGGCTGCTGCACGGCACGTTCCGGCAGAGCAAGGTGCTCGCCGGGGACCGGATGCCGTGGCTGGCCGTGGGGCCGGACCCGGTGGTCGGCGAGAACGCCTTCGACCTGGCGCGGCTGGTGCGGGACCGGGTGGAGGACCTGATCGCCCAGTCGTCGGGCGCCGCGACGACCCGGCGGCGGGTGAAGCGGCTCGCCGAGTCGCTGGAGGTCGACCAGGAGCGGCTGCGCGGCTGGACGCTGTTCCGTGCGGTCGAGTCGGGCGTACGGGCCCACCGGGTCGGCCGCGAGCGGGACGCGGAGCTGCTGCTGGAGTTCGCGACCTGGCTGTGAGCGGTGTGCGGGGTGCCTGCGGCGCTTGTTCAGGGGTGCCTGCGGCGCCTGTGCGGGTTCGGTGGGGGTACGGGGTGCCTGCGGGCGCCTGTGCGGGTCCGGTGAGGGTGCGCGTAGTGCCTTGCGTCCGGTGGGGGGTCGGGGCCGCGTCGGGGGGTGTCCGTCCTCGGAACGGCGCGGAATCGGTTCCTCAGAAGCAGGCGGGGCGTTGACGCGCCAACCGCTGCGGGCGGACACCCCCCGACACGTCCCCTTCCCGCCGTACGCGGCTGCACGTCGTCGTGCCTCCCCCCGCGCAGGAGAAGGAAGCCGAGCGTGCGGATGCCCACGCCGGGTGTCCGGCGTGGGCGTCCGTGGTCAGCTGGTGAGGCGGGTGAGGGCCTCCTCGACCGTCATCTCTTCGCGCTCCCCGGTGCGGCGGTCCTTCAGCTCGACCACGCCCTCGGCGGAGCGGCGGCCGGCCACCAGGATCTGCGGGACGCCGATGAGTTCCGCGTCGGTGAACTTCACGCCGGGCGAGACGCCCGCGCGGTCGTCCACCAGGACGCGGACGCCGGCGGCGGCCAGCTTGTCGGAGACCTCCAGGGCCAGCTCGGTCTGCAGGGCCTTGCCGGCGGCGACGACGTGGACGTCGGCCGGGGCGACCTCCTTGGACCAGACGAGGCCCTTCTCGTCGGCGTGCTGCTCGGCGAGGGCGGCCACCGCGCGGGAGACGCCGATGCCGTAGGAGCCCATGGTGACGCGGGCCGGCTTGCCGTTCTGGCCGAGGACGTCGAGCTTGAGGGCGTCGGCGTACTTGCGGCCCAGCTGGAAGATGTGGCCGATCTCGATGGCGCGGTCCAGCTTCAGGCCGGTGCCGCACTTCGGGCAGGGGTCGCCCTCGCGGACCACGACGACGTCGACGTACGCGTCGACCTCGAAGTCACGGCCGGCCACGACGTTCTTGGCGTGCGTGTGCTCCTTGTTGGCGCCCGTGATCCAGGCGGTGCCCGGCGCCACGCGCGGGTCGGCGATGTACGTGACCTTGTCGCCCAGGCCCTGCGGGCCGACGTAGCCGCGGACCAGGTCGGGGCGGCCGACGAAGTCCTCGGCGGTGACCAGTTCGACGGCGGCCGGGGCGAAGTGCGCCTCGACCTTGTCCATGTCGACCTCGCGGTCGCCGGGGACGCCGACGGCCACGATCTCGCCGTCCACCTTGACGAGGAGGTTCTTCAGGGTGGCGGAGGCCGGGACGCCGAGGGAGGCGGCCAGGGTCTCGATGGTCGGGGTGTCGGGGGTGGGGATGTCCTCGGCGGCGGGTACGTCCGTCGCGTCGACGGGGGTGAGCGTGTAGGTGATCGCCTCGGTGTTGGCGGCGAAGTCGCAGTTCGGGCAGTCCGCGAAGGTGTCCTCGCCGACCTCGGCGGGCGCGAGGAACTCCTCGGACTTCGAGCCGCCCATCGCGCCGGCGGTGGCCGCGCAGATGCGGTAGTCGAGGCCGAGGCGCTCGAAGATGCGCTGGTAGGCGGCGCGGTGCAGGGCGTAGGACTCGGCGAGGCCCTCGTCGGCGACGTCGAAGGAGTAGGAGTCCTTCATCAGGAACTCGCGGCCGCGCAGGATGCCGGCCCGGGGGCGGGCCTCGTCGCGGTACTTGTTCTGGATCTGGTAGAGGATGACCGGGAGGTCCTTGTAGGAGGACGCCTGGTCCTTCACCAGGAGGGTGAAGATCTCCTCGTGGGTGGGGCCGAGGAGGTAGTCGCCGCCCTTGCGGTCCTGGAGGCGGAACAGCTCGGGGCCGTACTCCTGCCAGCGGCCGGTGGCCTCGTAGGGCTCGCGCGGCAGCAGGGCGGGGAGCTGCACCTCCTGGGCGCCGATGGCGTCCATCTCCTCGCGGACGATGCGCTCGATGTTGCCGAGGACCTTCTTGCCGAGCGGCAGCCAGCTCCACAGGCCGGCGGCGGTGCGGCGCACGTAGCCGGCGCGGACCAGCAGCTTGTGGCTGAGGACCTCGGCGTCCGCCGGGTCGTCGCGCAACGTCTTCACCATCAACTTCGACATGCGCTGGACCGGTGCGTTGGCCATGGTTCTCGTGTCTCCTGCTGCGTAAGGGTGGTGCTAGGAGGTTAGCCGGGCGGTCCGGTGCGGTGGAAATCGGTTATGGCCTGCGCAGCGGGAGGTGGGCGCCCATCACGGCGTACGGGCGGGGTGCGCTGGGGAAGAGGACCTGGCGGGCGAGGTCGGTGTAGCCGAGGGAGCGGTAGAGGCCGCGGGCGGGGCTCTCGGTGTCGATCGCGGAGAGGATCGAGCGGGGTTCGGCGGCGGTGTCGGTGATCGTGGTGATCAGTGAGCGGCCCGCGCCGCGGTTCTGGTGTGCCGGGTGGACGTGGAGTTCGGTGATGACGAAGGAGTCGTCGAGCCAGGCGTCGTTGTGCTGGGCGCGGAGGTAGGGCTCGACGACGGTGGACCACCAGTGGGCGCGGTCGTTGGGCATGCCGTAGACGAAGCCGACGAGCTCCCCCGCGGGGGTGGCGGCGCCGAGGGCGCGGGCGCCGGGGTAGGTCATGTGGCGCTGGACGATCTGGCGGCGGACGGCCACCTCGTCGGGGCCGAGTCCGAAGGCGGCGGCTTGGACGGCGAGGGCCTCGTCGACGTGGGCCGACAGGTCCAGGGGGCCGATGACGAGGTCCATGGCGGGGAGCCTACAGGGGCGGTTCGGCTGTGTGGCGGGCGTGATCGGCCGGGGTACTCAACTGCTCGCCTCCTGTGTCGTAAAAGTGTGCGTAACCATGCATGGGTGAGTGTCGTTGTCGGAGTGCGAATCTGACGGAGTGGGCGAAGGCGCAGGGCGTGCATCCGCAGACCGCGTATCGCTGGTTCCGTGAGGGGACGTTGCCGGTACCGGCTCAGCGGGTCGGGCCGCGCACGATCCTGGTGAACGTGGAGGGCAGCGCTGCACCGGAAGCGGTCGGCGGCCTGGGCCTGTATGCCCGGGTCTCCTCCCACGGCCAGAAGGACGATCTTGAGCGTCGGGTGGCGCGGCTGACGCGTTGGGCTGTGGCCACCGGCCGTTCCGTTGTGCGGGTGGAGGCGGAGATCGCCTCCGGCATGAACGGCGCCCGGTCGAAGGCGAAGCGGCTGCTGGCCGACCCGGCCGTGACCTTGGTCGTGGTCGAGCACAAAGACCGTCTCGGCCGTATGAACGTGGACCTCGTCGAGGCCGCCCTGTCCGCGACCGGCCGCCGCCTGGTCGTGCTGGATGACGGCGAAGTCGAAGACGATCCGGTGCAGGACATCGTGGACGTGCTGACGTCGTTCTGCGCCCGCCTGTACGGCCGCCGCTCGGCGAAGAACCGCGCCCGCAAGGCGCTGGAGGCCGCCGAGCATGGCTGAGCAGACGCGGAAGCCGCTGCGCCAGATCGCCCGCCCGTTCATCACCGACGGTCCCACCGGGGTCAGCATCCGCGATCGCCTCAAGGGCCTGACCGGCGAGGACGAGAAGGTCTTGCGCGCCGTGGGCGAGCACATGGGACGCCTCGCCTGTGCCGACCTGAGCCGCCGGTGCCGTGACGGCCTGGACCACTCCACCGACACCTGGGCCGCGCGGCAGCGGGACCTGACCGCCCTGTCCTCGTCCCGGTGGGCCGGATCGGTCACCTCCCACACCCACGACCAGTGGGGCTTGTCCCGCCGCGCCCAGCACGCTCACCTGAAGTCCCTGGACGCCGGTATCCGCACCATCCGGCACCGGCTGTCGCTAACGCGAAACACGGCCGCTACGTCCTCGCCGCCCGCGTCGCCTTCCCGCACCGGGGCGACCAGTGGCGCGACCGCGTCACCTGCAACCGGGCCGTGGCCTACCGCGTCCACCACGGCACCGCCTCCGGCCGCTGGTACCTGGACGCCTCCTGGACCCGCAAGGGCCTCCCCGCCATCGGGCTCGACGCGCTGCGCAGCGGGGGCGTGATCGGCGTGGACACCAACGCCGGCCACCTGGCCGCCTGGCTGCTGGACGAACACGGCAACCCCGTCGGCAGCCCCCGCCGCTTCGACTACGACCTCACCGGCAGACTCCGCGCCCGGCTCCTGTCGATGTGCGCCGAGGCCGGTATCGGCGTGATCGCCGTCGATCCCGCCTACACGTCCATGTGGGGCGCACAGCACTGGCAAAAGCCGCTGACCAGCAAGAACAGGAAGACTTCCCGACACGCCGCCGCCTCGGTGGCGATCGGTAGGCGCGCCCTCGGACATGCGATCCGGCGACGGACGGCACCGCCCCACGACGACCAGAGTGATCGTCGTGGGCATCGGACCGCCCAGGCCGGACCGCGTGACCAGGGGCGTGAGGAAACCCGCCCCCGCGTACCCGGACCACGTACCCGATGCGTGCAGCCGGACGCGGCAGGAACGCGGGCGACCAGCGCATCCAGAACCGTTCGGAATGCGCCAGTTGAGCCGGTATGGGTCCAAGACTCACTCCTGCTCACTGATGAGGAACGGTCAGAACAGGACGCTCATGAAGGAGCCGACCTCCTGGAAGCCCACGCGCCGGTACGTCCGCCGGGCCGCCGTGTTGAAGTCGTTCACGTACAGGCTCACCACCGGGGCCACGTCCGCCAGGGCGTAGCGCAGGACGGCCGCCATGCCCGGGGCGGCGAGTCCCCGTCCCCGGTGTTCGGGGGCCACCCACACGCCCTGGATCTGGCAGGCGCGGTCGGTGGCGGCGCCGATCTCGGCCTTGAAGACGACCCGGCCTTCGCTGTCGAAGCGGGCGAAGGACCGGCCGGAGCCGACGAGTTCGGCGACCCGGGCCTGGTAGAGCAGGCCGCCGTCGCCGGCCAGCGGGGAGATGCCGACCTCCTCGGTGAACATCGCCACACAGGCCGGCATGATCCGCTCCATCTCGTCCTTGCGGACGCGGCGGACGTAGGGGTCGGGGGCGACGTCGGCGGGCATGCGGTCGGTGACCATGAGGGGCTGCCGGGCGCGGACCTCGCGGGCCGGGCCCCAGCCGGGTTCGAGGAGCCGCCAGAGCTGGGCGGTGGACTCGGCGGGGCCGACGATGGAGGAGCAGCGGCGGCCGGCCCGCCGGGCGCGGTCGGCGAAGGCGCGGACGGCGCGGGGGGTGGCGCAGATGGGGACGAGGTTGGCGCCCGCGTAGCACAGGGAGGTCAGCATGCCGTCCTCGTACCAGCCCCACATCTCGCCGCCGAGGCGCCACGGGTCGAGGCCGACGATCTGTACCCGGGCGGTCACGAAGGCGTTGGCGACCGGCTCGCGGTCGAGGACGGCGAGCGCGGCGTCCAGGTCGCTCGGTTCGAGCACGCGGGAGGTGGTCTGCGTCAACACGTGCGGGGGCCTCACCCTGAGATCTGCTGGTCCCCGCACTGTACCTGCCACGCATATGCCGCGCCGCCCCCTGGGGCGACGCGGCAGCGGTGGGCTGGATCAGCCGGCGACGGCGACGGAGGGTTCGCCGGAGGCGACGCCGTCCTTCTCCATCTGCTCGGCGATCTTCATGGCTTCCTCGATGAGGGTCTCCACGATCTTGGACTCGGGGACGGTCTTGATGACCTCGCCCTTGACGAAGATCTGGCCCTTGCCGTTGCCGGAGGCGACGCCGAGGTCGGCCTCGCGGGCCTCGCCGGGCCCGTTGACGACACAGCCCATGACCGCCACGCGGAGGGGGACCTCCATGCCCTCCAGGCCGGCGGTGACCTCCTCGGCCAGCTTGTACACGTCGACCTGGGCGCGGCCGCAGGACGGGCAGGAGACGATCTCCAGGCCCCTCT
>NZ_BDJC01000101.1 GCF_002005565.1 Streptomyces sp. JHA26 | reverse complement strand
GGGGTCAAGGCCCACTTTCGATGTCGGTGGCCCCTGCCTTCTCGAGTTCGCCCCGGCGCCGATCGGCAAAGACCTCGCCGTAGGCGACGGCAGAGGCGCGCGGGGTGCCGTCCGCATCAGTCCAGGTGAAGCCTTAGCTCTGCATCGTGGTCGTCACACCGGCATGCGGGTGGGGATCACCGGCCACCGCGGCCTCGACGAGCAGACCGAGAAACGCGTCCGCGCCCTGCTGACCGAAACCGTTCACACCTACGGCCCGGGTGAGCTGGTCGGCGTCTCTTGCCCCGCCGACGGCCCCGGCTCCTGGTTCGCCGCAACCGTCCTCGACCACGGCGGCCGCATCGAAGCCGTCATCCCCCGCCACCGCCTACCGCGACAGCCTGCCCACCCGGCACCACCCCACCTACGACCACCTGCTCCAGCTCGCCGCCGTCGTGCACGAGACCGGCCTGACCGCCTCCGACTCTCACGCCCACATGGCGGGCAGCGAGATCCTCGTCGGCCTCGTCGACGAGCTGATAGCCGTGTGGGACAGCGAGCCGGCCCGGGGGCTACGGCGGCACCGCGGGCGTCGTAGCCTGTGCGAAACGCCAGAGCTTTCCCGTGCGGGTCGTGTGGCCCGAGGGAGCAGCCCGCTGACTCGGTCAGACCCCCGGTTCCCCGGGTACAGGCGGGTGCACGGTGGTTGTTACGGTCACTGACCGTGACAGAACCCCTTCCCGAGTTCCCGTATCACCCCGACCCGCTGGCCACCGGCTCCGTGGCGGTCTCCGACGCGGCCTGCGCGTGCTGCGGCCGGGCGCGCGGCTACGTCTACACGGGCCCTGTCTACGCCGCCGGGGAACCCGGCCGGTTGTGCCCGTGGTGCATCGCGGACGGCAGCGCCGCCCGCAGGTACGAGGCTCACTTCACCGCAGACGTGGCAGGCGACGAGGTCACCAGGGACGTGCTGGTGGCTGTCGCCGAGCGGACACTGGGCTTCACCGCCTGGCAGGACGGGCAGTGGCTGGTGCACTGCGGCGACGCAGCTGCCTTCCTCGGCAGGGCGGGAGTCAGAGAGTTGACCGGCTACCCGGACGCGCTGGACAGCCTGCGGCAGGACATCGACGCCTGGGGCTGGCCGGACGACCAGGTCGACGACTTCCTCGGCTCCCTGGACAGCGGCGGTCAGCCGACCGCCTATCTCTTCCGATGCCGGACCTGTGCAGCCCATCTCGCCTATGCGGATTTCACGTAGTCCCTCGTCGGCAGATCCACCGGACAGTGCAGTGGTCCGACTCGCCGAGCCGGACCACCGGACGATGGGTTGACCGGGAGCGGGAGTGGTTCGGCGGTTCAGTGGAACGCACGGCGCCTGAAGGCGTGTCCGCTGCTGGTGAGATACCGGTCTTCGGTGCTGTGCCGGAAGCGGGGGCGCAGCGGCAGGCCGTGGCGGCCGGTGGTGGCGGTCATCGTTGTGAGGGGCCATGGCGTTGTCAGCTCTCTGTCGAAGGGGTGGCGGTGCGCTGGGAGACGGCGAGGACGAGAGGGGGGATGATGCGCCTGGCCCGCACCGTCCGAGGAGCACACATGACACCCGTCCTGCACACCGAACAACTCACCTTCCGCCCCTACCGACCCGAGGACGAGGACCACTTCGTGAAGGAGGCCTACGGCATGGTCGGCGCCGACAACGCGGCCAGCCTCGCCATGTGCCGCCGCCTGGGCTTCAGGCCCGTGCGCGACGTGGTCGACGCGACGGCAACGTGACCAAGCTGATGGTCATCACGACGACGGAACCGGACTGACCAGGGCGGCGACGGCCGTAAGCAATGCAGCGGCGGACCCGGCCGCGACGACCGCCACCAGGAGCCGGGTAGGTCCGCCCGCCACTCAGGAGAAGTCCGCCGCGGTCATCCCGTCGGAGTGGCCGGCCGGCCACTCCACCAGTTCGATCCGGTACCCGTCCGGGTCCGTGAGCCACGAGGTCTTCGGGCCCGCGGGACCGCCCGGACTCAGGACGGGCCCCGGGGCCAGACCGGCTCCGGCCAGCGCCTCCAGGGTGCCGGCCAAACCGTCCACCTGGACCGCGAGGTGGTCGACCCCGCTGCCCACGTCGACGGTTCCGTCAGCAGAACGGTGGACCAGCTCCAGCGAAGCCGCCGTCTCCTCGGGGAACTTCAGGATCACCAGGCGGCTCCCGTCGCCCGCCTCGACCCGGCCCAGCACGCCGTAGCCGAGGGCGGTGTAGAAGCGCAGGGAGCGCTCCAGATCGGTGACGCGGTACGAGACGAAGAGCGTCCTCACGCCGCCTCCCCGGCCCGGCGCACCCGGTAGCGGAGGTGCGTGACGTCCCGGTCCTCGAGCCGCCGGACGAGTTCGAGCTCGGTGTGCTCACCACCGAGGTGCTCGAACAGCCGCCGGCCGCCTCCGAGGAGGACCGGCACCAGATGGATCTCCATCTCGTCCAGCTGCCCGGCCCGCAGCAGCGCCTGTGCCGCCCCCGCACCGTGCACCATGACGGGCCGGTCCCCGGCGGCGGCGCGCGCCAGCCGAGCGCACTCGTCGACGTCGGTGACGAACCGCGCGTGGCCGGGTGGCTCGTCCCCGTCGTCCACGTGGTGGGTGAGGACGAAGATGGGCACGCCGTCGTGATGGTCGCCCTGCCAGCGCCGGGCGAGCTCGAAGGTCCGCCGGCCGGAGATCAGCGCGCCGGTCGCCAGCGCCTCGCGGTAGACCTGGCCGCTCGGCCCGTCGGACTCCCGGTCGTCGAGCCAGTCGAAGAGCCGTCCACCGTCCCGCCCCAGCTCCTGACCTGGCCGGTCGTCCGGTCCGGCGATGAACCCGTCGAGCGACATCGACATGTACAGCCGAATCGGGTGGGGCATCGTGGACTCCCTCGCTCCGCCACGCCTCCGGCCCCGCGGCCCCTGCTCGGCCGACGCCAGGTGCGTGTACAGGGGAGACTGCCGACGACCGGCGAACTCATCGCACCGGCACACCGAGGAGGGTGTCACCGAAGGGCGCGAGGACTCGCTCAGCGCTCGAAGACCGCCGTCGCCAAGGGCACCGCCAGCAGCATACTGAGCCCGACCAGCGGGAGCCGGTCCAGCCACAGGACGGCGGCGAACTCGCGCAGGGTCGCGGAGAGCCAGTACGCGGGGGAGGTCGGCGCACCGATGACGTCGACGGGGACGCCGGCGCGGCGGGCCAGCAGGGTGGTGCGGTAGACGTGGAAGCCGCTGGTGACCACCGTGGCCCGGTGGCCGGGACCGTCGCGCTCCATGAGGGCCCCGCTGAAGCGGAGGTTCTGCCTGGTGTTGACGGAGCGGTCCTCCCGCACGATCCGGTCGGAGGACACTCCGCGGGCGCGCAGGTAGTCGGCCATGGCGTCCGCCTCGGAGACGACCTCGTCGTAGCCCTGCCCGCCCGAGACGACGAACGTCACAGGATCCGTGTCCGGTACGTCGGGCGCGTCGACCGCGAGGGCGCGCTCCAGCCTGCGCCGCAGCAACGGACCGGGCCGGTCGCCTTCGAGCCCGGCGCCCAGGACGACGACATGGGTGGACCCCGGAGGCGGGGTGCTGCGCCCCCGGACGATCACGTACCCGATGAAGACGAGGAAGAGCAGCGAGAGGTACCCCGCGGCCGCGTTCACCGCGACCATGAGCCCACCCGCCACCTCGCCGCCGACCGCGTACAGGACGGCGTCGAGGCCGAGCACCGCCAGCACCGCGCAGCCGGCGGCGCCGGTGGCGAGCAACGGCGTCTGCGGCCCGTAGCGCCGGACCAGGAGGACGGCGTCGACCAGCAGGAGCAGGCCCAGCGCGAGCGCCCCGAGCAGCGCGAGGGCGGCGAGCACGGTGGCGACGGTGTGGTGGGTCTGCGCGCTGCGGGCGGACACACCGAGTCCGGCAGACGTCACCGCGAGGCAGAACAGGACCGCGGTGGAGAACCGGTGCGGCGCCAGCACGGCATGCACGAGGCCGCCCGCGGCGAACACCGCCGCGGCAAGGTACTCCGGGTGCTCCGGCACGTCCCGCACCACTCCGCTCTCCCACCCGCGGGGCCCCTGGGCCCGCCCCCGCCCGCCTGTCGCCGCCTGCGCGTTCCCGGGCTCGCGCAGCGCGGCGGACCTGGTGCGGACGGCCGCCCGACATCCTCGCAGACCGGCCGCGACGCGCCGTAGGCGGGCGTACGTTGCCGCCATCGACGGAGACCGGCATACGCCGTCGCCCGGGACCGGCATACGCCCGTCGCACGGGTCAGATGCGCAAGGAGCGCAGCGCCTCAGCGACGGCGTAGATGCCCAGCCGGCTGTCGCGGACCTCCCTGACCAGGTCCGACAGGGCGCCGTACGGCGGGTCGATGCCTTCGCCGGACTGGCCCATGTCGGCGGCCACGAAGGCGGCGAAGAGACTGTTGCGATGGGGGAGCAGAACGGCCGTGTGCAGGAGCGCGGCCGGCCCCGCACGCGGGCGCGCTGCGCTACACCGGCCGGACAATTCCACTCGCCCGCGACGCCGCCGGCCGTTGGCGCCGCCCGGCAGCCCCGAGCCGGCCAGTGCCGACATCCTCGCACCAGGCGCTCCACCACGCCTCTACGGCCTCTTATCAGTTTGCTTGCTGGGTGTGGTCGAGTGGTGTGGGCGTTGCGGTCGGAGGGCGGAGGGCGGGCGGTGGTGGGGCTCGCCGAGGTGGAAGGCGCGGCGGAACGCCAACCCTCCCACTGTGGGGATGAACGCGAACACGGTCGCGTCCAGTGCTGCCTGCGACCACGGCAGTCCTGCCTGCCAGTGCCGCAGGCCCAGGAACATCACGAATCCCATCGCATAAGCGGCCACTACACGCCCGGCAAAGCCCCACCTCGTCATGCCTGGCGTCTATCCGCTCTCCCTGCCTCTTTGAGCGTCCATCTTCATGGTCCGCTGCTTCCCGGCCATGAATGCGGAGCATCCCAGACAGCACCGCCGCGACCGCGGCGCGGCGCCCGGCCTTCCGATTGGAGTGCTCCGGCTGCGTCTGTTCCCAGCCGATCTCGGAGTGCGGCAGGGCGCATCCGGAGCCGGGCGACGGTCTGCTTGGGTGCGCGCGTGGTGCCGGCGGTGTCCAGGCCTGTCCCTGGACGAGGCTTACGGGTGGCTGTGGCGCCTGTGTGCTGCGCGTTCTACGCGGCCTGGTCCCAGCTGTCCTGGAGCTGGTCGTGGTCGGGCGCCGACAGGGCGGCCTTCTCATGGGCGCGCAGCAGGGCCCAGGCCGGGATGGTCAGGCAGGTGAGGTACCAGGGCAGGGGCCACGTCGCTTCCCACCATGGTGTCCGGGGGCTGGCGATGAGGTCGGTGGCGGCGGTGGTCATGCCGGCGGCGAGGCTCCAGCACAGCAGGCGTCCGGCCTGCTGGACGGCGCGGGTGGTCCGGCGCGTGGTGGGGGAGCGGTGGTGTAGGGGGCTGGAGCAGGGCATGTGTCTGCCCGGTGCGGTCATCGGGGGAACGTCCTTCACGGCAGGGGCGGTTGCCGCGGGCTGAGGGCCACGCATGCAGGACGGGGAAAGTGTGCATGGCGTGAAGGTGTGCAGGCAGGAGCTCCTCGTGCCTGCCGCTTCCTCTGAGACAACTTGTGCCTCCCTTGCTTTCCCGTCGTGACCGGCGAGGACATCTGCTGGGTGCTGCGCGGGCGATGGGCGAGGCAGGTCTGAACCTGGCCGAAAGAGACGGGTTGCTGACCTCCCGTTTCGCAAGAGGTGCCCAGGTCACAAGGTTTCAGTCAAGGTGTCCCTTTGCTTTGGTAACGGATCCGTCAATTCCTCCCGTCTCTGCCCGTGGTTGGGGTGGCAACGGCCGGTTTTGTCCCGCCTGAACGGCGGGGCTGATTCCAGTCCGCATGCAGATGATGTTCCAGGGGACGCCGCGCCGGTTTGTGTGCTTCCTGTGACAGCTTGTGCGTCACCGGTGACCGTTGTGGTCGCTGGTTCTGACTGCCCGTCTGACTTCCTGTGGGGGGAAGCTGATGCACTCGCGTGCTGCGCGCACGCCCATGTGGCGTGCCCGGAGAACACACAGAACCGCTCTGACCGCGGCGATCACCACGGCCGCCGTGGTGATCGCCGCGGCTCCCGGCCTGGCGGCGACGCCGAAGCCCCAGTTGCCGGAGCCGGAGAGCCCGTGGACGAAGCCGACCAAGGTGGAGGCTCCCGCGACGCCGGCCGGTTCGGTCAAGGCCCCGGATTCGGAGGCGGAAGCGAAGCCGTCGGCCGAGGTCGCGGCCTGGCGAGCGGCCCAGAAGGCCCGCGCCACCGGCGAAAGCTCCGACAAGTCCTCGGCGTCCCGCTCAACGGCTGCCGCCGCAGCGACCGACTACCTGCCCGAGGGGCAGGGCGAGGTGCCCTGGCACCAGATCCTCGACACCCGCCTGAACGACGCCCTGGTGGCGCGGGTGAACCTCTCCAACGGCAACCTGATGCTCGCCGCCACCGACTTCGACATCGCCGGCGTTGGGCAGAAACTCCAGCTCGCCCGCACCTACAACTCCCTCGAAGCCCCTTGGGGCAAGGTCTCCCAGCGCTGGTGGCAGGCGTACGAGCGCTACCTGCAGGTGGGCGAAGACGAGGTCGACGTCTTCGACGCCACCGGCAACCTGCTGCGCTTCACCGCCAAGGCCGATGGCACCTACACCACGCCGGCCGGCTACTCGAAGGACCTGAAGAAGAACGCGGACGGCACCTACACCCTCACCGACCGCAAGTCCGGCACCAAGGACACCTACAACCAGCACGGCACCCTGCTCAAGGTGACGGACAGGAACAAGGGCACGATCACCGTCGACCAGCACGACGAGGGCAGCGAGCACAAGGGTTTCAAGCTGACCGAGACCCGCTCCGGCCGCTGGATCGACCTGGTCAAGACCTACCCGAACCAGTGGCAGGCCAAGGACCACACCGGCCGCACCGCCGTCTTCGACCTCGACGCGGCCGGCAACATCGCCAAGGCCACCGACACCGCCGGCAAGGCCACCACCTACGAATACGACGGCTCCCGACGGGTGACGAAGGTGACCACCCCCGAAGGGACGGTCACCCAGTTCACCTACGACGCCCACAACCGCGTCACCTCCATGCAGCGGCTCACCGGTTCCACCGGCCCGACATGGCGCTACGACTACTCGGCGGCCACCCCTGCGGACGCGGGCACGACGACGCTCACCGACCCAGACGGCGACGAGACGATCTACACGCACAACGCCGACGGTGAGGTCACCAAGGTCACCGACCCGCTGGGGCACTCCCGGCACTCGACGTACAAGAACCACCTGACCCAGACCGCGATCGACGCGATGGGCACCGGCACGGACGGCACCGGCGGCAACACCACGACCTACGGCTGGGACGGCCGCAACAACGCCGTCTCCCAGAAGCTGCCGATGGGCGCGACGGCATCCGTGTCGGCCTATCAGACGGTCGCCGGCACGGACCTGCCCAACGACTTCACCACCGCGGACGGCCGCAAGGACTCCTTCAAGTACGACGCCAACGGCAACACGATGTCGGTGACCACCTCGGGTACGGCGGGTGCGACCCGGGAGTACACCTACAACGAGGCCACCCCCAAGTGCGGCGGCTTCGAGGGCCAGCGCTGCACCGCCAAGGACGGCAACGGCAAGGTCACCTCCTTCACCTACGACGACCACGGCAACCTGTGGAAGGTGAAGCCGCCGGCGCCACTGGGCGAGACGACCTACACCTACGACGCGCTGGGCCGGGTGGAGACGGTCAAGGACGGCCGCGGCATCACCACCGTCTACGGCTACGACACCCGCGACCGCGTCCGCGAGGTCTCCTCGACGAACTCCACCGTCACCTACACCTACGACGGTGACGGCAACGTCACCACCCGCACCGACGCCTCCGGCACCACCACCTGGGAGTACGACGACCTCAACCGCGAAAAGCGCCGCACCCTGCAGAACGGCGCCCAGACCGCCCTCGCCTACACCCCCGGCGGCGACGTCGACTACTACACCGACCCCACCGGGACGACGGACTACACCTGGGACAAGGCCGGCCGCCTGGACTACCTGACCGCCCCGGACGGCAAGAAGACCGACTTCGACTACGACAACAACGACAAGCGCACCAAGACCGTCTACCCCGGCGGCACCACCCAGACCGTCACCATCGACAACAACGGCCGCCCGCAGGCCATCAAGACCACCTCCGGCACCCAGACCTTCGTCGACCTGACCTACAGCTACGCCAGTGCGGGCAAGGACACCACCAAGATCCGCACCCGCACCGACAACCTCACGAACCTCAAGACCAGCTATACCTACGACTCCCAGGACCGGCTCTCCTACGCCCTCGAAGCTGACTCGGCCGGCGTGCGGAAGGCGTCGTGGCTGTACTGCTTCGACAAGGCCGGCAACCTCACCAGCCAGGACGGCAGCAAGAACGCCTGCCCCGGCGGCACCACGTACACGTACAACGACGCCAGCGAGCTGAGCGGCAAGAACGGCTCCACCACGGGCTGGTCCTACGACAAGCTCGGCAACGAAACCGCCGGCGCGAGCGCCACCGCCCGCACGAACGAATCCTGGACCGACTACAGCCAGCTCGCCGGCATCACCGCGAGCGGCAAGACCTACGACCTGGTCCACGCCGGAACCAGCAACGCCGAGCGAACCAAGCTGGGTTCGACCTGGTTCCACCACACCGCCCTCGGCCTCGCCTCTACCACCACGAACGGCGTGGACACCGGGTTCATCCGCGAGCCGGCGGGCACGCTGAACTCCATGACGACTGGGGGGAAGTCCTACTACTACCTCACCGACGCCACCGGCAACGTCCTCGGCCTCGCCGACGACGCGGGTAAGCGCACCCACACCTACGCCTACGGTCCGACGGGTGTGCCGAGGACGACGCCGAGCGAGGCAGTGCCCCAGCCGTACCGGTACGCGGGTGCGTACGCCGACCCGACCGGCCTGTACAAGATGGGTGCGCGCTACTACGACCCCACGCTCGGCCGCTTCACCCAGCCCGACCCCTCGGGCCAGGAAACCAACCCCTACCTCTACGCCGAAGGCGACCCCATCAATCGTACCGATCCGAGCGGGCTATTCAGCCTGGGCGACGCTATCGGGCTCACATTGGGTACTGCCGTCACAGTTGCCGCAACTGTGGTCACTGGAAACCCGTGGATCGGCGGCGCCATCGGTGGATGCGTAGGCGGCATGGTTGGTCAATCAATTGCTGGCGGCGACGCCACAGATATCGGAATCGGATGTGCTGCGGGCGCTGCTTTCGGCGCTGTCGGCGGAGGCGCTGGAGGGACGATCCTAAAGTCAGTCGGAAAAGGATAGCAACAGCTAGTTGTGCTGTTGGGGCCCTCGCGTCGGGTATTGCGAGGGCCCCATCCCATGAGGAGAAATCTGTGACTGCAGCGGGAATTGCCGTCGTGGCGAGTATAGCTTTCGTAGGGATAGTGGCCGTGGTTTTCCCGAGATTGTTCTTTGATATTTCGCTCAAACTGAGTAGCAATCGATCTCCGCAACCCGGTCACCGTAGCATTCAGGTAGTTCAGGTATGCGGTGCAGTAGTGGCTGTTATCTCCCTATCTCTGATCTTGGTGGACTATGTGCGCCGATGAGGAGCTGGGTGGGAAGTGCTTCTGGCGCACCAGCGAATCGGACTTGATCCGGTGGTGCCCATAGCCGGCAGCCCGGGAGTCGCTGGTCAGAGCAATTGGGCTGCCTGGAAGTTCTGATTCTCGCTTCTGACGGAGCAGTTTGAAGGATCGACGGAGCCAGGGCTGGAGGCCTTCCCGGCCTGGCTTCGCATACGGACGGAATCGGCATAGTGAATTGCCCAGAGGAGGGGCGCATGAAGAGTTTGAGCCGGGAACTTTCAGCCATTATCGGTGTGTCCGCGTCCTGGGGGATCATTATCTTCATCGGCACCTTGGTGTTCACGGAAGCAAGCGTAGGACGGTCGGCTTCCAGCGGACTCGGCGCGGCCATCATGTGGCTCGTCATTATCTTTTGCTGGCGTGCTGTGAGGGCGGGTGTGCGTTCCAGGCGTCCAAAAAGATGACTGCAGGAATCTCAAGAGCATGGGAAGATAGGTGTGTCGAGATTCCTGGTTGCGATAGAAGAAAGGTTCTAATTGATGGGGAACTTAGGTGGCGCCGAACTTGTAGTGATTGTCGGCTTCCTCCTCATCGTTGCCGTTTCGGTCGTAGCGATCGTCTACACGATTCAACGCCGTAACAGGAGTTGAGTCGCACACGGCAACCTCAAACGGGCACATAAGGCTCATGGGAACTTCGGAGGAACAGTTATGGTTCCACGAATGAGGCCCTGCTCCGTCTGCGGTGCCCCGGTGGCCACCGCTCGTGCCGTGGTGTTCCCCGACGCCGGACCGCGCTGCTGGGATCACGGCGTGGCGGTCCGCCGGCGCCACCGGCAACGTCCTCGGCCTCGCCGACGACACCGGCAAGCGCACCCACACCTACGCGTACGGTCCGACAGGGCTGCCCCGCGGCACCACCGCCGAGACCGTCCCGCAGCCGTACCGGTACGCGGGTGCGTACGCCGACCCGACCGGCCTGTACAAGATGGGCCACCGCTACTACGACCCC
>NZ_BDJC01000100.1 GCF_002005565.1 Streptomyces sp. JHA26 | reverse complement strand
AACACGGATAGGATCCGGACAACCACGGAGCGCCATGCCACCACCCGAACCCGGGCGGGGAGGCGGAGCGGACCGGCGGGAACACGCGGAGCCGCCCGCGCCTTGAACCGGTAAGGCGCCCGTCGTACGGAGCGGGCGGCTCGTCGCGTGGCGAGAACCGTGAGGTCCCGGCCACCGCGCCGTGACAGCGATGTGACGGCCGCATGAAACGGTTTGCCGAACATGCGTAGGGTGCAGAGAACTCCTCGGGAGGACGGCGCCCCGGCACGGGACGGCGGTACGACGGCGACGGGCGAAGGAGGGAGCCGGAGCGATGGGCGACCACAAAGACCAGCACCTTCGAGTGGGCGCGGCCGTACGGCGGCGGCGCCGGACCCTGGAGCTCACGCTCGCCGTCGTCGCCGAGCGCAGCGGTCTGTCCGTGCCCTTCCTGAGCCAGATCGAGAACGACCGGGCCCGCCCCAGCCAGAGCTCCCTGGAGAAGGTGGCCGACGCCCTGCGCACCACCGCCGTGGAGCTGCTCGCCGCGGCCGACCCCGCGTGCAGCGTGGACGTGGTCCGGGCCGAGGACCCCGAGCCCGGGTTCGCGCCCAAGGTGCGGTCCCTGGTGCGCGGACACCACCAGATGCACGCCTCGGAGTTCACCGGCGACCACGACGCGGGCCGGGAACTGCAGTACCGCAACGACCAGTTGATGTTCGTCACCGAGGGTGCCGTGGAGATCGAGGCCGAGGGGCGCGCCTACCGGCTGGGACGCGGCGACACCCTGTACCTGACCGGCGGGGTGCGGCACCGCTGGCGGGCGACGGTGCCCGACACGCGGCTGATCGTCGTCGCCGTCGCCGAGCACATCGAGGCCGTACGGCACCGGCCGCGCCGGTGAGGCCGCGGTGAGGGTCGTCTCCCTGGTGCCGTCCCTGACGGAGTCCGTGGCCCGCACGGTCCCGGGCGCCCTGGTCGGCGCCACCGACTGGTGCACGCACCCGGCCGGCCTCGAGGTCGCCCGGATCGGCGGCACCAAGAACCCGGACGTCGAGCGGATCCTCGCCCTCGCCCCCGACCTGGTGCTCGCCAACGAGGAGGAGAACCGGGCCCCCGACCTGGACGCTCTGCGCGCGGGCGGCGTCGAGGTCCTGGTCACCGAGGTGCGCACCGTCGCGCAGGCCTTCACGGAGCTCACCCGGGTCCTGACGGCCTGCGGCGCGCCGTCCCGGCCCCGGTGGCTGGAGACGGCCCGGGAGGCCTGGTCGGCCCTGCCGGTCCCGGAACGCCGCGCCACGGCCGTCGTGCCGGTCTGGCGCCGCCCCTGGATGGTGCTGGGCCGCGACACCTTCGCCGGTGACGTGCTCGCCCGTCTCGGCGTCGACCACCTGTACGCCGGCCACACCGAGCGCTACCCGAAGGTCCCGGTCGAGGAGCTGCGGGCGGCCCGCCCGGACGTCGTGGTGCTGCCGGACGAGCCGTACCGCTTCACCGCCGACGACGGACCCGAGGCCTTCCCCGACCTGCCCTGCGCCCTCGTCGACGGGCGGTGCCTCACGTGGTACGGGCCGTCGCTGGCCGAGGCGCCCCGGCTGCTGGGCGCGGCCCTGCGGGCAGCGCGCCGCTGAGCAGGCCGCGCGCGGTGCACACGGCGGCGACGGTCCAGGCGGCGGCGAGCAGGGCGTACAGGGCGAGGGCGAGCACGTCGTAGGCGATCAGACCGGTGCGCCGGGCGAGCGCCTCGCAACCGGTGACACAGGTGCCCACCGGGAAGGTGAACGACCACCACGTCATCGAGAAGCGCATGCCCCGGGGCCGGGCCCGCACGACGTGCGCGGCGGCGAGGACCAGCCACATCAGCGCGAAGCCCGTCACGGGTACGCCGTACAGGACGGCGAACACGGCGAACCCTCCGGCGTACGGGCCGGGCAGGACGCCGGGCGCCACGTCCGCGAACTTCCCCACGGCGGTCGTGGACTGCCCGAGCGGGCCCAGCACCAGGAACAGCGACGGGGTGAGCGCGAGCGGCAGTGGACCGCCCGTGACCAGCCGCCCGAAGATCACCGGGAGCGTCACCAGCGTCGCGAGCAGACTCAGCCCGAACATCGCCACGCAGGCGAGCAGCAGCGTCTCCCGGGCCTGACCCGGCGGCAGGTGCGGGACCAGCAGCGGGCCGACGGCCGCGGACACCATCGGCGCGACGAGCGGCAGCAGCCACACGGGGCTCGCCCCACCCGGTTCGATGCGGTGCCGCACGGTCATCAGGTACGGGACGGTCACGGCCGCCGCGAGCCCGACCGCCGTCCCCGCGGTGAACAGCACGGTACCGAGGGCGACCGCCGCCGGCCCACCGGTCACGTCCCGGCCGACGGTCACGGCGCCGCCGCCGACCGCCAGCAGGGCCATGGACAGGCAGCCGTAGAAGGGGGCCGCGGCCGGGTCCAGCAGATGGGCGCGGGCCTGGTCGCGGTGGTGCCGCCAGTGCAGGGACCGGGCCACGAGCAGGACCGTCAGCAGGACGAGCGACAGCGCCCAGACGGCGGTGCAGAGGGCGCGCAGACCGGGCACCTGCCAGGGGAGCGCGGCGCCCGCGGTGCCGACGACCGCGGTGCCCATGACGCACGCGTACCAGTTCGGACCGAGATGGCGGAGGAGCGGGAAGGGCCGCACCGGGGCGGAGGCGGGGGAGAGGGGCTGGGCTGCGGTGACCATGCTCCCACCGTCCCGGCACCGGGAGCCCCTGACCAGGGATCATGTCCCTATGAGGGCATAAGCTGGGGTTATGAGCAGCAGGAGTGTCAGGGGCGGCGGGGAGGGCGGACCGGGCGAGCCGGCGCGGCACGTGGCGGGCTCGCTGTCGCACCGGGTACCGGATCTGGGCGCCATGGAGCTGCTGCTGGCGGTGGCGCGGCTGGGCAGTCTCGGCGGGGCCGCGCGCGAGCTGGGCATCACCCAGCCGGCCGCCAGCAGCCGCATCCGCTCGATGGAACGCCAGCTGGGAGTGGCCCTGGTGGACCGCTCGCCGCGCGGCTCCCGGCTCACCGACGCCGGCGCACTGGTCACGGACTGGGCGCGCCGGATCGTGGAGGCGGCCGAGGCCTTCGACGCGGGCGCGCAGGCGCTGCGGGACCGGCGGGACTCGCGGCTGCGGGTGGCGGCGAGCATGACCATCGCCGAGTACCTGCTGCCGGGCTGGCTGGTCGCCCTGCGCGGCCAGCTGCCGGACACCGCCGTGTCCCTGCTCGCCGGGAACTCGGCGGCCGTGGCGGAGCGGCTGCTCGCCGACGAGGCCGACCTCGGGTTCGTGGAGGGCGTGAGCGTCCCGGCGGGCCTGGACTCCGCCGTCATCGCCCACGACCGCCTGATCGTCGTGGCGGCACCCACCCATCCGTGGGCCCGCCGGCGCCGCCCCCTGGCCGCCGCGGAACTGGCGGCGACCCCGCTGGTCCTGCGGGAGGAGGGATCGGGCACCCGGCAGGTCCTGGACACGGCCCTGGGCGGCCTGGCCCGTCCCCTGATCGAGCTGTCGTCGACCACCGCGGTGAAGGCCGCCGCCGTCGGCGGCGCCGGTCCGGCGGTCCTCAGCGAACTCGCCGTCGGCGAGGAGCTCACGACGCGGCGCCTGGTCAGCGTGCCCGTGGCGGACGTCGCCCTGGCGCGCGACCTGCGCGCCGTGTGGCCGACGGGCCACCGCCCGACGGGACCGGCGCGGCAGCTGCTGGCACTGACCCGGGGGTGAGTCCGCGCGGCGGGGCGCGGCCCGCTCAGCCGGTCCCGCCCGCTCTCGCCGCGTCCACCAGCGCCCGCATCACCCGCGGGTCCTCGCCCATCTCCGGATGCCACTGCACGCCCAGGACCCAGCCGTCGGCGGACGGCAGTTCCACCGCCTCCACCGTTCCGTCCGCCGCGTGCGCCGAGGCGATCAGGCCCGTGCCGAGCCGGTCCACCGCCTGGTGGTGATACGTCGGCACACACGTCTCCTCCGGCACGACCCCGGCGTACCGCGTGCCCGGCACCGGCGTGACCGGGTGGCCGCCGAACACGCCCACCGCCTCCGCGTGGCCCTCGACGTGCTGCACGAGCGTGCCGCCCAGGGCGACGTTCAGCAGCTGCATGCCCCGGCAGATGCCCAGCAGCGGGACGCGTGCCGCGAGGGCCGCCCCGATGAGCGCGAGCTCCCACGCGTCGCGGGCGCGCGCGGGCGGACCGGTGCGCGGGTCGGGCTCGGCGCCGTAGCGGGCCGGCTCCACGTCGGGGCCGCCCGCGACGACCAGGCCGTCGAGGCGGGCCACGGTGGCGGCGGCGTGCTCCGGCGCGTCCGGCGGGAGCATGGCGGCCAGCCCGCCCGCCCGCTGCACGAGCCGCGGATACCCGGCGGGGAGCAGCGCCGCCTCCAGCTCCCACACGCCCCAGCGCGCCCGGGACTCCAGATACGTGCTGACGCCGATCAGCGGCCTGTCCGCCATCCGCCCTCCCGGTGAAGAACCGCACCCCTACCCTTGCAGACCGGTCCGCCCTCGCGGCAGCCCGAGGCACCCCGCGGAGCGGACCCTCACGCCAGGAACCCGCGCAGCAGCGCGGCCGTTCCCGCGCAGTGCTCCCGCATGATCTCCCGCGCCCCGTCCGCGTCCCCGTCGAGCACGGCCCCCACCAGCGCGGTGTGCTGCCGCTGGGAGTGCTCCAGGTTGCGCACCAGCAGCGGGATGCAGTCCAGCAGACCGTTCACGCTCGCCCGTACGGCCGCGTACTGCGCGGCCAGCGTCGGCGAGCCGCACAGCTCCGCGAGGGCGAGGTGCAGCAGCGTGTCCCGCCGCCGGTACTCCGCCGGCGGCGCGTCGTGCGTGGCGTCCAGCGCCGCGCGCAGCCGCGCCGCCCGCCCGCCCGTCAGCCCGTGCGCGGCGCACAGCCCGGCCGCGCCCACCTCCAGCACCTCCCGGAAGCGCAGCACGTCCTCCAGGTCCACCCCGGCCACCCGGCGCCGCAGCTCGTCCGCGCCGCCGGTGTCCGGGCGGGGCAGCACGAACGTACCGCCGTACCGGCCGCGCCGGGCCTGAAGCAGCCCCTGGTCCCGGAGCACCTTCAGGACCTCGCGCAGCGTCACCCGGCTGACCCCCAGCCGCTCCGCCAGCTCCCGTTCGGCGGGCAACCGCCCGCCCGCCGGCACCAGGCCGAGGCGGACCACCTGGAGGATCTGCTCCAGCGCCTCCTCGAAGCCGTTGCCGGCCCGCACCGGCCGCAGCACCGGCGTGAGCCGGTCCGGCGCGCTCCCCCCGTTCCCCTCCGGCATACGGCCGCGCCCCCTTCCCAACCAATGGTTCCCACCCATACCTTATGGGTCCCGGTCGGAAGGAGGACCCTCCGTGGCGGACCGCACACCCCCGCTCGGGGTCGAGGAACTGCACGCCCTGGTCGCGGGCGGTGACATCGACACCGTCGTCCTGGCCTTCCCCGACATGCAGGGGCGCCTGCAGGGCAAGCGGTTCGCCGCGCGGTTCTTCCTCGACGAGGTCCTCGAACACGGCACCGAGGGCTGCAACTACCTCCTCGCCGTCGACACCGACATGAACACCGTCGGCGGATACGCGATGTCCTCCTGGGACCACGGCTACGGCGACTTCGCGATGCTCGCCGACCCCACCACCCTGCGCCGCCTGCCCTGGAACGAGGGCACGGCCCTGGTCGTCGCCGACCTCGCCTGGAACGACGGCTCCCCGGTGTCCGCCGCGCCCCGCCAGATCCTGCGCCGCCAGCTGGAGCGCCTCGCCGCGCACGGCTGGCGGGCCCAGGTCGGCACGGAGCTGGAGTTCATCGTCTTCCGCGACACCTACGAACAGGCCTGGGACGCGAACTACCGCGCGCTGACCCCGGCCAACCAGTACAACATCGACTACTCGGTCCTCGGCACCGGCCGCATCGAGCCCCTGCTGCGCCGCATCCGCAACGAGATGGCGGGCGCCGGCCTCACCGTCGAGTCCGCCAAGGGCGAGTGCAACCCCGGCCAGCACGAGATCGCCTTCCGCTACGACGAGGCCCTCGTCACCTGCGACCAGCACGCCGTCTACAAGACCGGCGCGAAGGAGATCGCCGCCCAGGAGGGCATGTCGCTCACCTTCATGGCCAAGTACAACGAACGCGAGGGCAACTCCTGCCACATCCACCTCTCCCTCGCCGACGCCGACGGCAACAGCGTCATGCCCGGCGACCGGGAGGGCGGCATGTCCGACGTCATGCGGCACTTCCTCGCCGGACAGCTCGCGGCGCTCCGCGAGTTCTCGCTGCTCTACGCCCCGAACATCAACAGCTACAAGCGCTTCCAGCCCGGCTCCTTCGCCCCGACCGCCGTCGCCTGGGGCCACGACAACCGCACCTGCGCCCTGCGCGTCGTCGGCCACGGCCGCTCCCTGCGCTTCGAGAACCGGCTCCCCGGCGGCGACGTCAACCCCTACCTCGCGGTGGCCGGCATGGTCGCGGCCGGCCTGCACGGCGTCGAACAGCGCCTGGAGCTGCCCGACCCCTGTCCGGGCAACGCCTACGCCGCCGACTTCGCGCACGTCCCGACCACCCTGCGCGAGGCCGCCGAGCTGTGGGAGAACAGCGCCCTCGCCGAGGCCGCCTTCGGAGACGAGGTCGTCGCCCACTACCGCAACATGGCGCGCGTCGAGCTGGACGCCTTCGACGCCGCGGTCACGGACTGGGAACTGCGCCGCTCCTTCGAACGCCTGTGAGGTCCCCCTTGTCCGACGAGCTCCGCGTACTGAACCCCGCCACCGAAGAGGTCCTCGCGACCGTCCCCGCCACCGGTGCCGCCGACGTGGACGCCGCCGTCGTCCGGGCCGCGCGGGCGCAGACGGCCTGGGCCGCGCTCGCACCCGGCGACCGGGCCCGGCTGCTGCGCCGGTTCGCCGCCGCCGTCGACGGGCACCTGGAGGAACTGGCCCGGCTGGAGGTACGGGAGGCCGGGCACACCGTCGGCAACGCCCGCTGGGAGGCGGGCAACGTGCGCGACCTGCTCGACTACGCCGCCGGGGGAGTGGAGCGGCTCACCGGACGGCAGATCCCGGTCGCCGGCGGCCTCGACGTCACCCTCCTCGAACCGCTCGGGGTCGTCGGCGTCATCGCCCCCTGGAACTTCCCGATGCCGATCGCCGCCTGGGGCACGGCCCCCGCCCTCGCGGCCGGCAACGCGGTCCTCCTCAAGCCCGCCGAGACGACCCCGCTGACCGCCCTGCGCCTGGCCGGACTGGCCCTGGAGGCCGGGCTGCCGGAGGGCCTGTTCCAGGTGCTGCCGGGCCGCGGGCCGGTCACGGGCGACGCACTGGTCGGACACCCGGGCGTGGCGAAGATCGTCTTCACCGGATCGACGGCCGTGGGACGGCAGGTGGCGGCCAAGGGCGCGGCCCTCCTCAAACCCGTCACCCTCGAACTCGGCGGCAAGAGCCCCAACATCGTCTTCGCCGACGCCGACCTGGAGGCCGCCGCGGCCGCCGCCCCCATGTCCTTCCTCGACAACGCCGGCCAGGACTGCTGCGCCCGCACCCGCATCCTCGTCCAGCGGACGGTGTACGACCGCTTCCTCGGCCTCCTCGCCCCCGCGATCGAGTCCGTCCGCGTCGGCGACCCGGCCGACGAGAACACCGACATGGGCCCGCTGATCTCCCGCGCCCAGCTCGACCGCGTCCGCTCCCACGTCCCCGACGACGCCGACGGCATCCGCGGCAAGGCCCCCGAGGGCGGCCCCGGCTTCTGGTTCCCGCCCACCGTCCTCACCGGCGTCGACCCGCGGGCACGCGTGGCCGTCGAGGAGGTCTTCGGCCCCGTCGCCGTCGTCCTGCCCTTCGAGGACGAGGCCGACGCGATCCGCCTGGCCAACGCCACCGACTACGGCCTGTCCGGCTCGCTCTGGACCCGGGACGTCGGCCGCGCCCTGCGCGTGTCGGGCGCCGTGCGCGCCGGGAACCTGTCCGTCAACTCCCACTCCAGCGTCCGCTACTGGACGCCGTTCGGCGGGTTCAAGCAGTCCGGGCTGGGCCGCGAGCTGGGCCCGGACGCGCTGACCGCCTTCACCGAGACCAAGAACGTCTTCCTCAGCAACGTCCCGACGAGCACGGAGGGCCCCGCACAGTGACCGAAGCCACCGAGGACACCGTCTGCCGCAGGCTCGTCGGCCGTACCGCCGTCGTCACCGGAGCCGGCAGCGGCATCGGCCTCGCCTCCGCCCGCCGGCTCGCCTCCGAGGGCGCGCACGTCGTCTGCGGCGACGTGGACGAGACGAGGGGCGAGGCGGCGGCCGAGGAGACCGGCGGCCTCTTCGTCCGGGCCGACGTCACCGACCCCGAGCAGGTCGAAACGCTGTTCCGGACGGCGTACGACACCTACGGCAGCGTCGACGTCGCCTTCAACAACGCCGGCATCTCCCCGCCCGACGACGACTCCATCCTGGAGACCGGCCTGGAGGCGTGGAAACGCGTCCAGGAGGTCAACCTCACCTCCGTCTACCTGTGCTGCAAGGCCGCCATCCCCCACATGCGGCGCCAGGGCAGGGGCTCGATCATCAACACCGCATCCTTCGTCGCGCGCATGGGCGCCGCCACCAGCCAGATCTCGTACACGGCCTCCAAGGGCGGCGTCCTCGCCCTGTCCCGGGAGCTGGGCGTGCAGTTCGCCCGGGAGGGCATCCGGGTCAACGCCCTGTGCCCCGGCCCGGTCGACACCCCGCTGCTGCGGGAACTGTTCGCCAAGGACCCGGAGCGGGCGGCGCGCCGGCTCGTCCACATCCCCCTCGGCCGCTTCGCCCGGGCCGAGGAGATCGCCGCCGCCGTCGCGTTCCTGGCCAGCGACGACTCCTCCTTCGTCAACGCCACCGACTTCCTGGTGGACGGCGGGATCTCCGGGGCGTACGTCACACCGCTGTAGACCGCCCGGCCCCTCGTCCTACAGTGCCGGGATGAGCATGACGCCTCCGCCCGGCTGGTACCGCGACCCGTCCGCCCCGCACCGGGAACGCTGGTGGGACGGCACCGCCTGGACCGGGCACCGGCGCGCGCCCGAGGGCTTCGGACCGCCCCTGCCGTCGCCCCCGCAGCCACCGGCCGGGCCGCCGGCCACGGGCGGCGGCCCGGGACGGCGACCGGGCGGCGGCGGCCGGCGCGCGAAGGCCGCCGCCCTCACCGCCGCCGCGACCGCCCTGGTCGCGGCGATCGCCACGGGCGTCGTCCTCCTCGGCGAGGACGACGACACGGGCGCGACGGCCCGGACCCCGCCGACCTCCGCGGCCCCCGCACCGCGGACCGCGTCGCCGACCCCCTCCGCGTCCTCCACGGACGACCCCACCGTCGTCGAGGACCAGCTCAACGGCATCACCTTCCCGCTGCCGGCCGGCTGGGTGCGCCCGCAGCACGTCCCCGGGGACGACGTCGTGATGACCACGGACGGCACCTACGACTGCCCCGGCGACGGCGGCGTGTGCCGGCACGGCCTCGTCGTCTCCCGCACGGTCACCGCGACCGCCGAGACCTCCCCCAGGACCCTCGCCGAGCAGGACATCGAGGACGCGGCCGACGACGCCTACGACCGCGACGAACTCGGCGGCAAGCCCTTCGGCGGCATCGAGTCCCACGAGGTCGTCGCATCCGGGGCGGTCGCGGTCGCCGGACGCGCCGGGTACTACGTGCGCTGGCGGGTGACGACGGCCGAGGGCCCCGGCGGCTACGTGCAGTCGATGGCGTTCCCGTCCACCGTCGGCACCGAGTCCCCGATCCTCGTCCGCTACGTCTTCGACGCCGGCGAGGACGGACCGCCGCTCGCCGACATGGACCGGATCACCAAGGGCATCCGGCCCGTCGGCGACGCGGGCACGGGCGGCGGCGTGGGCAGCGGCATCGGCCCCTCGGCCTGACCTACAGGCAGGTGCGTCCCTCGCCCCGGTACGTCGGCACCGTCGCCGTCACCGCGTCCCCCTCCACCAGGTGCAGCGCGTCGAACCGCTCGCACAGCTCGCCGGCCTTCGCGTGCCGGAACCACACCTTGTCGCCGATCAGCAGGTCGTCCGCGGGGGAGCCCAGCAGCGGCGTCTGCACCTCGCCGGCGCCCTCCTGGGGGTCGTAGCGCAACCCCTCGGGCAGGTACGGCACCGGGAGCCGGTCGGCGCCGGCCGCGCCGGAGGCCGGGTAGCCACCGCCGAGCACGGTCACCACACCGACGCCGGGCCGCCGCACCACGGGCTGGGCGAACAGGGCCGCCGGACGCCCGCTGAACGACGTGTAGTTGTCGAACAGCCGCGGCACGTACAGCCCGGAGCCGGCGGCGATCTCGGTGACCGCGTCCTCCGCGGCGGTGTGCTGCACGCTGCCCGTGCCGCCGCCGTTGACGAACTCCAGGCCGGGCACCACGGCCCGCACCGCCCGCACCACCGCGGCGCGCCGCTCGGCGAGTTCGCGCCGGGCGGCGGCCTGCATCAGCCGCACCGCCCGCGACCGCAGCGGCCGACCCGCCACCGCGTCCCCGACCCCGGCCACATGACCCTCGTACGCCATGACGCCGACGACCTCGAACCCCGGCCACCGGGCCACCGTCCGGGCCAGGTCGGCGACCTGTGCGGGGGAGTGCAGCGGGGACCGCCGCGCCCCCACCCGCACCCGCCCGCCGAACAGCCGCAGCGAGGTGTCCAGCTCCAGGCAGACCCGCACCACCTCCCGGCCGCCGTCCCGGGCCGCGTCGATGAACCGCAGCTGCGCCGGGTCGTCGACCATCACGGTCACGGCGGAGGCCAGCTCGGGATCGGAGGCCAGCTCCGCGTACCCGGCGCGGTCCGCGGACGGATAGGCGAGCAGCACGTCCTCGAACCCGGAGCGCGCCAGCCACAGGGACTCGGCCAGCGTGAAGGACATGACGCCCGCGAACCCGTCCCGGGCCAGGACGCGTTCGAGCAGGGCACGGCAGCGTACGGACTTGCTGGCGACCCGGATCGGCTTCCCGCCGGCCCGGCGGACCAGGTCGTCCGCGTTGGCGTCGAAGGCCTCCAGGTCCACGATCGCCAGGGGAGCGTCCAGATGGGCGGTGGCCCGGTCGTAACGGGCCCGGTCGACGGCGCGCGCGGTCATGGACGCAGCCTGCCAGACGGGATTACCGCAGGGTAGGGGGACGTTCCGGGCCAATGCCACCGGCGCGCGGACTGGTTCACCTCCGGGCGGGGGCACGCCGTAGAGTGACGCGCACGCACGGCGGAGCGGTCCGGGCGGCAGGGCCCCGGGCCCGCGCCGGGATGGCGGTCCGCCCGTGCGGGTATGCGTGCCCGGGACGGCCCGTCCGCTCCGGGCCCGGGCAGGAGCAAGGCCGGCCCGCGCCGGACGACCGGCCCGGGCCCGAGGAAACGGGGGGTGCATGAGCACGGAAGCACGCCGCGCCTCCCTCCCCCCACGCCCCTCGACCCCACCCCCCGGCGACACGACCCGGCCGCTTCCTCCCCCGCGTCCCGCCGCGCCCGCCGG
>NZ_BDJC01000099.1 GCF_002005565.1 Streptomyces sp. JHA26 | reverse complement strand
GTCGGACTGATGATCCACCCCCACGTGCCGTCCGTGCCCGAGCCGCTGCGCGGCAGGTACGTCGCACACGTCCGCATCGCCCACGCCGGGAGCGTCACGGAGGGGCGCAGGCTGGTCGCGCCACTGAAGGCGGCCGCCCCCCGGTTGACGGACGGGCTGCGCGACATGCCGTACACCGCGTCCGGTTCGGTCTTCGACGACCCCGTCCGTCCGCACGGCTACGCCGGCGACAACGCCTACCTGCGCTCACTCGCCCCGGCCGACCTGCGGGCCGTCGTCGAACTCGCCGGCCCGCGGGCACCCGTGATGTGCGTCGTCGACATCCGCCACCTCGGCGGCGCCCTCGCCCGGCCGCAGGGCGCGCCCAACGCCATCGGCCACCGCGACGCCGCGTACCTCCTGAGGGTGCTGTCCCCGGTGGGGCCATGGAGCCCGGACGAGGTCGGACCCGTGCACGACAAGCTGCTCACGGCGGTCTCGCCCCGCGCCACCGGCCTCAGCGGCAACTTCGTCTACGGCGCGGGACGCCCCCTGTCCGCCGACCGCGTCCCCACCCTGTACGACACTGGCGTCCATGAGCGCCTGACCCGTCTCAAGGCCCTGCACGACCTGGCCAACACCTTCCGGGTCAACCACAACATCCGGCCTGACGGGTGCGGCACCGGGCCCTGACCGGGGCGTCCGCCGTACCGGTGCCGCATCGGCCCGGGCCCGGCCGGGGAGGCGGCTCGTCATGCCACCGGGCGGCCGGTGGCGGCCCAGTGCGCCACCGGTACGGCGAGGAAGACGACGTACGCCAGCAGCGCGGGCCCGCCGGGCGCGTACCGCTCCCCACCGCGCCGCAGGCGGACCCAGCCCCAGGCCAAGGCCGTCGGCGGCAGGAGGAACGCACACTGCCACCCCGTCCCCCAGGACTGCCAGGACGCGGCCACGGCCACCCGGCACCCGCAGGCCGCCAGCAGCAGCACCGCGGCCACCGCCACGCTCGCCGTGGCACCGACCGCTGTGGAGTACAGCTTCTCGCCGGGCCGGGCGAACGGCTCGCGCACCGTCTTGCGGGCCACTTCCCACGACACATAGGCGAGGAGGAAGGCCGACACGGTCAGGGCCGACGGGCCGGCGGGTGCGGCGGCGCCCGCCGTACGGGCCAGCAGCACGGCGTAGAGAAGCACACCGGTCTTGAGCTGGACGGTCACCACGATGTTCCCCCACATCGCGTCCCGGAACCGCGGCGAGAGGCGTTCCAGGCCCAGCAGGAAGAGACTGTAGGCCATGATCGCGGCTGCCGCCGCGACCGGTCCCGGCCCGGCGGCAGCCGCCGACACCAGCGCCGGCG
Source organism: Streptomyces sp. JHA26 (assembly GCF_002005565.1). Lineage (GTDB taxonomy): Bacteria > Actinomycetota > Actinomycetes > Streptomycetales > Streptomycetaceae > Streptomyces. The sequence continues at coordinate 10,163 of NZ_BDJC01000099.1, read as the reverse complement.
CGGCCGAACCCGCCAGGTAGGTCCGGGCGGCCGCGAGCGACACCTCGCCGGTGACGAGCGGCCGGTCCCGGTTGAACACCCGGTCGTAGTCGAGGTCCTTGATCTCGTCCACGACCCGCATGAAGAGCAGCACGCACAACAGCCCCGCCAACCCCGCCACATGACCGGCCCGGGCGGGTCCGAGCGGACCGCCCGGCGTGTCCCGCGTGGCCAGGGTGCTCTGCACGGCCGCAGGCAGGAGCAACACGTAGATGCTGTACCGGGCGAGCGGGAAGCGGGTGAGGAAGAACCTGCCGAAGACAGCCAACGCCGTCACGGCGCCGCCTCTTCCAGCACCCGCACCCGGCCGTCGGCCCCGTCGATCTCGATCAGGCTGCCGTCCGCGATCCGGGCCGTCGCGCCGGGTACGCCGACGATCGTCGGGATGCCGAACTTCCGGCCGGTGATCGCCGTGTGCGACAGCAGGGAGCCGCGCTCCACCACGATCCCCCGCGCCGCCAGCATCAGGTACAGCCAGCCGGGATCGGTCTCCCGGGCGATCAGGATCGTGTCCGGCGCCAGTTCCTCGCCCAGCGCCGGGCTGAGGACCACCCGCGCCCGGCCGCGGACCCTCCCCGGGCAGGAGCCGAGCCCGCTGAGGACCTCCTGCCCGGCGCAGGCCACGGCCGGCTCCTCGACGTGCGGCACCGACGTGCCCACCACGTCGCCCGTGGCGAACTCCCGGGCCGGCGTCAGCCGCCGCGCCCGCTCCCCGTCGCGTCGCCGGACCTCCACCAGGCCGGCCAGGTCGTGGGTGGTGCCCGAGCCGTCGACGAACCCGAACAGCTCGTCCAGGTCGAGCAGGAAGACGTCCGCCGGGTCGGCGAGCACACCACGCCGGTGCAGGTCCGCGCCGAGCACCGCGATCACCTGCTTGGTATAGCCGAACAGTTCGCTGCGCATGTACCGGCCCGCCTCCCGGTAGTACAGGTGCGTGCGCAGCCGGTCGAACAGGAACAGCAGCAGCCCGCGCTCCAGGGGCCGCCGCGGCAGCAGCCGTCGCAGGCGCTCCTCGCCCTCCGCCCGCTCGGCCCACTCGCTGCGCTCCAGGTCCGCCACGCGCACGCCGGACAGGGCGTACTGCCGGACCACCTTGAGCAGTTCCCAGGGGGTGTCCCGCGGATTGGGCTGTTCGAGCTTCAGCTCCTCGATGCCCCGGTCCCCGTACCGGCGCAGATGGGTGCGGACCGCCGCGGCGAAGTCCGCCGGCAGCCGCCCGGACTCCAGTTCCCGCCACAGCGCGTGGGGGTCGGCCTCGGTGAACCGGGCGAGCAGCTGCTCGTCGTCGCGCACCAGCTCCCCGAGCCGTACCGCCCCGAGCGCGATCTCGGCTCCGCGCAACTGCGGTCCTCCGCACAGCAACTGACTGAAGAGGACGTCTTGGTCGGTGACGCCCCATCGCTCCAGCAGCTGCTCGATCACCTTGTGGTACAGCACCATGAACTGGTAGTTGATCAGGGTCACGCCCCACATCCGGGCCGCCGCACGCCACACCTCGCGGAAGTCCGCGACCAGCACCAGCGGGTGACGGCCCGGCATCTGCGCCGATCCGCGCTTGTCCCGCAGCAGCCGCTGCCAGGCCCGTTCGAACGCCGAGAAGTCACGCGGGAGCGTGACGAGGTTGCGGCCCGCGCGGGTCCAGCCGGCCGCGAGCGAACCGAGCCGGCGCAGCCGCTCGGCCCGGCCGGCGGGCGGCCGGGCGGGCTCGTGGTACACGGTGTCCAGCTCCGCCACGAGCCGCTCCCAGTCCCGGCGCAGCCCCTCGAACATCGGCAGGGCCGACAGCATCGCCGTGAAGGAGGTGATGTTGTGGTAGATCCGTCCGTCGAGATAGCCGAGCAGTCGGCCGGTGCAGTCGGCCACCTCCTCCAGCTGGCGCTCGTCGACCCCGCACCGGCGCAGGTAGTCGTGGTTGAGCAGGGCGTAGAACCGCCGTGCCACCGAGTACGTCATCGGCGTCGTGGTGCCCGGAAAGCTCTCCGAGACGTTGGCGTTGCTCCACACGCGGTGCCGGGCCGGCTCCATGGCGATGGGCCGGGACTGCACCACGTGCACGATCCCGTCGGCGGTGAGGGTGGCCTCGATGTCCTGGGGCGCGCCGAAGAGGTCCTCGATCCGGCGGCCGAGCCGCGCGAGGAGCACCACCTCCTCGTCGGAGAGGACCGGCCCGTCGCGCCGCTCCTTGGGAACCTCGACCTCCACGATCCCGTGCCCGCGCTCCGCGTCCAGGGCGAGCATGGTGGGCTTGAAGGCGACCGTCCGCTCCACGCGGTCGGTGCCGGGGGTCACGAAGAAGTGGTCGGTGGCGGTCCTCTCCTGCACAACGCCCTCGCCGATGCCCCAGCCGGCGCTGATCACCGTACGGCGGGCGTACGTCGCCGCGTCGGCCGTGAACATCACCAACGAGCGCTCCCCGAGGACCATCTCCTGGACGCCGACCGCGACGGCGAGTCCGCGCGTGGACAGTCCCTGCCGCCGCCGATACAGCAGGGACTCCGGGGAGAACGCCGAGGACCAGCACCGCAGCACCGTCTCCGCCACGTCCTCGGCACGGACGTAGAGGAAACTGTCGCTCATTCCGGCGAACGGATGGTCGGCGGAGTCCTCCCCCCGGTCCGAGCACCCGGCGAGCACTGACGCCCGGACCGCCAGCAGGGTGTCCGAGCCGGGGAACCACCGCTCCACCGCCTCCCGCAGCGCGGTACGGGTCGTTGCGTCCAGGCCCACGCCCTCGACCAGGGCACGTATCCGTGCGCTCGCCTCCCGCAGGGTGTGCCAGTCCCCGGGATCGACACGGTCGAGCACGTCGTCGATCCGGGCGGTGAGCGGGCCCACGGCACGCCGGTAGGCGTCTCCGGTCAGGCAGAACAGCGGCGGCACCCGCACGCCCGCGTCGTGCAGCACTTTCAGCCGGGCGAACTTCCAGCCGACCTGTGCGGGCCGCAGCGGGTCGTGCAGCGTCTCGATCATCAGGGTCACCTTTCGTTCGCTTCTCCCCGGCGGGCGCGCAGCACCGCGGCCGGCGACTTGGCGGTGAGGTCGGAGCCGATCTCGTGTTCCAGGGCGCGGACGTCGGCCCAGTGGGAGCGGGTGGCCAGCTCCAGGAAGGTGGCCAGCCGCCGTGCCCGGTGCCCCGGCAGCAGCGCGGCGGCCCGGATCACGGTCTGCGGCGGCAGCAGCCGGACCGGGGCCCGGGCGGGCGGCGGCGCGATGTCGAACAGCTCCCGCAGTGTGAGGGGCTTCCGGTACGCGACGTTGAGCACCCGTCGCACGGCAGTGCCCCCCAGCGCGCTGTTGTGGGCCCGGGCCACGAGGCGGACGATCGCCTCCGCGTAGTCGTCGACGTCCATCACACTCAGCCGGACCTGGTCGGGCGCCAGCCGCAGCGGCATGGCCCGCAGCGCGGTCGCCAGGGCCAGGAAGGAGGGGTCCTCGGCTCCGGGCAGGAAACGCGGCCGCAGCATGTAGGCGCCGCCGTCGCGCCGGCGCATCGCCTCCAGGACGAGCCGCTCGGCGGCGAGCCGGGTCCGCGCGAGCGGGGTCGCCGGCGCGGGCGGCGCGCTTTCGGCGACGTACTCCTGGGCGCCCTGCCCGTAGACGGACATGGAGCTGCCGTGCACTGCGCTCCGTACCGACGGCGGCAGCCGGTCCAGGACTGCGCGGGTCCCGTCGACGTTGACCGCCTGCAGCCGTGCCCGGTCGGTCTCCCGGTGCTCCGACGCCAGGTGTACCAGCACGGTGGCGTCCCGCGGCGGGAACGCCTCGGGCAGCTCGTCCGGCAGCTCGCCGACCACCTGCCGGACGAAGGGTGGGGGCTGGGCGAGAGGGGAGCGGACCAGCGCGGTCACCCGCCAGGACTGCGGGAGGGCCGCCACCCGCCGCAGGAAGGCACGGCCCGTGTAGCCGGTCGCTCCGGTCAGCGCCACATGGGGGGCCGGGGAGCGGGGCGCGCTCACCATACGAACGGCACGAGCCGCTTGCGGCCCAGGGCGAAGGCCCGGTAGCCCTCGACGGCGTACAGCATCCGTTCCTCCACCCGGATCCGGTACACGATCGCCGGCAGGAAGGCCCCGAGGAGCAGCACCACGCTGACGGGGTTGCAGAAGAAGGACACCAGCCCGAGATGGGCCAGGAGCATGCCCGCGTAGGCCGGGTGCCGCAGCAGCCGGTAGGGGCCGCCGTCGGCGATCCGGTGGCCCTCGACCGTGCGCACCCGGTGCGAGTAGAAGCGGCCGAGGGCGCGAATGGACAGCAGCCGCAGCGCGGCGCCGGCCGACAGCAGGGCCGCCGGTACCAGCATCCAGGGCTGCCAGGGCGCGCGCGGCAGCGGCCCGTACACCGCCGCGAGCACTGTGGCGAGGCGGGCGAGACCGTACAGCAGCTCGCTGCCCCGGTCGTCTTCCGAGGCCGGCTCCCCGGCGGTCCGGAAGCTGACCCGCACCTCGAGGAACACCCAGCCCAGATAGGCGGCGATCAGTACGGCCGCCATGCCCGGGGCCCGGCCGGGCCCCGCCGCGAGGGCACGGACCAGACCCCCGGTGGCGGCGCAGGTGCCGACCGCGAAGAGGATCGCGGGGAACCGCCGCACCGCGCTGACGCTCACCGGGCCTCACCCCGGTGCGCGGCCGTGGTGCGGGAGGCGCCCGCCCGCAGCCGCCGGTAGGCGGCGGGCGGCACGGTACGGCCGGTGAAGGCGATACGCCCGCGGGGCGTGCCCCCGTGCAGCAGTTCGCAGACGACGCTCTCGTGGCGGCGGTGCGCGCGGCGGGGGTGGCAGCGCAGCACAAGGCGGTGCGGCCAGAGGCCGTCCGCCGGCAGGGACACCTCCAGGGAGCCGACGATCAACCGCTGGTCCAGCGGTGTCCCCCAGGCCGTGTGGCTGACCATCGTGGCGGCCTGCCGGGCGGTCTCGACGAGCAGGGTCAGCGGGTGGACGGCGCGGGCGTGGTGGTCGGCCGGCGCGAGCGCCCGCGTGGTGAAGGCTCCCGCTCCCGTGTCGTGCAGCGGACCGACCAGGACGCGTTCGCGGCACCGCTTGTGCACCAGACGCGGGTCGGCCGGCCCGGTCGGGGGTCCGATCGGCACCTCGGTGGTGGGCCGGGGCGCGGACCGGGGGCGTTCGAGGCGCAGTTCCGCCCGGCAGACGGCCGCCCCGGACTGGAGCACGAGCGCGTCCAGCAGCCGTGCTCCGCCCGGGGCGGGCACCGACTCGACGCGCAGCCGGGGCGGCGGGCTCTTCTCGCAGAAGCGGTCGAATCGCATCCGCAGGGCCGTCGGCTCCCAGTCTCCCGGCCGGTGCAGTTGTCCGGCGGCCCGCAGGATGGAGTCGAGGAGCAGCATCGCGGGTACGTGATCCAGCGGATGGTCGAAGAAGAAGCGGTTCTTCTCCGGGATGGCCGGCTCGCCCTCGACGGTCGACAGGGTCTCGGCCCTGCCGGGCCGCTCGCTCTCCGCCGCGGCAGCGGCCTGGATGAAGGTCGTCACACGGTCTCCGTCAGCAAGGGCTCGACCGCTCGGGCCACCGCGCTGCCGTAGCCGCGGTCGAGCCGGTCGAGCACGTCGGACATGTGCAGTCGGTAGGTCTGCGTTCCCGCGGACTCCACGGCCGCTGCGGCCATGGCGCAGCCCAGCTGGCTCGCTCTGCGGTAGTGCCAGCGCCAGGCGAGACCCGCGAGGAAGCCGGCGCGGAAGGCGTCGCCCGCGCCGGTCGGATCCTCGACCCGCGCCACCGGGACGGCCCGCACCGTCAGCCTGGTCCCGTCGGCACGGCGGACGACGACGCCCTCCGCGCCCCGGGTGACGACCCAGGTCCCCACCCGGTCCAGCAGCTGCCGCTCCGTCCACCCGGTCCGCTCCAGCAGGAGTGCCGCCTCGTACTCGTTGGTGAACAGCACGTGCGAGGCGTCCACCAGGGCGCGCGCCTCCGCCCGGTCGAGCCGGGGCAGTTGCTGCGACGGGTCGGCCGCCACCCGGACGCCGATCCGGTGAGCGGCGGAGGTGTGCCGCAGCATGGCCGCGGGGTCGTCCGCCCCCACCAGGACCAGATCGGTCTCCGCGGCCCCCGCCAGTACCTCGCACAGGTCGATCTGCCGCGCCTCGGCCATCGCCCCGGCGTAGAACGTGGCGATCTGGTTCTCGTCGCGGTCCGTCGTGCAGACGAAGCGGGCGGTGTGCAACGAGGCGCTGATCCGTACGCCGCCGGTGTCGACACCGTGCGTCTCCAGCCAGGACCGGTACTCGGCGAAGTCGGCGCCGGCGGCGCCGACCAGCAGCGGGCGCAGGCCCAACTGCCCGAGCCCGAAGCATACGTTGGCCGCCACCCCGCCACGCCGCACCTCCAGCCGGTCGGTCAGGAAGGAGAGCGACACCTGGTGCAGCCGGCCGCTGAGCAGGCTGTCCGTGAACCGCCCCGGAAACGTCATCAGATGGTCGGTGGCGATGGAGCCGGTGACCGCGATCCGCGTGCCGGTGCCGGCCACGTCAGAGCCCCGCCGCGATCCGGAGCGCCTCGACCCGGTCGGTGCGTTCCCAGGTGAACCCGGGCAGTTCGCGGCCGAAGTGCCCGTAGGCGGCGGTGCCCGCGTACACCGGGCGGATCAGGTCCAGGGCGCTGATGATTCCGCCGGGAGTGAGGTCGAAGACCTCGGCGACGGCCGCCTGGATACGGTGTTGCGGCACCGTGGCGGTCCCGTAGGTCTCCACGAAGAGGCCGACCGGCTCCTGCCGTCCGATCGCGTAGGCGACCTGCACCTCGCAGCGGCGGGCGAGACCCGCCGCGACGACGTTCTTGGCCACCCAGCGCATCGCGTAGGCGGCCGAACGGTCCACCTTGGAGGGGTCCTTGCCGGAGAACGCGCCGCCGCCGTGGCGGGCCATGCCGCCGTAGGTGTCGATGATGATCTTGCGACCGGTGAGCCCCGCGTCGCCCATGGGACCGCCGATCTCGAACCGTCCCGTCGGGTTCACCAGGAGGCGGTGGCCGTCGGTGTCCAGCTTCACCCCGTCCTCCGCGAACGCCCTGAGCACCGGTTCCACGACGTGTTCACGGATGTCCGGGGCCAGCATTCCCTCCAGACTGATCTCGGCGGCGTGCTGCGAGGAGACGACCACCGTGTCCAGCCGGACCGGACGGTCCGCCTCGTAGGCGACGGTGACCTGTGTCTTGCCGTCCGGACGCAGATAGGGCAGCGTGCCGTCCTTGCGGACGCCGGCGAGCCGGCGCGCCAGAGCGTGCGCCAGCTGGGCCGGCAGCGGCATCAGCGCAGGGGTCTCGTCGCAGGCGTACCCGAACATCAGCCCCTGGTCGCCGGCCCCGCCGGTGTCCACACCCCGGGCGATGTCGGGGGACTGGGTTCCCAGCGACACCGAGACCCCGCAGGAGCCGCCGTCGAACCCCTTGGCCGACTGGTCGTAGCCGATGTCCAGGACGGTACGGCGGACCAGCGCGGCGATGTCGACCCAGGCGGAGGTCGACAACTCGCCGGCGAGGTGCACCTGGCCGGTGGTGATCATGGTCTCCACGGCGACGTGTGCCGCCGGGTCCCGGGCGATGACGGCGTCGAGGACGGCGTCGCTGATCTGGTCGGCGATCTTGTCCGGGTGGCCCTCGGTGACGGATTCGGATGTGAAGAGCCGATGGTGCATGGGCGGTCCTCCTGAGAGAGCGGACATGCGAGAGGGCGGGGGCTCCGGACGACGGAGCGGGCCGGGCGGCTGGTGCCGGGCGTGGCTGGACCACGGCCGGGGGATCGTCCACCGGAGGCGGAGGCGGAGGCGGAGGCGGAGGCGGAGGCGTGAGGCCGATGCGGATGTGGAGCGGTGAGGCGGATGTGGATGTGGAGCGGTGAGGCGGATGTGGAGGTGGAGCGGTGAGGCGGATGTGGAGGTGGAGTCGTGAGGCGGGAGCGGCGGGGGAGGACGGAAGGGCGGCGGAGAGGGGCGCACGGTCCGCCGGGTCCGGCTGCGAGGGCCGTCTCCCGCGCGGGGTCCGAGCGGGCGGTGGCGACGCCGTGGGCGCCGGTCCCGTGGCGGCTCGCCGACGGTGACGGGTCGGGATCCCGGGTGACGGCCGCCTCTTGCGCGCCCGCACCAGCGCCGGCCGGTCACCACGGGCCGTACGACCGTCAGGATCGCGTGCCGTGCAGCCACACCGGCAGGACGCGGGGGCCGTTGGCGATGAAGGAGCCCGAGCCGGGGATCTCCTCGCGGGGCCGGGCCAGTCGCATCGCGGGGAAGCGCGCGAAGAGCCGGGGCAACGCCAGGCCCGCCTCCATGCGGGCCAGCGGCGCACCGAGGCAGTGGTGCACGCCGTACCCGAACGCCAGGTGCTCCCGACGCTCACGGGAGGGATCGAACTCCCCGGCGTCCGGGCCGTGTTGGGCGGGATCCTGGCCGGCCGCCGTGTAGGAGACGAGGATCGCGTCGCCCCGCCGGATCGTCACCTCGGCCAGCTGGATGTCCTCCACCGCGAACCGCAGCGGCATGTGCGCGACCGGGCCGTGCAGCCGCAGCGTCTCCTCGATCACGTCCGGCCAGGTCGTCCGGCCCGTCCGCAGCGCGTCGAGCCGCTCGGGACGGGAGAGCAGTTCGATGATCGCGCTGCCCAGCAGGTTCGCGGTGGTCTCGTGTCCCGCCCCGATCATCAGCATCAGGGTGTCGACGAGTTCCTGCTCGCCGAGCCGCTCGCCGTCGTCGTCCCGTACGGCGATCAGCGCGGAGGTCAGGTCGTCCCCGGGCCGGGAGCGCTTGAGGGCGACCAGGTCGGCGAGGACCTCGTACATGGTCCGGCCGCGGGCCTGGATGTCCTCGATGGTGCCGGGGTCGCGGAAGAAGTCGTCCATCATCCGCATCAGCGCCGCACCGGTGTCGTCGGGGACCCCGAAGAGTCGGCAGATCACCCGGAACGGCAGCGGATGGGTGAACTCCGCCCGCAGGTCGGCGGGTTCGCCCCCAGGCAGCGCGGACAGCCGCTCCAGCGTTTCCTCGACCGCCTCGGTGACGGCCGGCTCCAGCGACTTCGTGCGGCGCGCCGTGAACGCGCCCGCGACCAGCCGCCGCAGCCGCGAGTGGTCGGCGCCGTACGCCGTGAGCATGTTCTCCACGGACACCCAGGGATACAACGGCCAGTCGGCGGTGATCTCGCCGTCGCGGAACGCGGGCCAGTGCTGCCGGGGGTCCTTGGAGACACGGGAGTCGGTGAGCAGCCGCTTGACCGAGTCGTGCCGGGTGACCGACCAGGCGACCACCCCGCCGGGCAGCTCCACGAGCGTGGCCGCCCCCTTCGCGCGGAGGGTCGCGGCCTCGGCCGCGAGCGCACTCCCGGTGGGGTCCAGCGGGTACGGCGTGTCAGACATCGCTGTGCTTCATCCCATCTCGCGTGGCGGTGAGCCGCGGGTGATCGCCACTGCGGCGGTCCAGGGGGAGGGACCGCCGCAGTGGACGCCGGATGCCCGGACCTAGACGTCCGCGGCAGACGCCGGTGGCAGGTTGTAGTTCGCGCGGAAGGTGTTGGAGGGGTCGTGGACGGCCTTCAGGCGGGTCAGCCGCTCGTGCGTCGGCGCGTCGTAGGCCGTACGGACCTGCTCGGGGCCGGCGTTCTCCCCGATGCCCATGAAGTTGAGGAACCGGCCCCGGGTCCGGGGCGCGACCGCGTCGAAGAGCTGCCGCTGCACGGGACGCACGGTCTGCGGGGTGAACGGCCCCATGAGCGGCGACAGCACGTACAGCAGGTACCGCGCGTCGCGGTGGCCGATCGCGTTGGGCGCGCCCTGTGGCCGGGCGAGGGCGCCGCCGAGGTGACGCACTTCGGTGACACACATCACGGGGGCGTCGGGGCCCACGGTCTTGAGGATGGTGGACACGTCGGACGGGGCCAAGTCGTCCAGCAGGGCGTCCTCCGCGTACCAGGGCATCGGCATGGGAGGGTCGTTGTGGATCGCCGCGCTGTCCGTGTACTGCATCTCGCCGAGCGTCTCCAGCAGGCGCGGGGCGACCGCCCTCAGCGGGGCGACCAGCCGCTCGCCCTCGTCGGCGGGGCCGGTGTGGGCGATGCGGACGTGCGCGACGTACTTGCCGCGCAATGGCTCCGCGACGACGGGAGCGTCTGGCACCGGGATGAGGGCGAT
>NZ_BDJC01000098.1 GCF_002005565.1 Streptomyces sp. JHA26 | reverse complement strand
CGCCTCCAAGGCCGCCGGCCCCGCCGGTGCCAAGGACGGGGCGAACAACCTCGACGGCTGGATCAAGCAGTCCCTGGCCGTCATGAAGGCCAAGGGCATTCCGGGCACCTACGAGGGCCTGCACCGCAACATCATGCGCGAGTCCAGCGGCAACCCCAACGCCCAGAACAACTACGACGTCAACGCCAAGAACGGCACCCCCTCCAAGGGCCTGCTCCAGGTCATCGACCCCACGTTCAAGGCATTCCACGTCGCCGGCACCGCCAACAGCTCCACCGACCCGGTCGCCAACATCACCGCCGCAGCCAACTACGCCGCCCACCGCTACGGCTCCATCGACAACGTCAACTCCGCGTACTGAGCCACCCGGCGTTCGTCACCCGTCCACATCGAGTTCCGCGTACAGCACTTCCAGCAGCTCTCCGCCCTCGGGCGTGCCCGGGTCGCCGGGAACCTCGTAACCGGCCGTCACGCCGAAGGCGGCCCAAGCCCCGGCCGGGACGAAGGCAACGGTTACTGTCACGGTCACCGCCCAGCTCTCCGGCGCCTCCGGCTGGTCCGCCGGGGGCTGTGCCGCGATGACCCGGTGGAACGAGGACTTCCCGCGCTGGCTGCGCGACAGCGACTTCGGCCACCAGGAGAGCGCCGCCACCAACAACCACGGCACCTTCTAGGACATGCAGCTCGCGGCCCCCGTGTACGCGACGGGCGACGAGGACCTGGCACGCCGTACCGTCCGGCAGGCGGCGGCCACACGCATCATCCCGCAGATCGCCGCCGACGGCAGCCGGCCCCAGGAGCCGGCCCGCATCCGGAGCTGGCACTACTCCGCCTTCACCCTGGTCGCCCACACCCGGCTGGCCGCGGTCGGCCAGCACGTGGGTGTGGACCTGTGGGGCTACGAGGGCCCGGACGGACGGAGCCTGTTCCAGGCCGTCGACTACCTGCTCCCCGCCGCCACCGGGGCCGCCGCCTGGCCGCATCCGGAACTGGAGTTCCACCGCTGCGCCGCGACCGACGTCGTCCACGCGGCCGCCGGCGCGGGAGACAGCCGGGCCGGTAAGGCCCTCGCTTCCTCAAAAGCGCCGCCGGGAGGCGACCTGCGGCTGCTGCGCCCGGCGCCAAAGCAGCCGGACTCGATCGCCGGATGAGCGTCGGGGCCCGCCGTCCGGGCCCCGGACCTCGTCACTGGCTGCGCACCGCCACACCGTCCAGCAGCGCCCGCAGGTCGCGGGCCGGCCGGGCGGGAGCCCGGATCCGGTCGAGCTCCGACAGCGCCGAGGCCCTGCACCGCCGCGCCACGGCGAGCGCCGCCGCGCGTCCCCCCGCTTCCTCGGCCAGCTCCGCCGCCCTGGCCACGTCCCCGTCCGCTTCGAGCACAGCGGCGAGACGACGGGCGGCGGGGCGGCCGCTTTCCAGGGCGGACACCACCGGCAGGGTCTTCTTCCGCTCGCGCAGGTCCCCGTGCACCGGCTTGCCGGTGACGGCGGGATCGCCCCAGGTGCCCAGCACGTCGTCCGCGATCTGGAAGGCGACCCCCGCCTGCCGGCCGGCCCGGTCGAGGCCGGCCACCACGGCGGGGGACGCGCCGGCGGTCAGCGCCCCCAGGGCCAGCGAACAGCCCAGCAGCGAACCGGTCTTGCCCTCGGCCATGTGCCGGTACTCCGTGCTCCGCACGCGGCGTGGCCCGGTCCACGGGCGCCCCGCGAACAGCAGGTCGTCGGCCTGTCCGCGCACCAGGTCGCCCAGCGCCGCCGACAGCAGCCGTACGCCCTCGATCCCGCCGGCGGACGTGGCGAGGGTGTCGACGGCGAGCGCGAAGAGGGCGTCGCCGGCGAGGACGGCGGGGCCGGTCCCGTACGCCCGCCAGACGGCGGGACGGCTCCGCCGCACCGGGTCGCCGTCCATGATGTCGTCGTGCAGGAGCGAGAAGGTGTGCACCAGTTCCACCGCGACGGCGGCGGGCACCCCTGTCTCCGGGGGCGCTCCGGCGATCTCCGCACCGAGCACGGCCAGTGCCTGCCGTAGGCCCTTGCCACCGGGGGCGGTGACCGGCGCGCCGCCCGCGTCGCACCAGCCGAAGGAGTAGGCGGCCATCTCCCCGACCCAGGGGTGCAGTCGGCCGACGGCCTCCCGCAACGCCGGCCGGGTCAACCGCGCGCACCGGTCGACGATCTGGGCCGGTGCCGCCGGTACGGCCGTCACCGTCACGCGCAGACCTCCCCGTCCGGGACGAACTCCGCCTGGGCCCGGGCGACCATCTCCCGGGCGTGCCGCAGTCCGATCCGCTCGGTCAGACGGGCGAGTTCGGCGAGTTCGGCCGCCGTCGCGGCGCGGTCACAGCCCAGTCGGGCCAGTGCCTTGGCCAGCCCGAGCCGGGCCAGCGTCTCACCGCGCGGCTCGGTCATCTCACGGAACTCCGCCAGCGCGTCCCGGTACAGGTCACGCGCCTCGGCGTAGCGCCCGGCGCGGTAGAGGACGTTGCCCCGCATCTTGAGGTTGTAGGCGAGGGCGCTCTTCAGTTTCATCTCCCTGCACGTGGCCTCGGCCTGCGACAGCAGGGACAGGGCCCGCTCGGTGTCGCCGTCGCGCACGGAGACGACGTCGGCGAGGCCGCGCAGGGCCCAGGCGTGCCCGCGCCGGTCGTCGGCGCGGGCGGATATCTCGGCCGCCTCGGCGAACAGTGCGTGGGCGCTGTCGTGCTGGCCGGTGTTGCGCCGCATCTGGGCGATGCCCTCCAGCGCCCAGACGGTGTGGCGGGCCTCCCCGCGCTTGCGGGCCTCGTCGAGCAGTTGCTCGTGCAGCCGGCCCACGGCCTCGTAGTCCCCCTGGATGCGGCCGGTCTCGGCGAGACCTGCCAGCGAGTACCCGCGGACGACGACGTCCCCCGCCTGCTCGCCGAGCTCGGCGGCGAGTGCGAGCAGCCGGCGGGCCAGCGGGAACGCGCCTCGTTGGCGGGCCAGGGTGCCGCCGCTCCAGAGCGCCCAGGCCATGCCCGCGAGGTCTCCGGCCTCCCGGGCCGTGCGGTAACTCGCCTTCCAGGCCCGCTCGGCCTCGTGTACCTGCCCGAGGCGCCGGTGCGCTTCGGCGACCGCCAGGCCCGTGCGCGCCGCCTCGGCGGTCCGTCCGGCCCGTACGGCCTCCTGCATCTGCTCGGTGCCGGCCGCGAGCACGTCCGCCAGCGGTGCGTTGACGGACAGGGTGGTGAGGGCGCCCTGGTACTCCGGGGCGAATGCCTTGCCGTACATCGAAGCCTTTCCGTTCGGTGGCCCGGACACCCCCGTATACACATCGCGTATACGTCGGGTGTATAGGCCGGCGGTCTCAGCCCTTCTGCCGGGGGAGGGGAGAGAGGGCTGCGGCCCGTTCGTCCTCCGTCAAGACGGAGGATCTCGGTCCGGGGTTGCCTCCGCTGATCGACGAAAGGCGCGACGGCACCGAGCGCGCACACATCAGCCGGGCGGTGGGCCTCCTCCGCGAGCGAGGAGGCCCACCGCCCGCCGTCCTGCGTCAGCGGCTGCTCGTCGTCTCGACGTCGATGAGGCGGTCGTACCGCTCCAGCAGCACGAAGAGCGATGTCCCGGCGCCCGGCCGAGGACGAGCGGGCTCTGCCGGCCGTCTCCGAGTTCTTCGCCGGCCTGGCCGAGGCGCGCTGCTCGGGTGAGTACGCCCAGTGGGGCTGCATGGTCTCCGACGCGCATGCCGGGGTCGAGAACAGTGATCCGAAGGTGCGCGGCGTCCTGGACCAGTACCACCGGGAGTTGCGCGAGGCGATGTACGCAGCACTGGTCACCGCCGAGCGCCGGGGGCAGCTGGCCCCCGGGGCCGGTCCCGGTGCTTCCGCGGATCTGCCGGCGTTGCTCGCCCACGGGGCGGGCTTGCGTTCGCGTGCCGGTGCCGACGCCGTGTCGTTGCGAAAGACGGTGGCCGCCGCCCTGAACCCGCTCGGCGTCAGGGCGGCGGCGTAGGCATCCGTGGACCGGGCTCTCAACTGGGGCCGGGGGCAGGTGAAGTGCCCGGGCGGCGGCTGGCAGCTGACACGGCTTCGGTTTCCGCCGTATCCCGCGGTGCAGTCCCCCGGGTGCTGTGGCGTCGATGCCCTCGGGGACGTCGGCCGCCTTCAGGACGAAGGTGCGGACCACCGTCACGGCGACATTGAGCACGAACGCCGTCAGGCCGATGCAGCCGGTCCGGCCGCTGCCCGGGATCTCCTTCGCCGAGCCGCCGAAGTGCTCCTGCGTGGGCGAGGCGACACCGTAGGCGGCAAGGGTGCCGTAGATCATGCCGACCGCCCGGCCGGCGAGCAGGGCCCAGCGGTGGAACCAGCGGGTGAACACTCCGCCGACGTCATTCGTTCGTTTGACGACAGGAGGCCGGCCTTCTGGAACTGGTGATCTGCTGCGGCGCGTGAACGGGGCGCGGTGCCGAGGCTCGGTCACGGGGAAGTGAGGGCGCGCCAGCCGTTGTCGAGGAGGTCGAAGGCGACGGTGATGGCCTGGCGGGCGTCGTCGCCGTGACTGCGCGCAGCGCGCGGCGCTTCGAGGGCGAAGTGGGCCAGGGCGGCGCAGGCGGGGTCGTTCTCGGGCAGGCCGCTCTCCTCGGCGATGACCTGGGCCAGGGCGTCGGTATGACGCAGCCACATGGCCTGGACGTAGTCACGCAAGGCCGGGGTGCTGCTGACCAGGTCGAAGAACGCGGTGAAGCGGGCGTCGCCGTCCGCGGCCGCCATCCGGTGGCGCAGCGCGTGCTCGCGCAGGGCCGCGGGGACGGACTGGCCTTCGGGGCGTTCGCGTACGGCAGCGAGCAGGCGGGACTCCTGGTCGGCGTCCTCGTCGAAGACGAGGGCTTCCTTGACCGGGAAGTGCTTGAACAGCGTCGTGGTGGACACGTCGGCGGCGTCCGCGATCTCGCGGATGCCCACATCGTCGTACCCCCGCTCCAGGAACAGGCGCAGCGCGGCGTCGGCGATGGCCTGGCGGGTGGCGGCCTTCTTGCGCTCACGGCGCCCCATCGGTGCGGGTGCGGCGCCGGTCTCGGTGTCGGTCATGTCCGGAGCCTACCCTTCAGTTGCTCAACTTCAAAAGTGCATCCGTTGCACTAATTGGGTTGGTGTGCTCTTCTGGAGGAGTGGGTGGAGGGCGCTGCGCCGGACCACATCCCCTTTTCACCTTCCCTGCCCGAAAGGAGTGATCAGTCATGTCCGCGTCTGTACCTCTCCCTCCCGCCGGCCCTGCGGCCACGCCGAAGAACGTGCGCCGGGTGCTGCTCGGCGTCGAGGTCCCGCTGCAGAAGGCAGGCCCGCCGCCCGCCCCCGCGAGCACGCTCACCTCCGCCACAACCGCCGGCTGACCTCTGCACCTGCCAGACAGCGCACCGGCACAGCGACCGCCGTGCCCCTCACGAACGGAGCACCCCCGTGAACACCACACCCACCCCCCGCATCTCGATCATCGGGGCCGGCCCCGGCGGCCTGACATGCGCCCGTATCTTGCAAAAGCACGGCATCGACGTCACGGTCTACGACCGCGACCCGGACGCCGACGCCCGCGACCAGGGCGGCAGTCTCGACCTGCACGCCGACGACGGCCAGCTCGCACTGCGCGAGGCGGGCCTGATCCAGCAGTTCTGGAAGCTGGCGCGCCCGGAAGGACAGCAGATGCGCCGCTGGGACACCGCCGGCAACGTCCTGCTCGATCAGATCCCGGACGAGGACGACTTCTACAAGCCGGAGATCGACCGCGGCCAACTGCGCGACCTGCTCCTCAGCTCCCTCGCACCGGGCACGGTGCAATGGGGCCGCACCCTCGCCTCGGTCGCCGGCCCCGCCGAGGGTCCGCGCGTTCTGCGCTTCACCGACGGAACGAGTGTCGAGACCGATCTGGTCGTCGGAGCGGACGGCGCGTTCTCCCGGGTCCGCCCGGCCGTCTCGGCGGCTGTCCCGTACTACTCCGGGGTCACCTTCACAGAAGCGTGGTTCGACGACGTCGAAAACCGCCACGCCGATCTTTCAGCGCTGGTCGGCAACGGCAGCGCGACCGCTACCGACGGCGACCGCGCGCTGTTCGCCCAGCGCAACAGCGGTGGGCACATCCGGGTCTACATCATCCGGCGCGCGCCGGCCGACTGGATCACCGCAGCCGGTCTGACCGCCGAGGACACCGCCGGCATCCGCGCACACCTGCTGGATGAGTTCACCGGATGGGCACCCAGCATGCAGCAAATGATCAGCAACAACGACGGCCCCTACGCCGACCGGCCGTTGTTCGTCCTCCCGGCACCGCACACCTGGGACCACGTGCCCACCGTGACCCTGCTCGGCGACGCCGCACACCTCATGCCGCCGATCGGCGTCGGCGTCAACCTGGCCATGCTCGACGCCCACGACCTTGCTCTCGCCCTGGCCACCCACCCCACCGTCGACGAGGCCGTCCGCGCCTACGAGAAGACCATGCTGCCGCGATCCACCGACCTGGCCGAGGCCCTCGTCGGCGGCGCCGGCTTCCTCCTGGAGGTGGACGAGCAGCCCGGCGGCGAGGACGAGGCCCGCGCCCTGCAGCAGAAGCTCAAGGAACAAAGGGAGGTTGACGGAACCTGGAACCTCACCTTCAAGACCGGCGGTGGCGAGGAGACCGCTGAACTGGTCCTGGCCACCGTCGGCACGACTCTGGTCGGCACGTACGGCGGCAGGCCGATCACCGACGGGCGCATCGAGGGAACCACCGTGCGCTTCACCGCGGTGGTCACCTCGCCGGTCAGGATGAAGATCAAGTGCACCGCCGAACTGACCGGCGGCACCATGTCCGGCATGGCCAAGTCCATGATCCTGTCGCTCCCGTTCACAGCCGTACGGCCTCCTACGGATACGCGCTGACCTCGTACCGGAAGCGAACCTCACCCGGCCGCCCTCACCGACACCTGCCGGACGGCCCGGCTCAAAGTGCGCTGCCTTTCGCCTTCCTCGTCCTGCGAGATCGGGGCGTTCGGGTCGTACAGCGGGCGCAGGCGCCCCGATCCCGGGTGGGGAACGCGTCGTGAGCGTCCTGCGCCGCTGAAAGACGCCACCAAGGGCGGGCACCCTGATGGTCCGGGCTGCCCGGCCAACTCCGGCGGCGGTCAGAGTGGTGAGGGCGTGGGGCGGCGGCCTGGTCGCCTCCGCTGACGGGGTCCGCTTCACCGCGCCGGTGAAGACTTTGCACGCGGGTTCGCCCCCCGGTATTTCGGGCTGCGACACAAGGGCGCCACCTGGCTGGACGTGGTGAACGACCAGGTGATGGGGCTGGGCGGGGTGGTCGTGCCGGGCACGCTGCGCGACTCGCTGTTCATCCTGGACGCCATCCACGCCCGCGACGGCGGCCCGAGGCCGCAGACCGTCATCACCGACACCGCGTCGTACTCCGACATCGTCTTCGGCCTGTTCGCGATCTGCGGCTACCAGTTCTCGCCGAGGACCGCCGACATCTCCGACGCCCGGCTGTGACGGACGAACACCGCGGCCGACTACGGCCCGCTCCAGCCGGTCCCGAACCACACCATCCGCCTGGACCGGATACGCGCCCACTGGTGCGACATGCTCCGCGTGGCCGGGTCGCCCACCCCGGGCGAAGTCCGCGGGCACGACCTGATCCGCATGCTCTCCCGGGACGGCGAGCCGACCGGGCTGGGCGACGCGTTCGCCCGCTGCGGACGGATCTCCAAGACCCTGCACCTGCTCCAGTTCGTCTCCGACGAGGGATACCGGCGGATGATCGGCGCCCAGCTCAACGTCACGAAGCTCGCCACCGCCTCGCCCGGAAGACCTTCCTCGGGCAGCGCGGCGAACCGCGCCAGCACCACCGCGAAGGCATGGAGGACCAACTCGGCGCCCTCGGCCTGGCCCTCAACTCCGTGGTGCTGTTCAACAGCCTCTACATCGACACCGCCGTCAAGCAGCTGGCTGCCGACGGCTTCCCGGTCACCGACGAGCTTCTCACCGCCTCTCCCCACTCCAGTACGACCACATCACCTTCCTCGGCCGCTACGCCTTCCCCCGGCCTGCCGCGCCGGGTCTGCGGCAGTTGCGTGACCCGCACGCCGATGACGAGGACGACCGCGGCGGGCAGGACTGAGCGTCAGGCCCCGGCCAGGGCGCTGATCAGCACCGGTACTGCCCCGCGGAACCAAGGGGAACCCGGCCGAGACGGCATGGGCTTCGAACCAGTTCTGTCCACTTTCTCGCGAACCCGGACACGGGCCGCAGTCTCCCACCGGCGGCCCATCGGCGTGAGTTCCTCCCGGCCGGTCCGCTCGGTCGTCCGCCGATGACCGGGGGTTCGGTTTCCCGAACCCCCGATTCGGGGGCGGGCACGATCGATCGCCGTCCTTTGCCCGCCGAGGATGAGGACATGGCTGAGACGGCGACGGACATAGGGACGGGCACAACCGCCCGAGCAGAAAACCTGCACCGTGAGTACGGACGCGGCACCGCCGCCGTGCGGGCGTTGCGCGGGGTGTCGGTGGCCTTTGCGCCTGGAACGTTCACGGCGGTGATGGGGCCCTCGGGCTCCGGCAAGACCACTTTGCTGCACTGCCTGGCGGGGATGGACCGACCCACTCGGGGCTCCGTCTGGTGGGGCGGTACTGAGGTGTCCCGGCTGCCCGAGCGGCGGCTGGCGGCACTGCGGCGCAGTCGGGTCGGGTTCGTGTTCCAGGCGTTCAATCTGATGCCCGCGATGACGGTCGCGCAGAATATCGAGCTTCCCGGCCGACTGGCCGGCGAACGGCACGACCGGGGCCGGGTGCTCGACGCGCTCGACCGGGTGGGACTGGCCGGACGCGAGCGACACCGGCCAGGGCAGCTGTCCGGTGGCCAGCAGCAGCGGGTGGCCATCGCCCGGGCACTGGTCTCCCGTCCTCCGGTGCTGTTCGCCGACGAGCCGACCGGCGCGCTCGACCGGACCACCGGCCACGAGATCCTCGCCCTGCTGCGCGCCGGTGTGGACGAGGACGGCAGGACCTGCGTGATGGTGACCCACGATCCGGTGGCCGCCGGGTACGCGGACCGGGTGCTGCTGCTCGCCGACGGCGTGGTGGTGGACGAGCTCGACCGACCCACTGCCGCCCAGGTCGGCGAATGCCTGAGCCGGCTGGGCGGGGGAGGGCTGTGACCCTGCTCGCGCTCGGGCAGATGCGCCGCCGTCCGGCTGCCTTCGTCGGTCTGGCAGTCGCGCTTTTCCTCGCCGTCGCCACCCTGACGCTGTTCGGCTCGCTGTTCGCCACCGACATCACCGCCCCGGCGGCAGCCCGGAAGGCGACGACCGGGCCCAGCCTGATGGTGATCGCCGGCGCCTTCGGTGAGATCGCCGTGCTGGTCGCGTTCTTCGTCGTGGTCAATGCGCTGGGGTTCGCGCTCCGCCAGCAGCACCGGGAGCTGGCCCTGCTGCGCACCATCGCGGCGACGCCCCGCCAGGTGCGGCGTCTGGTCCGTGGCCAGGTCATCATGACCACGCTGTTGGTGACCGTGCCGGGCGGGGCCGTTGGCACCGCAGCGGCCCAGAGCTTCCTCACCGAGCTGCAGCGGCGAGGGATGGCGGCGCCGGGCGTGCGGGTGCCGGGGACCCCGATACCGATGCTCGTGGCGCTGGCCATCGCACTGGCCGTCGGCCTGGCGGCCTCGGCCGTGGCGGCGCGGCGGATCTCCCGGATCCCGCCCGCGGCCGCCCTCACGGCGAGTTCGACCGAACAGGGGCGGACGGGTGCACTGCGCCTGCTCGCCGCAGTCGGCGTGCTGATGGGCGGCGGCCTGCTGCTTCGGCTGGCCGCGACGCGGCCGGCGGAGCAGGTGGACAAGACGGGGCAGGCGGCGTTGCTCGGCTCGCTGGTACTGCTGGTCGCGGTCGCTCTGGCGGGGCCGCTCGCGGCGCGCGTCCTGGCGGCCGCGCTGGGCGCACCGGTACGGGCGCTGGCACCCGGTGCGGGATGGCTGGCCGACGCCAACCTGCGCGGGTACGCGCGGCGACTGTCGTCCGCCGTGGTGCCGGTCGCACTGCTCGTGGGCCTGTCGGGCACCATGCTGATCATGACAAGTACCGCCGAGCACGCTGCGGGCGCAGCGGCGTCCAGCGTCACTTCCGCCACGGATGTCTGGCTGCGTCAGGTCGAGTTGGCGCTGCTCGTCTGCTTCACCGCCGTCTCCACCGTCAACACCCTGGCCGCCGTGACCGCCGAACGGCGCCGCGAGTTCGCACTGCTGCGGCTGGTCGGCGCGACCCAGTCGCAACTGCTGCGCATGCTGACCGCGGAGGCGGTGCTGACCACGGCGGTGGGCGTCCTGCTCGGCGCGGCGGTCGCGGGCGCCGCGTCGGCGGCGTTCAGCACGGCGGTGAGCGCGTCGCCGTTGCCGTCCCTCCCGGTGGCCGGCTGCTGGTGGATCGCCGCGGGCGCGACGGGGCTGACCGTCCCCGGCATCCTGGCCACGGGCCTGCGGGCGGTTCGCGGTCCGGCGGCGGAGCTGGTGGGAGGTAGCCGTGACTGAGCGTGGCGACGGGCCGGCTGCCGAGGGTACAGCCTGCGAACAGACACCCACCCGGAACACGGTGACGGGCACGCCGCCCGCCGACTCGACGCTGTCGCCCGCCTCGGGCGGGCCTGCTCAGGTCCCCGGGGCCGACCGTGGCTGAGCAGCGGCCACACCTCTCCGTCCGGGGCGGCGAATGGGCCTTCGCCGTCGTCGGGCTGCCGCTCGCCCTGCTCGGCGGAGCCTACGCACTCTCCGTCCTTTACGCGGGGACGCTGCTCTCGCTCACCGTGTTCGGCCTGCCGTTCGTGGCCGCCGCGCTGATAGGCGCGCGTGGTCTCGGCGCGCTGCACCGGCAACTGGTCGGCCGGTTGCTCGGCGAGCACGTCGAGGCGCCGGCCGAACTGCCCCGCCCAGTGGGTGTGGTCGCCCATGGTCGTGTCGTGCTGACCGACCCGACCGCCTGGCGGTCGCTGCTCTATCTGGTGCTGCGGTTGCCGCTCGGCGTGCTCGGGTTCGCCGCCGCAGTGGCGCTTCCCCTTGGCTGCGGCTGGCTGATCGGCTTCCCGCTCTGGGGACGCCTGCTGGAACCGGGCCCGCAGCCCGCCACTTGGCTGGATGCCGCCTCCATGCCGCTGGGCCTGGTGATCCTGTCCGCAGTGCCCGGCGCCGTTCGGGTGCTGAGCGGAGCGAACCGGCGGCTCGCCCGGCTGCTGCTCGGACCGGCCCGTGCCCAGCGGCGCGTCCGGGAGCTGGAGACCGCCCGCGCCACCCTCCTCGCGCAGAACACCGACCAGCTCCGCCGCCTGGAGCGTGACCTGCACGATGGCACCCAAGCTCGACTGGTCGCCCTGGCCATCACCCTCTCGCTGGCCGAAGACGCGCTCGCTCACGCCTCCGGCCCGGACCTCGTACGGCTGCGCACCCTGGTGGACCGCGCCCGCGGCCAGACCGACGACACCGTCACTGAACTGCGGCGGCTCACTCGCGGCATTCACCCGGTGACGCTGGACGGCGGCCTCAGCGAGGCATTGCCAGGGCTCACCGCCACCTCGCCAGTGCCGGTCACCCTCCGCCTGAACCTGCCGGAACGACCGGACCAAGTGGTCGAACGGGCCCTCTACTTCTGCGCCGCCGAGCTGCTCACCAACGTCGCCAAGCACAGTGGTGCCCGCTCGGCCGAACTCGAGGCGAGCGCGAACGACGGCCGGGTCCACCTGTCCGTGCGCGACGACGGCCGCGGCGGTGCGGCGCTCGGCGTCGGCACCGGCCTGACGGGCCTGGCCGAGCGGCTCGCGGCGGTGGACGGCGCCCTGCGCATCGACAGCCCGCCCGGCGGACCGACTGTGGTCACCGCCGAGCTGCCGACGCGTCTGTGACGGCCGATCGACTCCCGTTCTCCGCCAGATAGGTGAGTACGGCCTTCACCCGGCGGTTGTCGGTGTCCGTCGCCCGTAGACCGAATTTGGTGAAGACGGCGGCGACGTGTTTCTCCACCGCCCGCTCCGACACCACCAGCAGCGCGGCGACGGAGCGGTTGGAGTGCCCTTGTGCCATCAGCTTCAGCACCGCGCGCTCGCGAGGCGTCAGGGTGTCCACCCGGCTGCGCCGTCCACCACGCATCAGCTGGGTGACGATCTCCGGGTCGAGTGCCGTGCCCCCGTCGGCGACCCGGTACAGCGCGTCCACGAACTCGGAAGTGCGGGCGACGCGTTCCTTCAACAGGTACCCGATGCCCGCCGCACCGTCCGCCAGCAGCCGGGAGGCCCAGGTGGTCTCGACGTGCTGGGAAAAGACCACGATGCCGACTTCGGGCGTCCTCGCGCGGATCTCCACGGCAGCGCGGATGCCCTCATCAGTCTGTGTGGGCGGCATCCGGATATCCACCACGGCCACGTCGGGCCGGTGCTCGACCACCGCGGCGAGCAACCCGGGCGCCGTCCCGGCGGTGGCCACCACCTCACACCCGCGGGCGCCGAGCAGCTCGACCATGCCGTCACGGAGAACAACGGAGTCCTCGGCCAGTACCACGCGCAGACGCCTGTCGATCACGACGCCATTATCGGGCCCGGCAGGCGTTCGGCGCGCACGTACAGACGGGATGCCTCCACGTACTCGATGCAGGCGTCTCGAAGAACCTGCCGTCGCCACTGCTCGTGCGCGGCATCGCCCCTGCCACCGACCTCGGCCTTGGTGAAGTGCGTGCTCGGATGGGGGTCACTGTTCAAACCTCCCCCGTGACGTCCGACACTTACTGAGCGTTTTCAGCGTCGCCACCGATCGGGTGATGGCTTCGGTGACCGCAACGGACAGGGCTCCCGCGCCGTTGGGTGAGGTGTTCGAAGTCTCAACCTGCCGGTCCAGGAACCCTGTTGGTTTCCTATCCTGCCGCACTCGACCTGCCTCATGCGCTGGTCGAGTGGGTCACGATGCTCATCGTCACCCGTGAGGGTGACCGCCGCTGCAAGCTTCCGCCGCACCAGCGCGCCCTCGTCGCTCTCGCCTACCTGCGCAAGCACGACAACCCTCGCCCAGATCGCCGCCGGGTTCGGCATATCCGTCGGCACCGCCCACGCCTACACCACCGCGGTCGTGAGACTCCTGGCCGGTCGGGCCCCGGGCCTGCTCAAGACCTTGCGTGAGCACGACCCCGACTACGTGCTCCTGGACGGCACCCTCAGCGAGTGCGACCGCCTGGGCGACGGACGCACCGACTACTCCCACAAGCACCGACGCCATGGGGTGAACGTGCAGGTCGTCACCGATCCCGAAGGCCGGCTGCTATGGATCTCGCCGGCCCTGCCGGGCCGCGCTCACGATCTGACCGCCGCACGCACCCATCGGATCATCCGGATCTGCGAACGCCAGGGCGTCCCGATCGTCGCCGACCGCGCCTACATCGGCGCCGGCTCCTGGGTCACCACCGCCATCCGCCGCCCGCCCAACGGAGAACTCACCCTGACCGAGCGGACGCTGAACCGCGCACTCGCCCACGCCCGTGCTCCCGTCGAACGAGGCGTCGCCCGGCTGAAGTCCTGGCGGATCTTCCGCCGAAGCCGCTGCAGCCCGAACCGGATGACGGTCATCGCTGCCGCGGTCCTCACCCTGGAGAGGCAACGCTGAAAACGCTCACTGATCTCCACGGCCTGATGCGCCGGTGTCCACGGCTCCACCTCAGGCCAGGAGCTCGGCCTCGGCGCGTCGGAATCCACAGCGCACTTCCCCTCTCCACCGGCCTGATGGGCCGTGGCTGTCAGAAAGCGGACGGGCCACGCACCTAACGCGCCGAAGCCGATACGCCCCCCAAACTTCGCTACCGGGTGTCCCCGTTTTTCGCCAATGCTACATGCTGCATCACATCGAGATGCGGACCTGCGAGACCTTTCGACCGGGCCTCTGCCACAAGATTCCCTGTGACCCCGATGGGCGCGGTGCTCCGGGGTACACGGTGCCGCATGGCACCGAAGACCGAACGCATCCAGTTCCTGCGGGCTGTGCGGCAACTGCGCCGTATTCGCTCCTTCTACGTTGCGGCCATTCTGCTGTGGACGGGGACCACTGCCTGGACGGGCTGGCAGGCTCCGGGGAGTCGGCAGTTGTGGGTGTCCGTTCTCCTCCTGGCCGTCTTCGCCGTACTGCTCGTCACCGCGAGCCTCGCCCTGCGGCGTCTCGCCGTTCCCGCAACGGGCCGGCCCGTGCACCACGCTGCCCCGCACAAGCTGCCGAGTACCCGCCGTCATGCTCACGCC
Source organism: Streptomyces sp. JHA26 (assembly GCF_002005565.1). Taxonomy (GTDB): domain Bacteria; phylum Actinomycetota; class Actinomycetes; order Streptomycetales; family Streptomycetaceae; genus Streptomyces. The sequence goes on along the minus strand of NZ_BDJC01000098.1, from coordinate 385 downwards.
TGAGGGCCTGTCACCCTTCTCGCGGGTCAGCGGGGCACCGATGGTGCCCCGTCACGGGGCGGAGCAGGGGGTCTGCTGACAGCTCGTTTCGGACCATTACGAGCCCGGTCCTGCAGGTGCTCGGGCCGAAGGCCCGTTGGCCGGCCCGCGCAGCGGGTCCGGCTGTTGTGGCGCGTAGCGCCACCAGGTGGCTGGAGCGCAGCGGAGGCCACCTGGTGGCCGTAGGCCCCGCAGCTCCGGGAGCGCAGCGGACGGAGCGTCACCCGCCTTGCGTAGCAAGGCGGGTGAGCGGGACGCGCAGCGTCCCGCCAGCGCTCCCGCGGAGCGGGTACCCCATCGCTGCGCGATGGGCAAGCGAACACCCGCGCTGCGCGCGGGTGTTGCG
>NZ_BDJC01000097.1 GCF_002005565.1 Streptomyces sp. JHA26 | reverse complement strand
CCGCTACCTCCTGTCGCTGCTGCCGCAGAACAACCGCGAGAACCCGCCGCGCGCGGAGTCCGCGGACCCGGCCGACCGCCGGTCCGAGGTCCTGCTGGACCTGGTGCCGGCCGACGGCAACCGGCCCTACGACATGGCCAAGGTGATCGAGGAGATCGTCGACGACGGCGAGTACCTCGAGGTCCACGAGCGCTGGGCCCGCAACATCATCTGCGCGCTGGCCCGCCTGGACGGCCAGGTCGTCGGCATCGTCGCCAACCAGCCGCAGGCCCTGGCCGGCGTGCTGGACATCGAGGCCAGCGAGAAGGCCGCCCGCTTCGTGCAGATGTGCGACGCCTTCAACATCCCCATCCTGACCCTGCTGGACGTCCCCGGGTTCCTGCCGGGCGTCGACCAGGAGCACGGCGGCATCATCCGCCACGGCGCGAAGCTGCTGTACGCGTACTGCAACGCCACCGTGCCGCGGATCTCGCTCATCCTGCGCAAGGCCTACGGCGGCGCCTACATCGTCATGGACTCCCAGTCCATCGGCGCCGACCTCACCTACGCCTGGCCCACCAACGAGATCGCCGTGATGGGTGCCGAGGGCGCCGCCAACGTCATCTTCCGCCGCCAGATCGCCGAGGCGGAGGACCCCGAGGCCATGCGGGCCCGCATGGTCAAGGAGTACAAGGCCGAGCTGATGCACCCCTACTACGCGGCCGAACGCGGCCTCGTGGACGACGTCATCGACCCCGCCGAGACCCGCGAGGTCCTCATCCGGTCCCTGGCGATGCTCCAGACCAAGCACGCCGACCTGCCCTCCCGCAAGCACGGCAACCCCCCGCAGTGATCCGAGGAGCCATTCCCATGTCCACTCCCGACATCCGCGTAGAGAAGGGCCACGCCGAGCCCGAGGAAGTCGCCGCGATCACGGCCCTCCTGCTGGCCCGTGCCGCCGCCCGCCCCGCCGAGATCGCCTCCCCGCACGGCGGCGGCCGTGTCCGCGCGGGCTGGCGCCGCCTGGAGCGCGAGCCGGGCTTCCGGGCCCCGCACAGCTGGCGCTGACCCGAGCCCGCAGGGCCGGAACCCCGTGAGGGTTCCGGCCCTGCGGCGTGTTCGCCGGGTGCCGCCGCCGGGGCCGGTCAGAACACCGCCTGTACCAGGACGACGATGCCCCAGATCACGAGCCCGAGGATCGCCAGCAAGGACACCAGGGCGGTCGCCACGCAGCCGTTGCTCACCTCTTCGGGCTTGTTGTCGGTCCCGCCCGCCGCGCCTCCCCCCTGCTGCGCGGTGCCCTCGGCCGTCTGCGTCCCGGCCGTCCGCTGAGGGGTGCTGCCCGGATTCGGCCGACCCGTGGCCGTATCCGGCGCGGGCCTACCGCCGGACGACGCGCCGGCCGCACCGCCGGGCGTGCTCTTCGGCGTGCTGCCGGACGGCTGGTGCCGGGCGGACGCGCCCGCTGCCGGAACCGAAGCGGAAGCCGACGCCGAAGCCGAAGCCGAGGGGGACGCCGACGCCGAAGCCGCGGCCGACGCCGACGCGGACGCCGTCCTGGATCGCGCGCTCCGGTCGGTCGCGGCGGCGTACGGGTCGGTCCGTCCCTCCGCGCGCCGCAGGCACCAGGGGCACCTGTCCAGGTGACCGCTGTAGTAGTGCTCCGCGACGACGGTGCACCGGGCCACCTCCTCCCGGGCGTCGTCCAGCGCCTCCAGCCAGTCCGTCGAGGTCGGTCTGCGCGCGGGCTCCCGCAGGCCCGGTCCGAACGCGGCCCGCGCGAGCTCGGCCACCGCCGGCGGCAACACCTCGACCGGCAGCAGCTGGGCGGGTACGTGGACCTGGTCCGGATGGACCAGGAAGGTCGTGCCGGAGAGGATGTTGTCCTTGCGGGTGGACTCCGCCGAGCCCGACTTCGGGGCCCCGTCGAACGGGTGGTTGCCCGCGGTCAGCAACTGGTAGACGAGGACCGCGAGCGCGAAGTCGTCCGAGTGCCGGTCCGCCGGCCCGCCCTTGTGGCGCTCGGGAGCACCGTAGTCGTCGGTGAAGACGTCGCAGCCGAACTCCTCACCGGTCTCCGTGTCGGTGAAGGCGAAGGAGTCGCAGTCCAGCAGCGTGATGAACCCGCGGTCGTCGGTGACCGCGTTCGCCCCGGACAGGTCGCCCACGACGACGTCCTCGTCGTGCAGCCCGGCCGTGATGAACGAGAGGTTCGCGGCCACCCCGAGCAGGAACTTCCAGTGTGCCTGTCCGGAGAACCGCTTCTGTCGCACCGACTTGCGCAGCAGGCCGTTGAGCGGGGTGTGCGTGTCGGGCAGCCGTGTCATGCCGTAACCGACCGTACGGCCGCCGCTCCTGACCAGTTCGGTCGGCCAGACCAGGAGCGGGGGCTGGCCCGGGTGCAGCCGCTCCGCCGCCAGCGGCCGGGTGCGCAGCATCGCGGTGAGCCGGCGGAGCTGGGCGTCGCCCGGCGGCCGCTCGTAGATCTTGACCGCGAGGTCCTGGCGGCCCTCCACCGCCCACACACTGCCCTGTCCGCCCTGACCGAGCGGCCGGCCCGTACGCGACAGCGGGGTGCCGTCGGCGAATGTCAGATCGATGATGTCGTCGGTGCTCATGTCCGTATCGCCCACAGGAGAGTCTTGTCGTCGCCGGTCACCCGGTTGACCTGGTCCGAACCGAGGAAGGCGGTCACCCACCGCTCTTCCTCGTCATGGTCGTAGTCCGGGCGCGCGAGCCGTTCGAAGAGGCGCCCCACGAAGGCGTCGTGCGGCAGCGGGAAGCCGCTGGGGGTGCGCTTGACGAGCACGTTGGTCAGCCCGTCGGTGGACAGCAGCACCCCGTCGATCCCCGGGTCGCGCACACAGTCGACCAGCACGTGGCCCAGCGCGGCGGCGGAGCCGACGAACACCGTCTCGTTCGCGTACTCGCTCGGGCCGGCCGGCTGGGGCAGCAGGTGGTGGGCGGCCGGGGAACCGTCCCCGCCGGTGCGCAGCAGCACCAGACCGTCGCCGACCGACACGTGCCCGAGCCACCCCTGGGCGGCCACCACCACCGTCAGCGTCGTCGCGAACGGCGCCGGGTCGCTGCCGCACCAGTGCAGGAAGTTCGTGCGCACGGACCGGAAGGCTTCGGTCATCAGGTGCTTGCGCGCGTTCGCGTCGGGAATCCGGTCCCACGGGGTCGCCAGCGGGGCGAACGCCTCCACGGCCAGGCGCACGACCTGCCGGGCGCCCTCCTCGGCGCGCGCCGCGCTGCCCGCCCCGTCCGCGACGACCAGCACCAGGGAGTCCGACGACCGCCGCATCCCCCAGGCGTCCTGACAGGGCAGGTCGTCCCGCAGGTGCCGGTAACCGGTCACCTTGGTGCCGTGCACCCGCCAGCTCGCCGGTTCCCGCTCGGGGGACACGCTCACGCCGGAACCTGCCCGCCGCCGCGCCGGGTCTTCAGCCGGGCGAAGATCTGCCGGATCTCGGCCTCGTCGGCGCCGTCCTGCGTGGCCTGCGCGCTGTGCGACATGACCTTGAGGACCAGCTCGAAGGGGAAGCCGTCCAGCCAGGCGTTGTACTCCGGCGCCAGCTCCTCCAGCACGGCCTGCGCACCGCTGAGCTGCTCGCCCACCCCCACCGCGAACAACCGGAACCGGCGCTCCTCCTCCGCCTTCCGCAGCTCGGGGAGCAGATCGCGGTAGGAGTACGAGAAGCGGCCCCCCTCGTCGCTGGGGTATCCGTCGGTCACCAGGCAGATCTGCGGGCGGTAGTACGTCAGCCCCGCGGCGCGCAGTCCCGCCTTGTAGTCCGCGACGACCTCCATGGCCAGGCGCAGCGCCCGGTCCAGCAGGGTCACGCCGAGGGCTCTCAGCTGCGGGGGACGGAACTCGTGGGCCGGCACGAACGGGCTGAGCGGCCACGTGGGGGCGGTCGGACCCAGCGCCGTGTCGCCCTGCCACACGGTGATGTGACCGCTGCCGCCGAACGTGATGAGGGCGATGTCCACGGTGGCGCCGAGCACCATGTCGTTCTCCAGGCTGTGCGCCCAGGACGCCAGCGCCGTGTTGAGCGAGGCGATGGCGCCGTTCTTGGCCAGGGAGCTGGAGGTGTCGAGGCACAGCAGCAGGGGCAGCCGCTGCGCGCTGTCGAACTCGAAACCCGTGTAGGGCAGGGGAAGGGGGGCCTCGTCGGACCCAGGAGTGTGGAACACGGCTCTCCATGGTGCTGAGTGCGGGCGGGGACGGTGGTGGGGGAGAGACCGACCGGGTGCGTGGGGAGGGGAGCGGTCAGTCGAGGGGACGGGCTTCGAGGACCAGGGGATCGGGGGAGGGGGCCACCCGGACCCGGCTGCCCGGCCGGGGGAAGGCCGACGCGGACCCGTGCCAGTGGGCGCGGTGCATGGCTCCCTCCCACTCCACGTAGCCCTGGGGGCGCAGCCAGGTGACGGCCGTGGTGATCCGGTCGTCCGGTCCCGGGGTGTCCGGGCGGTCGTCGGGTGTGCCGGGTGCGGTGCCGGCGTGCGGACCGTCGTAGGACGCGGTGTCGGCGCGCAGGTGCCGGGTGGGCACGTCCTCGTCCGCCGGGTGCGGGGTCGCCGTCGGCACACGCCCGGTCGCGCCGGACGGTGCCGCCGCGGCGGAGTACGGCTGCGGCTGTGACTCGTGAGGGCGCGCGGGTCGGGGGGCCGACCGGTGCTGCACGGGCTGGTGGTGCTCCGGCTGGTGCTGTGCGCGCTGGGGTTGCGCGGGTGCGCGGCCCGGTGCGTTTCCGGACACCGGGGCGGCGGGGTGCCCGGGAAGCTGCCGCTGGTCGTCGGAGAGCGGCTGGTGCGCCTCGGGAAGCGGCTGGTGGACTCCGGGAACCGGCCGGTTCCCGCGTGCGTCACCCGTTTCCCGCTCGGGCACGGCGCCCCCCGACGGCACCGCCCGCTCCGGACGCTCGTAGGACTCGTCCTCCTCCCGGGGCCGACGGCGCACCATGGGCATCTTCCCGGGCACGGAGTTCAGGGCCCGGCGCGCCTTCCGGCCCAGCCGCGCCACGTCGGTGTCGAGACGTCGGCCCGCCGGGACCGGCCTGTGGCGCGCCGAACCGTCGGAGGTGCCTGACCCGTGCTGCTCCGGGGACGGACGCTGTTCGCCGCGTCCCGGACCGTCGGCGCGACGGGGTGCCGCCCGCCCGCCGCCGGGAGGGCCGTCCGGCCCGTCGCGGCGCCACACGAGGCGGTCCGGCTCGTGCGCCGGGGAGAGCCGGTCGGCCCGGGCGCCGGTCCGGGACCACAGGATGCCCAGCGCCGTGACGAAGCACAGCAGCACCACCACGAGCACACCGACGACCCAGATCATCGGCCCGCCTTCCGCGCCGCCATGTCGTCCGCGCGGCGCAGGACGTACCCCAGGTCGCGGCACTCGGACAGCAGCCGTTCCGCCCGTGTCAGCAGGGGGTCGAGCGTCGCGGCGAAACCGCTCGCGGTCATGTGGGCCGCCACGGGAAGGCTCGACACGGCGGACAGCAGCGGCACGTCGGTCCCGTCGTATCCCAGCACCGCCGTCGGACTCACCTCGCGCGCGTTCCAGGCGGTCGCCGCGGCGGCCGTCGGGGCCAGCCGGTCCGGTGGTACGAGGGTGCCGTCGGTGATGATCACCACGACCGCGGCACCGCTGCGGTGGAAGTCGGCGGTGAGGGGCGTGCCGGAAGCACCGCCGACCCGGGTGTCCACGGTCAGAGCGCCCTGGTGGGACAGGACGCGCGCGCCGCGGCGCCGGGCCCAGGTCTCCACGAGACTCGTCCAGTCGTCCTTCAGGGCGAGCAGGGGATCAGTGGGCATCGCGCAGCGCCTTCCGGATCAGGGCGGGGGTGAGACCGGCGTCGAGGAGCCCGGCCGCCGCGGGACGCAGCGCACAGGCACCCCCCGGCGCCGGGGTCCGGCACCGGTGCGCCGAACGCATCTCCGGCTCGGTCGGTTCCCCGCGCCCGGCGCGCTCGGCCGCGCCGCCGGGGCGGGTGGGTTCCTGCGCGGTCTTCAGGAGGGTGGCCAGCGTGGTCAGGAGGTCGCGCGGCCCGGGCCGGGCACCGGGTTCCCGGGCCAGGCAGGCGCCGATCAGGTCCTTCAGCCCGGCGGGCACTCCGTCCAGCCGGGGAGGTTCCGCGCGGCGGATCCGCCGGTTGGCGTCACTGCCGGTGCCGAACGGGGGCCGGCCGGTGGCGGCGAAGGTGAGCACCGCTCCGAGGGCGAAGACGTCGACGGCCGGCGACGGCCGCCCGCCCGCCAGCTGTTCCGGGGCCATGTAGCCGGAGGTGCCGATGATCGTGCCGGGCGCCGTCAGACCGCCGACGTCGACGATGGAGCGGGCTATCCCGAAGTCGATCAGTCGCGGCTCGTCGCCCTCCATGATGATGTTGCCGGGCTTGACGTCCCGGTGGATCACTCCGCGCGCGTGCACCGTGGCGAGCGCCTCGGCGAGCATCAGGCCGAGTCGCGCGACCGGCTCCGCGGACAGCGGCCCCGTGTCCCGCACGCGCGCGGCCAGCGTGGGCCCCTCCACGTAACGCGTGGCGAGCCATAACGGTGGTACGTCGGTCTCGGCGGCGTAGACCGGCACGGTGTAGGGGCTGTGCACCTCGCGCAGCGCGGCGACCTCACGGGCGAAACGCTGCCGGATCTCGCTGTGTCCGGTGAGGTCCTCGCGCACGACCTTGACCGCGAGACGCTGTCCCGCGGGGGTGCGGCAGAGATACACGGTTCCCATCCCACCGCTGCCGAGCGTGTCGATGACGGTGAAGGCGCCGATGCTCGGCGTGCTGCCGGGTGTGTTCACCCACCCCCCCGAATGGTGTGCTGCCGGCGGTCGACCCCCAGGACCGCCGGTCCGGTTGGTCAAATTACCGTAGGGCTGGGCCGCTTGTGTACCTCTTCGGGAAGAAGAGCCGCGTGGGCCCTGCCTGGCCCGCTCTGTCCCACACCGGCGTACGCGAAAGGGGGCGGCTCCTCCCCACGGGAGGAGCCGCCCCCTTTCGGTGTTCCGGGGCGGGCGCCGGGCGCTAGCGCAGGCGGGCCATCAGGGCGTGCTCCACGAGAGTGATCAGCGTCGACTTCGCGTCGGCCCGGTGCCGCGCGTCCGTCGTGATGATCGGCGTGTCGGGGCCGATCTGCAGCGCCTCCCGGACCTCGTCCGGGTTGTACGGCTGCTGCCCGTCGAAGCCGTTCAGGGCGATGACGAACGGCAGACCGCTGTTCTCGAAGTAGTCGACGGCCGGGAAGCAGTCGGCCAGCCGCCTCGTGTCGACCAGCACGACCGCGCCGATGGCGCCGCGCACCAGGTCGTCCCACATGAACCAGAAGCGGTCCTGACCGGGCGTGCCGAACAGGTAGAGGATCAGGTCCTGGTCGAGCGTGATGCGGCCGAAGTCCATGGCGACCGTCGTGGTCGTCTTGTCCCCCGTGTGGGTGAGGTCGTCGATGCCCGCGGACGCGGACGTCATCACGGCCTCCGTGCGCAGCGGGTTGATCTCCGAGACGGCGCCGACGAACGTGGTCTTGCCCACGCCGAAACCGCCCGCCACCACGATCTTCGCGGACGTGGTGGAGCGGGAAGGCCCTCCGCTAGAGCTTGCGAAGTCCACTGAGCACCCTTTCGAGCAGTGTCACGTCTGGCTGGCCGCCGGCGTTCTCGTCGCCGCCGGGCTGATGGATGGCGACCAGGCCCGCCTCCGCCAAGTCGGCGACGAGGATCCTGGCCACGCCGAGAGGGATCGTCAGCAGGGCCGAGATCTCGGCCACCGACTTGATCTCCCGGCAGAGGTTGCAGATCCGCTGATGCTCGGGCAGCTGGCCCTGCATCTGGTGCGGCTGCGCGGTGGTGTGCACCAGTGCCTCGATGGCGAGCTGGTACCGCGGCCTGGTGCGGCCGCCCGTCATGGCGTACGGACGCACCAGAGGGTTGTTCGACGCTCCCGAGGGCGCCGGCTCAGGGGTGCGGCGCTGCGGCTGCACGGGCTGGATGCGCGGAGCCTGCGGCTGGTCGTACGGCGAAGGGCCGGGACCCTGCGGTGCGTACGGCTGCCGGTGGCCCGGGGTGGAGGGAAAGCCGTACCCGTTCACCGAGCCGTCGTTCTGCCCCTGCGCAGGGCCGTACGACCAGTCGCCCGCAGACGGACCACCTGGGGGTGTTGCCACTTTCTCCTCCTCCGGCTGTGCCTGGCATCCATCACTGGGAAGCCGCGTCCCGAAACTTTACGGCCACGGGACGCCAAAATGCACCGTCTGTCCTTCAGTTGAGAAGGCTCCCCTGGAGCTCGGCACGCAGGTCCGGGGTCAGGACCGTGCCGGCACGGTCCACCAGAAGGGCCATCTCGTACCCAATGAGGCCGATGTCCGCCTCCGGGTGTGCGAGAACCGCGAGCGAGGAACCGTCGGAGATGGACATGATGAAGAGGAATCCCCTCTCCATCTCCACAACCGTCTGGTTCACGCTGCCGCCCTCGAAGATGCGCGAGGCGCCGGCGGTCAGCGAGGTCAGACCGGAGGCGACGGCCGCGAGCTGGTCGGCGCGGTCGCGCGGGAACCCCTCGGACATCGCCAGAAGGAGTCCGTCGGCGGAGACCACCACCGTGTGGGACACCCCCGGGGTGTTGTCCACGAAGTTGGTGATCAACCAGTTCAGGTTCTGTGCCGCCTGGCTCATCGGGCTCACACTAACGCTCCTGGTTGTAGGTGCTGTCAGGACCACGGTGTTCATTCCTTGTGTCCTGGCCGTTCGTTTCACTGCCTGCGGTGCGGCCCCGTTCGACGCCGCGTCGCAGGTTGCTCAGCCTGCCCCGGACGTCCTCCGGGGCGCGGGAGACCTGTGGGCCCCCCTGGGGAGTGGTTTCGGCGGCGCCCTCGACCAGGTTGGCCTTGGGGACCCGCCGCGGCAGACCGGAGGAGGTCACTCCGCCCGCCTTGGGCTTGCGCAGCTGTGAGGCCTGCTGCCAGCGCTCGTCGTTGGCCGAGCGCCAGTCGCCGGAGCCGCCCGCCGCCGAAGCCGGTGCCTCCCGGTCCACGCGCCCCGCGTCGCCCGGACCGCCCGCGGAGGAACCGCGGCGCGGAAGGCCGGCGTCGGTGAGGTCGTGGGCGGCGGAGGAAGCCGGACCCGGACGGTCGAAGCCTACGCGGTCCGCCTCGGCCACGTCAGCGGCCTGCGCGGACTCCGCCTCGGGAGCATCCGCAGCGTACTGGCCCTGGTAGTCGTTCCGGTAGCCGTCCTGCTGGGGCCAGTCGTCCTGGTGACGCCGCTGCTCGAAGGCCGAGTAGGCCTCCTGGGCGCCGGATCCGGCCGGCTGGTGCCCGTTCGGGCCCGGCTCCGCGTAGCCGCCGTTCGGCGCGTAGCCGTCGCCCTGGGGCAGGCCGCCGTTCGGCGCGTAGTACTGCTCCTCGTACGACGCCTGCTGCGGCTCCGCGTACGCCTGCTGCTGGTCGGAGTACGCCGACTGCTGATCGGGGTACGCCGACTGCTGGGCGTACGTGCCGGTCTGCTGCTCCTGGTACCCGTCCTGGTCCTGGTATCCGCCCTGGTCCTGGTACCCGTCCTGGTCCTGGTACCCGCCCTGGTCCTGGCCGTAGACCGGCTGCCGGCCGGTGAACTGGTCCTGGTAACCGGCCGCCTCCGCGCTCTCGCGGCCGTCGGAGTCCGCCGGGCCGGGCAGCTCGGGCTGCGCCTGGGCCTCCAGGGCCGCACGGCGTTCCTCGCGCATCAGGGAGCGGCCCACCGGGTCGAGCTCACGGATGTCGTCGGGAACCTCGGTGTAGCGGCTGTCGTCGAAGCCCAGCTCCGCGGCCGTCCGCATGGGCTGGCCGACCTGGCCGAAGCCCTCGCCCTGGAAGTTCTGCTCGGGGATGATCTGCGAGACGGTGAACTCGTCGCGCTGCACCTGCTGCTCGCCGCCACCGCCGTGCGTGATGGCGTCCGGGAGCATGACCAGCGAGGTGGTGCCCGCCTGCTCGCCGGAGGGGCGCAGCTGGACGCGGATGCCGTGCCGGTCGGACAGCCGGCCGACCACGAACAGGCCCATGCGCTGCGAGATCGCGGCGTCCACGGTCGGCGGGTTGGCCAGCTTGTGGTTGATGTCCGCGAAGTCCTCGGCGGTCAGGCCGATGCCCTTGTCGTGGATCTCCACCATCACGCGGCCGTCGGGCAGCCGGGTCGCGGTGACGCGGACCTTGGTCTGCGGGGAGGAGAACGTGGTGGCGTTCTCCAGGAGCTCGGCGAGCAGGTGCACGAGGTCGGTCACGGCGCGGCCGTGGATCTCGGCCTCCGGCACGCCCTGCAGCTCGATGCGCTCGTACTGCTCCACCTCGGAGGAGGCGGCGCGCAGCACGTCGACCAGCGGGACCGGCTGGTCCCAGCGCCGGCCGGGCTCCTCGCCGGCGAGGACCAGGAGGTTCTCGCCGTTGCGGCGCATGCGGGTGGCGAGGTGGTCCAGCCGGAAGAGGTTCTCCAGCTGGTCGGGGTCGGCCTCGTTGTTCTCCAGGTCGGTGATCAGGCTCAACTGGCCCTCGATCAGCGACTGGTTGCGGCGCGAGAGGTTGGTGAAGATCGCGTTGATGTTGCCCCGCAGCAGGGCCTGCTCGGAGGCGAGCCGGACCGCCTCGCGGTGCACCTGGTCGAAGGCGCGGGCGACTTCGCCGATCTCGTCGGTGGAGCTGATCGGGATCGGGGCCACCCGGGTGTCGACCCGGCCGGGGTCGGTGCGGGAGAGCTGGTCGACCAGCGACGGCAGCCGCTGCTCGGCGATGCCGAAGGCGGCGTTGCGCAGCTGGCGCATGGAGCGGCTCATCTGGCGGGCCACCATGCCGGCCAGGATGAACGCGGCGAGCAGCGCGATCACGACCGCGGCGCCGGTGATGTAGGCGTCCTGCTCGGCGTCGTCGGCGATGGCGGAGGCCTCGTCCACGGCCCGGTCGGCCATGTCCGACTCGATCTTGCTGTAGGCGTCGAACTTGAGGGTGTTGACCGCCCACCAGTTCTCCGGGGTGATGCCCTGCCCGGCCAGCTCGGCGCGGGCATCCGCGTCCGTGGAGTCCAGCCCGGCCAGCTCGGAGATCATGGTGGTCGGGTTGGCCGGCGGCGGCACGTAGTCCGGGTCCTTGGCCTTGGCCTCCTTGGCCATGGCCGCGCCGTCCTTCTTGAGCTTCGCCTCGGCGTCCTCGAGCTTCTGCGCGTCCGCCTCGGTACCGCCGCCGATGTACTCCTCGACGGCGATGCGCTCGAGGTAGGCGTACGAGGAGAGGGCGACGCGCTGGCTGGCGAGGTGGCTCGGCTCCGGACCCGGCTTGACCAACATGTGCATGCCGATGGAGCGCTCCAGCGAGAGCGCGGCCTTGGTCAGGGAGATCGCGTAGACGGTACGGCCGTAGGAGGTGATGTTGCCGGTGCCCAGACCGAGCTCGTTGGCGAACTCCATCAGGGGGTGGGCGATCCCGGTGTAGCCCTCCTCGGTCTCCACGCCCTTGAGCTTGGAGGTGTAGGCGGTCGCGCGCAGCGTCTGGAGCTTGGGCTCCTGCTCGCGGAAGACCTTCAGCCGGCGTTCCAGACCGGCCTTGTCCGGCATGTCCTGCGCGGCCTCGTCGAAGGCGTCGGCGGCCTCGTCCGTGGCCCGGCGGGCCTGGGCGACGGTCTCGTCCTTCTCGCCCTTGCCCTGGAGCAGCGGCGCGGCGGTGAGGTCGCGCTCGTTGTAGAGGGCGCTGGCGTAGCCGAGGGAGGCGCGCACCAGGAGTGCGGTGTTCTCGGCGTCCTCGGCGTCCTGCCAGGTGTCGATCGAGCTCTTCACCTGGAAGCCGCCCATGACGAGGCCGACCAGCACGGGTATGAGCAGGATCGCGTTCAGCCGGGTGGTCACCCGCCAGTTGCGCGGGGAAAGACGGCCGCCGCTCGCAGCGGGTGCGGCCGTGGGCTCCGACGCGGGCGCGGGCGCGGGGGCGGGGGCCGCTGTGCGCGGCGGCGGGGTGAAGTTGCCCCGGGCCGATGGCTCGGGACTGTTCTTGCTTCGCCTCACTCGACCAACAACCTCTCGGCGGTCGGCACCTACGTCGTGCCGCTGTGTATCAGCGCCCAGTTCGCCGTCATATACGTGCTACTGCTGAGTACGTCTTTGACCATTGGGCAGTTCTCGCATTCCAGCACGACGGCCTGCGCTCTTCCAAACAGTGGAACGAGGAGCTCGCACGTGAGGTAAGCGTCAGATAAAACGGTCATAAAGAGCGAGGCCCGTCAAAAGACGGGGCGTTCGTGCGCGCAGCGACACCGATCGACCGCGAGCTGTGGCGGTACCACCCGTTTCCTCTGCCGAAACGTTATGAACACCGGAGCCGACCGTGTCGAAGGACACAGCCGACTCCGGTACGCCCAAGGCAACTGTCGTGGGTCCTTGCCGACTTGGATCTTTCCGGCCGCGGAACCTACCTCAGCCGTGCCATCAGCGCGTGTTCCACCAGCGTGATCAGCGCACTCTTGGCGTCGGCCCGGTGCCGCGCGTCGGTGGTGATGATCGGGGCGTCGGGGCCGATCTGCAGCGCCTCGCGCACCTCGTCCGGGGTGTACGGCTGCTGGCCGTCGAAGCCGTTCAGCGCGACGACGAACGGCAGACCGCTGTTCTCGAAGTAGTCGACGGCCGGGAAGCAGTCGGCCAGCCGGCGGGTGTCGCACAGGACGACCGCGCCGATGGCGCCGCGCACCAGGTCGTCCCACATGAACCAGAAGCGGTCCTGACCGGGCGTGCCGAACAGGTAGAGGATCAGGTCCTGGTCGAGCGTGATGCGGCCGAAGTCCATGGCGACCGTCGTGGTCGTCTTGCCCCCGGCGTGCGTGAGGTCGTCGATCCCGGCGCTGGCGGAGGTCATCACGGCCTCGGTGCGCAGCGGGTTGATCTCCGAGACGGCACCCACGAACGTGGTCTTGCCGACGCCGAAGCCACCGGCCACCACGATCTTCGCGGAGGTGGTCGCCCGGCCTCCGTCAGAGCTTGCGAAGTCCACTGAGCACCCTTTCGAGCAGTGTCACGTCCGGTGCACCGCCGTTGTTCTCGTCGCCGCCCGGCTGGTGGACGGCGACCAGGCCCGCCTCCGCCAAGTCGGCGACGAGGATCCTGGCCACACCCAGCGGCATGGCCAGCAGTGCCGACACCTCCGCCACCGACTTCACCTCGCGGCACAGGTGGCAGATGCGCTGGTGCTCGGGCAGCAGCCCCATGAGCACTGCGGGGTCGGCCGTGGTGCTGATCAGCGCCTCGATGGCGAGCTGATAGCGCGGCCTTGTCCGGCCGCCGGTCATCGCGTACGGACGTACCAGCGGCTGGTCGCCCTCGTCCTCGTACGGCTCCGCGTACGGATCATGAGAGGCGGTGGGCGGGGTCATGAATCCTCCGGGCGGGACAGCAGGTTGGTCAGTCGTGCCGTCTGACGGGGCCGGTGGGGGGATTGTGGCGGCCGGACGGTGATTTGGTGATACGGGTGGTGCCGGGGCCGATCAGTGGAGCAGACTGCCTTGCAGTTCGGCGCGCAGGTCCGGGGTGAGGACCGCGCCCGCGCGGTCGACCAGCAGCGCCATCTCGTAGCCGACGAGGCCGATGTCGCACTCCGGGTGCGCGAGAACGGCCAGGGACGAGCCGTCCGAGACGGACATGAGGAAGAGGAACCCGCGTTCCATCTCCACGACCGTCTGGGCCACGCTGCCGCCCTCGAAGATCCGGGACGCCCCGGCGGTCAGCGAGGTCAGCCCCGAGGCGACCGCCGCGAGCTGGTCGGCGCGGTCGCGCGGGAAACCCTCCGACATCGCCAGGAGGAGTCCGTCGGCGGACACGACGACGGTGTGGGACACCCCCGGGGTGTTGTCCACGAAATTCGTGATCAACCAGTTGAGGTTCTGTGCCGCCTGGCTCATCGGGCTCAACTAACGCTCCTGCTGGTGAGTGGGCCGCGGATAGCTGCCGGTCTGGTTGGTACCGGCCTGACGGCCCTGTGCGATTCCCCGACGGAGATTGGTCAGCCGGCCGCGCACGTCGTCGGGCGCGCGCGAGACCTGCGGACCGTTCTGGTGCTGCTGCTGCTGAGCAGTGCCCGGGACGAGGTTGGCCCGGGGCACCCGGCGCGGCAGGCCGGAGGTGGTGACACCGCCGGCCGCGGGCTGCCGGACGCGTTCGGCCTGCCGGACGAGATCGTCGTTCGGCGAGCTGCGCCAGGCGGAGCCGGCGGGCCGCTGGGGGGCCGCCGGGGTCTGGGGCTGGGCCTGCGGTTCCGGGGCGGGCGCGGGCGCGGGGGCGTCGTTCTCCGCCCGCTCCCGGCGCTCGCCGTGGAACCAGTTGGTCTCCAGCGTGTCGTACAGCGGCGTGCGTCCGTCACCGGGACCGGAGGCGGGCGGCAGGGCCCACCCGTCGGCCGGCCGCTGCTGGGCCGGGGCCGCGTGGCCGGGCTCCTGCTGCGCGGGACGCTGCTGCGGGGCCGGGCGCTGCTGCTGGGCACCGAAGTCGTCGCCCGCGTGGGCGCCGTTGACCTGCGGGCGCTCGAACTGGCCGGTGACGGCCGGGTCCTGCCGCTCCGGCAGGCGGTGCTGCCCGGTCGAGCCGTCGCCGTACGCCTGGGCGCCGGGGAACCGGCCGGTCGAGGCCGGGTCGTTCGGTCCCTGGTGGCCGGGCTGCGCGCCGTACACGTCCGGACGGACGAACGACCCGCCCTCGTGCTGCGGGGCGGCGGACTCGGGCCGCGCGAACGGGTCGTCGTGGCCGTACGGGGCCGCGGCGGGCCGGTCGAACCGGCCCGTGTTCTGCGCGTCGTCCTGGCGCGGGGCCGGGGCGTCGAAGTCCGGGCGGGCGAACTCCGCCGTGGTGCCGGGGCCCTGCGGCTCGTCGTGCCGGGGGACCACCGGTATCTCGGCGGTCGCGCCGGGACCCTGCTGGTCACCGAAGCGCGACGTCCGGTCCGTCCGGGACGAGTCCGGCTCCTCGTGGCCGCGCGGGGCGTCCAGCGAGGCACGGGGCACGGGCGGCTGCGCGTTCTCGTCGCTCCAGCTGGGCACGCGCGGCTGCGGGGCGCCGCCGGGCAGCTCGGCCCGCGGACCGCCGCGCGGCGGCAGCTGCGGACGACGGCCCTGCTCGGCGTCGCCGTTGCCCTTGCCGTTGTTCTTGCGCTTGCCGCGCTGCGGCGGCACCGGGGCACGGCCACCGAAGGCGTCCTGACCCTGCGGGGCACGGCCACCGAAGGCGTCCTGCTCCTGCGGGGCGTTCATGCCCGCGGCCTGCAGGCCCTGCGGAGCACC
>NZ_BDJC01000096.1 GCF_002005565.1 Streptomyces sp. JHA26 | reverse complement strand
GCTGTTCATCGAGTCCAGCGCGCATCCGGTGCTGACGATGGGCATCGAGCAGACCGCCGAGACCCACACCAACACCCCCGTCACCACAGTCGGTTCACTACGCCGCGGTGAGGGGGGCATGGGGCGCTTCCTGACCTCGGCCGCGGAGGCGTTCGTCGGCGGCGCGACCGTCGACTGGGCCGGGGTGTTCGCGGGCACGGGCGCCCGACGCGTCGAGTTGCCCACCTACGCCTTCCAGCGTCAGCGTTTCTGGCTGGAGTCGGGGGTGGTGTCGGTTGGTGATGTGGGTTCGGTGGGGCTGGTGTCGGCTGGTCATCCGTTGTTGGGGGCGGCGGTGTCGTTGCCGGCCTCGGGTGGGGTGTTGCTGACGGGTCGGTTGTCGTTGGCGTCGCATGGTTGGCTGGCTGATCATGCGGTGGCCGGGGTGGCGTTGTTGCCGGGTACGGCGTTCGTGGAGCTGGCGTTGCGTGCCGGGGACGCGGTGGGCTGCGATCGGGTGGAGGAGTTGACGTTGGAGGCGCCGTTGGTGCTTCCGCAGGACGGCGCCGTCTCCGTCCAGGTCCATGTGGACGGCCCCGGCGAGTCCGGGCGGCGAACGGTGAGCGTGTACTCGCAGACCGACGGCGACTCCTGGACGCGGCATGCCCTCGGCACCCTCGCCGACGACGCTGGGGAGACGGCGCCACGTGCCGACGCCGACGACGGCGCACCGTGGCCGCCCGCCGACGCGGAGGCGGTCGATATAGAAGGACTGTACGACCGATTCGCGCGCAACGGCTTCGGCTACGGGCCGTCGTTCCAGGGGCTGCGGGCCGTATGGCGCCGTGACGAGGAGGTGTTCGCCGAAGTCCGGCTGCCGGAGGAACAGTGGTCCGAGGCCCGGCACCTGGGCGTCCATCCGGCGCTGCTGGACGCGGCGCTGCACGCGATGGCGTTCGGCGGGTTCGTCCGGCTGCCCGGCGATGTCGCCCCGGGCGGTGACACCGGACGCGTCCGGCTCCCCTTCTCCTGGAACGGCGTGTCACTGCACGCGACGGGCGCGTCCGCGCTGCGCGTGCGGCTGGCTCCGGCGGGACCGGACGCGGTGTCGGTGACCGCGTTCGACGGCTCGGGTCGCTCCGTGCTGTCGGTGGACTCGCTCGTCACCCGGGCGATTTCTCGGGAGCAGCTCGGCCGGGAACACGGAACGTTCCACGAGTCGCTCTTCCGCCTGGACTGGACCCCGGCGCCGGCCGTCAACGGGCCCGGCAGGACCGGCAAGTGGGCGGTGCTGGGCGACGACGACACCACGTCGCTCACGACCGTCCTGAAGGCGACCGGCGCGGAGCGGTTCGCGAACCTGTCCGCCCTCGCGGAGTCCATGACGGCGGGCGGCGGCAGCATGCCGGACCTGGTGTTCGTGCCGTTCGAGGACGAGCCGGACACCACCACCGGCTCCGACACCACCACCAGCTCCGGCACCGCCCTCGACTCCGGCGTACGGCGCGCCCTGTCCGCGGACAGCGTGCGCACGGTGACGCACCGGGCGCTGGCCCTGGCGCAGCAGTGGCAGAGCGACGAGCGCTTCACGGGCTCACGCCTGGTGTTCGTGACCCGGAGGGCGGTCGCCGCCCGTGCCGGGGAACGGGTCCTGGATCCGGCCTGCGCGACGGTGTGGGGTCTGGTGCGGGCGGCGCAGTCGGAGAACCCCGACCGGTTCGTTCTCCTGGACCTGGACGACGACGAGGCCTCGCTCACGGCGCTGCCCCGGGTCCTGAGCGGCGACGAGCCGCAACTGGTGGTGCGGGCCGGACGGGCGTTCGCGGCACGGCTCGCCCGGGTGCGGACGACCCCGCACACGGCACCGGCAGCGGAGACGCCGGACACTCCCGTGTGGGACCCCCGGGGCACCGTGCTGATCACGGGAGCCACCGGCGTACTCGGTTCCCTCGTGGCCCGGCACCTGGTGGCCGAGCACGGTGTACGCCACCTGCTGCTGACCAGCCGCCGCGGCGGGGCGGCCGCCGGTGCCGCCGAACTGGCCGACGAACTGACCGCCTCGGGCGCCTCGGTGCGACTGGCGGCCTGTGACGTGGCGGACCGTGCCGCACTCGCGGAGCTGCTGGCGAGCGTGCCCGCCGAGCACCCGCTGACCGGCGTGGTGCACGCCGCCGGCGCCCTCGACGACGCGCTCCTCGGCTCGCTCACGCCCGAGCGGCTGGACGCCGTGCTGCGTCCCAAGAGCGACGCGGCCGTCAACCTGCACGAGTTGACCAGGGAGCTGCCGCTGACGGCGTTCGTGCTGTTCTCGTCGGCGGCCGGCGTGTTCGGCGCGGCGGGACAGGCGAACTACGCCGCGGCCAACGCCTTCCTGGACGCCCTGGCGCAGCACCGCAGGGCGGAAGGGCTGCCCGCGGCCTCCCTGGCCTGGGGCCTGTGGGCCGAACGCAGCGCCATGACCGGGCACATGGACGACGAGGACGTACAGCGGCTGGGACGCTCCGGCGTGGCCGCGTTCTCCTCCGCGGAAGGGCTCGCCCTCTTCGATCTGGCCGTCGAGCAGGCGGCCACGGAGACGGCGGACCCACTCCTGGTGCCCGTGCGCCTGGACGTCGCCGCGCTTCAGGCACAGGCGTCCTCGATCGGCACACCCCCGCTGCTGCGGGGGCTCGTGCGGGTGCCGGCGCGCCGGGCGGCCGACAGCCCCTCCGGCCCCGGCCGGGCCGAGTCCGGCCAGGCGCCGCTCGCGCAGCGCCTGGCCGGACTGACCCCCGCGGAGCAACTGCGGATCCTGACCGAGCTGGTGCGGGAGCACACCGCGACCGTGCTCGGGCACGATTCCGCGGACGCGGTCGAGGACGACCACGCCTTCCTGGAGGTCGGCATCACCTCGCTCACCGCGGTGGAGATCCGCAACCGGCTCAACCACGTCACCGGACTCACCCTGCCCGCGACGCTGCTGTTCGACCACACCACACCGGCCGCGCTCGCCGCCTACCTGCGGGGCCGGTTGCAGCCGGGAGCAACTCCCGAGCCCGAGACGTCCACCGGGACGGCAGGGGCCGGTGGGACCGGACTTCCGGCGGCACCGACGGCACCGGTGGCCGGTGGCGGAGCCGGGGCAGCGGCCGGCGGTTCGACGATCGAGTCGCTCTACCGGCAGGCGTGCGCCGACGGCGAGTACGTGGCCGGCACCCAGCTGCTGATGGCGGCGGCGCGGCTGCGCCCGTCGTTCCGCACGGCCGCCGAGCTGACGACGCCGCCCAAGGTGGTCCGGCTGTCGAAGGGCAGCACGGCGCCGGGGCTGGTGTGCTTCCCGTCGCTGGTGGCGATCTCCGGGGCCCGTGAGTACGCCCGGTTCGCCGCCGGGTTCCGGGGCCGCCGCGATGTCACCGTGCTGCCCGAACCCGGTTTCGGCAAGGGTGAGTTGCTGCCCGCCAGTGTCGACGCGGTGGTGGAGATGCAGGCGGAGGCGACACTGCGGGCCGTCGGGCAGGAGCCGTTCGTGCTCGTCGGCCGGTCGTCGGGCGGGTGGATCGCACAGGCCGTCGCGCGGCTGCTGGAGGAGCGCGGAAGCGCGCCGTCGGCGGTCGTCATGCTGGACACCTATCTGCCGCGCAGTGAGGCGCTGCCGTGGATCCAGACCAACCTGTCCGGCAAGATGTTCGATCGCGAGAAGATGTTCGGTGTGGTGGACGAGGGCAGGCTGACCGCGATGGGCGGCTACCTCCGGCTCTTCTCCACCTGGGGACCGGACCCGGTCGGCGTGCCGATCCTGGCGGTGAAGGCCGAGGAGACCTTCACCGGGTCGGAGCAGACCACCGACGAGGAGGCGGCGTGGGGCCCCCGGGTCACCGTGACCGACGTGCCCGGCGACCACTTCACCATGATGGAGGACCATGCCGGTGCCACCGCCACGGCCGTCCTCGACTGGCTTGCGGAGAACGTGTGAGGCGAGCGCACGGCCACCCGCCGTGCGCCCGCTCGCGCGTCGCGAGAAATGACGGAAGCCGGAAGGACGTGTCCGCGCCTTCGCGCCGTACGGCCCTTCCGCTTCCGTGGAACGCAGTTGACACATATCTGAAGGAGAGAAAGTGACGTCTTCGAGCTTCACCCCCGTCGGTGAGCAGGTCGGCCAGTTCTACGACCAGTTGATGGGGGCGTTCGACGCCTCGCTGTACGGTCCCAACATCCACGTGGGCTTCTGGGACAGCCAGGAGGACTCCACCGGACTGGAGGAGGCCGCCAACCGTCTGACGGACATGATGATCGAGCGGCTGCAGCTCCGCCCCGGCGCCCGGGTGCTGGACATCGGCTGCGGCCTCGGCGGGCCGGCGCTGCGCCTGGCGAAGGTCACGGGTGCCGAGGTGGTCGGTATCAGCGTCAGCCGCAAGCAGGTGGAGAAGGCCAACCTGCTGGCGGAGGAGGCCGGGCTGAGCGGCAAGGTCAGCTTCCAGCACGGTGACGCGATGAACCTGCCGTTCGACGACGCCTCCTTCGACGCCGTGTGGATGCTGGAGTCCGTCATGCAGATGCCGGACCGGAAGGCCGCCCTCACCGAGGCGGGCCGGGTCCTGCGCCCGGGCGGCCGGCTCGCGCTCACGGACAACTACGAGCGGGAGACCATCTCGGCGGAGCGGCGCCCGGTGATCGAGGGCATCCTCAAGCGGTACCTCACGCAGTCGCCGGCGTCCTTCGAGGAGTACCCGTCCATGCTGCGCGAGGCGGGGCTCCGCTGTGCGGAGATCGTCGACGTCAGTGAGAACACCACCCGGCAGTCGGTCCGGCGGCTCGGCGAGGCGCTCGCCGAGAACATGGCCGAACTGGCCGCGAAGGTCGACCCGGAGGTCTTCGCCAAGCTGAAGCCCGCGGAGGGCGAGAACATGGAGATGCCCGAGGTGGGCTACCTGATCGTGACGGCGCGCCGTCCCGAGGAGGCGTAGGCACCCAGGGTCAGTACACGGACCCGGCAGGGAGGGGCGCGTCGCCACGGCGGCGCGCCCCTCCGCGCGCGATCCGGCCCGAACAGACCGCGTGACGGTCACCTCGGCGCCCAGCCGCACAAGGCCGGTCGTGTCGAGCTCCGGGTGCCGCGGATAGGCGGGCTCCGGTTCGTGCGCCACGCCCCGGTGGTGGAGGAAGTCGTCCACGTGCCGCTCGAACGAGGGAGCGGCACAGAGGACCGTCGGTGGCCCTGGTCGCCGTACCCAACGAGGTGCGGACCCCGTCCGTCCCGTCCACTCCGGTGTCCCGCAGCACCCCGTTCCTGGCCGGGGTGCAGCAGCCGTGGCAGTGGAAGAGCCCCGGGCGTGCCGACTGGGCGGAGCGCTTGCAGAGCCGGCACGACCCGCGCCCGGCCAGGTTCACGAGCGCGCCGAAGAGCTCCTCCAGCGCTCGCCGGTAGTACGAGTTCTCCGCCGCGTCGTCGCCCCTGGTCCGTCCGCCCGGGCCTCATGGAAGAGCACGGGTACGTCGATGGCGTCGGGACACCTCAGGGGCTTCTGGTCTTTCGTGTTCTCGACGGGCACGACACTCACTCCGCCAGGATCCGGGTGCCCGCCGCCGGGGATCGGAGCGGTTCCCCGCCGCCCCGCCGCACGACGGCACGCCCCGGCGCGACATAATCTCCCGATGAGTCCACGCGCTTCTTCGGTCAGCCGGCCGATCACGATAAGGAGGGCCGTGGCGCGGGACGCCAAACGGCTCACGCGGCTCGTGCGTGGCTCGGGCGCCTACGGGGGCAAGTACGCCGCCGCGGTCGCGGGCTACCGGGTCGGCCCTGACTACATCGAGGCCCACCGCGCCTTCGTGGCCGTCGGCGCCGACGAGCACGGAGGCCGGGTCCTCGGGTTCTACTCGCTCGTCCTCGCCCCGCCGGAGCTCGACCTGCTGTTCGTCGCCGACGAAGCGCAGGGACGGGGTATCGGACGACTGCTCGTCGCGCACATGCAGTCCGAAGCCCGTGCCGCCGGGCTCGACCGTGTCAAGGTCGTGTCGCACGTTCCCGCCGAGGGCTTCTACCACCGCGCCGGTGCGGTGCGGACCGGGACCGCGCTCGCGAACCCGCCCGCCGTGCCGTGGGACCGGCCCGAATTCGAGTTTCGCGTTCCTGCGGAATGACGCGGTGCGCCGGTTCGCGGGGGCGCCCGGCCTCGCCTGCGCGGCGGCCGGCCGGCAGAGCCGCCGGACGCCGCGTGCTCCGTGTGGGCCGCATGTGCCGTCGCCTCCGCCCGGGCGCGGGTCATGCCTTCGCCGGCGGTGGGGGAGAGGCGGAAGACGATCGACGTAGCCGGTGCGGCGGCCGTGCCCGGTGCGGGTGGTGCGGGTGGTGCGGGCGGTCAGAGGAAAGCGCGGCGGCTGAGCCAGACGCCGGTGATGCCGAACAGGAGGGCGCCGGGTGCCACCCAGAGCGCGGTGTGACCGGTGTCGAGGAGGCGGCTCGACAGCCAGCAGGCCGCCGCGCCCGTTCCGGCCAGGCCCGCGACCTCGAAGAGCGCGCCGCCGCGTCCGCCGTACCCGCCTCGCCAGCGCCGCAGGACGACGGTGGGCAGGGCGACGGCGAGCGCGGTCAGCAGGGCGATCAACGGCCCCTGGGCCGACGCCGGGACGGGGAGCTCGTAGCCGAGTGCCTGCACGGCCGTGAGGGCCATCAACAGACCGCCGATGACCGAGGTCTGGACGAGTGACACGTACTGCTGGTGGTTCTGCAGGTGCTGCGTGGCTTCCTGGGTGGTGACGCGCACGGCCTCGGAGACCAGCTCACGGGTGGTGGCGATGCCGGCCGCGTCGTCCTGCAGTACCGCGGACAACCGCTCGACGCACTGGACATCCGCTGCCAGGGGTCTCGGGTCCGGCCTTCCCGGTTCCGTCAGGGAATCGTTCATCGTGTCCGCGGCGATGGTCACGGTCCGCGCCATCGTTCGCAGGCCGCCGTCCCTGACAGCGGCCCGCCGGTCCGCGATCTGCAGTTTCTGAGCCGCACCGGCCAGCTTCTCCCAGCGTGCCAGGGTGCGCCGGCCGGTCCTGCCGCCGCCCGCGCCGAGCAGACGGTGGCACTCGTCGAGGAGCCGGTCGGCCTCCTGCTGCAGCTCCTGCCGCTCTCGATCCAACCGCTGGTCGGCGTCCCGTCGTACGCGGTACTGGTGGCGCACGATCGAGGCATGCAGCAGGTACCGCGTCACGGGAGCCAGCCGTGCGCCGCCGTCGGTCCAGATCCAGTCGTCGAGGAGCCCCTCCTGCTCGTCCGTCGCGGCCGCGGTGGCGAGGAGGCGGCGGTCGCGGCCCACCGGATCGGCCTGCGCGGGGGCGGCCTCCCACAGGGACAGGCCGGGACCGAGGGCGACACGCTCCGACAGCGTCTCCGGGGCGCCGGCCGACGTGCCGGACAGGCACAGGGCCAACTGCCGTCCCACCTCGTCATCGGTGCGGGGCGGACCGGCCGCGGGTTCGACGAGCGCGCGGTGGATGCGGACCGCGCCGAGGAGCGGATCCGGGGTGCCCGACGGCGACGGGGCGCAGGCGCGGTCCCAGGCGTCGTCGAGCTCGGTCCACACGTCCGCCGTCCGCGTGGCCGTGTGCGAGGCGCCCGTCCCGGGGGGCGCCAGGATCACCGCGAGTCCGAGGGTGTTCCCGTACGTGTAGAGCATCGCCTCGTACACGCCGGGCCCTTGACGCCTCCTTGCCGCCAGCTGCCGGAAACCGGGCGAGCCGTCGATGACCGTGGGCAACGCCAGATCCGTCGCCGGCGGCAGCGGCCGGTCCATGCCCAGCCGGTCGCACGCCCGCCAGAGCCCGGTCAGACGGGCGTGTCCGCCCGCCCGGAGCCGAGGGATGTCCAGGAAGCAGTGGATCTGCAACGCCTCACGGGAGAACCGTGGTTCAGCGCTCATCGGGCCGGTCCGGAGCGGGGTCGTCCCTGCCGCCGAGCTCGTGGACCACCACGCCCTTGCGCTCCAGGACCGGCGGCGGCGCCGGCCTCGGTCCGGTTCGGTTGTCGGACAGCGACCGGGGTGGTCTCCGCCGGGTGGCGACCGTGTCCTCCAGACGGTCCGTCGCCCGCTTCACCCCGATGGGGTCGTTCCGTCCGGCGGCTGCCGAGAGGGCGTCGAGATGACGCTCCACCTCGGACCAGCCCTCGGAGGTCAGTCTCCAGGTGTGCATCGCGGACAAGAGGTCGACGGCCTCTTGCCGGATCTCCTCGTCGTCGTACGACACGCGTCCCCCTTGGTATCGTGCGCAGCCGATCAAGGATATGACACGGTGCCAACTTCCCTCTGCGGAAACGGCGGTGGGACCGGGTGCCGGAATGACGGTGGACGTCTTCGGCGGAACCGGAGGGCTGCTCGCAAGGTGAACCTGAGACGACTGGCCGGGCAGGTGCTCGGCGTCGGAGGGGAACGCGTGGAGGCGGTGCGTCTGCGGGAGCGGGCGGAGGCGCGAGCCCGGCAGTGGCAGGGCGACCGGCAGGACCCCGCTGTCCTCGCCGAGGTGATCGAACTGCGCCGGGCAGCCTTCGCGGCGATCCGGCCCACGGATCCCGCACAGTGCGTCCTCGGCATGGAGCTCGCCGTCGACCTGCACGGGAGGTGGCTCCGGTTCGCGGCACCAGGCGATCTCGACGAGGCGATCACCGTGCTGGAGAAGGCCCTGCGGCAGGCGCCGGCGCCGACCTACCCGGACTGGATCAGCCTCCACGCCGGCCTCGCCCGGCTCTACAGCGCGCGCTGCGATGCCGGTCCGGCGCGGCTGTCCGATGTCGCCCGTGCGGCCGAACTGGCCCAGACGGTGGCCGGGGGACTGCGCCACGACGACCCTCGCGCCGAGGAGCACTGGGAGAACGCCGTGTACCAGCGTGCCGCGCTCGCCCAGCGGAACGGGGACGCCGCCGCCCTCGGGCGGCTCGTCGCCGAATGCCGTCAGCGGGTGACGCGGCCCTTCCTCCACACCCACCGACCGGAACTGGCCTGGCGGCTGCTGGGGGACTGCGCGAAGTTCCGCTACGGCCTCACCGCGGATCCGGCCGACAACCGCCTCGCGCTCGACGCGTTCGACCGTGTCCTGCGGACGCTGCAGCCCGGCACCGAGGCGTGGCACCGATGCCTCCGGAAGCAGTGCGAATGCCTGCTCCAGCGGTACACGCACACCGCGGACGAGACGGTCTTCGGCCAGGCGGAGGAACTGGCCTCCCGGCTCGTGGAGGCGTGGCGGAACGACCCGGGCGCTGCAGGGGGCGACGAGGCGGGGGCCCGCGCGCTCCGCTACCGCGGGAAGCTGCGCTTCCTCCGCTTCGAACTGCGCGGTGACCTCGACGACCTGCGGTCGGCACGCCGGGCCTTCGACGAAGCCCTCCCCCTGACCTGCACCTCGGCGGCCGACCTGCGCACGGACGTGCAGTACCACGTGGCGCAGGCACTGATCCAGGGGCACGACAGAGCGGTCTCGCTCGCGTCCGACCTGGACGAGGCCGAACACCTGGCCGCGCAATCGTTGGCGTCGTTGCCGCCGGGTGCCCCGGACCACGGCCTGCACCTGCACCTGGTGGCCGAGGTACGGCACCGTCGCGGACTGTCGGCCGGGGAACCCGCCGTCCTGAGGGAGGCCGTCCGCCTGCACCGGGAGGCGGCGTCGGCGGTGGCCGTCGACGCTCCTTCGTTCCTCTGGCGGTCGAAGAACTCGCTGAGCGTCTCCCTGAAGCAGCTGTACCTGGTCACCGGGGACCAGGAACTCCTCGTCGACGCGGTGACCAACGCGGAGCAGGCGATCCTGGCCGCACCGGGCCACGTGCTGGCGACGGACAACGGAGCACGCCTGCACACCACACTGGGTGATCTGCACCGGCTGCTCCACGAGACGACGGGCGACCAGGAGAGTCTGCGCCTCGCCCTGGAGCACACCCGGACAGCCGTGGACCACGCCATGGCGGACAGCGCCGACTGGGCCACCTGCCTGTCGAACCACGCCGCCGTCGTGGGACTCCCCGACCGGCCCCAGGACCGCCGTGCCGCGGAGCGCATCTACCGGCAGGCCCTCGACGCCCCGAACATCCGCCCGTCCGTCCTGGCGATCGTGCTGCACAACTTCGGTGCTCAGCTCAGCCGGATCGGCGAGAGCACCGGAGACCGGACGGTGCTGTCGGAGGCCATCACCCACCTGCAGCGTGCCGTCGACGTCGCCGACCCGCACGATCTCCACCAGCCCCACTACCGGCGCAACCTGGCCCATGCCCTGCTCGCCCTCTGGTACATCGAGCGGGACCCGGAACTCGTCGAGCGCGCCCTCGAGATCACGTTGCGGGCCCTGGCGGAGATGCCGGTCACCGCTTCCGACCGCCCCCTGCTGCACAGCCTGCACGCCAGTCTCCTCACGGCCCGCTTCCACGACCACGACGACACGGACGACCTGGCCGCGGCCTGCGAGGCGGCGCGCCAGGCCCTCGAACTGACCCCACCCGGTCACACCACCCGAGCGGCCCGGCACACCCAGTACGGCGAGACCCTGCACAGCCGGGCCCTCCTCGGAGGCCACCCCGAGGCGGTCGCCGAGGCACACCGGCACCTGCGCCTGGGGCTGGAGGGCCAGGAGGAGGACCCCGGGTGGGCGACACGCGCCATGTTCCTCGCCCACGCGCTGACGACCGGAGCGCAGGACAACACCCGCGCCACAGCGGCGCGTGCCGAGGCTCTCGCGCTCTACCGACAGGCTGCGACGCACCGCTACGCGCCTCCGGACGAGCGATGGGCGGCGGCCCTGGCCTGGGGACGGCTGCACGTGGAGGCAGGCGAGTGGGACGAGGCGCTGGAGGGCTTCGGCGCCGCGATCGAGGTCCTGCCCCAGTCGGCGTGGCCGGGTTTGTCGCGGGAAGATCAGCTGCTGACCCTCGGCGGCACGTCTGCGACCGTGTCCGACGCCGCGGCCGTGGCCCTGATGGCCGGCCGGCCGGAGCGTGCCGTGGAGCTCCTCGAGCACGGACGGGCGGTGCTCCTCTCCCACGCGCTGGACATGAACACGGACCTGGACGAGGTCCGTGCTCGGGACGGACGGCTCGCGGACGAACTGGAACACGTCCGCGGGGCGCTGAACAGGGCACTCGCGGTGTCCACGGTCGAGGGTCAGGGCCCCGAGTATCCGCATCACCTGTCCGCACGGCGCCGGGAGCTGCAACACCGCTGGACCGATCTCGTGGAGCGGGCGCGGAGCCTGCCGGGGATGGCAGGGTTCCTCCGCCCGCCCGGATTCACCGACCTGGTGTCGGCGGGGGAGCACGGGCCGGTGATCCTGTACAACGTCAGCAGCCTGCGCTGTGACGCACTGGTCCTGGCGGAGGGCGGCGTACGCGTCGTACCGCTCCCGGCCTTCGACCCGAGGAAGGCCGAGATGCGCGCGGACGCCTTCGCCGCACTCCTCAGGGACGCCGACGACCGCGTCCCAGGCGCCCAGGAGGAGCTCCGCGCCTACCTCACCGACCTGTTGCACTGGCTGTGGTGCACCCTGCTCGAGCCGGTGCTGGAATCCCTGGGGTACGAGGCCGTGCCGCCCGGGGCGCAGCCGCCCCGCCTGTGGCTGTGCCCCACCGGTGTGCTCAACCGCCTGCCGCTGCACGCGGCGGGCACGCTTCCGGAGGACCCGTACGACACCCGGCAGGCACCCGACATGGCCATGGACCGTGCCGTCTGCTCGTACACACCGACCGTCCGCTCCCTGATGGCCGCCCGTTCACGGCACCCGGCGGGGGACGGACGCCCACCGCGCCCCCTGGTGGTCGGAGTGTCGGAGACACCCGGCGCGCCGGAACTGCCCCCACTGCCCGAGGTGGCCACCGAAGTGGCAAGGGTGACCGGCCTCCTGGCCGGAAGCACGGAGCTGCCGGACGCACAGGCCACACGGGCCGCGATCCTCTCCGCTCTCCGGACACACGACTGGTTCCACTTCGCCGGCCACGGTGAGCAGGACCGGACCGGGCTCGACGGCACCCTCTACACCTCGGACCACGCCACCAGCGGCTCCATCCGCGTCAGCGACATCGCCGGGCTGCGCCTGCCCCGCGCCGATCTCGCCTACCTCTCCGCCTGCCAGACGCAGCGCGCCACCGCCGACCACCCCGACGAACCGGTGACCCTGGCCGGCGCGCTACGGCTGGCGGGGTTCCAGCACGTGATCGCGACGCACTGGAGCCTGGACAGCAGGATCGCCCTCCGGACCGCCGAGCACTTCTACGGCCATCTGCGCACAGCGGCCGAACGCGTCGGCACGCCCCCCGGAGCCGCCGGAGCGGGCCTCGCCCTGCGCGCGGCCGTGCTCAGGCTCCGCAGACGGCGTCCGGACGCACCGGAACTCTGGGCCTCCCTGGTCCACGTGGGGCCGTGACCGTGCTCCGTGCAGTGGGTGCCGTGCGCACGCGTCACCGATGACCCGGTCCGGTTCGGTGTCACGGTGCGAAGCAGCGGGGAGCGTCGGACCCTGCGCCCGCGTCTCGCCCACGGTCCGCCCGGGACGGCCGGGTACGGCGGTCTGCCGCCCTGTGCCCGGGGGAGAGCCCGGCGTTAGAGTTCCCCTCATGAACAGGCAGGCCCCGACGCTGGAGGACGTCGCACGGGAGGCGGGGGTCTCCCGCGCCACCGTGTCGCGGGTCGTGAACGGCGTGCGCAACGTCGACCCCGGCATCCAGGACCTGGTCCGCAGCGCGATCGAACGGACGGGGTACACGCCGAACCGCGCGGCGAGGGCGTTGGTCACCCGGCGCACCGGGACGGTGGCCCTCATCGTCTCCGGCGCGGGCGACACCTTCGCCGGCCGGGTGTTCGCCGACCCGTTCTTCGGCCGTGTCGTCAACGGCGTCGTGGGATACCTCCGGGCACGCGCGATGCAACCGGTCCTGCTGTTCGCCGAGTCGGAGGCGGCCAGGACACAGGTGGTCGACTACGTGCGGCAGGGCAGCGCGGACGGCGCGCTGGTGGTCTCCGTGCAGTCGGACGACCCCCTGACGGACATGCTCCTCTCCGCCCGTGTGCCCACGGTGCTGTTCGCACGTCCCGCCCGGGCGACACCGGTCACCTGCGTCGACCTGGACCACTACGAGGGGGGACGCCTGGCCGGAGAGCACCTCCTGGCCCGCGGCTGTCGCCGTATCGCGGTGATCGGCGCTCCGCCGGATCTCCGGGCCGGCCGGGAACGCCTCGCCGGATTCCGCGACGCCCTGGCGCGCGCCGGGCAGGACAGCCCCCCGGTGGTGGCGGGGGCCTTCACCCTCGACAGCGGGGCGACGGCCGCGGCGGCGTTGCTGCGGGACCACCCCGCTGTGGACGGCGTGTTCGCGGCCAACGACCTGATGGCCCAGGGCGCCTGTCACGTCCTGCGGGAACTGGGCAGGCGCATACCGGAGGACGTCGCCGTCGTTGGGTTCGACGACTCGAGCGTCGCCGTGACGTGCCGGCCGCCGCTGACCACCGTGCGCCAGCCGGTGGAGGACATGGCGGCGGCCATGGCCGGGCTGCTGGACGAGCAGGTCCAGGGTGCCCGCACCGAACCCCGCACCCTCGTCTTCGCACCGGAACTGATCGTACGCGAGTCCGCCTGATCCGGCGCGTCCCCCACCGGGCGCTCGTGGGGGCGGGCCGGGGCGGCACCCTGCGCCCCGACGTCGCCAGGTCTTAATTTAGGATGTGAGTTAAGTGTCGGACCGAAGGACGCGTCAAGGGCTCGGTCACAGGTAGGTTGCGGTGACGACTTCGGAACGAGGGGACAGGGTGAAGATGCGCAGTGGCCGTACAGTGCGTGACCTGCGGCGGGAGAACCGGACCGCGGTGTTGCAACGGTTGTACTTCGACGGGCCGCTCAGCCGGTTCGCCCTGGGGCCGGCGACCGGGCTGAGTTCGGGCTCGGTGAGCAACGTGGTCTCCGAGCTGGTCGCGGAAGGGCTGGTGGAGGAGGCGGGCAGCGTCGATTCGGCCGGCGGCCGGCCCCGCACCCTGCTGCGCGTCAGCGCGAGCAGCGGTTACATGATCGGCGTCGACATCGGCGAGACCCGGGTGCGGGTCGAGCTCTTCGACGTCGCCCTCACCGAGCTGGCCCGCGTCGAGAAGCCGCTGGAGACCGACGGCCCGAACCGCCTCGACCGCTACGACGTCGGCGTCGTCGTGACGCATCTGCGCGAGGGCATCCGCGAGGTGCTGGAGGAGGCCGGCATCGCGGCGGAGCGGCTGCTCGGCGTCGGGATCGGAGTGCCGGGCATCGTCGCCGGGACCCCGGAGGACGGCGCCGTCGTGCACGGCCAGACGATCGGCTGGGACGCCGTTCCCCTGGAACGGCTGCTGCGCGAGTCCCGGATCCTGCCCGAGACCGTGCCGTACTACATCGACAACGGCGCCAGGACGCTGGGCCAGGCGGAGATGTGGTTCGGCGCCGGCCGGGGCGCGCAGAGCGTGGCGGTGGTGCTCTTCGGCTCCGGCGTCGGCGCCTGCGTCGTCGGTGACGACATGGGTCCGGCCCGGGCCGTGGAGTGGGGGCACCTGACGGTGCGGGTGCGCGGGCGCCGGTGCCGTTGCGGCGCCCGGGGCTGCCTGGAGGCGTACGCGGGTGCGGAGGCGTTGCTCCAGCGCTGGGCGGAGGCCGGCGGCCGGCCTCCCGAGGGCGTGGACGAGGAGACCGCGCTCACCGCGATGCTCGCGGCCGCGTACCCGGCCCCGGACGCGACGGGGGAGGGTCCGGAGCCCGACGCGACCGCCCTCGCCGTCCTCGAGGAGACCGCCGAGTACCTCGGCGCCGGGTTCTCCGACCTGATCAACCTCTTCCAGCCCGAACGCATCCTGGTCGGTGGCTGGGCCGGACTGCAGCTGGGCCGGCGCTTCCTGGACTCGGTGACGGCCCACGCCACCTCGTACGCCCTCGCCTATCCCGCCGCCCGCGTCCGCATCGACCTCGGCACCCTGGGGCCGGACGCCGTCACCGTGGGCGCCGCACTCCTGCCGCTCGCCGACTTCTTCGCGCGGGGCGGCCGGCCGGAGGCGACCGAACCGGTGGAACCGGGCCCGGCGTGGCGGACGGCCCTGCGGGAGCGCTCGGTGCAGTGAGCGGTGCCTGCCGTCCCGGAGGAGCTCTCCGGGGGCGGCCGGCCCGGTCGCGGCTCCCGGCCCCCGGCGCTGGGAAAAGGCCCGTGACGCGCCGATTCCCCTCCGGTGCCACGGCCCCGCCGCGGTCCACGAGAGGTGATGCCCGCACCTCGGCCGAGGACGCGGCGCGCAGGGGGCCCACGGCGCCACGCGGGCCCGGCCGGCGCCGTGGCCGGTGCGGGC
>NZ_BDJC01000095.1 GCF_002005565.1 Streptomyces sp. JHA26 | reverse complement strand
ACAGCGGATCCCACGGCGACTGGTTCACGAACTGCTGCAGGGCCTGCATGTTCCCGTCCGGCAGCCGCTCGGCCATCGGCTGGATCGACTTGCGCCGGCCGTCCAGCATCAGACCCCGCAGATAACACGCGCCCCACCGCCGCTGATCCCGCCGCGGCAACGAGGCGAATACATCGGCAACGAACCCCGATAACTCACCCCGGAGCCGTTCCACCTCCCCCAGCCTCATACCGGAGAGATGCCCACCACCAGGCGAGATCACCCCACGTAACGAAGCACTACTAGGACCTGTCTGACAAATGATCTACGGTCGCTGGCGGCCTCTGCTTCACTGACCACCAGCAATTTGGCTGCTCGGTGCAGCCACTCGAAGGGAATCCACCGTGGGCGTCGAGATAGAACTGCATGCCGACCGGCCTGTGCTGGACTGGGATCGGTCCAGGGGGACTTTGATCCGTGGGTCGTACGCGCATGGCGACGAGCTGGCCGACGTCCTGCTCGGCATGGACGAGACCCATCAAGGCAACCTTGCGCGTGGGGATCCTTACGGGGACACGTTGTTCAACGAGCAACAGGCACAAGCTGCGCTGCGGGAGGTACCTGACCTGTTGAAGCAGTGTTCGGGACCGTCCCAGACGGCGGCCGTCCTTGACCTTGAGAAGCTGCTGCAGTTCTGCTCGAAGACGCCAGGCAGCTACCTATGGTTTGTCGGCGACTGATCATCCCGTGTTTCGCGGAGCCAGAGGATGAGGGCCGCGAGGTGGAGTCCGGCCCGGTAGCGGGTGGCGAGTTTGTCGAAGCGGGTGGCGATGGCGCGGAACTGCTTGAGCCGGTTGAAGCAGCGTTCAACGACGTTGCGGGCCTTGTAGAGGTCGCGGTCGAAGGCCGGCGGTCTGCCTCCGGCCCGTCCGCGCCGCACGCGGTTGGTCTTCTGGTCGTCCCTCTCCGGGATCACTGCCCGGATGCCCCGGCCTCGCAGCATCCGGCGGATCGCCCGTGACGAATACGCTTTGTCGGCGATGACCGCGTCGGGCCTGCGGCGCGGCCGGCCGACGCCTGCCCGGGGCACTCGCACGGCGTTCAGGACCGTGTCGAAGACGGTGGAGTCGTTGACGTTGCCCGGTGTGACGACGACGGCCAAGGGCAGGCCCCGGCCGTCGCAGGCCAGGTGGACCTTGGTGGTCAGCCCGCCGCGGGACCGGCCGAGCGCCTGGCCAGCCTGCGTGCGTGCCGGATCTTCCAGTTCGTCCCCCGCCGCTGCCCCTTTTTGCGGGCGCCGGCGGCGTGCTGGTGGGCCCGGTTGATCGTGGAGTCGACCGACACGGTCCACTCCACCGCCCCGACCGAATCGTCGCGGACCTGGACCTGCTCGAGCAGGTCCAGGTCCCGTCCGCCTCCCAGCGGGCGAACCGCTCGTAGACCGTCTGCCAGGGTCCGTACCGTTCGGGCAGGTCACGCCACGGAGCTCCGGTCCGCAACCGCCACAACACCCCGTTGATCACCTGCCGATGATCCCGCCACGGACGGCCCCGCCCGTCAACACCCGGCAGCAGGGGCACTATCCGCTCCCACGCCGCATCCGTCAGCTCTCCACGACCCACCACAAGATCAATTATCAGACAGTGCCTAGGGCTGCCGGCCGGCGGCGGCATCCCGGGGCTGGCGTGTGGGTGGGCTCACGCCGGTTCCAGCACAACGGCGGGCAGGGACCCGCTGACGATCACCTCCCTGGGTAGCGAGAGCCCGAAGAACTCTTCGACGACGCCCAGCGCGGCACGGTGGATGTCCCGGTGGTCGCGTTCGGGGCCGGGGAGGCCGGCGGCCGTGAGCCGCTCCTGCAGGCGCGTGGCCGTGGCGGGATCGCCGTCGGCTTTGTCGTAGCCCCATGACCGGTCCAGATGCAGGTTGAAGGCGGCCAGCACCCGGCCGTCCTTAAAGCAGGTGAACTGGGGCGGCACCGGCTTGCCGTTCTCCTCCTCGTACTCCAGGAGGCAGACGTGCGCGCCGCTGTCGGAGAGGGGGCCAGGGGTCCGAACGCGGATTGCCAGCCGCCGTACGCCACCGCGTAAGACCATTCGCCGGCAGAGCCGAGGCGCAGCCCGACGTCGTAGTCGTCGTCCATGAGCTCCAGGAACGAGGCTCCCGTGTGGTTGCCGACCGGCACGACCACGTGCTCCGCGTCGTACAGGAGGGCCGCCGCAAGACGCTCGGCGAGTCCCTGCGGCGAGAGTCTTCGGGCCATCACCACGTGATAGCCCCCGAAGGCTATGGCCTGCCGGTCAGCGAGCCAGGTCATTGCGTCTGTCATGACCGACATCCTGACCGCTGCCTCTGACACCACACGAACCTGTCCTGGGAACCAGCCCGGACCGTCTGCCGGGACGCCCGGCCCGGCAGCACGCCGCTGCTCTCCCGCCCGGCGGGACGCTCTGCGTCAGCAGCCCCGGGCTGGTGCCTGCTTCGCCGACACTGATCACGGCCGGGCACGGGCCCGGGTGTCGGGGTGAAGGGGGGCGCGGTGTTGGTGGGTTTCGGGCCCGAGGACATCGCGGCCATGCGTGAGGAGGGCGACCTGCCGGCCTTCCTGCGGCTGCGGATCCGCCCCGACCGCACCCCCGTCCAGACAGCAGCCCTGTGGCAGCAGTGCGCGGCACCCGCCCGTCACACCGTCGGCGCCTGGCCCTCCACCACACCCCTTCAGGTCGGGCACCGGCGGGCCCCGGGGGAGGCGGCCTTCTGCGACTGCCCCCGCTGCCGTGCCTTCGGTGCGCCCTGCGCGGCCGACCCCTGCCGCTGCCCCCTGTGCGGCACACCCCGGGCCGGCAGGCCGCCCACAGCAGCGCAGGAGAGTCAGAAGCGCTGACCCCGGCCCCAGACGCCGCGCACCATCCCAGCCCCGACCGAAAGGCACCCTCAGAACATGGACTCCAACCCCGGTCCGGACGTGGGCAACGGCCCCGTCCCGGACACCGTGATCTACCCGATGACCCAGCCCACCCCCGAAGAACGCGACGCGGCCATCTGGGCCGAGGTGGCCCAGCGCAAGCAGCGGGCCCTCGAGCTCATCACACCGGCCCGACCGGCCGACGGAGCAGGCGACGACGAACCCACCCTCTCCTACGAGGAGTTCCGCGCCCTGTGCGAGGCGCCCGACGTGCAGCAGAAGGCCGCCGAGATCGAAGCGGCCGCCCGGCAGCGCACGGAGCAGACGGCCACAGCCCTCGCCACACCCCTGCCTGCCGGTCCGACAGCAGCCCGCGCCGGCCGCCCAGGCGCCGCACACCACGACCGGCAGACGCAGACGCCCCCGCCGCCCGCCTCGCCGGGCGTGCGTCCGTAAAGTCGGCCACTCGCGGACACCGGCGCCCGCGCAGCGCCCTTTGCGCCCTTCTGTCCTGCGGCCAGCCCGCACGAAACCGTCCTCCGCGCGGTTGCGGTGAAATCACGGTTCAGTCTGTGCCGGTGACTGTGTCAGTGCAGTGTGGTCGGATCTGCCTGTATCAGCAGGTGGCGGCTCGGGGAGGGCCGCGCAGGAGGGGAAAGACCGTGATGCCGGCTATCGCCGAAGAGACCACTCAGCCGTGCCCGGAATGCGGCACACAGATCCGCTGTGACAGCCGGTTCACCCTCTGGTGCGCCGCCTGTGACTGGAACGTGGACCCTGGCCAGCCGCAGCCGGACACGGGACGCCTTGAGCGGGCCGAGCGCGCCCTGGCCCGCCGCCATGGCGAGCAACTGCTCGCCGAGATGCTCAGCGGGCGCGATGCGCGCCCGCGGCGTGACGCCTCAGCGGTGACGGCCACCGTGCTCGCTCTCGCGGTGCACGGGATCACCCTCGCACTTGCCGTCGCTGGCATCTGGTGTGTGGTGGCGGGCTGGGGCGGCATCGGTGTGGTGGCGGGGCTGGTTCTCCTGGCGCTGGCCTGGCTGCTCGCCCCGAGGGTCAGCCGCCTGCCCGGCGACGGGCCTGTGCTGCTGCGCGCTGACGCGCCCGAACTGTTCGCCCTGGTGGACGAGGTGGCCGGGGCGGTCGGCACACGAAGCGTGCACGCGATCGCGGTGGACGGCAGCATCAACGCCGCCGTCACAACCTACGGGCTGCGCGGCCGCAGGCTGCTGATACTGGGCATGCCCCTGTGGGAGGTCCTCACCCCCGAGGAGCGGATCGCACTGCTCGGCCACGAACTGGCCCACTACGCCAACGGCGACACACGCAACGGCCTGGTGGTGGGCACCGCGATACGCACCCTGTCCGTGTGGCACCACATCCTCCAGCCGCTCCCGCACCCGACCGGGCTCGAAATCATCGTCAACGCCCTCTACGTGCTGCCCCGCCTGCTGATCGCAGGACTGCTGATGCTGCTCGTCCGCCTGACATCACGTGCCGGGATACGGGCCGAGTACCTCGCCGACCGGCTGGCCGCCCGCACCGCCTCCACCCAAGCCGCGGTCGGCCTCATGGACCGCCTGCTCATCGCCGACTCCCTCGGCGTCCGACTGCGCACCGAGGCCAACCGTGCCGCTCTTGGCGGTCCCCGCTCCACCCGCAAGGCCACGGACCGCGCCGACGACCTGTGGGAGATGCTCACCACATACACGGCGTCCATCCCGGAGCACGAGTACGAACGACAGCGGCGCGCCGGAGCCCGGCGCGGACACCAGGTCGACACCACCCATCCCCCGACCCACCTGCGCCGTGCCTGCCTGCTCGCCGGCCAGCCCGAGCAAGCCGCAGTGATCCCGCAGGCCCACCGGACCGACCTGATCGCCACCGAACTCGCCACAGCTCGCACCGAAGTGGCCCGACGCCTGCTACGCGGCAGCCTCGAATACTGACGCCCTCCCGGCGCTGGCCCTCCCGCCGGGCCTGAGGCCTCTCGCCTGGATCGCCCCGAACGAAGAACCTCGGCCGCCTCACGGCCCGGGCGCGGGCACATGCCCGTCACGGTACCCGTTCGGGGGCGTGACGTCGGCGCGCGGGGAGGGTATCCAGTCCGTGCACTGTGAGTGCCCCAACGGGGATGCCGTGGCGCTGCCCCACAGTCGGGCCACGGCATCCCCGTCCCTTGTTCCGAACCCCCCGTTCGATTCACCGGGCGGTTGCTGTCGGTACGACGATTGCACCCACACGGGCGGCGCACTCACCGAAGCCCAGACAGCGCCCCCTTGAAGGCCGTTATCAACGGTGCATGCTCAACTCCGTGCTGCGCGGCCTGGCCACCGCTTCCCTCGCCGTCCTGCCCCTCACCGTCTCCGCTCCCGCCCACGCGGCGGAGACGCTGCCGCTGTCGGAGGCCGTCAGCCGTCTGCCGGTGGCCGTCGAGTCCCGGGAGGGCTACACCCGGGACGCCTTCCGCCACTGGAACGCCGGTGACGACCCGACCGACGGCTGCAGCACCCGTAACGAGGTCCTCCTGGACGAGGCCGTCGAACCGCCCACGGTCGGGTCCCGGTGCTTCCCTGTCGGGCGGGCTGTGGTTCTCCTACTACGACCAGGTGTGGGTGACGTCGGCTTCCGGCCTCGACCTCGACCACATGGTGCCGCTCGCGGAGAGTTGGGACAGCGGGGCCTCCGCCTGGACAGCCGCGCGCCGTGAGGCGTACGCCAACGACCAGGGAGCCGCCACCAGCCTGGTCGCGGTCACCGCCCGCTCGAACCGGTTGGAGGCCGACCAGGACCCGGCCCAGTGGCTGCCGCCGACGGCCGGGGTGCACTGCAGGTACGTCGCCGAGTGGGTGGGCACGAAGCTGCGCTGGGCGCTGTCGGCGGACGAAGCGGAAGCGGCGGCTCTCACGGAGGTGGCGGGCGGCTGCCCGGAGCAGACCGTGACGTACGAGCCGGCCCCGTAACCGGCGAGGCGAGGCACCGGCGCACGCGAACAAGGAGAGACTCATGACCCAAGCACGAGGGACACGAGGGCGGATTGCCACGGTCACGGCCGCCCTCACGGCCGCTGGCGGCTTGCTGCTGGTGACCGCGGCGCCGGCGAGTGCTGAAGTGAAGTCGACCTGCGGCACCTACATCTGCGTCGCCACCGCCTATCAGGGCCGCGGCTACGTCCAGGACATCACGGTGACCACGAGGGACGGCCTGCCGGGGACGCTGCGTGCGTTCGTCGGTGACTACCGGGGGAGCAAGGCGAACGTCTCGCGGTGGCGGTTCGTCGTGAACCGGGAGATCAGGGCGTATCCGAGGCTGGCCGTCTGCGGCGGCCTCGACCGCGGTGGCCGGGTCATCGAGAACCACTGCGTGATGATCCCCTAAAACCCGCACGCAGCCTCGTCTCCACGCCACGGGCCCCGAAGGGGGTTTCCAGGACGCCACTCGGGGCCCGCTGTATGTAGTCGGGGAGGAGGGAAGCCACATCGCAGCCGTGCGGCACGCCGTCCCCGCCGTGAGGGAGGAGGTGCCGCACGGCGCGGTGCCGGTGGGGTCCACCGGCACCGACAGCATTTCGGGGGGCGGGACCAAGTGGAGCGCCGGGCAGGCCCGGGCGTCGAGGACGGCAACGGCAACACGGAGGCGTGGCTCAGCCGAGGTGCGCACATCGGTAGTCGGCCCGGTCGCGCACGCGGGCGCCGGGTCTGTGTCGATGGCCGACTGTGCGTCGTCTTCAAGCAAACAGGCCGACTACAGATGGTCGTCACACATGTGGGCCTCGGGGCTGATAGAGCTTCCGATGGTGGCGACGCCGGGACAGGATGGCGAACGGCCGGGATGGCGCGTCACGCTCTTTCAGCTCGTCGAGGTATGAGGGCTGGCTCCGCGTTCTGTCCGTCTGGCGGCTGGGGTGGCGGCGGTGAGTCCAGCGACGATGACGACAGTCAGTGTGTCGAGATAGGCCTCGTCCGCGGGGGGTGCGCCCGGGATGAGCATTCGTAGCAGCAGTGGGGAGATCAGCAGGTCTGTGCCCAGTTCGCGGTCGATTCCGGTGGGCAGTTCGCCGCGGTCCACTGCACGTCGCAGGATGGCAGCTGCGGCCTCTCGGCGAGGTGCGAGGACGGCGATGCGCAGCGACTCGGCGAGTGCGGGGTTGCGCGTTGATTCGCCAAGGAGGTCGGCGGCGGTCCTGACCACACGGGGGTCGGTGGTCTGGTCGGTAGTCAGGTCGAGGAAGCCGCGGACATCGCCGGGCAGGGTGCCGGTGTCCGGCGCTTCGGGTACCTCCCGGCGCACCAGACGGGTCACCAGGTCGAGGAGCATGGCCTCCTTGGAAGCCCACCGTCGGTAGAGCGCGGCTTTGCCGACGCCGGCACGTTTGGCGACCGCGTCCATGGTGAGGCGGCTCCAGCCCGCCTCCGCCAGTTCGTCGAAGGCCGCCTTTTCGATCGCTGTGGATACGTCCTGGTTCTGGGCGGGCCCGCGGGTGCCGCGGCGGCGGCCCGGGGCGACGGCATCGTCTGTGTCCGGCATGGTTACGACGATACCCGAAACGCGGAACACTTGCGTTCCGCGTTTTCCCGGGGCTAAGGTCGCCCCACAACGCGGAACGCTTCGGTTCCGTGTTTACCTCGTCCAACTGGGGCCTGCTGCCAGGCGCTCTGGCGCCCGGAGGGGCTACTCAGGTCTGACCTCCTGACGCCTGCAATGGTCAGGACTCATTCACTCAACGGATCTCCCAGCGAAGGATTCACTGTGCCCAGCATCGCCATCGTCGGAGCCGGACCCGGTATGGGCCTGGCCATCGCCCGTATCTTCGGCGCCCACGGCTTCGACGTCGCTCTCATCGCCCGCAACCGCGACAAGCTCGAAGACCTGGCCGGCCAGCTCGCGACCGAAGGCATCACCGCCGCCGCCTTCCCCGCGGACGTCCTCGACCACGACGCACTCACCCAGGCGCTCAAGGACGCCGCCACCCACTTCGGCGGCATCGACGTCCTGGAGTACTCCCCCGCCGGCAGCCTCGGATCGGTCACGCTCACCGCTCCGTCCGAGACCAACCCGTCCGACGTGCAATGGGCGATGGACCTCCTGCTCTATGGGGCCATCGCCGCCACGCGGACCGTGCTGCCCGCGATGCGCGAGCTCGGAGCGGGCACCCTGCTCTACACCAACGGCGCCGGCTCGGTCGACCCCACCCCGATGCTCAGCAACCTCAACGCCGCCCAGGCCGCGCTGCGCAACTGGGTACTCGGCCTGCACAAGGAACTGGCCGGCACCGGCGTCCAGGCCGCACACGCCGCCATCGGCGTGTGGATCGGCACGGACGGACCGCCCGGAGTACCGGCCGCCTCGGCCGAGGCAGTCGCCCCCCTCTACTGGGAGCTGCATACCCAGCATGACCAAGCCGAGCGCATTTTCACCATCTGACGGCCCCAGCCCCACCACCGTTGCCCCCTGATCCGCCGACTGTCGGACGAAACGTCCCCCCGGGAGTCGTACTGCACATCGCTGATCTCCACGTTCGGACGCTGCGCCCGGCGGTCGTGGTCGTGGTCGGCGGCGGTGGCCGGCACCGCGAGGGCCGCGGTCAGTGCGCCGACGGTGAGGGTGGCGGCGGTCAGGCGGCGGGCGGTGATGGACTTCGACACAGGGTCCCCCTGCTTGTGCGGGCACCACCAGGCCGTACGGCACGAAGGCCGCAGCGGTCGGCTGGTGCGTGGTGCGTTGCGCTGCCGGACGGCCGCGCAGCCACACCCTGCCCACGCCGCGACCGGTACGTGGAGGCGACGTGAACGCTGTTACGGATCCCCGATCCCGCCGTGACGCTCGCCTGCAGCATCCATCTATGTACCTAATGCACCAGATTGACGCGCCGTCACGTCCAGGACCCGCTCAGCACTGGTCCCGGGGATCGAACCGCCAGATCACGCCACCCCAGCTGCCGAAAAGCGTTCACTCGAAAGTGGGTAACGGTCTCGCGCGCCGCGACCGGCCCTGGATGTGAAGAAGTCCCGCCCCCGACGTTGCGGGAGCGGGACCAGGCGGAGCGCCGGGAAGGGCCCCTGCGCCTGTCTTCCCCACGCCTGCCCGAAGTCGGGGGAGTGGACCCCCCGGGCCGTATGCTGCGCCGGTCCGGTGAACCGCCTGCGGAAGGGAAACGCCACCCGTGTTCCAGCAGACCCCCGTCTATGACCGCCTGGTCGCCGAGCGCGGCGACGTCCCCGTCCAGGTTCGCGGTGAAGCCGAACGGATCCGCCGCGACCTGTCCCGCGTACTGCGCCAGACATCCACCACCTCCCAGCCGGGCGCGCCACGGAACGCCTTCGAGCCCAAGAGCACTCCCGGCGGTCTCGGTTCGCCACGGAGACGGAGCTGGAGGCCCTAGGGTACGAGGGCCCCGTCGTCGTCATGCAGATCGTCCGGACCACGTTCAGGTCCGACGGCACACCCATCAGCAAGACCCTCACTATCCAGGGCGGAAGCACAGCCCTCGTTGTGCGCCAGAACCCCAAGGACGTGGAGGACGACGAGGACTCCCCGCAGACGAAGATCGGACGGACCACTGGCACCCTTAAGGCGCGGATGACCCAGTTCCAGACCAGCCATCACGCCAAGCTTCTTCCGCTCCTGGACGTAGAAGGCGACTACGAAGGCGCACTGCACAAGCGGTTCGCGGACTACCGAGTGCGCGGGGAGTGGTTCGACCTGACGCCCCTCGGAAGTCCTGTCAAGGTCGTCATCGACGCCTTGGCAGACCTGGGACTGGATATCCGGACCACCCACCAGGAGAAGAGTGCTGCCGATCCGACAGGCGGCTATCGCCCAAAACAACAGGGCCGCCGGGCTTACGGATGCGCTCAGTAGGACTGTCCGCTACACCGAGGTGCAGCGGACGCCGCGCAGCATTTGCAGGGACCCGCGTAGCAGCATCATCCGCTCTTTCGCAGGTCAGTACGTTGCGGCTATCTGATCTTTAGAGGCGCACCCTCCGTGGCCCGCGCCGCGCCCTCCAACCGCTGCATGCATTGACGCGGGCCGCGGCCGGGCGAGGCCGCGGAGCCGTCCGCCAGCTGCTGCGCCCCGGGATGATCTGGCGTACGTCGTCGCGGACGGCGAAGAGGCTGCCGAGGCAGACGGCCGCCCAACGTCGGCATGGGGAAGAGCCACCAGGGCGCGCCACCGGGCGTACCGGTGTGCGCCGCAAAAGAGTGCGGCCACTGCACCGCCGGTCGCGGCAACCCTGGCCATCCCCAGCGCGGTGGCGGCGGTAACGACGTAGTTGGCCACGAACTGCACGGCGACCGGGCAGCGGTCGCGCATCCACGCGTACAGCACAGCCATCCGTACGTGTTGCCGCTCCGCGTCGTCGGCATCGGGG
The DNA here is from genome assembly GCF_002005565.1 of Streptomyces sp. JHA26. Taxonomy (GTDB): domain Bacteria; phylum Actinomycetota; class Actinomycetes; order Streptomycetales; family Streptomycetaceae; genus Streptomyces. The sequence continues at coordinate 5,149 of NZ_BDJC01000095.1, read as the reverse complement.
AACGCCTCGGCGTACCCGGAGGATTGGAAGCGCGCCGTGCCGCACCCATATCGCCTCGCGGTGGCGCAGTCCGTCATCGCTCATCACCCGCATGCGACGACACATCCCCAAGGCGGCCATGGAGCACGCCCGTTGATTACGGCGGGGCCGTCGCCGCTCGGATGCGGGCATCCGACCCTCCCGCGGCGGCGTGGCTGGCCGGTGGACGCCCCGACCGCCTCTGCCCTTGTCGCCTTTGAGGGATCCGTTCAGGACGAAGCACCGGATCGGATCACCGCTGCCCCCGATTCGGTGTCTCAAGGATCCAGGACTCAATCCTGCCCCCTGCCGGTCGGCCTCGCGGGAGGCGTCCGGCCTTTCTTCGGCGAACCTCCGTCCAACCTCTGCGGCCTCCTTGAGGGCGTCGAAGGCCTCTTTCCGGCTGGTGCGGCCGCAGGGGAACGCCCGAGACCCCGCTGAGACGAGTGCCTGCAGGCGATCGAGTCCGGTGCCCTCCTCGATGGTTCCGGGAGGCATCAGCCCTGCTGTCCAGGGCCGCCGTGGCTGCGGGCCCCATCCCGAGAGTGACCGTGCGGGCGGAAACCGCCCTGCCCGCCTGCCCACCCGACATGAGCCGCGCGACCTGGTGCGGCCCCCCCGGCCAGCCCCGCATCGCCCGCCGCTGTGGTGAGGATCGGTGGGCGCGGGCCTCGCCCGCGAGGCCACTTCGGCGAGGACCGGTCCGGCAGGCGCGGCCGCAGGGAGGTCCGACACGGGGAGGCCGGGCCGCCCGAGGGGGCTGTGCCCTCACTCCCCGCCCGGGTGCGCGGACCTGATGATCAGGGCACGCAGCTCTTCCACCGCTCGCATCCGGGCCGCCGTCAGTTCGGGCGTCGGCACGGTGGCCGCGGCGAGACGGACGCGGCGCGGGCTGCGGGCGAAGTGGTCGTCGAGCGCGGCGAGCATGCGAGGCTGACCGCCCCATTCGCCGCCGATCACAATCAGGTCCGGGTCAGTGAGGGAGACGGCCGCGGTCAGCACGCCGCCGACGGCCCTGGCGAGCGCGGTGCGTACCCGGCGGGCCGGCTCACTGCCCCCGTCGACGGCCGCCCGCACGGCCCCGACGTCTCGAGTCGGGCCGGCGCAGGCCGAGCGCGGCGAACACCTCGGTCAGCGGCATCGCCGTACCGTCGGGTCCCGCGGTGCACACGTGGGCGATCTCGCCGGCCAGGCCATGGTGCCCGCGCCGGACGGCCCCGTCGGTGACCACGGCACAGCCGAGCCCCTCGCCGAGGTGGACGTAGACGAAGTCGTCGATGCCGGCGGCGCACCCGGCATGGCGTTCGGCGCGAGCCGCCCAGTTGACGTCGTTGTCCACCAGGACGCGCCCGGCGACATGCGGTGCGAGGACCGCGGCCGGGTCCAGGGCGCCGACCAGGAAGGGCGCGTCGGGCAACTGGACGAGCCGGCCGCTCGCACGGTCGACAGGGTCGGCGGCGCTGACGACGGCGGTACGCAGCCCGCCCCGGTCCGGGGTCCCGAGCCGTTCGGCGGCTGCGGCCAGCGCCTCGGCGGCCACGTGCTCGGAGAGAATCCGGTTCGCGCTCCGCCTCGCTGCGGCTGCCGGACCCGCGCGCTGGCGGTGTATCCGGGCGTACGGCGAGGAAGATGGACGGAGGGCTCCCGTTCCGCGTAACCCCGAGCCGAGACGGGAGCCCCCTGCCGCAGTGTCACCTACCTGAGCTAGGCGCCGCCCCGCCCGCTCACAGGGCCCAGTGTGTGGCCTCGGCTCGATCTCGGATGAATCTGCCGTGGGCCCACAAGCCGCGCAGCTTCCCCCTGACGGTGACCGGTCCTGCCGTCATGCGCCGTGGCCCCCATCAGGCCGGTGAACCCTGCGTGGTTCTTGCCACCCTTCCGCCGCACGACGGGGAGCCCTCCCTTGAGGCGGCTTCCCGCGCCCGTTCGACCTGGACGGCCGTGCAGCGTAGGACTTGATCTGCACGAGCTGTACGGAGCCGCCGCCGGATACGAGGATGGCGTCGCCCCCGGTGTCGGACGCGAGGCCGTTGCGCCGCGCGGGCCCCATCAGCTCCCGGTAGAGATCGGCAAAGGCGGTGTCCGGCTGGGGATCGCGCACAGGCAACGGCAAGATGTGGTGCGTCCGGTGGTCAAGGGCGGAGCCACCCCCGGGAGTCGCCTGAAGGACACGGCGGAGCTGCTCCGTGGTCCGCACAGGCTGCTGCGCGCCGTGAGGCACCGTAACGGGCCCCGTGGAGGTCCGACGCCACGCCTTCTGCCACTGGGCGAGCGTGCGCTGGCCGGTGACACCGCAGCCCCGCAGGAAGGCCTCGCAGTGGGTTCCAGGCGGAGGGCTTGACCTTCCGGTGGAAGTCCATCCGCTGCCGGAACAGCGCCCCCGGACTGCTTGCCGCTCCTGCGGGTGTAGGGGTCGTAGTGGAGGTAGACCTGGGGGATCAGCGCGGGCAGGTCGAAACCGCCTTCCTCCGCGTAACGGGCGCAGTAGGTCCGCATCACCAGCTGCTCGGGTACGGAGTCCAGTGACCGGTACAGACGCCGGTACAGGCTCTCCGCCGCAATTTTCTCGTCCGTCCTCGGCTGGTGGTTCTCCATCCACCAGGCGACCATCTGCCGCCAGGTCAGCCCGTGCGGCGGCAGAGGATCGGTGAACACCAGACAAGCGTCGGCGTGGCGGACGATCTCCACGTCGTTGTTCACGGCGTCCCGCAGTACAATCTGCGGCTTCGCCCCGTCGGCGGCGAAGATCAGATTCTTGAAGCTGCCCGACGGCCCCTGGGTGAAGCGGCGCTCGTACTCGCTCCTGCAGCTCTTCCAGCGCGTCCCTTGTCGGTCCGAGGATCTGCTCGATGCAGTCCCGGCGCGCCTGCCAGCTGCCGCGCATGTCGTTGTCGCGCCAGTAGGTGCCGAAGCCGCGCGGCCCGTCGAAGGGCCGAAACGGCCACGTCGGGGGATTGAGGGCGAGGCGCTCCAGGACGGCGCGGTGCGCCTTGATGACCAGGGGGACGTTCTCGTCGTTCAGGTGCCTGCTCTGGCCGTCGGCCCCGCCCCGCTCGCTATCGAGCGGGGCCTTCTTCATGCCCGCGCACGGCCGCGGACCACCTCTGAAAGGCACACCCATGACCGACATCTCCCACGACCCCGTCTACCTCTGGCTCACCGGCGCTGGCCCTGCCAGCGCCGGGACCGGCGCTCCTACCCCGGCAGACCTGCCGGTCCGGAGGCCGGCCGCCGCCACCGCTTCCGACATCGCCCGCCGCGAGGGCCTCGACCTCGGCGACCTCTCGCCCTACCAGCGCCGCGACCGGCGCGCCCGCCGAAGCAGGGGAGACAAGCCCACCGTGCTTCAAGTCGTGACCCGCTTCGCGACGACGGGGCTGCGCATCCCGCGCGAGAGGGCCGTCGCGCACGCACACCGCTGGGCAGCCTCCCGAATCACCGAGCCGGACGAGGCCCTGGAATGGATCAGACTGCTGGGCCTCGGTGGTCTCGACACAGCGCTGCGCCTGCGACGCAAGGGCGTCACACCCGCCAAGACCCGCCGGGAAGACGAGGAACAAGCCCGGCGCGACGCCCGGGCCGCACAAGACCGCGTGTGGGCCGAGATCGCCGCCCGGTACCGCCCCGGCATCGCGGCCCAGCTGCGGCTCAACGGCTGCACCCCGGACATGCTCGACCGCCTCATCAACGGCAAGACCGTCGACCAGCTGCTCCGCGAAGGACGTCCCGTCCAGATCGTCATCAACGCTCGCGCGACACTCACGGCTTGAACCCCCGCGGGGCCGCTGCACCCTATGCGGACGCCCCTGCGCGGGCAGTCACGCCGCGTCCGTGTCGTGGTGAGGACCTGCCCAGAGGCAGGTCCTCACCGAGCGCATCGGCAAGCGGCGCTCAGGGAAGGGAGACAGGGCACTCGGCCCGCGACCAGTCCGCTGGTATCAGCCCTTCTCGCCCGGCCGCGCGGCGAGTCGGCGCACGGCGCGCCTGATCGAGCCCAGCTCCTTCAGCACCTGGTCCATCGCGGAGTCCATCAGCATGACCGGATCGTCTGCGGACCAGAAGCGCACGACCTCTCCCACCTGATGCTCCCAGAACGCGTCCTCCTCGGCATGTTCGAAGCCGAGCTGTGACGCCAGGTCGGCAAAGCCGGACCCGGGCCGGCCAGTTGCCTTGCCAATGACGAGTGCCGACAGCAGCGGCCGACCATGCTGGTGCTCGTACACGCTGATGTGGCCGAGCTTCGGGTAGAGACCGCGCATCTGGCCCTGCGACGTATAGGGGTCCAAGCCGTGCGGGTCAACGCGCTGTGCGAATTCCTTGTAGCGGATGCAGGCGGAGAGCGGGTCGACCGGATCGCCGGCCTTCGCAAGGGAGCGCAGAAGGCGGTGCATGTCGCGTTCGATGGGTGTGAGCGTGAGCACGCGAACTCCTCATAGGGAGAGGACCCGTAGGTCCGGATGTCCGTGGACATGGCGCCCGTAGGCGTACCCCGACGGTAACTTACCTGAGTCCGGCCCAGCTAGGCCCCTTCCCTTGCCGCTGGACGTGCTGGCGTGTCCCTGCTCGGCCAACGGCTACTGGTCTCTTACCCCCGGCGCGAGCAGGGCTGTGTTCTGTCGGCGGCGTTGTCACACCGGGCCGCTACGGTTCGGCTATGGCCGCGCACACATCGTCTCCGAACGGACTCGTCCCCGTACACATCGCTGTCCACGACCCCGCCCCGATGGAGGAGCCCGGTCCACAGACCAACGACTACGTACGCGACCGCTTCGCAGCCTCGGCCAAGTACGCGGGAATCTCCTGGACCGAGTGTGGGGCCGAGCCGCGCTGGCTCGGCATGGACACCAGCACCTGCGCCGCCGCCATCAACCCGAGCCACTTTTCCGGGAACGGCGCAGACGAATACGACAGGTTCCTGTCCGGGGCGGCCTCGCGCGGCGAGCCCGCGCTCATCATCGCGACGATGGGCACGGCGGACGATGACGAGGACCGCGTGCGGTCGGTCTTCGGCCAGCCCGGTGGACGCGTGGACTTCCGCCACTTCACCGGCGCGATCGTCGGCGAGCGCCTGCTCGCGGGGGCGGAAATCGCCCTGGCTCCCGGTCTGGACGCGGCCGACCGCGACCTCGGA
>NZ_BDJC01000094.1 GCF_002005565.1 Streptomyces sp. JHA26 | reverse complement strand
CCGGGGCGCCGGGGTCGGGCGGCGCGCCCGGGCCCCGGCAGGACCGGGCGGGCACGGCGGCGCAGGAGCCCGGACGGGCGGCGGACGGACGGGCGGCGGACGGACGGGCGGCGGACCTGCGGGTCGGCGGGCCGATGGTGCCTCCCGCCGACCCCGCCCGCACCCCCGCGGAGCCCGTCCCGGACCTCGGCGCGCACCTGCCGCTCGGCATGGGAATGATCGAGAACCTGCCGGACTTCGTGCCGCTCCTCGCCGGACTGCGCGACGGGCTCGCCCGCCGCGACGCGTCCCTCGCGGCGAGCCTGCTGCCGCGCCGTCAACTGGACGACCCCGACGACAACGTGCAGCGGCTGCTGCGCGTCCTCGACCGGGACGGCTCCGAGGGGCTCCTGTCCAGCGCCATGGACGGCGGCGTCACCGTGGAGCTGTTCGACGGCCGCAGGACGCCGTACTGGGCGGTCTTCCGGGTCCACCGGGCGGGCCCCGGGAAGTTCGCCGGGATGGCGACCGACAAGCGGGACATGGAGTACATCACGTCGGCCACCGCCCAGTGGAGCACCTCCCGGGAGGAGGGCGGCTCGCTCGGCGTGGAGGGCGTCCTCGCGGCCTCCGTCAAGCCGGACGGCGGCGCCGGGACGCTGAAGAGCACGGGCGGTGTCGCGGGCCTGGGCGCGGCCGCGTCCGACTCGCGGCGCACGGGCTCGGCCTCCCGCGCCCAGGTGGGCATGAAGCTGGTCGCCGACTCCGCGACGGGTCCGGCGCGGATGCGCGTGCCGATCGACGCCTCGCTGGAGCTGTACTCCGCCGAGGGCCGGGTGGCCGTCGCCCGGACGGGCCGCAGGGAACTGGTCCACCGCGTGCCCAAGGACGACCTGACGGCGCTCGCCCGGTTGGGTCCCGTCACCCCGAAGCCGGTCGCCGAGGAGCCCCCGGGCGCCGCGGACGCGGCCCCGGAGCGGCTGGAGGCCTGGCGCGACGGCGGCGTACGGCTGCCGCTGGAGGCCCAGGTCAACGGGTTCCAGGGGGCGCCCCGGGTGAGGCAGCTGATCGACGCCGCGGTGAAGGAGGCCGGCGGCGGCCACCGTTACCGCGACAAGGGGCAGGCCGCCGCGTACACCCTGCAGGAGGCGGTCTCCACCGAGTGGCTGATCTCGGCGCTGCCGCTGCTGACCCACGCCGGGGCGGAACTGCCGCCGGTGCACGCCGGCGGGGCCCAGGGCCAGGACCTGCGGGCGTCGGTCCACGCCCGGCTGCGCGCCGGGAAGGTGCTCGGCACGGGTGCCACGATGTCGTTCGAGGCGGTGGCGCCGAGCGGTCCGGAGGGCCCCCGGCCCACGCAGGAGGACGGCCAGTCCTCGGCGGGACGGGGGCGGACGGGACGCGGACTGTTCGGCGCGGGCGTGCTCAACGCCACCGAGTTCCGTCTCAACCAGGCCCTGGCCAACGCGGACGGTGCGGGCGGCGGGGGCGGCGCGATGGCGGGCGGCTCCGGCTCGATGCCGGTGCACAAGCCCAAGCAGCGGTCGGTCCTCGTCCAGTTCACCGCGGACGTGCGGGTGGTGGCGCGCGTCACCGGCCGCGGCTCGCGCGTGACCTCGACGGCCGTGCGGGAGCTGACCCTGCCCACTCCGGTGGTGGTCCGCATGCCCGAACCGGTCGTGCGCCGCCTGCTCGCCGAGACGGCGGACGCCACCCTGCTGCTCGCCGAGACGGCGGACACCCCCCGGCCGCAGGCCGGGCAGGACCGTCCGGCCGCACCCGCCGGCCGGCCCTGACGCACGCCGGGGCGGCCGGCCCGTCCCCGGGGGCCCACCCGTCCCCCGGCCGGCCCGCTCCGGAGAGGGCCGGCCGGCGGTGGGCGGGGTTCAGCTCCAGCACGTCCGGCGGGCTTCCTGGGACCGGTACCGGCCCGCCTCGCGGTCCTGTCGCAGCGCGGCCGACAGCTCCGTCCGCCGGCGTATGCGCAGCTTCCGGTACGTGTTGGTCAGGTGGGTCTCCACGGTGCGGCGGGCGAGGTGCAGCAGGCCGGCGATCTCGGTGTTCGTCCGGCCGGCGGCGGCGAGTTCGGCGATGCGGCGTTCACTGCCGGTCAGCGCGCCGGAGCCGGTGCGGTCCGTCACCGGCCCCCGGGCACCGCCCTCGCGCAGGGCCTGCCCGGCGAGCGCGAGCAGACGCCGGGCGCCCCCGCGTTCGGCCAGGTCGGCCGCCTCGCGCAGGCACCCGCGGGCCCGGCCGCGTTCGCCGGCCGCGATGAGCTGGCGGCCCTGGGCGAGCAGCGCCCGGGCCAGCTCCAGGTCGGTGCCGGACGAGTCCCGCAGGATCCGTACGGACTCCTCCGCCAGCTCCAGGCCGCGCCGCCCGCCGGTCGCGGTGCCCAGCACGCGCAGGGCGCGGCCCACCGTGCGCGGGGTGTTCCACACCCGGGCCAGCCGCAGTTCCTCCGTCGCCAGGTCCAGCGCCTCCTGACCGCCGCCCAGCGCCAGCCGGCACTCCGCGACCGCCGTCCGCCACGGGGTGACGACCGGGCTGACCACGTCGCGGGCCGACTGGCGGCGTCCGCACTCCAGGAAGTCGTGGAGCGCGCCCGCCGGATCGCCGGTGGCCGCCCGCAGCACGCCCCGCGCGTAGAGGAAGCGGTTCAGCTCCCAGTTGTCCGGTACCCCCCGCAGGTCGAACCGGTCGGCGAACCGCTGTGCCTCCTCGATGCGGCCGGTGCGGACGAGTGCCATCAGGAGGTGCGCGGCCCGGTTGGAGGGGCCGGTGCGGGGACGGGCCGTGCCCCACGCCGGGTCGGTGTCCGGGTCGTCGGCGAGCAGGCGGGCGTGGTCGCCGCGGGCCGCGGCGATGTCGTACCGGGTGTTCAGAAGCGCGTGCCGCATCGGGTGGAGCAGCACCGGGTGCTGTCCGGCCAGCCCCCGCTCCACGAGCCGGTCCGCCTCGTCGAGTTCGTCGGCCCACTGGGCGACCGCGGCGGCCGTGCCCACCAGGAACGGCTCGGCGAGCGGATCGGTGGGCTGCGCGAGCAGCGCCCGTACCCTCCTCATCGCCTCCCGGGCCGAGACCAGCCCGGCCGTGGACGCGTACCGCACGAGCAGGGCCTGTCCGGCGGTGCCCAACAGCTCCGGGGAGTGATCGCCGGTCTCGCGCAGCCACCGGTACACCTCCCGCCGGGTCGCCAGGTCCTCGTCGGACAGCAGCGCGCCGGCGGTCTGCACGACGCGGGCCAGGTCCGGGTGGTCGGACAGCCGGGCCTCCGTGCGGCGCAGCACCTCCATGGCCGTGCGGATCTCGCCGCGGCCGGCCAGGGCGGTGCCGAGGGCGACGGCCGTGGACACCCGGCCGCGGGGCTCGGTCGGCAGGTGCTGGGCCTCGGCGAGGCGCGCGATGGCCGCCGGGACGTCGGCCGACGCGTACTCCAGGGAGCCCAGTTCGGTCAGCAGCCGCTGCCGCAGACCGTCGTCCACCGGCTCGTCCAGCGCCCGGCGCAGGTAGCCGACGGCGTCGCCGGGCCGGGCGTCGTGCACGGCGACGGTGACCGCGTCCCGCAGGACGCGCAGCGCCCAGGGCAGGCCGACGGCCGGTGTCCGCAGCAGGTGCCGGGCGACCGCCTCGACCCGGTCGCCCCGGCGCAGCATCGCCTCCGCGGCCGCCCGGTGCGCCGCCTCCCGGCGGAGCCGGGGCCAGCCGGTCAGCACGGCGTCGCGCAGCAGCGGGTGCGCGTAGCGGGGGCGGCCGGCGGCGTCGGGGCGCAGCAGACCGAGCCGGGTCATGGCGGCGAGCCAGCCGGCGACCCGCGCGGGGTCGGCGCCGGCCGCCTCGGCGAGGAGGTCGGCCGGGTCCCCGCCGTCCGCCCCGGCGAGGCGGTCCCGGGGAGGGCGCGGGGAGCGCTCCGGCGACTGCGCCGGGGCGGCCTCCGGGTCCTCGGGCCACGCCTGTTCCAGTGCCGCCAGGCACCGCGCCACGTCGGCCGTCGCGGGCCCGGCGCTGTTCAGCCACCAGGAGACGGCCGCCGGGTAGGCCCCGGGGTACAGCGCGGCGCAGGTCCCGGGCAGCGGCGGGGGACCCTCGGGCGCGGCACCGCCGGGGCGCGGGGTGCCGCCGAGGTCCTCGAGCAGGGCGTGCAGCAGCAGCGGACTGCCGGCGCCGGCCCGGACGCACTCCGCCGTCCAGCGCGCTCCGGCCGTGGGAAAGGCGGCTCGCACCAGCCCGGCCATCGCCGCGTCGCCGAGCGGGGCGAGGGTGTGGGTGCGCACCAGGGAGGGCGACAGCGCCTGGGTGAGTCCGGCGGGCCGGGGCTCGACGTCGTACTGGCTGCGCTCGGTGACCACCAGCAGGACCGGTAACCGGTCGACGCGCCGCGCCGCCTCGACCAGCCAGCGGCGCGAGGGGGCGTCGGCGAGGTGGACGTCGTCCACGGCCACCAGCAGCGGCCCCTCGGCCGCGTACGCGCACAGCTGCCGCCAGAACCGGATCGCGCGGTCGCGGTCGTCGCCGACGGGTGCCGGCACGGCGGATTCCGGCACCGGTCCCAGGAGTTGGAGGACCGCGGCGAAGGGCACCCCGGCGTCCTCGGGCGAGCAGCGCGCGCGCAGCACCCGCAGGCCGCGGTCGGTGGCGAGCCGGGCGGCCGCCTCCAGAACGGCGGTGCGGCCCGTGCCGGTGGCACCGCGCAGCAGGACGAGTCCGCCGGTGCCGTTGCGGGCGCGCTCGGTCTCGGCGGCGAGCAACGCCAGGGCGCCGTCGCGTTCACGCAGCGGTCCGGTCATCGGTGCCTCCTGTGGTGGCTGATGCTTCTCCCGGCCTGTGAGATGGCCGAATGCGGGCGAGGGTGGTGTGAGGTGGGCCACCGCGGGGAAGGAAGTGGCGCGAACGGGCCGGTTGCTGTGGCGATGCTCACGGTGGCGCGCATGTCGCGCCACGATCCCGCCCGTCCTTGCGCGGAACCCCGCTGACCTGCTGAGACACACGCCCGGCGGCCCGGTCGCGGGTGGGTCGCCGCGTTGGTCTCGTGGTGTGCCTCGTGGAACTCCACGATTGCGCGGTCACAGCCGTCCCAGAAGTGTGGAACACGCTCTTCCGCCGTAGGCCTGTGCTCGACGGCGAGTTCGTGAACAGGGGGGAAACGGTTGCTCCACTCATCCCGAGCCACCACCGCACCGACCGTCGAGACGGCAGGGGCCGTCGGAACGGCCGGCAGCCCCGGCACCGCCGGTGCCTTCGACCGCCGCGTCCCGGTGGCGGTGACCGCCCCGGACCCCATCAGCCGCGAGGGCGCGGTCAGCCAGTTGCGCAGGCACCCGGAGATCGACCTGCGCGAGGAGTCCGGCCCCGGCACGGTGGCCCTGCTCATCGAGGACGTGCTGGACGAGGCCGCGCTCACCCGGCTGCGCCGGATCGTGCGCAGCGAGGGCGCGCGCGCCGTGCTCGTGGTCGGCGCGATCCGCGAGAACGAACTGCTGGACGTCGTCGAGTGCGGCGTCGGAGCCATCGTCTGGCGCCACGAGGCCACCGACCACCGGCTGGTGCAGGCGGTGCTGGCCGCCTCGCGCGGCGACGGCGACCTGCCCGCGGACCTGCTCGGCCGGCTGATCAGCCAGGTGGGCACCCTGCACCGGGGTGCGGCGGGTCGCCCCGGCGCCCCGGCGCTGGGACTCGCACCCCGTGAGGTGGACGTCCTGCGACTGGTCGCCGAGGGCTTCGACACCGGAGAGATCGCCGGCAAGTTGTCCTACTCCGAACGCACCGTCAAGAACGTCATGCACGGCCTCACCACGCGACTTCATCTGCGCAACCGCGCACACGCCGTGGCTTACGCCCTGAGGGAAGGCTACATCTGACCGAACGGGCAATCGAAGGCGGCGCTCCGGGGCCGCACGGGCAAGGCCGCCTGCCCGGCCGTCGTCCCCGGCGCGCCTGCGGGGGGAACGGCCCCCGGGGGACGATCGACGACGGCGGACGGAACGGCAGTACGGGCAGAGCGGGAGCGCGAGCGTGATCCACGAGGTGGACGAGATCCTCAAGAGCCTCCTCGGCGGCGGGGCGTTGACGGGCTCGGGCATCGACGTGTCCTTCGAGGCACCCACCCGTGACTGGGCGGCCCGGCGCAACGCCCCCGTGGTCAACGCGTACCTGTACGACATCCGGGAGGACGTGTCCCGGCGACAGCGCGGCCACATGCCGGTGCACGACGAGCGGGACATCGTGGTGCGCCGCCGCCAACCGCCGCGCTGGTTCCGGCTGTCGTACCTGGTCACGGCCTGGACGAAGACCCCGCAGGACGAACACCGCCTGCTCTCCGCCGTCCTGGCGACCCTGCTGCCGCGCGAGATCCTGCCGCCCTCCGAACTCCCGGGCTCCCTGCGGGCCCTGGGCCTGTCGGTACCGCTGACGGTGGCCGGCATCCAGACGGAGTCCCGGTCCCTCGCCGAGATCTGGTCCGCGCTCGGCGGCGAACTGAAGCCGTCCCTGGACCTGGTGGTGACCGCGCCCTTCCCCGCCTTCCCGGAGTACGACGCCGGTCCCCCGGTCACCGAGGGCGCGACGGTCCGGGTGGGCGGCCTGGACGGCGACCCGGCCCAGTCCACCGGACGCTCCCACCGGCCCCACCAGGTGGCGGCCGCCGGTGCCGCCCGCGCCGCCCGCCGCACCGCGACGGACCGCCGCCCGGATCCGCGGTGACCGCCCCGCACGCCGCCCCGCACGCCGGCCCGGACGGGGACGCCCCCGACCTCGGGGCGTGGGAAGCGCACGGCGACGGCCCCGCCCACGCGCTGCTCGCCCACCTCGCCGGCCTGCGGGACCGGGTGGCCGCGCTGGCCGAGGGCCGCGCCGCCGGCGACCCGACGGCCGACGACCCGCTGCGCGGCCTGTACCTGTCCGACGAGGCCGTACGCCACCTGCTGCGCACCTGGCCGGCCGACGGCCCCGAGGCCGACGGCGCCGCCCCGCCGCACCCGCCCGCCGACGGCCCGGCCGGACCGGACGACCGGCTGGTGCGGCTGGCCCGCCGGGCGGGGCTGACCGAGTGGGACACGGCCGTCCTGCTCATCGCCCTCGCCCCCGACGTCGACCGCACCTTCGAGCCGCTCTACGGCTACCTCAACGACGACGTGAGCCGCCGGCGCGCCACCGTGGGCCTCGCCCTCGACCTGTGCGGGGTGCCCGCGCACACGCCGGCGGCCCGCGCCCGCCTGCACGCCTCGGCGCCGCTGCGCGCCCTCGGTCTGCTGGAGGTCGAGGAGCCCGAACGTCCCTTCCTCTCCCGCTCGCTGCGCGTCCCCGACCGGCTGACCGGCCACCTCCTCGGCGACGACACCCCGGACGCCGCGCTCCTCGGCCGGCTGCACCCGATGCCGTCACCGCTGCCCGCCGGCCCCGACACCGAGGACTTCGCCCACCGGCTGGCCGACCGCCTGCGCGACGGCCCGCTCACCGTCTACCTGCGCGAGCAGCGCGAGGGGGACGGTCTGGCCGCTCTCGCCGCCGCCCTGCACGCCGCGGGACTCGACGCCCTGCGCTGCTCCGACCCCGAGGACCACGTCCCCGAGCTGCTGCGCGAGGCCCGCCTCGGCGGCCGGGCCGTCGTGGTGTCGGGCCTGCCCGAGCGACCGGGCCCGCTGCTGCGGGCGCTGACCGCCGCGACGGACGTGACCGTCCTGCTGGCGGACCCCCGCCCGTACGACCCGCACTGGTCCCCCGACGACCCCCTGGTCCTCGACGCGCCGGGCCGCCCGGCCGGCGGCGCGAGCGCCTGGCGGGCCGCGCTCGGCACGGACGCCGACGGCTTCGACCTGGCCGCCACCGTCGCCCCGTACCGCCTCGGCGGCGACCGCGTCCAGCGGGCCGCGCGCACCGCCCGCGCCCTCGCCGCCTTCGACGGCGGGCCGGTCACCGCGGACCACGTCCGGCGCGCCGCCCGCCGCCAGTCGGCCTCCGGCCTGGAACGCCACGCCCGCCGGATCCGGCCCGCCGTGGACTGGCGGGACCTGGTCCTGCCCGAAGGGCCCCTCGCCCAGCTGCGCGAACTGGCCCTGCGCGCCCGGCACCGCGACCGCGTCCTCGGCGACTGGCGGCTCAGCGCGGGCGGCGGGCGCGGCCGGGGCGTCCTCGGGCTGTTCGCGGGCGAGTCCGGCACCGGCAAGACCCTGTCGGCGGAGGTGGTCGCGGCCGACCTGGGCCTCGACCTCTACGTGGTCCAGCTGTCGTCGATCGTGGACAAGTACGTCGGCGAGACGGAGAAGAACCTCGAACGGATCTTCACGGAGGCCGACCGCACCGACGCCGTGCTGCTCTTCGACGAGGCCGACGCCGTGTTCGGCAAGCGCTCCGAGGTCAAGGACTCGCACGACCGGTACGCCAACATGGAGAGCGCCTACCTGCTCCAGCGGCTGGAGTCCTTCGACGGCATCGCCCTGCTCACCACCAACCTGCGGGCCAACATCGACGAGGCGTTCACGCGGCGCCTGGACCTGGTGGTCGACTTCCCGTTCCCGGACGCCGGCCAGCGGCTGGCGCTGTGGCGGCACGGCCTCACGCACGTCCCGTCCGCCGACGGCATCGACCCGGCCCCGCTGGCCCGCGACTTCGAGCTGGCCGGCGGGTCGATCCGCAGCGCGGTGGTCACCGCCGCCTACCTCGCCGCCGGGCGGGGGGACCCGGTGACGGCGGACGACCTCCTGGAGGGCGCCCGCCGCGAGTACCGCAAGGCCGGGCGGCTGGTGCCGGGCGAAGCGGTCTGGTAGCGGCGGGCCCCGCCGCCCGGCCCGGCCCCGGGCGGCGGGGCCGGGCGGCGGGGCTCAGGCCTCGTCCGCCGGGAGGATCTCCCACTCCGCGTCGTCGGAGCTGGCGCACTCGAAGATCACCAGCCGGGCGCCGACGACGCCGACGCTCGAACCGGCGACGTCCAGGCACGCGTTGTCGCTGGCGAAGTTGCGGATCCAGTAGGCCCCGCTCTTCTGCTTGTCGACCCACCACAGCTGGTTGTCGCCGGTCGTGCCGTCACAGGTGAACTCGGTGACCGGCGTCGTGAAGGGCTTCGCCCCGTAGTCGGGGAGGTCCATGCAGAGCTGGTCCTTGACGTTCCGGATCTGGAAGAGCGCCGCTCCGCCGGGGCCGTCCTCCGGGTACCTCACCTCCAGGTCCCAGACCTGGTTGTCGGCGTCGGTGCCGTCGCAGTGGGACTGCTGGACGGGGCCGTCGATCTTCCCCTTGTCGTACTCCGGGAGTTCGGCGCAGAACGTGGTGGTGGTGTTGCGCAGCAGGACCCTGTTGGCGGGCACCACGGCGGGCTCCTCGGCGGGCTTCTCGGGCGGCGGCGCACCACCGCCGTCACCCTTGTCGCCGCCACCGTCGCCGTCGCCTTCGCTGTCGCTGTCGCCGGTGTCCTTCGGTTCCTCGGCGGTCTCCTGCGGCCCGGGGGCCAGGGGAGGAGCCGACGCGCCCGCAGGGGGCAACGCCTTCGCTCCGGCGCCGGCGTCGGGGCTGGGCGCGAGCGCGCTGCCCGCCTGCTCGAGCCGTTCGGTGGCGCTGGTGCGGACCTGGGGCTTGTACGCGATCCAGATCATCACGAACGCGATGGTCAGGGCGAGACCGATGCTGAGGAAGGTCGCCAGCCAGCGGGGCAGGAACCCTCGCTGGACGTACGTCCCCTCGACCTTCGTGGGCTCGGCCCCGGACCGGCGCACCGACAGGGTGTAGGGGCGTTCCTCCTTCGACCCGAACCAGATGACCTGGCGCGGCTTCAGCGTCGTCTCGACGAACGCCGCCCGCCCCGGCTCGATCTGCACGTTCCCCGGCCGGATCTCGTACGAGAGGTGGTCCCCGTTGTCGCTGCCGACCACCGAGGCGGTCACCTTCGTGTTGCCGAAGTTGTCCACCGCCAGCTTCGGCCGCCCCCGGAACCGTCCCTTCACCGTCGGCGGCACCAGCTCGGCGCGCACCTCCGTGAACGGCGTGATCGTCAGGTTCCCCTCCGGAACCGTCACCGCCTCCGGATGCTCGGTCGGCGTGATCCGCACCGCGTAGGGGTTCGGCCCCGCGGTGGCGTCGGGGGTCCGGGGTGGCGCGAACGTCAGCTCGACGGTCCCCGTCGTCCCCGGATACAGCCGCAGCGTGGGCGGCTCCACCGTCGTCCAGGGCGCCACGTCTCCGACGGGCTCGAACCGGTACTCGTCCACCACGTCACCGGTGTTGCGCACCCGCAGGCGCACACGCGTGCTGCTGCCGGGATCGACGGTGGCGGACGCGGGCTCCAGGGAGGTCCAAAGGCTCACGCCTCGACGCTACGCGCCCGCCGACGGACCGTCAGGAGCGCCGGGGGCACCGTCCGTGACCGCGAGGGCCGACCGTCGTGCCCTCCCGGACCACCGTCACTTCTTCTGCCACCCGCCCGGCGGCAGCCTCAGGCCGCCCGGCACCTTGAGCTCGAAGGGGCCTCCGATGACGGTGTCCAGCGCGGCGGCGGGGTCGTTGCCCGCGTTGAACACCGAGGCCGCCAGCAGCTGCTTCAGCTCGGTGCCCGAGCCGCGGAACGCCCGCACGCCCTTCAGCGCCTCGCGCGCCCCGTCCGCGTCCATGTTCTTGTTCATCCGCTCCAGCAGGTCCGGGGAGACCCAGCACTCGGGGATGCTGTCCAGGTCCCACTCGGCGTACCAGTGGGTGTTGTTGAGCCAGGGTCGCGGCGGCACCCTGCCCTCCACGGCCACCAGGTAGAACGTGAACTTGATGTTCCCCAGCGAGCGCCAGTCCGCGACGTTCGTGTTCGCTCCCGCCCGTCCGGCGGCCGCGTTGTCGTACGTCGACACGATCTCCCGGAAGGACGGCTCCGTGTTCGGGTCCGTGCCCGTGTAGTGGCGGATCGTCCACTTCTTGCCGAGCAGCTCCTGGGACCTGCTCTTGAGGACCGGGGAGATCCGGTGGTTCTTCACGTCCTTGATGTGGGAGAGCATGTCGAAGTCCTGCTGTCCCTCGCCCGCCGGGAACTGCTGCCGGGTCATGTACTGCATCAGTTCCCAGGCGTCGTCCTGGGAGTGCCCCGCCTTCTCCAGCGCGGCCATCATCTCGCTCGGGGTCTTGGCGTTGCGCAGCGCCTCGTCACCGGCCCGCTGGACGGGAGCGTCCGTCCCGCCCGTACTGCGCTGCACGGCCTCCCCCGGCTCGCCGGCCCGTCCCGTGACCGCGCTCCGCGCGACGACGGACGGGGCGACGCTCGCGCCCGCCGCGAAGGCGGCGCCGT
The DNA here is from genome assembly GCF_002005565.1 of Streptomyces sp. JHA26. Lineage (GTDB taxonomy): Bacteria > Actinomycetota > Actinomycetes > Streptomycetales > Streptomycetaceae > Streptomyces. The sequence continues at coordinate 4,591 of NZ_BDJC01000094.1, read as the reverse complement.
CGGCCTCCGCGGCGCGCTCGGAGCCCTGCCCGGGGTCGGTCACGGTGACGCCCGCGCCGTTGTCGTTGCCCGTCTCGCGCACGCCTCGGAGGTTCTTGTCGAGGTGGCTGGCCTCGTGCGCGAGGATCCTCGCGTCGTTGACGGCCGACGGGCCGAGGAAGATGTCCTTGCCCACCGTCATGGCCTGGGCGCCGAGTGCCGCGGTCGCCCGCTGGGCCGTCGGGTTGTCGTGCACGCGGCCCTCGGAGAGCCGGTCGTTGCGGTAGAACGACTTCGCCCGGGCGAGGAACGACCCCGGGAGCGGGCTGCTCGGCGTCGCCATGGCGGCTTCGAGGAGGCTGCGCTGGGCCGTCGGCGTGGTGTCGGCGGCCCCGCCGTGCCCGCACCCCGGGCCGTGCTCGTGCCGCTCCGCCTCCACCGCCCGGGCCACGGCGGCGTTCCCCGCCGCCTGCTGGAGGTTCAGCATCCGCTGGACCGGCGCGCCGGGTGGGACCACGGGCCGGGCCGCGTCCCGCTCGTCGGACGTTCGGCTCCGCGTTCCGTGCGCGCGCACGATGCTCCCTTCGACCCCGGACGGTTGACCCCCCAGCCTTACCGGAGCGCCCCCCTGTGCGGCAGGTCCGCGGGGGCAGCGCCGGGGGCAGAACGGGCGGACCGGGGTACCGGCGCGGCGTCGTTGTTCCCCTTGCCGGCGCCGGTGCGCCGTCCGCCGCGCACCCCGTCTGCCCCAACGGGCACGGCACGGGGCACGGTCGGTGCCCCCACACCGGCCCCCGGGGCCGTTCCGGCGGGTGTGACGCGCGCGCGAGGGTGAGGGGCGTCCTGTCTCGTACCCCGAGGAGAGCAGAGCATGCCGTCCTACCTGTCACCCGGCGTCTACGTCGAGGAGGTGGCCAGCGGCTCGCGCCCGATCGAGGGGGTGGGCACCTCGGTGGCGGCCTTCGTGGGGCTCGCGCCGACCGGCCCGCTGAACGAGCCCACGCTGGTCACCAACTGGTCCCAGTACGTCGCGGCGTTCGGTGACTTCACCGACGGGTACTACCTCGCGCACTCCGTCTACGGGTTCTTCAACAACGGCGGCAGCGCCGCGTACGTCGTCCGCGTCGGCGGCTCCGCCGAGGACGCCGCCGACGAGGGGCCGGGGACGGCCGCCACCCCGGTCACGGGCGGCACCGCGCCCGCCGCGCTCCCCGCCGCCGAGCCCCGGCAGCTCGGCACGTTCGCCGTGACGGCCCTCGCCCCGGGCCGGAACGGCCCGCTGTCCGTCGAGGTCGCCGACCCCGAGGGCGAGGGTCCCGCCGAGCGCTTCAAGCTGATCGTCAAGGACGGCGACAAGCCGGTCGAGACCTTCGACGTGAGCGCCAAGAAGGGCAACCGCGCCTACGTCGTCACCCAGGTCAAGGAGCGCTCCCAGCTCATCACCGTGACGGAGGCCGCGCCGTCCGCGCAGCTGGCCCGCCCGGAGAACCAGTCCCTGACGCTGCCCGCGCCGCCCGCCGCCCCGGTGGAGCAGGCCGCCCCGGCCGCCGGGAACGAGGTCGCGCACCCCGGCCCGGCGCAGTACCTGGGCGACTCCGCGGACCGCACCGGCTTCGGCGGCCTGGAGGCCGTCGACGAGATCTCCATGGTCGCCGTGCCCGACCTGATGGCCGCCTACCAGCGCGGCGCCATCGACCTGGAGGCCGTCAAGGCCGTCCAGCTCGGCCTCATCGCCCACTGCGAGCTGATGGGCGACCGCGTCGCGGTCATCGACCCGCCGCCCGGCCTGAACGCTCGTCAGATCCGCGTCTGGCGCCAGGAGACGGCCGGTTACGACTCCAAGTACGCGGCCCTGTACTACCCCTGGATCAAGACCTTCGACCCGGCCTCCGGCCAGTCCCGGCTGGTCCCGCCGAGCGGTCACGTGGCCGGCATCTGGGCCCGCAACGACTCCGAGCGCGGCGTCCACAAGGCCCCCGCCAACGAGGTCGTCCGCGGCGCCGTCGACCTCGAGCTCCAGATCACCCGCGGCGAGCAGGACCTGCTCAACCCGATCGGCGTCAACTGCATCCGCGCCTTCCCGGGCCGCGGCATCCGCGTCTGGGGCGCCCGCACCCTCTCCTCCGACCCGGCGTGGCGCTACCTGAACATCCGCCGGTACTTCAACTACCTGGAGGAGTCGATCCTGATCGGCACCCAGTGGGTGGTGTTCGAGCCGAACGACCACAACCTCTGGGCCCGCATCCGCCGCAACGTCTCCGCGTTCCTCGTCAACGAGTGGCGCAACGGCGCCCTGTTCGGCCAGAGCCCCGAGCAGGCGTACTACGTCAAGTGCGACGAGGAGACCAACCCGCCGGAGTCGGTCGACCTCGGCCGGGTCATCTGCGAGATCGGCATCGCGCCGGTCAAGCCCGCCGAGTTCGTGATCTTCCGGCTGGCCCAGTTCTCCAGCGGCAGCGGGGAGCTGGAGGAGTAGGCGCACCCGCCCCTCCCCCGTAGTCCCCCTCCCATCCCCAGAAGGACAGCGAACACATGAGTCTCCAGCCGGGTGACGCCCTCACTTCACACAACTTCGGTCTCCAGATCGACGGTGTGATGGTCGAGTACCTCGCCGAGGTCAGCGGCCTCACCCTCGAGCAGGACGTCATCGCCTACCAGCAGAACAGCGCGCAGGGCCGGGCCGAGGTGGCGCTGCTGCCGGGCGTGCAGAAGAACGGCCAGTGCACCGTCGTGCGCGGCATGACGCAGTCGGCGTCGTTCACCCAGTGGATCAACGACTCGATCCGCGGCCAGATGAGCACGGCCCGCAAGAACGCCTCCATCATCATGATGGACTACCAGGACAACCCGGTGAAGCGGTACAACCTGCGCAACGCCTGGTGCAGCAAGATCGACACGAGCACGGTGAAGGCGGGCGAGGCCGCGGCCCTGACCGAGACCGTCACCATCGTGTTCGAAGAACTGGTCATCGAGTAATGCGGCGTACGGCTGCCAAGGCGCCCGCCGCGGCACCCCAGACCGCGGCGGCGGGAGCCGACCTCCCCCGTTCGGCTCCCGCCGCCGCACCGGCCGAGGCTCCCGCCGATCCGGGACCCCGCCGGGAACTGGTCACCGAGTTCCCCTTCGAGCTGCCGCGCGGCTACGTCGACGAGTCGGGCACGGTGCACCGGGACGGTGTGATGCGCCTGTCGACGGCCCGGGACGAACTGGTCCCGCTGCGCGACGTGCGCGTGCAGGAGAACCCGGCGTACCTGTCGGTGGTGCTGCTGGGCCGGGTCATCACCCGGCTCGGCACGCTGCCGATGGTGCACGACGGGATCGTGGAGAACATGTTCGCCTCCGACCTGGCGTTCCTCCAGGACTTCTACCGCCAGATCAACGCGGAGGGGCACACCCGCGCGGCCGTGCAGTGCCCGCACTGCTCGGAGCCCTTCGAGGTGGAACTCGGCGGGAGCCGCCTGGGGGAATCGTGACGTACGCGACCGACCGGCTGCACGAGGAGATCGCGTACGTCGCCTACCACTTCCACTGGGGCCTGGAGGCGATTCTGGATCTGGAGCACCAGGACCGACGCCGGTACACGGAGCAGATCGCGTCCCTCGTGACGCGCGGCGCGGCGGAGGGCTGAGCAGGTGGGATTCCTGGACCGGCTGCGGGGACGGCGGGGCGGTACCGGCGCGGGCGACGGCGGGCCGGACTCCGCCGGGAGCCCGGCCCCGGAAGGGGGCGTGCCGGGTCCGGCGGGCACACCGGCCACGGCCGGCGGGTCCGTGCCGCCCGTGGCCGCCGCGTGGACGGCCCTGCCGGTGATGCGGCGGGCGACGGGCGACGGACGTCCCGGCGTCGCGGACGCCGGGTTCGGCGGACGGCTGCCGACCTGGCAGAACCCGTCGTTCAGCAGGGCGCCGTCCCCCGCGGTCCTCGACCCGGCGGCCGGGCACGGCCTGCTCTCCGGCGCGTTCACCGAGCCGGCGCGGCCGGGCACGGGGGCCGGACACCCCCCGCGGGACCTGCCGTCGGCCGCGCCGGCCGGCCCGGCCGGTCCTCCCGCCGTGCAGCGGATGCCGGTGGCACCGCTGCGGGCGATACCGGGGGCGCCCGTGTCGGGGGCGCCTGTGTCGGGGTCGCCCGTGCCGGGGGCGTCGGGGTCGCCCGCAGCGCTCGCGGCACGTCCGCATGCTCCGTCCGCGACCGCGTCCCGAGCGTCGGTTCAGCCGGTCTCGCCGGTCCCGTCGGCCTCACCTGTCCCGCCGGTCCAGCGGACGCGCTCCGCGGCACCGGTGGGTCCACCGGCCCGGGGCGCGCAGGGCATCCGCGTGGCACCCGTGCCGCCCGCCGCGCCCGGTACGCGGAACTCCCTCACCCGGGCATCGTCGGTTCCGGCGGCCGTGCAGCGCCGGGCCCTGCCCGCGACCCGCCGGACGTCCGACGCCGTGCCGGGTTCCTCGGGCACGGCGTCGTCGTCGCCGGACGGTGACCGAGGAGGCTCCGGCCTGCCGCCCGCCCCCGGCGGTGACGCAGCGGCCGGGGCGCCCGTCCAGCGCGCGGCCCGCCCGCCCCAGACCGTGCCCGCACCGCGTCCGGCCACCACGGGGACCGGGGCGGGAACCGC
>NZ_BDJC01000093.1 GCF_002005565.1 Streptomyces sp. JHA26 | reverse complement strand
GGGGTCTACCTGGAGCGGCACGGCGGCATGGGGACCGTGGAGCTGCCGCAGGCCGGGAAGGAACCGGCCGGCCGGGCCCCGGACAGCATCGCCGGGATCGCCGCGCGGGCCCTGCCCAGCGTGGTGACCCTGCACGTGAGCGGCAGCGACGCGGCGGGCACCGGCACCGGCTTCGTCCTCGACGGACGCGGCCACATCCTCACCAACAACCACGTCGTGGAGCCCGCCGGGAACGGCGGCGAGATCACCGTGACCTTCAACAGCGGCGACACCGCCGAGGCCACGGTCGTCGGCCGCGACAGCGGGTACGACCTCGCCGTGGTGAAGGTGGAGGGGGTCGAGGGGCTCACCCCCATGCCGCTCGGCAACTCCGACAACGTGCAGGTGGGCGACCCCGTCGTCGCCATCGGCGCCCCCTTCGACCTGGCCGGCACGGTCACCTCCGGCATCATCAGCGCCAAGGAGCGGCCCATCACGGCCGGCGGCGAGGAGAGCGACGGCAGCGACGTGTCGTACGTCGACGCCCTGCAGACCGACGCGCCCATCAACCCCGGCAACTCCGGCGGCCCCCTCCTGGACTCCCGGGGCCGGGCCATCGGCATCAACTCCGCCATCCGGTCGGCCGACGGCGGCGGCACCGGCTCCGACGGCGGCCAGGCCGGCTCCATAGGCCTGGGCTTCGCCATCCCCATCAACCAGGGCAAGCGCGTCGCCGAGGAACTGATCAACACGGGCCGGGCGACCCACCCGGTCATCGGCATCACCCTCGACATGGGCTACACCGGCGACGGCGCCCGCGTGGGCACGCGGGGCAGCGACGGCGGACCCCCGGTCACCGCGGGCGGGCCCGGCGCCGACGCCGGCCTCGAGGCCGGGGACGTGATCACCGAGGTCGACGGCCGGCGCGTGCACTCCGGTGAGGAGCTCATCGTCAAGACCCGCGCCCACCGCCCCGGCGACCGCCTGGAGCTGACCGTGGAGCGCGACGGCAGGGAGACGAACGTCTCGTTGGTGCTCGGCTCCTCCGGCGGGGACTGAACCGCCCGGGCGGGCCCGTACGGCCGGGAAAGGGGAGTCGGGAAGGCAAACAATGCGGAAAGCGCCCGCATACGCGCGGTCGGTGGTCACGGGACAGTACCGGCCGGACAGGATCGGCGGGTACCGTGGTTGCGGCCCGGACATCCCAAGGAGCTTCAGGTGTTCAATGACATAGGCGCACTCGAGCTGGTCACGCTCGTGATCCTCGCCGTGCTCGTGTTCGGTCCGCACAAGCTCCCGAAGGTCATCCAGGACGTGTCGCGGACCCTCCGGAAGATCCGGGAGTTCTCGGACAGCGCCAAGCGGGAGATCCGGGAGGAGCTGGGCCCCGAGTTCAAGGACTTCGAGTTCGAGGACCTCAACCCCAAGACGTTCATCCGCAAGCAGTTGGACAACGACGAGCTGGGGCTCAAGGAGATCCGCAACAGCTTCGACATGAAGAAGGACATGACCGAGCTCGCCGACGCGGTCCACGGCCGCGAGCCGGAGGCGTCGTCGTCCACCTCCTCGGGCGGTGCCATCGACATGACCAAGAAGATCGACATGTCCAAGAAGCCCGGAGCCCCCGCCCTCGACGACCGCCCGCCGTTCGACGTCGACGCCACCTGAGTCCGGCCCGCGGGCTGCCGTAGGGGGGGCGGGCACCCGCGCCGCCGCCGTACGTGACGCGTCTCATACTCCGAACCGGTCGCATGCGACCCGATCGCGGCGCCGGCCGGGCTCACGCGCCGGGCGCTTTCCCGGCTGCCCGCACAGGTGTGGTTATGCTGCCGAGTTGTTGCGCGGAGCGGACGAGTGCGCCCGAAGGGGGGTGGGCCGATCCGCTCCGACGAGAGCGAGGAGGCGTCCGGGCACATGGAGACGACGAACGCGGCGGTCGCGCAGGCGCCGGCCGCGGAGGACGGACAGCCAGTCCCCTCCGCCCGGCGTACGGTCGACGGCTATCTGCGGGCGCGGTTCCCGTGGTACGGCCTCGACGAGGCGTTCACGGGCCGGCGCTGGCTGATGCAGGTCGGCACGGCGGCCGACGGGGCCGTGGAACACGGCTCGATCGGGCACGGCGACGAACCGTCGGTGCGCAACGAGCACGTGGCGGGCGACGAGCAGGACGCCAAGGAGAAGTTCGCGGTGGTCGTGACGGTGGCCGCCAACCCCGACCGGCGCAGTGCCGACGGCACGGGCCTGCTGGAGGCCACCTCGGTGTCCTCGGCGGCGTGGCTCGCCGGTGTGGGCCTGCTGTCCTTCACCTGGCCCGGCCAGATGGACCACTCCCTGCGCGACGACTGGCTGGAGCAGCAGACCGAGACCGCGTGGGTGCTGGCCGACGACCTCGACGGGGAGGCCTGGACGACGCTGTCCCTGCCCGTGGACGGCGTGCCGACGTCCTTCCACTACCGGGAGTCCGAGTTCGGCTGGGTGCTCGCCGGCTCCACCGACCGGGGCGTCCACCTCGGGGCGTACGGCCGGGGCATGAGCGCCTACGGGCTCGCCTTCTCCGTGGTCAAGGACATCACCGCCTACGACGGCTGACCGACGGCCGGGCGTACGGCACGGGGCGCCGTCCCGCAGGACGGCGCCCCGTGCCGGTGCGCGACGTCAGAACTTGTTCTTCGGCGTGATCCCCAGCGACAGCCCCGACAGGCCGCGCTGACGGCCGCCCAGCTTGCCCGCGATCGCGCGCAGCGCCGCGCCCGCCGGGGACTCGGGGTCGGACAGGACCACCGGCTTGCCGTCGTCGCCGCCCTCGCGCAGCCGCACGTCGATCGGGATGGAGCCGAGGACCGGGACCGAGGCGCCGGTCGTGCGGGTCAGGCCGTCGGCGACCAGCTGACCGCCGCCCGTGCCGAACACGTCGACCATCTCGCCGCAGTGCGGGCAGGGCAGGCCCGCCATGTTCTCGACCACGCCGACGATCTTCTGGTGGGTCTGCACGGCGATGGCGCCGGCCCGCTCCGCCACCTCCGCGGCGGCCTGCTGGGGGGTCGTCACGACGAGGATCTCGGCGTTCGGGACCAGCTGCGCGACGGAGATCGCGATGTCGCCGGTGCCGGGCGGCAGGTCGAGGAGCAGGACGTCCAGGTCGCCCCAGTACACGTCCGCCAGGAACTGCTGGAGCGCGCGGTGCAGCATCGGGCCGCGCCAGACGACCGGCGCGTTGCCCGGGGTGAACATGCCGATCGAGATGACCTTCACGCCGTTGGCCGAAGGCGGCATGATCATGTTCTCGACCTGGGTGGGCCGCCCGTCCGCGCCCAGCATGCGCGGCACGGAGTGACCGTAGATGTCGGCGTCGACGACACCGACCTTCAGACCGTCGGCCGCCATCGCCGCCGCCAGGTTCACCGTCACCGAGGACTTGCCGACGCCGCCCTTGCCGGAGGCGACCGCGTACACCCGGGTCAGGCTGCCCGGCTTGGCGAAGGGCACCTCGCGCTCGGCCTGGCCGCCGCGCAGCGCGGAGGCCAGCTCACGGCGCTGCTCGTCGCTCATCACGTCCAGCTCGACGTCGACCCGCGTGACGCCCTCGACCTGCGAGACCGCGTCGGTCACCCGCTGCGTGATGGTGTCCCGCATGGGACAGCCGGAGACCGTCAGGTACACGGCGACCGCGACCGCTCCGTCCGCGCCGATCTCCACGGACTTGACCATCCCGAGTTCGGTGATGGGCCGGTTGATCTCGGGGTCGTTCACCGTCGCCAGTGCCTCGCGCACCGCGTCTTCCGTAGCCATGGACACGATGGTACGGCGCCACCCACGGGGCACGGAAAGCCCCGTCAGCGGTCGTGTACGTCACGCCCGGTGGACCGATCCGCCGGGAATACCCCGTCGCCGTGCCGGTGACCGTCCTGCCGCTCCTCCATCTCCTTGATCAGGTCCTGGAGCTCGGAGCGGATCCAGTCGCGGGTGGCGACCTCGCCGAGCCCGATGCGCAGGGCGGCGATCTCCCTGGTCAGGTACTCGGTGTCGGCGATCGACCGCTCGTTCTGCTTGCGGTCCTGCTCCAGGTTGACCCGGTCCCGGTCGTCCTGCCGGTTCTGCGCGAGCAGGATCAGCGGGGCCGCGTAGGAGGCCTGCAGCGACAGGGCCAGCGTCAGGAAGATGAACGGGTACTCGTCGAAGCGCAGCGGGCCCGGTGCGGACACGTTCCACAGCACCCAGACGATGATGACGACCGTCATCCAGACGATGAACCGCCCGGTGCCCAGGAAGCGCGCGATGCGCTCCGACAGCCGTCCGAAGGCCTCCGGGTCCCACTCGGGCAGGAGACGGCGCCGGGGCGGCCGGGGCTGGTCCAGGCGGGCGCCGCGGGGACGGGAGGCGGCGGTGGCCCCCGACACCACGCGCTCACGGGCCGTCGTCTCGCGCTCAGGCGCCATCGGCACTCACCTCCCTCTCCCCGGCCGTCTCGTCGAGGTGGTACTCGGTCTCCCGCCAGTCGTCGGGCAGCATGTGGTCCAGCACGTCGTCCACGGTGATCGCGCCGAGCAGCGACCCGGACTCGTCGACGACGGGCGCCGCCACCATGTCGTACGTGGCGAAGAACCCGGCGACCACGGGCAGCGCGGCGTCCGGCTCCAGGGGCTGGAGGTCGTCGTCCAGCATCGACCCGACCAGCGTGTACGGGGGGTCGCGCAGCAGGCGCTGGAAGTGGACCGTGCCCAGGTACTTGCCGGTCGGGGTCTCCTCGGGCGGGCGGCAGACGTAGATCTGCGCGGCGTGCGCCGGCGACAGGTCGGGATTGCGGATGCGGGCCAGGGCGTCGGCGACGGTGGCGTCGGGCCGCAGCACGATCGGCTCGGTCGTCATCAGACCGCCGGCCGTGTGCTCCTCGTACGCCATCAGGCGCCGCATGTCGGCCGCGTCGCCGGGCTGCATCAGGCTCAGCAGGCGTTCCTTGTCCGCCTCCGGCAGCTCGCCGAGCAGGTCGGCCGCGTCGTCGGGGTCCATCGCCTCCAGCACGTCCGCGGCGCGTTCCTCCTTGAGCTTGCCGAGGATCTCGATCTGGTCGTCCTCGGGCAGCTCCTCCAGCACGTCGGCCAGGCGGTCGTCGTCGAGGGCGGCGGCGACCTCGGCGCGGCGCTTGGCGGACAGGTGGTGCAGCACGTTGGCGAGGTCGGCGGGGCGCAGCTGCTCGAACGTGGCGAGCAGGCTCTCGGCGCCCTGCCCGTGCTCCTCCAGCGAGAAGCCGGTGACGCCGGACCACTCCACGGTCAGCGTCTCGCCCCTGTTGCGCCGGAACGCGCCGCCCTTCCTGCCCTTGCGGACGAACACCTTGTCGATCTCCCAGTCCCGGCGGGCCGGCAGCTGCTGCACCGACAGGTCCAGGACGGTGACCTCCTCGCCGGTCTCGGCGAGGGTGACCCGCCGGTCGAGCAGCTCGCCGAAGACGAGGCGCTCGGTGGGCCGCTGCTCGAAGCGGCGGACGTTGAGCACACCGGTCGTGATGACCTGTCCGGAGTCGATCCCGGTGACCCGGGTCATCGGCAGGAAGATGCGGCGGCGGGTGGACAGTTCGACGACCAGGCCCAGCACCCGTGGGGGCTTGCGGCCGACGCGGAGCATGACGACCAGGTCGCGCACCCGTCCCACCTGGTCGCCGGCCGGGTCGAAGACGGCGATGCCGGAGAGGTGCGAGACGAAGATCCGGGGGGCGCCCGCTGCCATGGCCGCGGCTCCTTTTCGTCAGTCAGTCCGTGAGAGGTGTGTCGTACGGAGTCTCTTTTCCGGATTGCCCGCTCGGACGGCCTTCAGGCTAGCCCGTCCCGCACCGGTCCGCCCTGGCGGCCGGTCCGGACGGACCGGCGCCGGTCGCCGCGTTCGTCCCCGGTACGCTGCGGTACGCCGCTTGGACCCCGTCAGAAAGGCAGCTCCACCTGTGACCGTGACTCCCCGGCGCCGAATCCGCAGGGCCGCCTGGCTGGGTGCGGTGTGCGCCCTGACCGTGACGGGGGCGGGGCTGACGGGATGCAGCAGCGAGGACCCGGACGCGGGCACCAACGGGGTGGGCAAGCTGCCGGCCGAGAAGATCCACGCCAGGACGCGTGCGGCCGCCGAGACCGCCCGCGCGGTCCGGCTGCACGGCACGGTGGCCGCCGGCGGCAGCACGTACACCCTCGACATGCGCTTGAAGTCCGACGGCGGCACCGGGTCGGTCGCCGCCGAGGGGGCGACCTTCCGGCTGCTGAGGGTCGGCGACCAGCTCTTCCTCAAGGCCGACGCCGGGTTCTGGAGCCACGACGGCGGCGACGCGGCGGCCGCCGACAAGCTCGCCGGCAAGTACGTGAAGGTACCGAAGGGCGACCCCTCGTACCAGAAGTTCAGCGGCTTCACGGACAAGGACGTCCTCCTCGACGGGCTGCTCACCCTGCACGGCACGGTCGAGACGGACGGCCGGCACGAGCAGGACGGCGTGCGCACCGTCCGCATCACCGGCGACCAGGGCTCCGGCGGCTCGCTGGACGTCTCCCTGGAGGGCACGCCCTACCCGCTGCGTCTGGTGCGGGCGGGCAGCGCGGGCACGCTCAGCTTCTCCGACTGGAACAAGGACTTCGCGCTCACGGCACCGCCCAAGGACGAGACCCTGGACTACGGCAAGCAACTGCCGGCGTCCTAGGACGCCGGGTCCCCGGGCCGTCGAGGGGGACGCCGTTCGGATCCTGCCGGGGCCGCGGGGCACGGGGCCGCGGGGTACCACGCCGCCCGGAGCCGGTCCGGTCCGAACGACAGGTCCTAGCCGCGCCGGCTCTTCCTCCGGCGCTTCAGCAGCAGGCGCGGCAGGCCCGCCGGGACCGGTGCGCGCGTCGTCGCCGGGCTCGGGAGCGGTGCCTCGGCCAGCGAACCGTCGGGCAGCGGCGCGAGCGTCCCCGTCGGCTCCAGGCGCAGCACCCGGCACTCCCGGGCCCAGCGGTCGGTCATCGCCTCCCCGTCCGGGGCGTTCAGCCGCTTGCCCTTGAGGTCGGCGACCGCGGCCTGCCACGCCTCGGAGCCGGACGGCAGCTCCACGACCCTCGCCGCCCAGGAGACCAGCCGGCCCCCCTTGTCCTTGCTGCGCACCGTCACCTCGGCCGCGGCCCCGTCGGCCAGACCCGGCAGCGGCTGCTCACCGGGCCCGTCGCCGACGACGCAGGCCGCGCCCTCGTGCCAGACGTGCCAGAGCGCACGGGCGGGCGTCCCGGGGCCCCTGACCCAGATGAGGCCGGACTTCTTCGTGGCCTCCTCGACGAGGGCCTGGTCGAGCAGCTCGCTTGTCATGCGGTCAGCCTATCCAGGCGCCCGGGGGCCGCTTCAGAGCCAGCCGTTGCGCTTGAGCGTGCGGTGGATGCCCAGGCAGAGCGCGACCGTGACGGACAGGACCAGCGGGTAGCCGAACTTCCAGTGCGTCTCCGGCATGTAGTCGAAGTTCATGCCGTACACCCCGCACACCATCGTCGGCACGGCGATGATCGCCGCCCACGAGGTGATCTTGCGCATGTCCTCGTTCTGCGCGACGGACGCCTGGGCCAGGTTGGCCTGGAGGATGGAGTTCAGCAGCTCGTCGAAGCCGATGACCTGCTCCTGCACCCGCGCCACGTGGTCGGCGACGTCCCGGAAGTACTTCTGGATCTCCGGGTCGATCAGCCGCATCGGACGCTCGCTGAGCAGCTGCATGGGCCGCAGCAGCGGCGCCACCGCCCGCTTGAACTCCAGTACCTCGCGCTTGAGTTGGTAGATCCGGCCGGCGTCCGTACCGCGCGGCGTGCCCTTGCGGCCCGGCGAGAACACCTCCGTCTCGACCTCGTCGATGTCGTCCTGCACCGCGTCGGCGACCGCGATGTAGCCGTCGACGACGTGGTCGGCGATGGCGTGCAGCACCGCCGAGGGGCCCTTGAGCAGCAGCTCGGGGTCGTCCTGCAGCCGGTGCCGCAGCGCGCGCAGGGAGCCCTGCCCGCCGTGCCGGACGGTGATGAAGAAGTCCCGCCCGGTGAAGCACATGACCTCGCCGGTCTCGACGACCTCGCTGTTGGCGGTGAGCTCGTCGTGGTCGACGTAGTGGATGGTCTTGAAGACGGTGAACAGGGAGTCGTCGTAGCGCTCCAGCTTGGGCCGCTGGTGGGCCTGGACGGCGTCCTCCACGGCCAGCGGGTGCAGCCCGAACTCGCGGGCGATACCGGCGAATTCGTCCTCGGTGGGCTCGTGCAGGCCGATCCAGACGAAGCCGCCGTCGCGGCGGACCTGCCGCATCGCCTGCTGCGGGCTGAGCGGCGCGTCGGACGCGACGCGCGTGCCGTCGCGGTAGACGGCGCAGTCGACGACGGCGGAGGTGGTCTCCGGGTCGCGGGTGGTGTCGTAGGCGCCGTTGTCCTTGCGCAGAGAGACGCGGGACGGGCGGACCGCGGCGCGCAGGTCACGGATCATCGACATGGCAGGCTCCTTCGCGACGGGCAGCGAGCGTGCCGGCGACGGGTGGAACCACCCGGAATGAGGACGTCCAGATCACGCGTGCGCGGCGCGTCCACAAAGCGGGGGGCACCGCACCGTCGCGGTGGCCGGCTTCACTGCTGATTCAGCGCTGCTGTTGCAGGCAGGCAGATCAGGCAAAACGAGACGAAGTGCTCTTCCGAGGAGAGGCGCGCGAGCGGGAAGCGGCGGCGGGAAGAACCGGAGCAGCTGCGTCAGCGGCCGGAAGAGCGAGTGGTACTGCACGGTCGACTTCGGTCCATGCCGCCCACCTCCTCCGGCCGGTCCCTCGTGAGGGACGATCCATACCCCTGTTTGGAGGGGTTCCCCGTAGGGGAGTGTTCATAGCGTCGGGGCCGTGATCGCGTCTCCCCCAGTGCCTGGAGGGCCTGGGAGGTACCCCCAGCTGCGTGCTGCCCAGAACCGCTGGCCCAGAGTACCAGTCACTCGACGTGTCAAGGCGCCGCTTTGCCACGTACTGACGAGTTCTATGCTCGCCGCATGGCTGATGTTCTTCCTCTGGTCGAGGCCCGGTTGCGTACGGCACTGGGCGAACCGGACGCGCGCGCGGCGGTCACCTTCCTCGGCACCGATCGCATCGAGGTGCTGCGCTTCCCCGGCGGCGGCCCGGAGGGCGACATCGTGCGCTACGCCACCCTCGGCATGTCCGCGCAGCCCATGGCCGACCCCACGGCGGTGCTCGCCGACCCGGTCAAGGGGCCCCGCGCCGAGCTGGTCCTCTCCGTCCGGGCGGGCCTCGCCGACACCGGCAAGGTGCTGCGGCCCCTGGCCGTGCTCGCCGCGTCCCCTCAGGTCGAGGGCGTGATCGTGGCGCCCGGCGCCTCGCTGGACGTCGGTGAGCCGCTGTGGCCCGGCGCCCCGTTCACCTCGGTGCTGGTCGCCGAGCCGGGCGGCCTGGTGGAGGACCTGGAGCTGGACGCGCCCCTGGACCCCGTGCGGTTCCTGCCGCTGCTGCCGATGACGCCGAACGAGGCCGCCTGGAAGCGGGTGCACGGCGCCCAGGCGCTGCAGGAGCGCTGGCTGACGCACGGGACGGACCTGCGGGATCCGGCCCGCAGGTCCGTCCCGCTGGAGTGACGCAACTCACGGCCCTCGTCCGTCAGTTGGTGGAGACGGCGACACCGTCCTCGGTCGCGTGCCGCGGCTGAGGCCCCTGCGCCTCGGGGGTCCCCCCGCTCGAGCGCGGCCGGGAGTGGGGCAGGGTGAGCGCGCGACGCCGCACGAGGACCACGAGGGCACCCAGTACGGCGGTGACCGCGGCCACCACGAACGGGACGTGGATGTCGGTCCACTCCTCGATCTTCGGCGCGAAGTACGGAGCGGCGGCCGCCGCGAACCAGCGCACGAAGTTGTACCCGGCGCTCGCCACCGGACGCGGCGCGTCCGACACGCCGAGGGCCAGCTCGGTGTACACGGTGTTGTTCACGCCGATGAGGGCACCGGACAGGATCGTGCAGACGATCGCCGCGGTGTGGCCGCCGTACCCGAGGACCAGCACGTCGGCGGCGAGCAGCACCAGCGAGCCGCCGAGCACCTTCAGCGAACCGAACCGCTCCTGCATGCGCGGCGCCACGAGCACCGAGAAGACGGCGAGCAGCACGCCCCAGGCGAAGAACACGGCACCGGACTTGTACGGGGTCATGTCCAGCACGAACGGCGTGAAGGCCAGCACGGTGAAGAACGTGTAGTTGTAGAAGAACGCCGAGACCGCCGCCGAGGCGAGACCGCCGTGGCCGAGGGCCCTGATCGGGTCCAGCAGCGAGGTCCTGCGGGCCGGCTTCGGCTGCTCCTTGAGGAACACCGTGATGCACAGGAAGCCGATCGCCATCAGGAACGCGGTGCCGAAGAACGGGTAGCGCCAGCTGGCGTCGCCGAGCAGTGCGCCCACCAGGGGGCCGCAGGCCATGCCGAGGCCGAGGGCGGACTCGTACAGCAGGATCGCCGCGGCGCTGCCGCCGGCCGCCGCGCCGACGATGACCGCGAGCGCCGTCGAGACGAACAGGGCGTTGCCGAGGCCCCAGCCGGCCCGGTAGCCGACGAGCTGGCCGACCGTGTCGGAGGTGCCCGCCAGCCCGGCGAAGACGACCACGAGGGCGAGGCCGAGCAGCAGGGTCCTGCGTCCGCCGATGCGGCTGGAGACGAAGCCCGTGACCAGCATGGCGACAGCCGTGATCAGGAAGTACGAGGTGAACAGGAGGGAGACCTGGCTGGCGCTCGCGTCCAGGCCCTTGGCGATGGACGGCAGGATCGGGTCGACGAGCCCGATGCCCATGAAGGCGACGACGGACGCACCGGCGGTCGCCCACACGGCCTTGGGTTGTCGCAGGATGCCGCCCGCACCCGCGTCGAAGGGGTCCATGGTTGCTCCAATGCCGACAGGAGATGGTTGGTATATGCACATAGTAAGTTAGCTAGGCTAACTAGTGCAACACGCATGTAAATTTCCCCGGCGAGTCCGCCGCCCGGACGGGTGATCGTCCTTGACGTGGGGGAGCGAGGGTAGGACCGTGGGGCTGTATGAGGGGCGAACCCAGTTGCCCGAAGTGTGGTGGCCGGGTCAGGGCTCCCGGCCTCTTCGCCGATTCCTGGCAGTGCGACGCGCACGGCACGGTGCATCCGCTGCAGCCCGTGATACCGCCCAGCGTCGAGGCGCTCGGCGTCGTGGTGCACCGCACCCAGGTCCCGGTGTGGATGCCGTGGCCCCTGCCGGTCGGCTGGCTGTTCACCGGCGTGGCCTGCGCGGGCGACGACCGCAGCGGCGGCCGGGCCACGGCGGTGGCCTGCTCGGGGCCGGGCCCGCTCGGCGGTGCCGGTGAGCTGATCCTGGTGGCCGAGGAGCTGGGCGTCGGACTCGGCGCGCGGTACGCGGGCATCGACGCCCCGGACCCCGGTCCCTATCTGGACGTCGAGAAGCCGCCGCAGGCCAAGGTCCTCGCCGCCGGCCGCCCGACCCCGCTCTGGCACGTCACCGGCGTCCCGGACGACCGCGCCGTGTTCGCCGGGGAGGCCCTCGGGGTGTGGCTGTGGGCCGTGCTGTGGCCCGAGCAGTCGGGGCTGCTCATGTACGACGAGCTGGTGCTGACCGACCTCCGGGACGCCGGCGCCGAGGTGGACCTGGTGCCGTGCGGCGCCCTGTCGCCGCGGCTGATCGAGCCGTAGGGCGGGGTCCGGAGGCGGGTGCGGACAGGGTGGAGGCAGGGCGGAGGTAGGGGGCGCGAGGCTGCTTCGGGTGTGACATCGGGGTACGAAATTCCGGTTATCCTTGAGCGTCCCCCTCCGTCCCGTCACCGCCTGGAGTCAGCGTCGTGCGCATCGATCTGCACACCCACTCCACCGCGTCCGACGGCACGGACACCCCGGCCCGGCTGGTGCGCAACGCCGCCGCTGCCGGACTGGACGTCGTCGCGCTGACCGACCACGACACCACCCGCGGTCACGCCGAGGCCGTCGCGGCGCTGCCCGAGGGGCTGACGCTGGTCACCGGCGCCGAGCTCTCCTGCCGCCTCGACGGCATCAGCATGCACATGCTGGCCTACCTCTTCGACCCCGAGGAGCCCGCTCTGCTCGCCGAGCGCGAGCTGGTCCGGGACGACCGGGTGCCGCGGGCCCGGGGCATGGTCGCCAAGCTCAACGAGCTGGGCGTCCCCGTCACCTGGGAGCAGGTCGCGCGGATCGCCGGCGACGGCTCGGTCGGGCGCCCGCACGTGGCCTCCGCGCTCGTGGAGCTCGGCGTCGTGCCGACCGTGGGCGACGCCTTCACCGAGGACTGGCTGGCCGACGGCGGCCGGGCCTACGTGGAGAAGCACGAGACCGACCCCTTCGAGGCGATCCGGCTGATCAAGGGCGCCGGCGGCGTCGCGGTGTTCGCCCATCCGGCCGCCGCCAAGCGGGGCCGTACGGTGCCGGAGTCCGCCATCGCCGAGCTGGCCGCTGCCGGGCTGGACGGCATCGAGGTCGACCACATGGACCACGACGCGCGGACGCGGGCGCGACTGCGCGGGCTCGCCGCGGAGCTGGGGCTCCTGGTGACCGGGTCCAGCGACTACCACGGCAGCCGGAAGACCTGCGAGCTGGGCGAGTACACGACGGACCCCGAGGTGTACGGGGAGATCACGCGGCGGGCGCACGGGGCGTTCCCCGTGCCGGGGGCCGGCGGAGCCTGAGGCCCGCGCGGGCCGTTCCGGTCCCGCACCCCGTCCCCGTTCCGGCCCTGCTCGCCGGTTCACCACCGTTCACCGGTTCACCACCGTTCGTCGGTCCAACACCGTTCGGCGGCCCACCCCTGTTCGTCGTTCCGGCACCGTTCGTCGGTCCTGTCCTCGCAAGGCTTCGTCACGCTCATGTTCGACCTCGCCGTCTTCGGCTCCCTCTTCCTGACCCTTTTCGTCATCATGGATCCCCCCGGGATCACCCCGATCTTCCTCGCGCTGACCGCCGGCCGGCCCGCCAAGGTGCAGAAGCGGATGGCCTTCCAGGCCGTCTGCGTCGCCGGCGGTGTGATCGCCGTGTTCGGGGTGCTCGGGCACCAGATCCTGGGCTACCTGCACGTCTCCGTGCCCGCGCTGATGATCGCGGGCGGACTGCTGCTCCTGCTGATCGCCCTCGACCTGCTCACCGGCAAGACGGACGAGCCCAAGCAGACCAAGGACGTCAACGTCGCGCTGGTGCCGCTGGGCATGCCGCTGCTGGCGGGGCCCGGCGCCATCGTGTCGGTCATCCTGGCCGTGCAGAAGGCCGACGGCGTGACCTCGCAGGTGTCGGTCTGGACGGCGATCCTCGCCATCCACGTCGTGCTGTGGCTGGTGATGCGGTACTCGCTGCTGATCATCCGCGTGATCAAGGACGGCGGTGTCGTCCTGGTGACCCGCCTCGCGGGCATGATGCTCTCCGCGATCGCCGTGCAGCAGATCATCAACGGCGTCACCCAGGTGATCCGGGGCGCGTGAGCGCCGGTCACGACAGAGCCCCCGTACGGCACCGGTGAGGTGCCGTACGGGGGCTCGCGGCGTGGGAACGGTCCGCGTTACGAGGCCGAGGTGTCGGCTGGGCGGATCCACAGGCGCTGCCCGACGGCGGCGGCCTGCTGAACGATGCGGTTCACGGAGGCGGCGTCCACGACGGTGGTGTCCACGGGCGTTCCGTCGACGTCGTCGAGTCGCATGACTTCAAAACGCATGGGCCTCTCCCTTGATCTGGTCATCCTCCTGAGGAGAACTACTGGTGGGGCTTCCGGGTCATCGGTGCCCGGGGCGCCGTACAGGTCAACCGACTGCGCGCCGCGAACATTCCCTACGCTAAGGAAATTTTTCGAGCAACTAATTACTGACGAGTAAGGGGATCGTGCCGGGGTGATCGACGAGCAGGACGGGACCGACCGGGACCGGTTGTGTTCGCAGCGTGACCACCGGGACAATGGACGTGATGAACGACGACCTCGCGTCCCTGAACGCCCGCATCGACCGCACCAACGAGCTGCTCCAGCGCATGCTCGTCGAGGTGGCGAAGACGCCCTCGACCCACGCGATCTTCGTCGACGCCGGGTACCTCTACGCGGCGGCGGGGCGGCTGGTCACCGGGACCGAGGACCGCAGGGCCTTCGACCTGGACGCCGAAGGACTGATCGAGGCCCTCATCGACAAGGCCCGCACGATCTTCGCGGACAGCCGCCTGCTGCGGGTCTACTGGTACGACGGCGCCCGGCGCCGCATCCACACCGCCGAGCAGCAGTCCATCGCCGAGCTGCCGGACGTCAAGGTCCGCCTGGGCAACCTCAACGCCAACAACCAGCAGAAGGGCGTCGACTCCCTCATCCGCTCCGACCTGGAGTCCCTCGCCCGGTACCGCGCCATCAGCGACGCGGCACTGCTCGGCGGCGACGAGGACCTGGTGTCGGCGGTCGAGGCCGCCCAGGGCTACGGCGCCCGCGTCCACCTGTGGGGCGTCGAGGCCCCCGAGGGCCGCAACCAGGCCGACCCGCTGCTCTGGGAGGTCGACAGCCAGCGCACCTTCGACCTCGACTTCTTCAAGCCGTACGTCTCCCGGCGTACGGTGCACGCCTTCGAAGCGGGGGGCGCGGCCCGGCCGGCCCGCGAGGACGTCCGCTTCGTGGGTGCCCAGATCGCGGCGAAGTGGCTGGCGGCACGGGGGCGCGACACCCTGCTGGAGCTGCTCCCCGGCCACCCCTACCTCCCCGGCTCGGTGGACCAGGACCTGCTGGTGGAGGCGGAAGGGCTGCTGCAGTACTCGCTGCGCGGCCAGGCCGACCTGCGCCGGGCGCTGCGGGACGGCTTCTGGGAGCACCTGCGGGCGCAGTACTAGGGCCTGTCGTCGGGGCGCGGGGCGGGGACGCCGTCCCAGAAGTCGGCCAGGGCGCGGGCGGTCGGCAGCGGCTGGTCCGTGTTGGGCGAGTGCTCGGCCCCCGGGACGACGGTCCGGCGCGCGTCCAGCCGTACGGCCATCTCGTCCAGGAGGGGCACGGGCCAGGTGTCGTCGTGGACGCCCGACAGCACGTGGAACGGCAGCGGCACGGCGGCGAGCTCGGTGACACGGTCCGGCTCGTTGCACAACTGGCGTCCCGTGGCGAGCAGTTGGGCCGGGCGGGTACTCAGCCAGCGCTCACGCAGTCGTTGCGGAGCGTCCGGGCCGTGGGTGGGGACCGGGGCGCCGGCCTCCTCGGGCGGCCCCATCGTCTGCATCACCTCCCAGACCTGATCCATCGTCATGGTGTCGAGCGCGTCCCGCAGGAGTTTCACGCGCTGCTGCTGGGAGACGGAGATCTGCGCCGGGCCCGACGACATCAGCGTGAGGGAGAGGAAGGGGGAGTGGTCGAGCAGGACGGCGGCACGGGCGATCTGGCCGCCGAGCGAGTGCCCGACGAGGTGCACGGGCGTCCCGAGCGCGGCGACCTGCGCGAGGACGTCCCGGGCCAGCTCGGGCTGCGCGTAGCCGGACTCGTCGTGCTCGGGGCCGCCGGTCTCGTACTGTCCCCGCCCGTCCACGGCGACCGTACGGTACCCGCGCGCGGCGAGCGGCTCGTGCAGCAGCGTGAAGTCCTCCTTGCTGCCCGTGAATCCGGGCAGCATCAGCACGACCCCCTTCGGTGCCCCACCGCCGGCCACGGGCGAATCGACGACGGCGAACTCACCGCGCGCGGTACGCAGCCGGTACGTGCGGGCGTCGGGCGGCGGGGTGAAACAGGCGTTCGTGCTCACGGGCAGAGGTTATCCGGGGACGGGCCGCGGGGCCGACCCCGCCCGCACGGCCCGCACGGCCCGCGGGCGAGTAACCCCCGGCCCCGGCCCCGCCGTCCCGCCCGGCCGGCGGGCGGCGACACGCCGTCGGCCCGGCCCCGCCTGGGCGGCGGGACCGGGCCGACGGCCGGACGGAGCGACGGGATCAGCTCTCGGCCGACTCCGCGGGCTGCTTGGCGGCCGTGACCGCCTTGCGGGTACGGCGGACCTTCGGCTTCGTCTCGGCCGCGTCGGCGGTCTCGGCGGGAGCCTCGGCAGCCGCGGCCGCCTTGCGGGTCCGGCGCCGCGGTGCGGCCTCCGGCTCCTGCGAGGCCTGAGCCGGGATCTCGGCGGTGGCCTCGGCCGGTTCGGTGGCCTTGCGGGTGCGGCGGCGCGGCTTGGTCTCCGTGGCCTCGGCCGTGTCGACGGCGGCTTCCGCCTTGGCGGCCGCGGTCTTGC
>NZ_BDJC01000092.1 GCF_002005565.1 Streptomyces sp. JHA26 | reverse complement strand
CCCCTGCCGTGGCGCCGCGCGCCGGATGGAGCGCACCGGGCGCGGGCCGGACCGACGCCCCCGGCCGCTCGCCCCACCTGCCCGAACAGCCGGTAGCCCGCGCGGATCCGCCGCCGTCGGTATTCCCTGGTAAAGGGGGACGGAACCGTCCGCGCGCCGCGGCGTTCCTGCCCGCCGACACCATCGAACGAGCCGAACGAAGGGGCACCGCCCATGAGCCACCACCTGAAGGCGATCACGCGCGAGGAGCACCTGCGCTTCGTCGCGACCCGGCCTTCCGTGAGCCATCTGCAGCTCCCCTCGTGGGGAGAGGTGAAGCCGGACTGGCAGGCGGAGAGCCTGGGCTGGTTCGACGACGACGGCGAGCTGGTGGGGGCCGCGCTGGTGCTGCTGCGGCCGCTGCCGGGGCTGCGGCGCTACCTGGCCTACCTCCCCGAGGGTCCGGTCATCGACTGGAACGCGGCGGATTTGGACCGGTGGCTGGAGCCGATGCTCGCCCACCTGAAGAAGCGGGGCGCCTTCTCCGTGAGGATGGGCCCGCCCGTGGTCGCCCGGCGCTGGAGCGCCGAGACGGTCAAGGCGGCGATCGCCGACCCGGGGGCCCGGCGGCTGCGGGACGTGAAGGCCACCGTGGAGGAGCCCGGCGCCCGCGAGATCGCCGAGCGGCTGCGCCGGGCGGGCTGGCGGCGGGTCGAGCCCGGCGGCGAGGACGGCTTCGCCGCCGGACAGCCGCGTCACGTGTGTCAGGTGCCGCTCGCCGGGCGGTCGCTGGAGCAGATCCGGAACGGCCTCAACCAGCAGTGGCGCCGCAACATCAAGAAGGCGGAGAAGGCCGGCGTCAAGGTCGTCCAGGGCGACCACGACGACCTGCGCGCCTTCTACGAGCTCTACGTCGAGACCGCCGAACGGGACAGGTTCGTCCCGCGCCCGCTCGCCTACTTCCAGCGGATGTGGACCGCCCTGACGGCCGAGGACCCGGACCGGATGCGTCTCTACCTCGCCCACCACGACGGTGAGGTGCTCGCCGCGGCCACGATGCTGACGGTCGGCGACCACGTCTGGTACTCCTACGGCGCCTCCACCGCCCGCCGGCGCGAGGTCCAGCCCAGCACCGCCCTCCAGTGGCGCATGATGTGCGACGCCCACGAACGCGGTGCGCGGGTGTACGACTTCCGCGGCATCACCGACACCCTGGACGAGGACGACCACCTGCTGGGTCTGCTCCGGTTCAAGATCGGCGCCGGCGGTGAGGCCGTCGAGTACCTCGGGGAGTGGGACCGCCCGCTCAACAAGGTGCTGCACACAGCACTTCAGCTGTACATGTCCCGGCGCTGACGGACCGGCCCGGGTCAGGCGGCCGGCTTCTCCCAGACCGAGACGTGCCGGCGGCTCTCGTGGGTGAAGGGTGCCCGGTCCCAGTCCTCCCACCGGTCGCGCAGGCGCAGTCCGGCGAGCCTCGCCATCAGGTCGAGTTCGGAGGGCCATACGTAGCGGAACGGGATGGACGTGTGCTCGGTGCGGCCGTCGACGACGGTGACGTAGTTCGAGCTCATCGCCTGGGTCACGGTGTCGTACGTGTCGAACGCCCATTCCGTGTCATCGATGCGGAACGGCACCGCGGTCTGTCCCGGCGGCAGGCGGCGCAGTTCCGGTACGCCCACCTCGACGACGAAGCTGCCGCCGGGTGCGAGGTGGGCGGCGGCGTTGCGGAAGCAGGCGACCTGGGCGTCCTGCGTGGTCAGGTTGTTGATGGTGTTGTAGACGAGGTAGGCGAGCGTGAAGGCGCCCGGCACCCGGGTCGTCGCGAAGTCGCCGATGGTGACCCCGACGGCGTCGCCGCCCGGCTTGGCGCGCAGCCGGGCGGTCATGGCCCGGGACATGTCGATGCCGTGGACCGGGACGCCCCGGCGGGCCAGCGGCAGGGCGAGCCTGCCGGTGCCGATGCCCAGTTCGAGCGCGCGTCCCTTCCCCGCCAGCCCGGCCAGCAGGTCGACCGCGGGGTCGACCGCCTCCGGCCGGAACATGTCCGCCGACGACTCGTCGTACCGTGCAGCGACGTCTTTCCCGAAGTACCCGTCCTCATTCGGCATGCCGGGACCGTACCTCCGGTCGGGCCGCGGGCGCCTCCGTTTTTCCACCGCGCGCCAGGAGGCCGTGGAGTAGTGCGGCGACGGCCGTGCGGTCCTCGAGAGAGTGCCGGTCAGGCGCCCGCCGGGTGGTGTCCGGGGGCCGGGCCGCCCTCGGGGCGCGTGCGGCGGAAGGTCTCGGCCACCGCGGTGTCGACGGCCGCTGTCGGCCGGCCGACCCCGTACACGGCGAGGGCACCGCCGCCGAGCACCACCGCCTTGACGACGAGCACGAGCGGAAGCGCCGGCCGCGGAGCGGCAACTGCGGGAGGACCAGGATGAGTTGAAGCGCACCCGACGGGAACGGCGGGGGGCGCGGCGCAGGGACCGGTCGGCTGTCCGCGTCCGGTGGTCCGGCCGCACCGCCCGATGCCGGGATGCGGGGCGTCGGGTGTCTGCGTTCCGAACACCCGCGCGACGCACCGGCGTCGAACCACGACCCCGTGGGTCACCGAAGGCGTCGATGTGCCGATGACGCGTATCACCTCACCCGCCCGACGTGGTATACCGGCCCGGCAGCAAACAGGCGAACAACAGGCGCCGTCGTCCGTACCATTTGGGTGTCGACGCAGTCGTCAGCAATACCGGACACTCCGCTGCCCGGCGCCGAACGGACATGGCACCCATGTCCCACGACTGATGTCCCGTAGTTCTCCCGTGCCTTCACGGCCGCGAATCGAGGAGAGTCAACACCATGTCCGAAAGTACACCGCAGACCGCCACCGAACTCGCGTCGCAGTACAGCGTGCAGGTGACGAGCGACCTGGAGCGCAACGTCAAGGAGCAGGAGCGCATCAGCGGGGAGATCGCCGACCTCCAGCAGCAGCTCGCCGCACTGCAGCACGACCACGCCCTGCTGCTG
Source organism: Streptomyces sp. JHA26 (assembly GCF_002005565.1). Classification (GTDB taxonomy): domain Bacteria; phylum Actinomycetota; class Actinomycetes; order Streptomycetales; family Streptomycetaceae; genus Streptomyces. The sequence continues at coordinate 14,035 of NZ_BDJC01000092.1, read as the reverse complement.
AACGTGCAGCAGGCGCTCGGCATCACCACGGCACCGCCCCGGCCGGCGACCGACACGGCGCCGGTCCCCGCTCCCCGTGACAGTTCCGCCACCGGGACGGCCGCCGCGGGCAGGCGCACGGCGAGCGGGAAGGCCGCCACCGCGCCCGAGCGCGCGGCCACGAGGCCCGCCACCAAGCCGGCCTCGAAGTCGACCACCAAGCCGGCTTCGAAGTCGCCCGCGAAGGCTGTCTCCAGGTCGGCTTCGAAGTCATCCGCGAAGACCGGCACCAAGTCGGCCGGGAAGGCGGCCGGGAAGTCCGCGGCGAAGAAGTCGCCGAGCCGGACCGCCCCGTCCCCGGCCGCCGCCCCGTCCGGGTCGTCCTCCACATCCTCGAAGCCGGGCCGGTCCACCCTGGTCGAGCTGGTCCGCAAGCACCTGGGCGAGCAGAAGGAACCGCGCTCCGCCGCCGAGATCACCACGGCGCTCGGCCAGGCCCACCCCGACCGCACCGTCAAGTCCACGGTCGTGCGCACCACGCTCGAGGGGCTGGTCGCCAGGAACCAGGCCCAGCGCACCAAGCAGGGCACCTCCGTCTACTACACCGTCCCCGACGCCCCGGAGCAGGGCGACGCCGGGACGGAGACGCGGCCCGACCGGGCCGACGACTGACCCGCTTCCCCGGCACCGCGCCCGTTCCGGGGTGCTGCGGCGCGCGGCCGGGCCGGAACGGGGCGAGGATCGGTGGATGGGTGTTGTCCTGCCGGTGCTCTTCGCACTCGTCGCCGCGTTCAGCAACGCGCTGGCCACCGTGTTGCAACGGCGGGCCGCGCTGAGCGTGCCGCAGTCCCAGGGATTCCGTCCGGGCCTCGTCGTCGACCTGCTGCGGCGGCCGGTGTGGCTCGGCGGCATGCTGGCCGTCGTCGTCGCCGGGGTGGGGCAGGCGGCCGCCCTGGCGACCGGGCCGATATCGCTCGTCCAGCCGTTGTTCGTGCTGGAGCTTCCGCTGGCGCTGCTGCTGGCCTCGCTGATCACTCGCCACCACCTCCCCGGCGTCCTGTGGCTCGCCGTGGGCGGTGTGGTCGTCGGCCTGGGACTGGCGCTGGCGTCGGCCGCGCCGGGCGGCGGCAGCGACGACGTCTCCATGGATCGCTGGGCGCCCGCGCTCGGGGCCTGTGCCGGGCTGGCCGTCCTGCTGGCCGCGGCCGGGCTGAGGCGGCCCGTCGGCAAGGCCCGCGCCGGCTGCCTCGGCGCGGCCACCGCGGTCTGCTACGCCCTGACCGCCGGATTGATGAAGGACTCCATGCGCGTCCTGGACGCGGACGGCCTGGTCGGCTTCCTGACCGTGTGGCAGACGTACGCGTTCGCCGCGGCCGGTGTGTGCGCCGTGCTCCTGCTGGAGCACGCCATGCAGGGCGGTCCTCTGGTCGCCTCCCAGCCGGCCCTCACCCTGGGGGACGCCACGGTGAGCCTGCTGCTCGGCGTCGTCCTGTACCGGGAGGACGTGCGCACCGACTGGTGGGTGCTGCCCCAGCTGGCCGGCGTCGCCCTGATCGTCGCCGGTGTCCTCACCCTGGCCCGGCGCGGGGTGGATCTGCGGAGCGGGCGGTGAACCGTGGCCCGGCACCGGCGTGCTCGGCTCACCGGCAGAACCCGTGGGCCTGTTCCCGCCGGCGGTGCAGCGCCGTGTGCCCGCCGCCGGGGTAGTTCGACGGCCGCCCGGCGCTGCTCCGTACGAGTGGTGCGTTCGCGGACGCGGTCGTACGGTCGGTACGGGGAAGGCGGAGGCAGGCGATCCCCCGAGACGGCCGGGAGCAGACATGGGCAGGAACCCGACGAGGGCAGCGGTCACGCTCTGTGCCGCCGCCGCGCTCGCAGTACCCCTGGGCGCCGCTTCGGCCGCCCCGCAGGCGGAGCAGACCGTGAAGCGGCAGGCCCAGGACCCCGTACTGGTCGACTGCTCGATGCGGGGCGACGTGCGGCCCGCGGCGTTCGTGCTGGCCTGCGGGGACGGCAACAGCCGCCTGACCGCGCTGCACTGGGTGCGCTGGGACGCTGCCGCGGCGGCCGGGCGGGGATACAACGCGGTCAACGACTGCAAGCCCTACTGCGCGGTCGGCACGTTCCGCTCGTATCCGGTGACCGTGCGGCTCGACCGGCCGCAGGCCCGGGAGCAGGATCCGGGCGAGCAGCACTACACCCGGATCACACTGACCTACACCGACGGCAGGCCGGACGGGTTCCCGCGCGAGGTGGCCTACCCCCTGCCGGGCTGACGGGAGGAATCAGTCCGGGAGCACGAGCCGGCAGGTGTCGCCCGGCTGGAGCTGAAGGGCCCGGTCCGGCAGCCGGACGTCGATCGGCAGCCGGTCGGAGGCCGGGACGGCGATCTCCAGGTGGCCGTGCTCCAGCCGGAGCCGTACGCCCCAGTGGCCCTGGTAGCGGATGGAGAATCCGTACGACGACAGCTCCGGCAGGGGCACCGGGTCCAGCCAGAGGGCGCCGTCGCGGGTCTCCAGTCCGGTCAGGCAGCGCTGGACCAGGTCGAGGGTGCCCGCCATGGCGCCGAGGTGGATCCCCTCGCCGGTGGTGCCGCCCTGCAGGTCGGCGACGTCGCCCTTGAGCGCCTCCTGGCAGAAGGTCCACGCCCCGGCGCGGCGGGCGCGGGCCAGGATCCAGCCGTGGACGAGTCCGCTGAGGGTGGAGCCGTGGCTGGTGCGGGCCAGGTAGTGGTCGACGGTGCGCCGCCAGGTGTCGTCGTCCAGGCCGTAGCCCAGCCGGTCGAAGAGCGCGCGGAGTTCGGCCGGGGAGAAGAGGTAGCCGAGCATCAGGACGTCGGCCTGTTTGGACGCCCGGTAGTTGTTGACGCTGTCGTCCTCGGCCTCCAGGATGCGGTCCAGCCGCCGGATGTCGTCGTAGCGCTCGCGGTAGCCCGCCCAGTCGAGTTCGGCGAGGTCGCCGTAGCCCTCGAACTGGCTGATGACTCCCTCGTGGAAGGGCACGTGGAGGGTGCGGGAGACGTCCTCCCACTGTTCGAGTTCGCCGCCGTCCAGGCCGGTGCGCTCCACGAGTTCGCGTCGGCGGGGCTCGGGCAGGGAGCGCACCACCTCCAGGGCACGGGTGAGCACCCAGGAGGCGGTGACGTTGGTGTAGGTGTTGTCGTCGAGGCCCGGTTCCACGGCGCCGGGATAGGCCTCGTGGTATTCGTCGGGGCCGACGACACCCCGGATGCGGTGCCGCCCCAGATGGCCGTCCCAGGTGGCGGAGTCCGCCCAGAAGCGCGCGATCTGCAGCAGCGTCTCGGCGCCCTTGGTGTGCAGGAACTCGGCGTCGCCGCTGGCCTCGCAGTACTGCCACACGTTGTACGCGATCGCCGAGCCCACGTGGTGCTGGAGGTGTGAGTGGTCCGGCAGCCAGCGGCCCGAGTGGGGGTTGAGGTGCAGCCGCTGGGTCTCCTCGCGGCCGTCGCTGCCGCTCTGCCACGGGTAGAGGGCACCGCGTCTGCCGATGGCGCGGGCCGCCGTGCGGGCGCGTTCCAGACGGCGGTGCCGGTACTGCAGCAGGGCCCGGGACACCTCGGGGAAGTGCAGGTTGAGGTAGGGCAGGACGAACAGCTCGTCCCAGAAGACGTGCCCCCGGTAGGCCTCCCCGTGCAGCCCGCGGGCGGGTACGCCCACGTCGAGGTCGGCGGTGTGCGGGGAGAGGGTCTGCAGTACGTGGAAGAGGTGCAGCCGCAGGATGGCGCCCGCCTCGCCGGGGACCTCGAGCTGGGCGCGGCGCCACAGCTGGCCCCAGGCCGTACGGTGGCCGGCCAGCAGCTCGTCGAAGCCGGGGGCGGCGGCCACCCGGCCCACGGCGGCCTGCAGGGGGTCGCTGATCGCGGGGTCGTGCGAGGTGTGCAGGGCCACGATCTTGTCGACGGTGGCGGTGCGGCCCGGCTCCAGGCGCAGGGTGGTGCGCTGGGCGACCCGCAGGTGTTCCCGGCCCGGGGCGACCGGTGCGCCGGCCGACGTCCGGGCGGCCATGCCGATCCGGATGTCCGAGGTCCGGGTACGGCAGCGCAGCCACACGGTGCCGTCGTCGGCGCCGGTGTGGACGTGGGTCAGGTGACGGCCGTCGAGGTCCCGGTAGCGCGGGACGCCCGAGTTGGTGACGTCGCCGTCGAGGGCCGACTCCACGTCGAGGTCCGTGCCGGCGCCCTCCACCGTGAACTCCGTGCGCAGGGCGGCGAGGTGGGGGTCGGCCATGTGCACCAGGCGCAACTGGCGCACGGTCAGTGCCCGTCCGTCGCCGAGTGCGAAGCGGGTGCGGCGTTCCAGCACCCCGGAGTCCAGGTGCACGGTCTGCCGGTGGTCCTGCACCGGCGCGGTGTCCGGCGTGAGCCAGTCCCCTCCGGCGGCCCGGAAGGACAGGGTCAGCCAGTTGGGGAGGTTGACCATGTCCTCGTTCTCCACGGTGCGTCCGGCGACGGTGGAGGTGAGCCGGTTGTAGCACCCGGCCACGTAGGTGCCCGGGTAGTGCACGTCGTCCGCGGCGCACTCGGGCAGGGCGCCGCGGGTGGCGAAGTAGCCGTTGCCCAGCGTGCACAGGGACTCCCGCAGCCGTTCCTCGGCGGCGTCGTAGTGGACGTAGTCCCAGGTGGAGGCGGTCGCGGTCACGGGTTTCCCTTCGTCGGACGCTGCGGCGCGGCGGGTCAGCCGTCCCAGGACCAGTCGGCGACCTCGGGCAGGTCGACGCCGTGTTCGCGGATCCAGTCGTGGTGGCGCAGCCGGGTGTCCTCCATGTGCTGCCGCACGGCCGCCGCGCGCACGGCCAGGCCGGGGACCCGGTCGATGACGTCCATGACCAGGCGGTAGCGGTCCAGGTCGTTGCCGAGGACCATGTCGAAGGGCGTGGTGGTGGTGCCGATCTCCTTGTAGCCGCGCACGTGCAGGTGCGCGTGGCCGGTGCGGCGGTAGGCGAGGCGGTGGATGAGCCAGGGGTACCCGTGGTAGGCGAAGATGACGGGCCTGTCGGCGGTGAACAGGCCGTCGTACTCGAAGTCGCTCATGCCGTGCGGGTGTTCCCCGCTCGGCAGCAGCCGGGCGATGTCGACGACGTTGACCACGCGCACCGCCAGGTCGGGCAGGTGGCGGCGGATGAGCTGGGCGGCGGCCAGCACCTCCTGGGTGGGCACGTCGCCCGCGCAGGCGAGCACCACGTCGGGTTCACGGGTGCCGTCCTCGGTGCCGGCCCAGTCCCAGATGCCGGCGCCGCGGGCGCAGTGGACGCGGGCCTGCTCCATGGTCAGCCAGTCGAAGCAGGGCTGTTTGCCAGCGACGATCACATTGACGTAGTCCTTGCTGCGCAGGGCGTGGTCGGCGACGGACAGCAGGGTGTTGGCGTCCGGCGGCAGGTAGACCCGTACGGCTTCGGGGCTCTTGTTGAGGATGTGGTCGACGAAGCCGGGGTCCTGGTGGGAGAAGCCGTTGTGGTCCTGGCGCCACACATGCGAGGTGAGCAGGTAGTTGAGGGAGGCGACGGGGGCGCGCCAGGGCAGGCGACGGGTGACGCGCAGCCATTTGACGTGCTGGTTGACCATCGAGTCGACGATGTGGACGAACGCCTCGTAGCAGGAGAACAGCCCGTGCCGGCCGGTGAGGAGGTAGCCCTCCAGCCAGCCCTGGCAGGTGTGCTCGGACAGGATCTCCATCACCCGGCCGTGCCGGTCGAGGTCCTCGTCGACGGGCAGGGTCCGTTCCTGCCAGGCCTTTCCGCTGGCGGTGTAGACGGCCTGGAGGCGGTTGGAGGCGGTCTCGTCGGGGCCGACGAGACGGAAGTCGCGCCGGTCGGCGGTGGCGGCCATGACGTCCGCGAGCAGGTCGCCGAGGACGCGGGTCGGTTCGTGCATGCTCGCGCCGGGCTTGTCGACGGCGACGGCGTAGGTGTCCAGGGGCGGCAGGGGCAGGTCGCGCAGCAGCAGTCCGCCGTTGGCGAAGGGGGTGGCGCCCAGCCGGCGCGGGCCCTCGGGGACGGCGGCCAGGACCTCGGGGCGCGGGGCTCCGGCGTCGTCGAACAGTTCCTCGGGCCGGTAGGAGCGCAGCCACCGCTCCAGCTGACGGAGGTGTTCCGGGTTCGTCCGTACGGCGGCGAGCGGGACCTGGTGGGCGCGCCAGGTGTTCTCCACGGGCAGGCCGTCGACCTCGGCGGGGCCGGTCCAGCCCTTGGGGGTGCGCAGGACGATCATCGGCCAGCGGGGCCGCTCGTCGGCGCCGTCCTCGCGGGCGGCGCGCTGGATCGCGGCGATGCGGTCGAGGCAGGTGTCCATGGCGTGGGCCATCGCCCGGTGGACGGTGGCGGGGTCGTCGCCGGTGACGTGGACGGGGTCGTGGCCGTAGCCGCGCAGGAGTTCGTCGAGTTCGGCCTCGGGGAGGCGGGCCAGGACCGTAGGGTTGGCGATCTTGTAGCCGTTGAGGTGGAGGATCGGCAGGACGGCGCCGTCGTTCACCGGGTCGAGGAACTTGTTGGAGTGCCAGGACGCCGCCAGCGGTCCCGTCTCCGCCTCGCCGTCGCCGATCACGCAGGCGACCACCAGGCCGGGGTGGTCGAAGGCGGCGCCGTAGGCGTGCGCGAGCGAGTAGCCGAGCTCGCCGCCCTCGTGGATGGAGCCCGGGGTCTCGGGGGCGACGTGGCTCGGCACACCGCCGGGGAACGAGAACTGCTTGAAGAGCCGGGCCATGCCGTCCGCGTCCCGGGTGACGTCCGGATAGGTCTCGGTGTAGGAGCCCTCCAGCCAGGAGTTGGCGAGGACGGCGGGCCCACCGTGGCCGGGTCCCCAGACGCACAGGGCGTCCAGGCCGCGGGCCTTGATCACCCGGTTGAGGTGGGTGTGGACGAGGTTGAGGCCCGGTGAGGTGCCCCAGTGGCCCAGGAGGCGCGGCTTGACGTGCTCCGGGCGCAGCGGCTCGGTCAGCAACGGGTTCGCCATCAGGTAGATCTGGCCGACGGAGAGGTAGTTCGCGGCGCGCCAGTGGGCGTCCAGGGCGGCGAGCTCCTCGTCCGGGAGCGCGGGGGGCGCCTGCTGCGTGTCGGCGGACATCGGGGGGTCCTTTCCGTGTCGGGACAGCGGTCGGGCCGGGACGGGTGCGGGTCCGGGTGGCGCGGGTGGTGCCCTGCAATCCCAACCCTGTGCGGACCGGACGGGTACCCGACGGGGCCGTTCGGGTCACGTCGGTTCCCGGACGGGGCCGGCCGGGGTGCGAGGCCGGCGCGGGTGACGTCGGCCGACGGCGGCGGAGGTGCCGCGCCCGGGCGCCCCGGCACTCGGAACACCCCGGTGACCGCAGGACGCGGCGCGTGGCGCACGGCACGGCCGCCACCGGCGCCGACCGCGCTTCCGCACCGCCTACCCCGACTTCACGCTCGTACGCCGGGGTCGTGCGCGAGAGGACCGGGAGCCGAGGGCGGGACGCCGGGCAGGCGCGCGACCGGTCACCCTCGGCATGAATTTTGCATGACGTGCATCTTTGCATACCATGCAACTTATGTCGGAGAAGGGTGCCGCGGGGGGCGGTCTGCGGGAGCGGAAGAAGCGGGCCACGCGTGCCGCCCTCGCCGAGGCCGCGATACGGCTCGCCGCCGAGCACGGTGCGGACAAGGTCACCGTCGAGGCGATCAGCGCGGCGGCCGGTGTGTCCGTGCGGACCTTCTTCAATTACTTCGACACGCGCGAGGACGCCTTCGTCGTCATCGACGCGGACGCGGGCGCGCGGATGCGGCGCGCCGTCCTCGACGCACCGGCCGGCCTCTCACCGCTGGAGGCCCTGCGCGAGGCCATGGCCGCGGAACTGGCCGAGGCGGAGCAGCAGCACGAGCTGTGGCGGCTGCACGCCGAGGTGCTGCACGCCTCGCCGCACCTCCTGGCGCGCGGCGTCGGGGCGCACATGGCGGCGGAGGCCGACCTGGCCGATGCCATCGCCACGCGCCTGCGCGGCGCCTCCGGCGACGGGGAACGGCCCGCGGATCCCGGCCTCTACCCACGGCTGCTGGCCGCGGTGGCGACCGCCGCGGTGCGGACCAGCGTGGACCACTGGTCGGCCCACCAGCAGGAGGCCGCCTTCCTGGACGTGTTCCACGAGGTGTTCACCCTCCTCGCCGCCGGTCTTCCGGCGCCCGGCGCGTGACCGGCGCGCAGGACGATCGCGACACCACCCCACCATCACCCGAAAGAGATGCCGTGACCGCACCTCAGGCGCCCGACGACGCGCCTCCCACCTCCATGACCCACCGGCAGATACTCCAGGCCATGTCCGGCCTGATGGCCGGTATGTTCGTCGCGATCCTGGCCGGCACCGTCGTCTCGAACGCGCTGCCCACGATCATCGCCGATCTGGGCGCCAGCCAGTCCTCCTACACCTGGGTCGTCACGGCGGAACTCCTGGCCATGACGGCGACGGTGCCCCTGTGGGGCAAGCTGTCCGACCTCTTCAACAAGAAGCTGCTGCTCCAGCTCTCGCTGTCCATGTTCGTCGTCGGTTCGCTGCTGGCCGGCTTCTCCCACGGCGTCGGTCTGCTGATCTTCAGCCGGGTCGTGCAGGGCATCGGCGCGGGCGGTCTGACGGCCCTCGCGCAGGTCGTGATGGCCTCCGTCATCCCGCCCCGACAGCTGGGCAAGTACGCCGGCATCTTCGGCGCCGTCTTCGCCGTGGGCACCGTGGCGGGGCCGCTGGTCGGCGGTGTGCTGGTCGACACCTCGTGGCTGGGCTGGCGCTGGTGCTTCTTCATCGGCGTGCCGTTCGCGCTGCTGGCCATCGCGCTGCTGCAGCGCACGCTGCGGCTGCCGACCACGCGGCGCGAGGTGCGCATCGACTGGCTCGGCGCCTTCCTGATCGTCGCCGGTGTCTGCGCGCTGCTCATCTGGGTGACGCTGGCCGGCAACGAGTTCGACTGGGCCTCCTGGCAGACCGGCGCCCTCGCGGGCGGTGGCGTGCTGCTGCTGATCGCCGCGGTCCTCGTCGAGGCGCGTACCGCCGAGCCGGTCATCCCGCTCGACATCTTCCGCAACCGCACGGTGACGCTGACGACCGTCGCCAGCCTCCTGGTCGGTGTCGCCATGTTCGGCGGAACCGTCTTCCTCTCCCAGTACTTCCAGGTCTCCCTGGGCAAGTCGCCGACCGTCGCCGGTCTGATGAGCCTGCCCATGATCCTCGGCCTGCTGGTGTCGTCCACCGTCGCCGGTCAGGTGATCAGCCGGACCGGCAGGTGGAAGCGGTACCTGGTGGCGGGCGCGGTCGTCATGTCCGTCGGCCTCGCGCTGCTGTCCACGATCGACGCCAAGACGCACTTCGGCCTGCTCAGCCTCTACATGGCGGTCCTGGGCATCGGCGTCGGCATGTTGATGCAGAACCTGGTGCTCGCCGCGCAGAACGACGTGCCCGCCGCCGAGCTGGGCGCCGCGACCTCCGTGCTGTCCTTCTTCCGCAGCATGGGCGGCACCATCGGCACCAGCGTCCTCGGCGCTATCCTCGCCAACCGGGTCACCAGCGAGATGACCAAGGGGCTCAAGGACGCGGGCATCACCGTCCCGGCCGGCGAGGGCTCCGGCGAGAGCAGCGTCCCGGACATGTCCACGCTGCCCGCGCCGATGCGGTCGATCGTCGAGCACGCCTACGGCGTCGCCACCGCGGACCTGTTCCTCATCGCCACGCCGTTCGCCCTGCTCGCGCTGGTCGCCGTCGTGTTCCTGAAGGAGAAGCCGCTGAAGACCACCAGCGGCATGGAACGCCTCGCCGAGGAGTCCGGCGAGGCCACCGCGGCACCCGTCGGCTGAGCCGCCGGCAGCACCGCGCGACGGAGCCGCCCGCCCACCCGGCGGGCGGCTCCGTCGCGTGCGGACCCGGACGGCGGGCGGCTCCGCGTCACGGACGGCCACCGGCGCTCCACGGCGGCCGGGGCCCCGCCACCAGTGCCGACGCGTCGGCCGTCGCCCCCCGCCTGCGCCGGACCCCGCCCCGCGGGCGGCGGCTGTTAGGCTGGTGAAGACGTTGATCGCGTATCGAGAGGTCCCGGACATGGTGGGTGACGACGACATCTGCGGGTGATACCCCGCACTGATCGGCCACAGCAGGCGCACAGGAGCGCCCCGGCGGTGGCCGCCTTCGTCGTCCCCTCTTCCCTGTCCTCCCGGGCGGGCGTGTCCCTTTCCCCCGCCCCTCTCCTCAGCGAGGTCGTCCATGTCCGACGCCGCCGTCCTCTGCTCGAACCTCTCCTTCGCCTGGCCCGACGACACCCCCGTCTTCCAGGACCTGTCGTTCACCGTGGGCCCGGGCCGTACCGGCCTGGTGGCCCCCAACGGCTCCGGCAAGAGCACCCTGCTCAAGCTGATCGCCGGTGAGCTGCGCCCCGTCACGGGTTCCGTGTCCACCACCGGCACCGTCGGCTACCTGCCGCAGACCCTGCCCCTGACCGGGGACCTCACCGTGGCGGAGGTGCTGGAGGTCGCCGCCGTCATCCGGGCCATCGACGCCGTCGAGTCCGGGGACGTGGCCGAGGAGCACTTCACGACCATCGGCGACGACTGGGACATCGAGGAACGCACCCGCGCCCAGCTCGACCGCCTCGGCCTCGGCGGCCTCGCCCTGGACCGGAGCCTCGGCACGCTCAGCGGCGGCCAGATCGTCTCCCTCGGCCTCGCCGCACAACTACTGAAGCGGCCCGACGTGCTGCTGCTCGACGAGCCCACCAACAACCTCGACCTGGACGCCCGGCACAAGCTCCACGACGTCCTGTCGGACTACAAGGGCTGTCTGCTGCTGGTCAGCCACGACCGGGCCCTGCTCGACCGCATGGAGCGCATCGCCGAACTCGACCGCGGCGAACTGCGCTTCTACGGAGGCGACTTCACCGCATACGAGGAGGCGGTGCGGGCCGAGCAGGAGGTCGCCGAGAAGAACGTCCGCAACGCCGAGCAGGAACTCAGGCGGGAGAAGCGGGAGATGCAGCAGGCCCGCGAACGCGCCGAGCGCCGGGCGGGCAACGCCGCCCGCAACCTCAAGAGCGCCGGCCTGCCGCGCATCTTCGCGGGCACCATGAAGCGCGGCGCGCAGGAGTCCGCGGGCCGGGCGGGGCAGACGCACGCCGACCGGGTCGGCGACGCGAAGGCCCGACTGGACGAGGCGGGGCGTGCGCTCCGCGACGACCAGCGCATCGTCCTCGACCTGCCGGAGACCGACGTGCCCGCCGGGCGCACCCTCTTCCTCGGGGAGGGGCTGCGGATCCGGCTCGGCGACCGCGAGGTGTTCGCCGGCGAGGGTGTCGACCTGGTCGTCCGGGGACCCGAGCGCATCGCGCTGACCGGCCCCAACGGCGCCGGCAAGAGCACGCTGCTGCGCCTGCTGGGCGGTGACCTGGATCCGGGGAGCGGCACGGTCAGGCGGGCCGACGGGCGCGTCGCCCACCTGTCGCAGCGGCTCGACCTGCTGGACGCGGACCGCACGGTCGCCGAGAACTTCGCCGCGTACGCTCCCCGGCGGCCCGAGGCCGAGCGGATGAACCTGCTCGCCCGCTTCCTGTTCCGGGGCGCCCGCGCCCACCTGCCCGTCGGCGTGCTGTCCGGCGGCGAGCGGCTGCGGGCCACCCTGGCGTGCGTCCTGTGCGCCGAGCCCGCCCCGCATCTGCTGCTCCTGGACGAGCCGACCAACAACCTCGACCTGGTCAGCGCGGAGCAGTTGCGGAGCGCGCTGAACTCCTACCGGGGGGCCTTCGTGGTGGTCAGCCACGACGAGCGGTTCCTGAGCGAGATCGGCGTCGACCGATGGCTGCGACTGGCCGACGGCGCACTGACGGAGACGGCGGCGCCCGAGGTGTGATCCGCGGCGACTGTTGCGTCCGCCGGGTGCCGGACGGCAGGCTTCGGGGTGTGGCCACTTTGCTGATCGTGCATCACACCCCGTCGCCGAACTGCCAGGCGATGCTCGAAGCCGTCGTCTCCGGGGCGACCGCGCCGGAGATCGAGGGCGTCCGGGTCGTCCGGCGGGCGGCGCTGGCGGCCACGGCCGTCGACGTGCTGGAGGCGGACGGGTACCTGCTGGGCACCCCGGCCAATCTCGGCTACATGTCCGGCGCCCTGAAGCACTTCTTCGACCAGGTCTACTACCCGTGCCTGGACGGGACGCGGGGCCGGCCCTTCGGCTACTACGTGCACGGCGGCGGCGACACCACCGGTGCGGTGCGCGCCATCGAGTCGGTGACGACCGGCCTCGGCTGGCAGCGCGCCGCCCCGGCGGTGACGGTGGCCGGCGAGCCCGCCAAGGCGGACCTGGAGTCCTGCTGGGAACTGGGGGCCGCGCTCGCCGCCGGGCTGATGGCCTGACCGGCCGGAGAACACCGCGGGCACCGTTCCCCCACCGGTCACCTCCCCGTCACCGGCAGGGCCCCGTGGCGACCGGAACCACGATCAAGATCATCAGGTGTATCCCGTTGTCATGTCTTCGACTTGAGGAGCACCCGCATGACCAGGCACCCCCTCGGCCGGCCGGCCGCCTGCGCCCTCGCCGCGGCCGTCACCTTCCTGTCGGCGGTTCCGGCCGCGGCGCACGGTGACGACGCGCTGCCGACCGTACGGCCGCGGGCCGAGACGGCTCCGCTGTACGACGACGAGGCCGGCGGGAACGCCGACGCGGACGACCCGGCCATCTGGCGCAACCCTGCCGACCCCGACCGCAGCCTCGTCGTCGCGACGGCGAAGGAGGGCGGACTGCGCGTCTACGACCTGGACGCCCGTCTCGTGCAGTCGGTGGCGGCGCCCCCCGCCCCCGGTCCCGACGACGCGCCCGGCCGCTTCAACAACGTCGACCTGGTGCACGGCGTGCGCCTCGGCGCCGGGCGGGCGGACCTCGCGGTCACCACCGACCGCGGCAGCGACCGCCTGCGGGTCTACCGCATCGATCCGTCCTCCCCCGGCCGTCCCATGACGGACGTCACCGACCCGGCCGCCGAACCGGTGTTCTCCACCGGTCAGGCCGAGATCAACGACCAGCGCACCGCGTACGGCCTGGCCACCTGGACCGACAAGGCCACCCAGCGCTCCTACGCGCTGGTCAGCCAACGCGAACGCACCCGGCTCGCCCTGCTGGAACTCACCCCGACGGCGTCCGGACGCGTCGGCTACCGTCCGGTGCGCACCCTGGACCTGCCCGCGTCCTTCCGCCTGCCGAACGGCAGGAACTGGTCGCCCTGCTCCGAACCCGGTGAACTGCCCCAGGTGGAGGGCATGGTCGTCGACCCGGCCGACGGCACGCTGTACGCCGGGCAGGAAGACGTCGGCATCTGGCGCCTGCGCGCCGACCTCACCGGCACGCCCCAACTGGTGGACAAGGTGCGTGAGTACGGGGTCCCGGCCACGTACGACGAGGCCACCGACGAGTGCGTCGCCGGCGCCGACCCCGGGTACGGCGGCAGCCGGCTGGCCGCGGACGTGGAGGGACTGACGCTCCTGGAGGAGTCCGACGGCGACGGGTACCTGCTGGCCTCCAGCCAGGGCGACAACACCTTCGCCGCGTACGACCGCGAACAGGAGGACCACAACGAGTACGAGGGCGGGTTCCGCGTCGGCGCCGCCTCGGCCCGGCTGGACGGCTCCGAGGAGTGCGACGGAGCGGCGGTGCTGAACCAGCCGCTGGGCAGCCGCTACCCCGACGGCCTGCTCGTCGTGCAGGACGGCCACGACACTCCTGGTGACGGCGACCGTGACGCCACCGGCTTCAAGTTCGTCGACCTGGGCGACGTCAAGGACGCGCTCGACGACTGACCGGCGCCGTTCGGTCCCGGCCGGCGTCGGGACCGAACGGTGCCGGCGCGGGGCGTCACCGGGTACGCCGCCCGGTGCGGAGCAGCAGCAGGCCCCCGGCGGCGAGGAGGACGCCTCCGGCCGCCGCGGGCCGGAGCCCGAGGCTCGAGCCCGTCTCGGCGAGCCCTCCCCGGGTCCTCTGCGGCTCGCTCTCGGAACCGGCGGCCCGCGCGGCGCCGCCCGCGTCCGTCCCCCGCGTCCTGCCGGGCGCGGCCGCGGCGCCGCCCGCGT
>NZ_BDJC01000091.1 GCF_002005565.1 Streptomyces sp. JHA26 | reverse complement strand
GAGCCGCAGCCGGCACCCGGTGTGCCGGGGCAGCCGGGCGTTCCGGGGCACCAGCCGCCCTTCCAGCCGCAGGCTCCTCAGCCGGCGCCCGCCGCGTGGGCCGCGCAGGCCGGCTCACCGGTGACGCCGGCTCAGGCTCCCGCCCAGCCCGGTTACGGCTTCCCGCCGCAGGGGGCCACTCCCCCGGCCGCGCCTCCGGCCACTCCCCCGGCCGCGCCCCAGGTTCCGGGACCGCAGCCGGGCGGAGCTCCCGCCGCCGGTTACGGCTTCCCCCAGCCCCAGGCCCAGCCCGGCGCCGTCGCTCCGCAGCCCGGCGCTCCCGCCCCGCAGAGCGGTTACGGCTTCCCCCAACCGCCCGCTCCTCAGGGGCAGCCGGCCCCCGGTGTGCCGCACCAGGTCCAGCCGCAGGCGCACCCGCAGGCGCACCCCGGTCAGATGCCGCAGCACCAGCAGCCGCCCCACCAGGCCCAGGCCCAGCCCTACCCCCAGCAGCCGGGCGACCCCCAGCAGCCGGCCGACCCCCGGCTCGGTACCGCCTGGCCGCAGCCCATACAGCACGACCAGCGGCAGCCCACCAACCCGGGTGCGGCGCCGCTCGGTTACACGGCGGCCGTGGAGCTGTCGTCGGACCGGCTGCTCAACAACAAGAAGCAGAAGGCGAAGAGCAGCCGCCCGGCGACCGGCGGTTCGCGGTTCAAGCTGGGCGGGAAGAAGGAGGAGGCCGAGCGGCAGCGCAAGCTCGAGCTGATCCGCACGCCGGTGCTGTCCTGCTACCGCATCGCCGTCATCAGCCTCAAGGGCGGTGTCGGCAAGACGACCACGACCACCGCGCTGGGTTCGACGCTCGCCACCGAGCGGCAGGACAAGATCCTCGCGATCGACGCGAACCCGGACGCCGGTACGCTCGGCCGCCGGGTGCGCCGCGAGACCGGGGCCACCATCCGCGACCTCGTCCAGGCGATCCCGTACCTCAACTCGTACATGGACATCCGGCGGTTCACGTCCCAGGCGCCGTCCGGACTCGAGATCATCGCCAACGACGTCGACCCGGCCGTGTCCACGACCTTCAACGACGAGGACTACCGGCGCGCGATCGACGTCCTGGGCCGGCAGTACCCGGTCATCCTGACCGACTCGGGCACCGGTCTGCTGTACAGCGCGATGCGCGGGGTGCTCGACCTCGCCGACCAGTTGATCATCATCTCGACGCCGTCCGTGGACGGTGCGAGCAGCGCCAGCACGACGCTGGACTGGCTGTCCGCGCACGGGTACGCCGACCTCGTGTCCCGGTCCATCACCGTGATCTCGGGGGTGCGCGAGACCGGAAAGATGATCAAGGTGGAGGACATCGTCGGCCACTTCCAGACGCGGTGCCGGGGCGTCGTGGTGGTGCCGTTCGACGAGCACCTGGCGGCCGGCGCCGAGGTCGACCTCGACATGATGCGGCCGAAGGTACGGGAGGCGTACTTCAACCTCGCGGCCATGGTCGCCGAGGACTTCGTCCGCCACCAGCAGTCCCACGGCCTGTGGACGTCCGACGGCAACCCGCCGCCGGTCGCCGCGCCGCCCATGCCGGGCCACGAGTTCCCCGGCCAGCCGATGCCCGGTCAGCCCGTCCCGGGCCAGGGCGTGCCCGGCCAGCAGCCGTACCCGGGCCAGCCGTATCCGGACCAGCCGGGCCAGCCGTACCCGGGTCAGCCGTACCCGGGGCCGCCCCAGCCGTACGGGCAGCCCGCCCAGCAGCCGGGGCAGCCCTACCCCCAGCAGCCCGGACAGCCGTACCCGCAGCAGCCCCAGCAGCCGCAGCCCCCGCAGGGCCAGACCCCGCCCCCGCCCCCACCGCAGCAGTAGCCCGACGGTCCCCCCAGGCCCGCGCCGTCACCCGACGGCGCGGGCCTTCGCGCGTTCGCGGTCAGAACCGGCGGAAACGCGCCGCCACCCTCTCACCAGCAAGGCGTCAGTGGTCTCCACCAATGTGGCCCAATCAGCGGTGAACTCGCCGTTTCCGCAGGCCACATGGGGTTTGTCACACCGTTGACGCGCGCAGACTGCCGCTGATAGACACACTCTTCATTCCGTCGGCGCCAACCGATCAAGCTCCACGCAAGGCTGCTCAAACACCGTTCACATCCGTTCGCACCTGTTCAAGCCCGCCCCGTGTGGCACACCGGGCGGGCGTCCCGCGCGAGTGATGACGCGAGGTCTCCGAACCATGAACACACAAGATCAGCACGGCAGAGGACGCACCGGCCCCCGCCCGAGGAGGGCGCGGCTGCTGGCCGCCGCGGGCGCCACCGCCCTCGTCCTCGCGTCCGGTGCCGTCGCCCCGTCCGCCTCGGCCGGACCGCAGAGCGGCCCGGCGCGGGCCGGGGAGGGCGAACAGGGCGGCAAGGTCCTCACCGTCGCGGTCGCGCAGAGCGTCGACTCGCTCAGCCCGTTCCTCGCGGTCCGGCTGGTCAGCACGAGCATCCACCGGCTGACGTACGAGTACCTGACCGCCTACGACCCCAAGGACAACCACGTCATACCGGGTCTGGCCACCGCGTGGAAGTCCTCGCCCGACAAACTGACCTGGACGTACACGATCCGCTCCGACTCCACGTGGTCGGACGGGCAGCAGGTCACCGCCGAGGACGCGGCGTGGACGTTCAACAAGATGATGACCGACGACGGCGCCGCCACCGCCAACGGCAGCTTCGTCACCAACTTCGAGAAGGTCACCGCGCCCAGCCCCACCCAGCTGGTGATCAAACTGAAGACGCCGCAGGCCACGATGACCGCGCTCGACGTGCCGATCGTGCCCAAGCACGTGTGGGAGAAGGTCGACGACTTCTCCGAGTTCAACAACGACAAGGACTTCCCCGTCGTGGGCGACGGACCGTTCGTCCTCACCGACTACAAGCCGGACAGCTACGTGCGGCTGAAGGCCAACAAGGACTACTGGCGGGGCGCGCCGAAGTTCGACGAGCTGGTCTTCCGGTACTACAAGGACCAGGACGCCGCGGTCGCCGCCCTGCGCAAGGGCGAGGTGTCCTTCGTCGCCGGGTCCCCGTCGCTGACCCCCGCCCAGGCGGCCTCGCTCGAGGGCGACAAGAACATCCACGTCAACGACGCGCCCGGCCGCCGCTTCTACGCCCTCGCCACCAACCCGGGCGCGCAGTCCAAGGACGGTACGAAGTTCGGTGACGGCGACCCGTCGCTGCTCGACCAGCGGGTGCGGAACGCGCTGTTCATGGCGGTGGACCGCAAGACGATCGTCGACAAGGTCTTCCAGGGCCACGCGGTCCGGGGCGAGGGGTACATACCGCCGCGCTTCTCCTCGTACTTCTGGAAGCCGTCGGCAGACCAGGAACTCGCCTACGACCCGGCCGCCGCGGGCAGGCTGCTCGACGAGGCCGGCTACAGGAAGAACGCCGACGGCAAGCGCGTCGGCAAGGACGGCAAGCCGCTGAACTACCGCGTCCTGTGCCACGCCACCGACCCCAACGACAAGGCGGTCGGCAAGTACCTCCAGGAGTGGTGGGGCGAGCTCGGCATCGGGACCACCCTCAACTGCCTCGACAACGTGACCGACCCCTGGCTCGCGGGCGAGTACGACCTCGCCTTCGACGGCTGGTCCGTCAACCCGGACCCCGACTTCGTGCTCTCCATCCACACCTGTGCCGCCCGTCCGCAGACGCCCAAGGACACCGGCGCCACGGACAACTTCATCTGCGACAAGACGTACGACGACCTCTACGCCAAGCAGCTCGCCGAGTACGACCCGGCCAAGCGGGCGGAGATCGTCAAGCAGATGCAGTCCCGGCTCTACGACCTGGGCTACATGAACGTCATGGCCTATCCGAACGCCGTCGAGGCCTACCGCACGGACCAGATCGCGTCGATCACCACGATGCCGTCGGACGCGGGCAACATCTACGGCCAGGACGGCTACTGGAGCTGGTGGTCCGCCGTCCCCGCGGACTCCGGTGGCTCCTCGGACGGTTCCTCGTCGACCGGCGTGGTGATCGGGGTCGCCGCGGGCGTCGTCGTCCTCGTCGGACTCGGCGTGCTGGTCGCGGTGCGCCGCCGGTCCACGGCGGAAGAACGTGAGTAGGCGGGCCCGCCCATGACCGCGGAAGCGACATCCTCCCCGCTCGGGGCAGCGGCCCCGGCCGGTCCGGTGAAGTCCGGGCCGGCCGGGGCGGGGCGCGCGTCACGGGCCGGCGCCAGGGCCGCGTACCTGCGGTACGTGGCCGGGAAGCTGGCCGGTGCGGTCGTCTCGCTGTTCGCCGTCCTCGTCACCAGCTTCTTCCTCTTCCGGCTGATCCCGGGCGACCCGGTGAAGTTCATGACCGGCGGCCGCCCGGTCTCGGCGGAGCAGATCGCCTCCTACCGGCGGGAGTTCGGCCTCGACCTGCCGATGTGGCAGCAGTTCACGCAGTACTGCGGCAAGGCGCTGACCGGTGACCTGGGGACCTCGTACCAGTTCCACGGACCCGTCGTCGACAAGATCACCGAGGCGCTGCCGAACACGCTGCTGCTCACCGGCACGGCCTTCGTGCTCTACACGGCCCTGGGCATCTTCCTCGGCACCCGTTCCGCGTGGCGGCACGGCAGGCTCGGCGACCGCCTCAACACGGGGCTGGCGCTGACGCTGTACTCCATCCCGTCCTTCTGGCTGGGGCTGCTGCTCATCATCGTGCTGTCGGTCGGCGTGGGCCCGATCCCCGGCATGTTCCCGACCGGGGGCATGGAGTCCGGCGGCGAGCAGGGCTTCGCGTACGTCGTGGACGTCGCCCACCACCTCGTCCTGCCGGTGGTGACGCTGGTCGCGGTGGAGTACGGGCAGACGCTGCTGGTGACCCGGTCGGCGCTGCTGGACGAGATGGGCGGCGACTACCTGACCACGGCGCGCGCCAAGGGCCTGCGGGACGACCTCGTGCGGCGCCGGCACGCGGTGCCGAACGCGCTGCTGCCGACCGTGACCCTGATCTTCGTCAACCTCGGGCGGACCGTCGCCGGTGTCATCCTCGTCGAGACGGTCTTCTCCTGGCCGGGCCTCGGCGGGCTGTTCTACCAGGCGCTGAGCGTGCCCGACCTGCCGTTGGTGCAGGGGCTGTTCTTCGTCTTCGCCTCGGCGGTGATCCTGATGAACACCCTGGCCGACCTCCTGTATCCGCTGCTCGACCCGAGGGTGGGCCGATGACCGCCGAGACCGCTCCGCCGCTCGGTCCGCGCATGCTGGCGTGGCAGCGCCGCCGGGCCTCCGCCGCACGCTTCTGGAAGGAGTACCGGCGGCACCGCGCGGGCCTGTTCGGACTCGCCGCGCTGGTGCTGTTCGGGCTGCTCGCGCTGACCGCGCCGCTGACCGTCGGCTCGGACGTGCAGAGCGTGACCGACGCTCCCGGACAGCCGTTGGAGGGCCCCAGCGGCCGGTTCCCGCTGGGCACCGACCAGTTCGGGCGCAGCCTGCTGGGGCTGCTGATCTGGGGGTCGCGCGTCTCGCTGCTGGTCGGGTTGCTGGCGGCGGTGCTGTCGGTGGCCATCGGGGCGCTGATCGGCATCACCGCCGGGCACTTCCGCGGCTGGTACGCCACGGTGGCCATGCGCGTCACGGACTGGTTCCTGGTGATGCCGACGCTGGTGCTCGCCATCGTGCTGGCGACCGTGATGTCCCGTTCGCTGGGCACGATCGTCCTGGCGATCGGCGTCACCACCTGGCCGACGACCGCGCGGCTGGTGCGCGCCCAGACGCTGGCGGTGGAGTCACGGCCGTACATCGAACGCGCGAAGGCGCTCGGCGGCGGGCACGGGCACATCATGTCCCGGCACGTGCTGCCGAACGTGATGCCGCTGGTCCTCGCCCAGACCACGCTGATCATCTCCTCCGCGATCCTCGCCGAGGCCACCCTGGCGTTCCTGGGGCTCGGGGACCCCTCGGTCGTGTCGTGGGGCGGGCTGCTGCAGGACGCGCGTGAGGCGGGGGCGGTCAGCTCCGGCGACTGGTGGTACCTGGTGCCGCCGGGCATCGCGATCGCGGTCGTCGCGCTGGCGTTCACGCTGTGCGGGCGTGCGGTCGAGTCCGTCCTCAACCCCAGGCTGGGGGTGTCCCGTTGAGTCTGCTCGACGTGCGGAACCTGGAAGTGACCTACCCGGGCGGCGCGGCCGCCGTGCGCGGGGTCGACCTGAGCCTCGCCGCGGGCGAGAAGCTCGGCATCGCGGGCGAGTCCGGCTGCGGCAAGTCCACGCTGGCGCTGGCGCTGCTGCGGCTGCTGCCCGCCGGGG
Source organism: Streptomyces sp. JHA26 (assembly GCF_002005565.1). Classification (GTDB taxonomy): domain Bacteria; phylum Actinomycetota; class Actinomycetes; order Streptomycetales; family Streptomycetaceae; genus Streptomyces. The sequence goes on along the minus strand of NZ_BDJC01000091.1, from coordinate 10,995 downwards.
CGCGGGTCGGCGGCGAGATCCTCCTCGACGGGGAGGACGTGCTGACGATGAAGTGGGGCCGGGTGCGGGCGGTGCGCTGGGCCGGGGCGTCGATCGTCTTCCAGGGCGCGATGCACTCCCTCAACGCCGTGCACCGCGTCGGCGACCAGATCGCCGAACCGATCCTGCTGCACCGCAGGGCGACCCCGGCACAGGCCCGGAAGAGGGCCGGTGAGCTGCTGGAGCAGGTGGGCCTGCCGGCGGCGCGGGCGTCCGCCTACCCGCACGAGCTGTCCGGCGGGCAGCGGCAGCGCGTGATGATCGCGATGGCGCTGGCCTGCGATCCCCGTCTGATCGTCGCCGACGAACCCACCACCGCGCTCGACGTGATGGTCCAGGCGCAGATCCTGCGGCTGATCGAGGAACTGGTGAGCGAGCAGGACGTGGGCCTGGTGATGATCAGTCACGACCTGGCCGTCCTCGCCGACACCTGCGACCGGCTCGCGGTGATGTACGCGGGCCGGGTGGTCGAGGAGGGCCCGGCGCGGCTGGTCCACGACGACGCCCGCCACCCCTACGCCGGGGCCCTGTCGGAGGCGTTCCCGAGGATCGGCGATGCGCGGTCGCGGTTCGCGCCGCGCGGGCTGCCCGGCGACCCGCCCGATCCCGCGGCGGTGCCGTCCGGCTGCGCCTTCCACCCGCGCTGCCCCGTCGCGCTGGACGTCTGCGCCACCGACGACCAGGCGTTGCGCGCGGCGGGCGCGGACCGGTGGGCGGCGTGCGTGCACGTGGCCGCGGGGACGTCCGCGGCCGCGCAGGAGGCAGAAGTGAGGAGCAGTACCGCATGACGACCACGCCACCGCTGCTGAGCGTCGAGGGCCTGCACGTCACCTTCCCCGGCCGGCACGGAGCACCGCCCGCCCGGGCCGTGGACGGGGTCGACCTCGACATCCGGCCGGGCGAGATCGTGGCGCTGGTCGGCGAGTCCGGCTGCGGCAAGACGACCCTGGCCCGCTCCCTGCTCGGCCTGGTCCGGCCGTCCTCGGGCCGCGTCACCTTCGACGGGGCCCCGCTCGACCACTCCTCGCGCGCGCTGAAGGCGTACCGCAAGCGCGCCCAGCTGGTCCTCCAGGACCCGAGCGGCTCCCTCAACCCGCGGCACACGGTCTACGACGCCGTCGCCGAGGGGCTGCGCATCCACGGGTACGGCGGTGACGAGCGGGCGGCGGTCGCCGGTGCGCTGGCCCGGGCCGGGCTGCGGCCGCCGGAGCGGTTCTTCCTGCGCTACCCGCACGAGCTGTCGGGCGGCCAGCGCCAGCGGGTCGTCATCGCGGGTGCGCTGGTCCTGGAGCCCGAACTGCTCGTCGCCGACGAGCCGGTGGCCTCCCTCGACGCCTCGGTGCGCGGCGAGATCCTGGCGCTGCTGCTGCGGCTGCGCACCGAGCTCGGGCTGTCCGCGCTGGTGGTGACCCACGACCTCGGTCTGGCCTGGAACATCGCCGACCGGGTCGCGGTGATGTACCTCGGCCGGATCGTGGAGACGGGCGCGGTCGAGCAGGTGCTGACGGCGCCGCGGCACCCGTACACCCAGGCCCTGCTGTCCGTCCTGCCCGAGGCGCCCGGGGCCCCGGTCGTCCTCACCGGCGAGCCCCCGGACCCGTCGCGCGTCCCGGGCGGCTGCCGCTTCCACGCGCGCTGCCAGGTCCTGGCGAGCGGCGAGGCGGCCCGCGCGGGCGTCGCGGACGCGTGCCGGACCCGGGACCTGGAGGTCCTCGACGGCGGCGGCGAGGCGCAGGTGGCCTGCCACTGGGCCCGGGCCCGGACGCGGGCGGGGGCGGAGAACGGGACGGCCTGAGCACGGCCCACCGGGGTGCCGTCGGCCGCTCAGGGCGCGACCGGCCGCCGGGGTCCGGCACGGTGCCGGGAGTGCCGTCGACCGCCGGGGCCCGGCGCGGTGCCGGGCGGCGCAGACGTCAGCCCCGCGTGGCGCCGGTGGTGCCGGCCGACGTCGGGCGCGGGCTCAGGCCCGCTGGTCGGCCGCCGCGATGATCTCGCGGCACTCCTTGACGTCCTCGGCCATCCGCTCCAGGAGCGCGTCCAGCGTCTCGAACTTCGCCTGGCCCCGGACGAAGGCCAGGAAGTCCACGGCGACGTGCAACCCGTACAGGTCGAGGCCGACGCGGTCGATGGCGTACGCCTCCACCGTGCGCTCGGTGCCCTCGAACTGCGGGTTGGTGCCGACGGAGATCGCGGCCGGCATCGCCTCGCCCTGGGCGTGCAGCCACCCGGCGTAGACGCCGTCGGCGGGGATCGCGGTGTGCGGCAGGGTCTCGACGTTGGCCGTGGGGAAGCCCAGCTCCCGGCCGCGCTGGGCGCCGCGGACGACCACGCCCTCCACACGGTGCGGGCGGCCCAGGATCTCGGCGGCGCCCCGGACGTCGCCCTCGGCGACCAGACGGCGAGTCAGGGTGGAGGAGAACGGCTCGCCGCCGCCCGCCTCGCCGGACACGTACAGGTCGACGACCTCGACCTCGAAGTCGTAGATCCGGCCCTGCTCGGCGAGGAAGTCCACGTTCCCGGTGGCCTTGTGGCCGAAGCGGAAGTTCGGGCCCTCGACGACCGCCCGGGCGTGCAGCTTGTCGACCAGGACCTTGACCACGAAGTCGGCCGCGGACAGCTTCGAGAACTCCGTCGTGAACGGGAGGACCAGCACCGCGTCCACGCCCAGCTCGGCGCAGAGTTCCGCGCGGCGGTGGTGCGGGGCGAGCAGCGGCGGGTGGCTGCCGGGCCGGACGACCTCGCTGGGGTGCGGGTCGAAGGTGACGACGACGGCGGGGACGCCCAGCTCGCGGGCACGGTCCACGGCACGCCGGATGATCAGCTGGTGTCCGCGGTGGACTCCGTCGTAGGAGCCGATGGTGACGACGCTGCGCCCCCAGTCCTCGGGGATGTCCTCCAAGCCACGCCAGCGCTGCACTGTGTCTGCTCCTTGTCGCACACTCGTCGGAGTCGAAGCCTGTGATGCAGGTCCAAGAGTGCCATGCCGGGCGTCGCCCGCCCGCATCGGCATGGGTGCTGTGACCGGCCGCACGCCGCACCCGGCCGCGGTCAGGCGGGGACGCGGGTGCCCGCCAGGCTCTCGATCGTGCGGCGTGCGCTCGGGCCGACCAGTGCCGCCCACTCGTCGGGGGCGTCCGCCAGCCAGCCGGTCACCCGGCCGGCGAACCCCGGGAGGCGGCGGGCCAGATCGACCAGGGCGCGGTCGAGACGGGTGGTGCCGTCCGGGGTGCGGACCAGGAGCAGGGCGGTGCGGTGGACGAGGGTCCGACGGCCGTCACCGCCCTGGGAGGCGGCGGCGCGCAGCAGCGCGTCCAGCACGGCGGGATCGTCCTCGTGGGCCAGGAGGTGGTCCCGCAGCTCCCGGCGGAGGGAACCGGAGGCGGGGGCGCCGTCACCGGCGAGGACGCCGGCCATCGCGGCCCGCACCGCCACCGGTCCGCCGTCCAGCAGTCCGGTGATCAGCGGGAGGAGGACGCCGCGGGCGGCCGGGCCCTGGTCGAGGCGCCGGTCGGTGTACGCGGCCACGTGTCCGGCGGTCTCCGGCCGCTGCGCCACGGCCTGGCCGATCAGTGCGGCGACCCGGCGGGCCAGCCGGGGCGTGGTGGCGTCGACGAGTCTGCGCAGCGCCTCCCCGGCGTCCGGGCCGCACAGCCGGGCCCGGAAGGCGTCGAGGACCGGATCGGGGTGGGTCGGCAGGGCGGCGGCCACCGCGCTCGGCGGCAGGTACGGGTCGCCCGCCGCGAAGCGTTCCAGCGCCCGCGCCAGGTGCCGGTCGCGGCTGCCCGGGTCCTGGACGAGCAGGGCGAGGGCGCCCCCGTGCAGGAGGCCGTCGGCGGGGCGGGTGAGCAGGACGAGGGCGGCGTGGCGCAGCAGGGTGCGGTCGGCGGCGGTGCGGGCGTGGGGCGCGACGCGCAGCCCGTGGGTCACGGCCGCCGTGTGCCGGGCCGGCCGCTCGTCGCGCGCCCACCGGTCGACGGCCCGGCAGACGGCGGACGGCTCCTCCTCGGCCAGGACGGCGAGCAGTTCGTCGGCCCGCCGGTGCGTGCTGTCGGCGAGCACGTCGGTGAGGCCGTCCAGGCCGCGGTGGCGGTGGGTGTGCAGCAGCGCCTGGGCGGCGGTCGCCACGGTGGCGTGCGGGGTGGCGGGCAGCGGCCGTTCGTCGTCGAACCAGCGGACGAGGAGCGGCTGTACGGCCGCGGGGTCGGCGGCGAGCAGGTGGGCGACGGTGTCGAGGTGGCGGGGTCCCGGCTCGTGCGGGGCGCCGTCGGCGAGGAGCAGACGGCGCAGCAGGTCGAGGCGCGTGGCCTGCGGCAGCCGCAGGGCCGTCCAGAAGGCGGGCCCGAACTCCGCGGGGGCGGGCCGCCCCTCGCCCCGTCGCTCCGTGATGCCGTCGGCGAGCAGGCGCAGCACCTCCGTGTACGGCGTCGCGTCGGGCACGCGCGTCAGCGTCCCGGCGAGGAGCCGGCCGGCCCACCAGGGGTGCGGGTCGGCGTCCAGGGCGTGCACCAGCTCCTCCAGGGTCAGGGCGAGCTGGGGGACGCCGTACTGGCGGCCGAGGTGCAGCAGCGCCTCGACGACGGGGCCGATGCGGTGGTGCGGGACGGGGAGGGCGCGGGTGTCCTGCGGGGCGTGGCGGTCGTGGACGAGGACGCGCAGGGCCTCGTGCAGGTCGAGGTGGACGCCCTGGAGCCAGTCGGCGAGCTCCTCGTGGGCGAACCGGTAGCCGTTGCCGGCGGGTACGAGGAGGCCTTCGGCGAGTACGGCGTGCGCCCAGCCGGTGCCGCCGCCGAGCCGGGCCGGCGCCGGGCCCCGGGGAACACCGCGTCGAAGGACTCCTGGTCCAGCTCTCCCCGGCCGGGGCCGAGGCTGCGCCGGGCGGCCTCGTGGACCTGCCCGCAGACCCGTGCCGCGAGCCGGCGCACGGCGGTGCCGCGCAGACCGTTCTCCGCGGCCAGCCGGGTGGCGACGCGCAGGCACATCAGGTCCAGGTGGGCCGCGAAGACCGCGTCCCGGTCGATGCGGGCGGCCGGCGGGGCGCCGGGGAGAGCCGCCTGGACCTCGGAGAGCAGGCGGAGGGTGAGGGGGTGGCGCCCGTCGTCGTCCGACAGGGTGCCCTCGGCGACCCCGTAGCGCGCCCGTGCCTCCCGCGCCTCGTCGTCCTCCAGGTCACCGAGGCACACACAGGGCGGCAGCGCCCCGCATCCGGCGCCGGCCCCCCCTCCGGTGGCCGCCGGTGCCGTCCCCCGCCCCCCGGGTCCCCCGGCGACCGCCTCCGCCCCGAACCCCACCGAAGCACCGCCGGACTCCCCGGCACCGGCACCGGCCTCCCCTCCGGTGGCCGCCGGGGCCGTCCCCCGCTCCCCGGCGACCGGCTCCGCCGCCCAGGACGGCACCGGCCCGCGCAGCCGCTTCCCCGTCCCCCACGTGGCCGCCGGCCGCCCGGCCGCCGCGCCGTGCAGCACCTCCCGTGGGAACTCCGCCCCCGCCCGCTCCCAGTACTCCGCCCGGCAGGCCACGATCAGCCGTGCCCCCGTCTCCCGCAGCCAGGCCGTCGTGCCCTCGGTCCACTCGGCGAGGCGGTGGGCCAGGACCGGCGGCATCTCCTCGGGACCGTCGAGGAGGATCAGCAGGGGGCGGCCGGCGGAGCCGGCGAGGCGGGCGAGGCGCTCCGGGGTGATGTCGCCGAGCCCGGCCGAGCGGGTCCCGCCCGAGGCGGCCACGAGGCGTGCGGCGCGGGCCAGCGCCCTGCGTGCCGCGTCCGCCACCAACGTGTCGTCGTCGCGCAGGTCGGCGCCGCGCAGCCACAGCGTGGGGGCGCGGCCCGGGCCCCGGGAACGGCGGGCGGCGAGGGCCTCCAGCTCGGTCGTGCGGCCGGTTCCGGGCGCGCCGACGAACCCGAGGACGTGGGCCGGCCCGTCCGTGCCGTCGGTGAACGCGGCGAACTCGCGGGCGGGCGCGGCCCGCCCGACCGGCTCCGCGAGGCCCGACGGGCCCACCGGCGGAACCGGCCCCGGGCCGTCCCGCCGCACCGCCGCCGTGAGTTCCAGGACCCCCGCCGGATTGAGGTCCGCGCCGTACGCCGGGACCGTCTCCGCGTTCTCGGCGAGCAGGTCGGCGAGGGGGCCGGAGGCGGCGCGCAGCGGCACGGCGAAGCCGACGTCGCGGTGCCCGGAGGTCAGGGCGGTGCCGAGGACACCGAGGACGGCGCCGGTCGCGGCGTCGAGCACGGGGCCGCCGGCCGCGCCGCCGCCGAGCCGCAGCGCGTCCTGCCCGGACGTGCCGACCGCCAGCTCCAGGGCGTCGCCGACCCGGTGGAAGCGGTCGGTGGCCGTGTAGGTGACGTCGGTGGTGCCGAGGACCCGGGCCTCGCGCCAGCAGCCCGCGGCGATCCGGACGTAGGTCCCCGCCGCGACCCGGTCCCGCACGGTGACGGGCAGCGGGTCGGTGCCGAGGCCCTCGGCGCGTACGAGGGCCAGGCCGAGGCCGGGCAGCGGGGTCACGTCCGCGGCGGCCACGACCAGGCGGCGGTCCCCGGCGGTGCGCAGGACGAGCCGGGTCAGGCCGTCGATCGCTTCGTGGCTGGTGATCACCGTGCCGTGGTGGTCGGCGGCGAATCCCGTGCCCCGGAGGCGGCCGGCCAGGTCGTGGATGCGGACGAGGGCGCCGTCCGCGTCGCCGGGGGACGGCGGGGCGCCGTCGTGCGGGTCCGGAAGGCCGTTCCGCGACAGTCGCCGTGCGCTGTCGTCCGCCTCCCGGGACCGGTTCCGCGACGCCATCGCCGCACCTCCCCGCCGTGCCGCCGTACCTCCGTGCTCTGCTCGACGGTAGGCACGTGAAGATCGGCGGGACAGATCCCCTCGCGAACGCGCCCCCTTCCGCTCCCCCGGTTCACTCCGAGCGCCTGCCCGGACGGGTGAACAGGAGGGAAAGGCTGGATACACCCTAGGGGTGGGGGAACCGAGGGGGGACCGTGGAGCGGCGGACGTGGCAGTCCCCGTGACCGCCGCTCCACGGGCGGGAGCCGACGGGTCGTGGCTCAGCCGAAGACGGCCAGGCTCTTCGCCTTGCCCCGGTGTTCCTCCACGAGCGCGAGGAAGCGGCCCTCGGGATCGAAGACGGCGACGGCACCGGCGCCCGCGTAGGCGTCGGGCATCTCCAGCCGCACCCCGTTGAGGAGCAGCCGGGCCCGCTTGGCGTCCACGTCCCAGCGCGGGAAGGCGGCGGTCGCCGCGTCGGCGACCGGCATGACCGTGAGGTCCTGCTGGAGCTGGTCCAGCGTCTTCGCGGTGTCCAGCTTGTACGGGCCGACACGGGTGCGGCGCAGCGCGGTGAGGTGGCCGCCCACCCCCAGGTCGGTGCCGAGGTCGCGGGCCAGGGCGCGGATGTAGGTGCCGGAGGAGCAGACCACCGAGACCACCAGGTCAAGCACCGGGGTGCCGTCCTCGGCGACGGCGTCCCGGACGTCGTACACCGTGAAGGAGGAGACGGTGACGGGACGGGCGGGGATCTCGAACTCCTCGCCCTCGCGCGCCCGTTTGTAGGAGCGCACGCCGTTGATCTTGATGGCGCTGACCTTGGACGGCACCTGCATGATGTCGCCGGTCAACTTGGCGACGGCGGCGTCGACGGCCTCCCGGGTGACCTTCGAGGCGTCCTGCGACCTCGTGATCTCGCCCTCGGCGTCGTCCGTCAGCGTCGTCTGCCCGAGCCTGATGGTGCCCAGGTACTCCTTCTCGGTGAGGGCGAGGTGCCCGAGGAGCTTGGTGGCCCGCTCCACGCCGAGGACCAGGACGCCCGTGGCCATCGGGTCGAGCGTGCCGGCGTGCCCGACGCGCCGCGTCCGGGCGATGCCCCGCATCTTGGCGACGACGTCGTGCGAAGTGAAGCCCGACGGCTTGTCGACGATGACGAGGCCGTCGGGCGTGGTGTGCTTGGCGGTCATTCGGCGGTGTCGTCCGTCTCGTCGTCCTCGGCGCCCGGCTTCTTGTACGGGTCCGCGTCACCGGCGTACGCGGCACCCGCGGACACCTCGCGCACCTTCGCGTCGGACTGGCGCGCCTTGTCGAGGAGGTCCTCGATGTTCCGGGCGGTGTCCGGGAGGGCGTCCATGACGAAGGTCAGGGTGGGCGTGAACTTCACGCCGGCCGCCTTGCCGACCTCGGAGCGCAGGATGCCCTTGGCGCTCTCCAGCCCGGCGGAGGCCGCCTTGCGCTCCTCGTCGTCCCCGTAGACCGTGTAGAAGACGGTCGCCTCCCGGAGGTCACCCGTGACCCGGGTGTCCGTGATGGTGACGTGCGAGCCGAGCCGCGGGTCCTTGATCCCGCGCTGCAGCTTCTGGGCCACCACCTCCCGGATGAGGTCCGCCAGCCTTTTCGCCCGCGCGTTGTCGGCCACTGGTCCGTCTCCCGTTCTTTCCTGTCTCTGTTCTTGGGCTGGGGAAGTCAGTCGTCCTCGCCGTGGAAGCGCCGTCTGACCGACAGCAGTTCCACCTCGGGACGGGCGGCGACCAGCCGTTCGCACCGGTCGAGTACGTCGGTCAGGTGCCCCGCGTCCGCGGAGACCATGGCGAGACCGATACCGGCTCGCCGGTGCAGGTCCATGTTCTCCACCTCGGCCGCGCTCACGGAGTACTTCCGTTGGAGCTCGGCGATGATCGGGCGGACGACGGAGCGCTTCTCCTTCAGCGACCGTACGTCGCCGAGGAGGAGGTCGAAGGACAGCGTCCCCACGTACATGTGTGTATCCGGATGACCCGCCGGCACGGGATCGATGGCCCCGCCACAGGTGTGGGCGGGGACATCACGAACGGTACCCCGATCCGGCCGGTGGCTCGACGGGGTTTCCCCGCCGGCCGCGCGACGCCGCAGGGTGCCGCAGACAGCGGCCGGCCGGCCGACGGGACGGGTCCCGTCGGCCGGCCGGAGCAGCCGGGTGTCACACCCGCGGCTTCTCGCGCATCTCGTAGGTCGCGATGACGTCGTCGACCTTGATGTCGTTGAAGTTTCCGAGGTTGATACCGCCCTCGAAGCCTTCGCGGATCTCGGTGACGTCGTCCTTGAAGCGACGCAGACCCTCGATGTTGAGGTTCTCCGCGATGACCTTGCCGTCGCGGATGAGGCGCGCCTTGGTGTTGCGCTTGACCTCGCCGGAGCGGATGAGGACACCCGCGATGTTGCCCAGCTTGGACGAGCGGAAGACCTCGCGGATCTCCGCCGTACCGAGCTCGACCTCTTCGTACTCCGGCTTGAGCATGCCCTTGAGGGCCGCCTCGATCTCCTCGATCGCCTGGTAGATGACCGAGTAGTACCGGACGTCCACGCCCTCGCGCTCGGCCATCTGCGCGGCACGCCCGGCGGCGCGCACGTTGAAGCCGATCACGATGGCGTCGGAGCCCATCGCCAGGTCGATGTCGGACTCCGTGACCGCACCGACGCCGCGGTGCAGGACGCGGATGTCGACCTCTTCGCCGACGTCCAGCTGGAGCAGCGAGGACTCGAGGGCCTCGACGGAACCGGAAGCGTCACCCTTGATGATCAGGTTCAGCTGCTGGACCTCACCGGCCTTGAGCACCTTGTCCAGGTCCTCCAGCGACACGCGGCGCGTGCGCTTGGCGAACGCGGCGTTCCGCTCGCGGGCGGCGCGCTTCTCCGCGATCTGGCGGGCCGTACGGTCCTCCTCGACCACGATGAAGTTGTCACCGGCGCCCGGGACGTTGGTCAGGCCCAGGACCTGGACCGGCGTCGACGGACCGGCCTCGGCGACGTTGTTGCCGTTGTCGTCGAGCATGGCGCGGACGCGGCCGTAGGCGTCGCCCACCACCATCGTGTCGCCGACCCGCAGCGTGCCTCGCTGGACGAGGACCGTCGCCACGGCACCGCGGCCGCGGTCGAGACGGGACTCGATCGAGATGCCCTGCGCGTCCTGGTTCGGGTTGGCCCGCAGGTCGAGCGAGGCGTCGGCCGTGAGGATCACGGCCTCCAGCAGCGAGTCGATGTGCAGACCCTGCTTGGCGGAGATGTCGACGAACATGGTGTCGCCGCCGTACTCCTCGGCCACCAGGCCGTACTCGGTCAGCTGACCGCGCACCTTGGTCGGGTCGGCACCCTCGACGTCGATCTTGTTGACCGCGACGACGATCGGCACGTCGGCCGCCTTCGCGTGGTTGAGCGCCTCGACCGTCTGCGGCATGACGCCGTCGTTGGCCGCGACGACCAGGATCGCGATGTCGGTCGAGCGGGCACCACGGGCACGCATGGCGGTGAACGCCTCGTGACCCGGGGTGTCGATGAAGGTGATCTTGCGCTCTTCGTCGTTGACCTCGGTCGCGACCTGGTAGGCACCGATGTGCTGGGTGATGCCGCCGGCCTCGCCCGCGATGACGTTCGTCTTGCGGATGGCGTCGAGCAGTCGGGTCTTGCCGTGGTCGACGTGACCCATGACGGTCACGACCGGCGGACGGACGACCAGGTCCTCCTCGGAGCCCTCGTCCTCGCCGAACTCCAGGTCGAAGGACTCGAGCAGCTCGCGGTCCTCCTCCTCCGGGCTGACGATCTGAACGTCGTAGTTCATCTCGCCGGCGAGGAGCTGGAGCGTCTCGTCGGAGACGGACTGGGTCGCGGTGACCATCTCGCCGAGGTTCATCATGACCGCGACGAGCGACGCCGGGTTGGCGTTGATCTTCTCCGCGAAGTCGGTGAGCGACGCACCGCGCGACAGGCGAATGGTCTCGCCGTTGCCGCGGGGCAGCATCACGCCGCCGACCGACGGGGCCTGCATGGCCTCGTACTCCTGGCGCCTCTGCCGCTTCGACTTGCGACCGCGACGCGCGGGACCGCCGGGACGGCCGAAGGCGCCCTGCGTGCCACCACGGCCACCGGGACCGCCGGGACGGCCGCCGAAGCCGGGACGGCCACCGCCGCCGCCGAAGCCGCCGCCACCGGGACGACCGGCGAAGCC
>NZ_BDJC01000090.1 GCF_002005565.1 Streptomyces sp. JHA26 | reverse complement strand
TGTTTCCAACACTATCAGGCTTTTCCGGTCCCTCTGACCACCGTCCTGCGGGCACGCAGAAGGTGATCCGAAGATAGGATCTGATGAGTTGGGTGCCTGCCCGATGAGCACGCCAGCTTGGCGCCGCTCAGTCTCAAGCAGGAGTTACGACTGTACACGGGTCCGCGGAACGGGTGCAAATCACTGAGGACTGTGGTCTAGACCTCTATTCGGAACACTCGTGCGGAACCGGTACTTCCTATGACATACCCTGCTGCACAGTGTGCCGTCCGGGACAGGCAGTGACGGCCCGTACAGATCTCCATCACCGGGAGGCTTCCCATGACCACCGTCTCGTCCCCGCTGGCAGGACGCGCCATCGGACTGGCCGCCGTGCCGGATCCGGTCTTCTCCGGGGCCATGGTCGGCCCGGGTACCGCCATCGATCCCGTCCGGGAGCCTTCCGAGGCGGTCGCTCCCGTGGACGGGGTCATCGTGTCCCTGCACCCGCACGCGTTCGTCGTGGTCGACGACAGTGGTCACGGTGTACTGACCCACCTCGGCATCGACACCGTGCAGCTGAACGGCGAGGGTTTCGAGCTGCTGGTGAACAAGGGCGACACCGTCGTGCGCGGGCAGGCCGTGGTGCGCTGGGACCCTGCGGCCGTCGAAGCCGCCGGCAAGTCCCCGGTCTGCCCGGTCGTGGCCCTCGAGGCGACGGCCGAGGCGCTCGTCGATCTCCGTGAGGACGGCGAAGTGAAGGCCGGCGAAAGCCTCTTCCTCTGGAAGTGACGACAACGCCGTCGTAGGACGGCTGGCAGGACAACCACCGCGGCGGCGGGACCCGCCGCATTATCGGGACGGGTGAGATGGAGACAACGCTGCGAGGCGTCGGTGTCAGCCACGGTGTGGCGATCGGCGAGGTTCGGCACATGGGGACGGCGGTGCTCGAGCCGCCTGCCAAGCAGATCCCGGCGGAGGACGCGGAGCGCGAGCAGGGGCGCGCCCGTAAGGCTGTGGAGGCTGTGGCGGCCGACCTGGTGGCGCGCGGCAATCTGGCGGGGGGCGAAGCCCAGGCGGTGCTCGAGGCGCAGGCCATGATGGCCCAGGACCCCGAGCTGATGGCGGACGTGGAACGGCGGATCGCCGTCGGCAGCACGGCCGAGCGCGCGGTGTACGACGCCTTCGCTGCTTATCGTGCCCTGCTGGCCGGCGCCGGTGAGTACCTGGCCGGCCGGGTCGCGGACCTCGACGACGTGCGGAACCGCATCGTCGCCCGCCTGCTCGGGGTGCCGATGCCGGGCGTGCCCGACAGTGACGAGCCGTACGTGCTCATCGCGCGTGACCTGGCGCCTGCCGACACGGCGCTGCTCGACCCGACGCTGGTGCTCGGGTTCGTCACCGAGGAGGGCGGGCCGACCAGCCACAGCGCGATCCTGGCGCGGGCGCTGGGCGTGCCGGCCGTGGTGGCGCTGCCGGGCGCCGGTGAGCTTCCCGAGGGCACGGTGATCGCGGTGGACGGCAGCACCGGCGAGATCTTCGTGAACCCCAGTGCGGAGAAGAAGGCGCAGATGGAGGCGGAGGCCGCCGAGCGCAAGGCCGCGCTGGCCGCCTCGACCGGTCCGGGTGCGACGTCCGACGGTCACAAGGTGCCGCTGCTGGCCAACGTGGGTGGTCCCGCCGACGTGCCCGCCGCGGTGGAGGCGGGTGCGGAGGGCGTCGGTCTGTTCCGTACCGAGTTCCTCTTCCTCGACGACAGCAAGAACGCGCCGTCCGAGGAGAAGCAGGTCACCGCCTACCGGCAGGTGCTGGAGGCGTTCCCGGAGGGCCGGGTCGTCGTGCGGGTGCTGGACGCGGGCGCGGACAAGCCGCTGGACTTCCTCACCCCGGCCGACGAACCGAACCCGGCGCTGGGCGTGCGGGGGCTGCGGACGCTGCTCGACCACCCGGAGGTGCTGCGGACGCAGCTGACGGCGCTGGCGAAGGCGGCGGAGGGTCTGCCGGTCCACCTCGAGGTCATGGCCCCGATGGTCGCGGACCGTGCGGACGCCAAGGCGTTCGCGGACGCGTGCCGTGAGGCCGGGCTGCGGGCGAAGTTCGGTGCGATGGTGGAGATCCCGTCGGCCGCGCTGCGGGCGCGCTCGATCCTCCGGGAGGTCGAGTTCCTGTCGCTGGGGACGAACGACCTCGCGCAGTACACCTTCGCCGCCGACCGTCAGGTGGGCGCGGTGTCGCGGCTGCAGGATCCGTGGCAGCCCGCGCTGCTGGACCTGGTCGCGCTGGCCGCCGAGGCGGCGAAGGCCGAGGGCAAGAGCTGCGGTGTCTGCGGTGAGGCCGCGTCGGACCCGCTGCTCGCGTGTGTGCTGACGGGCCTGGGCGTCACCTCTCTGTCCATGGGTGCGGCGTCGCTCCCCTACGTGCGGGCCACGCTGGCGAAGTTCACGCTGGCGCAGTGCGAGCGGGCTGCGGCGGCCGCGCGCGCGGCGGACAGTGCCGAGGAGGCGCGCGACGCGGCTCAGGCGGTGCTGTCCGGCGAGTAGGGGTCCGGCGAGGCCGTCGGCGTCGCTGTGGTGAGGGGCGCTCCACCTTCGGGTGGGGCGCCCCTCGCGTTTCAGTGGCGGTGCCCCGGCGCGGCGGTGTCGTCTCCGAGGTCGGGTGGTGCGCAGTAGTCGACGTTGGATTCCGGGGAGATGAGGTCGCCGGACTCGGCGTCGGTGCAGTAGGCGTCGAAGACCTCGCCGGCGGTGAGGGGAACGAGGCCGTGTCCGCGCAGGCGCCAGCCGTAGATGCGGTCGGGGCTGCCGGGGGCGCTGGTCCGCATGACGAGGCCGCCGGGGGTGTGGGTGGCGAGGCCGAGAGCCAGGACCGCGGTGAATTCCAGGGCGTCGGTCTGGTCCAGCCGGGGTGTGCCGTCGGTGTCGTCGTCGGCGTGGAGGACGGAGGTGAGGGCTTCCGGTGTGGTCGAGACGCTGCAGACCAGGTGTCGGTGGCCCGCCGGGGCTGTTTCCACGATGCGCGTCAGGAGGCGCGAGGCGCGGGTGAACGCGGCGCGGCCGAGGTCCTCGCCGCAGGTGGCGCAGGTGCCGAGGCGTGCCAGCAGGGTGGACGCGTACTCCCAGGTGGCCTGGCGGACGGCTTCGTCGACGAGGGTGGGGACCAGGTCGGCGAGGGGCCGCCCGTCATAGGGGACGGTGGGTCCGGTGGCGGCGAGTTCGGCGGTGAACCGGGCGCGGGTGGCGGGGAGGTCGGGGTCGAGGCCGGCCGTCGAGCAGAACTCGGCGTAGTCCTCGGGGTCGAAGAGGGCGATCGTGGTGTGGGAGCCCTGGGAGGCTCGTGTCCTGAGCAGGGCTTCCACCTGCCTCAGGTAGGCGGCGTGGTCGTCGAAGGTGAAGCTGCGGTAGCGCCGCATGGCGCGGAAGTCGTGCTCGTCGGTGAGCAGTCCGATGGTGCCGGCGATCTCGCGGTGCAGGACGCGTCGCATCGTCTGGTCGGTGTGCGCCATGTCTTCCCCCTGTGCGCGGTCGATCAATGCTCACTCACCGTAACCGGGGGCACTGACAACGGGGGCGGGCACGGGTGTGGGCCGGCCGCCGTCGCGCAGGCGGCCGGCCCGCGAGGGCCTGGTCAGGAGCGTTTGCGGGCCAGGTCCTCGTAGAAGTGGAGGAGGTCGAGATTGTCGATGGAACCGGGGTTGACGGCCTTCTCCAGCGGGGTGCCCTGGAGGAGGCGCTTGACGGGGACCTCGATGCGTTTGCCGGTGAGGGTGTGCGGGACGCCCGGCACCTCGATGATCTCGTCGGGGACGTGGCGCGGGGAGAGCTGTTCGCGGATGGTCTGCTTGATCCGCGTCCGCAGGGTGTCGTCGAGGGCGGTCCCGGGGGCCAGGTGCACGAAGAGGGGCATCCAGTAGCCGCCGTCGGGCTGTTCGACGCCGATGACGAGGGACTCCTTGATCTCGGGGAGCCGTTCGACGGCCTCGTAGATGTCGGCCGAGCCCATGCGGACGCCCTGCCGGTTGAGGGTGGAGTCGGAGCGGCCGTGGATGACGACGGAGCCTCGGGAGGTGAGGGTGATCCAGTCGCCGTGCCGCCAGACGCCGGGGTAGGTGTCGAAGTAGCTGTCGTGGTAGCGGCTGCCGTCGGGGTCGTTCCAGAAGCGGACCGGCATCGAGGGCATGGGGTTGGTGACGACGAGCTCGCCGACCTCGTCGGTGAGGGGTTCGCCGTCTGGGTCCCAGGACTGGAGGTCGGTGCCCAGGCAGGGGGCCTGGAGCTCACCGATGTGCACGGGGAGGGTGGGGACGGCGCCCGCGAAGCAGGAGCACACGTCGGTGCCGCCGCTGACGGAGGCGATCCACAGGTCCTCGCGTACCTCGTCGTGCAGCCAGCGGAAGCCGTCGGGCGGCAGCGGGGAGCCGGTGGTGGCGACGCACTGGATTCGGGAGAGGTCCAGGTCGCGGCCCGGGTGCACGTCCGCCTTGCGGCAGGCCATGACGTAGGCGGCGGAGGTGCCGAAGAGGGTGGCGCCGGTGCGTTCGGCGATGCGCCACTGGGCGTCCGTGCCGGGGAAGCCGGGGCTGCCGTCGTAGAGGACGATCGTGGTGCCGGTGAGCAGGCCGGAGACGAGGAAGTTCCACATCATCCAGCCGGTCGAGGTGTACCAGAAGAAGCGGTCCTCGGGGCCGAGGTCGCAGTGCAGGCCGAGCTGTTTGAGGTGTTCGACGAGGATGCCGCCCTGGGACTGGACGATGGCCTTGGGCAGGCCGGTGGTGCCGGAGGAGTAGAGCACCCAGAGGGGGTGGTCGAAGGGGACCTGCTCGAAGACGGGGTCCGTGTGCGCGGCCGTGAGGGCGTCCCATTCGAGTGCGCCCTCGGGGGCCTCGGTGCCGAGGAGCGGGATGTGGACGACGGCGCGCAGGGTGGGCAGGTCGCGGCGGAGTTCGGCAACGGTGTCGCGGCGGTCGTGCTCCTTGCCGCCGTAGCGGTAGCCGTCGACGGTGAACAGGACGACGGGTTCGACCTGCTGGAAGCGGTCCAGGACGCTGCGGGCGCCGAAGTCGGGGGCGCAGGAGGTCCAGACGGCGCCGACGGCTGCGGTGGCGAGGAGGGCGGTGACGGCCTGGGGGATGTTCGGCAGGTAGCCGCTGACGCGGTCGCCGGGGCGGACGCCGAGGGCGCGCAGTCCGGCGGCGAGGGAGCCGACCTGGCGGCGCAGTTCCGACCAGGTGACGGGGCTCGTCTCGTGGGTCTCGTCGACGTACAGCAGGGCCGGTTCGTCCGCGCGGGTGGAGGCGGCGCGCAGGGCGTGCTCGGCGTAGTTCAGGGTGGCGCCGGGGAACCACTGGGCGCCGGGCATCGAGCGGTCGCCCAGTACGCGTGCGTAGGGGGTCGAGAAGCGTACGTCGAACCATTCCGTGACGGCTTTCCAGAAGGTGTCCAGCTCGTCGACGGACCAGCGGTGCAGGGCGGCGTAACCGCCTTCGGCGGGGGCGCCGTGGTGGGCTGCTGCCCAGGTCTGGAACCTGGTGATCCGTGCCTGGGTGATGCGCTGCGGATCTGGCTGCCAGAGCGGCTGGGGGTTCATGGTCGACATGGGGCGGCTCCCGGACTGTGCGCGTCGTGTGCGTCCTCCGCGCACGGGCTGGGGTGTGCGCGTGACGCGGCTGACACGGACGATGCCATGTGATCGACTTCCGCACCAGGGTGCGCCCCACATAGCCGGTGTCGTGAAGATGTGGTCCTGTCACGGGTGAACGGCAGTTGAACGCGACCCGCGCGGAGGCCCGCCGGTGGCAGGGTGATCGGCATGGACGGTCGTGACCTGGTGTGTTCGATGAAGGCGTTCGGTTCCGCGGGATCGGCACAGGGGTTGCGTACCGTACGGGCGGCGTGGCGCAGGCGGCGTGCGGACGCCGCGGGACTGCCGCCGCGCGGGGCGGAGCGGGCGCGGGTGCCGGGGGTCGTGCGGGAGGTGGAGCCCGGGCCCGGGGGCGGTGTGATCCGGTTCGGCCGTTCGGAGTTGCGGATCCTCGTCGCCGTGAACGGGGCGGTGTTCTGGGGCTGGGACGGGGCGGCGCCGGAGCCGTCGTACGCGTTGGCGGGCCGCTGTCCGGAGCCGGATCCGCGGGCGGTGCTGGAGCCGGACAAGGACGGCGGCCGGCGGGTGGTGGCCGAGCGGGTGACGGTGGCCGTGTCGCGGCACGGCACGGTGGAGGTGCGTACTCCGGGTGGTGTGGTCCTGCGGCGTGAGCTGCCTCCCCGGTGGTGGGAGCCGGCGGGCGGTGGTGCCGCGCGCTGGACGCAGCGGTCGGAGGTGGCGGCGGACGCCCGGTTCTTCGGGCTGGGCGGGTGGGCCTCGGGGCCCCGGCTGCGCGACGGCACGTACCGGTTGTGGAACACGGGTTCCGGACCGGCCGGCTCCGTTCCGGGTGACGCGCCGCCGTCCGTCGCGATGCCGGTGCAGCTGGTGGTGGCCGACGCGGGGACGCACCTGGTGTTCCACGACAACGCGTGGGACGGTTCGGTGACCTTGCGGGAGGGCGAGGAGGGCGCCGGGTCGGGGCACGACCGTCCCGGCAGGAGCGTGCTGCGGATGGACGGGGGTCCGCTGCGCTGCTGGGTCATGGTGGGCACCCCCGCGCGCGTGCTGCTCGCCTGGGCTTCGCTGACCGGCGCTCCGGCGCTGCCGCCCGCGTGGGTGCTCGGTCACCACCACGCGCGGCGTGGCGTCGAAGACGAGCAGGAGCTGCGGCGGGTCGTCGCCGGCTACCGGGAACGTGATCTGCCGGTCGACGCCGTGCATCTGGACGTCGGCCGCCTCGGTGCCCGCCGGGGGTCCACCGTCGGCGAGGAGCGGTTCCCGAAGCTGCCGGACCTCGCCGAGGAGCTGCGGCGGGACGGGATCCGGCTGGTGTCGGTCGTCGAGCCCGGGATCCCGGCCGTGTCCGGGCATGCCGCGTACGACGGCGGGACGGATGCGGACGTGTTCGTGCGGGGTGCCGCCGGGCCGGTCGTGCGGGGTGTGGGGCGGGCCGGGGACGTGGTGTTCCCGGACTTCACGGACGCACGCGTGCGGGCGTGGTGGGGCGGGCTCTGCGCGGAGCGGCTGGAGCGGGGGTTCGCTGGGTTCCGGCACGAGGGGAACGAGCCGGTCTCGTTCGCCGCGTTCGGGGAGCCGACGCTGCCCCGTTCGGCGCGGCACCGGCTGGAGGGGCGCGGTGGTGACCACCGGGAGGCGCACAACGTGTACGCGTTGTGCATGGCCAGGGCCGGGTACGAAGGTCTGCGGGAGCTGGTGCCCGAGGAGCGGCCGTTCGTGCTGTCGCGCTCGGGGTGGGCCGGGATGCAGCGGTACGGCGGTGCGTGGACGGGGGAGGTGGCTTCGGGCTGGCCGGGGCTGCGGGCGTCGCTGGCGCTGGTGATGGGGCTCGGGCTGTGCGGGGTGCCGTTCTCGGGGCCGGACGTGGGCGGGTTCGGCGGGGAGCCGTCGCCGGAGCTGTATCTGCGGTGGTTCCGGCTGGCCGCGTACCTGCCGCTGTTCCGTGCGTACGGGGGTGCGCGGGAGGGTTCCCGGGAGCCGTGGGAGTTCGGTGCGGAGGTGCTGGAGCACGCGCGCGTGGCGTTGGTGGAACGGCGGCGGCTGCTGCCGTACTTCGTGACGCTGGCGCATCTGGCCCGGCGTACGGGTGCGCCCTGTGTGCGGCCGCTGTGGTGGTCGGCGCCGGAGGACCGGGCGTTGCGGGACTGCGAGGACGCCTTCCTGCTGGGTGACTGCCTGCTGGTGGCGCCGGTGCTGGACCCCGGTGTGGACGGGCGGACGGTGCGGCTGCCGCCGGGGCGCTGGTACGACACGGTGACGGAGCGGGCGTACGAGGGGTCGGCGCGGGTGTTCGTCGATGCTCCGCCGGGCCGGATCCCGGTGTTCGCGCGCGCGGGGGCGGTGGTGCCCGTGCGCGGGGAGGACGGCGGGGTGGAGCTGGAGGTGTGGGCGCCCGCCCGGGGGCGGGCCGGGGGCGGGCCGGTGGTGCCGGACGCGGGCGACGGCTGGGAGGAACCGGAGACCGAGCGGTACGCCGTCCGCTGGGAGGGCCTGCGGGTGGTCGTGGAGCGGGAGGGCGAGGACGGCGCGGGTGCGCCGTCCCGACCGGTGCGCGTCCGTGGGCGGGCGGAGGAGCCGGCTCAGATGTAGCGGCCCTCGAAGAAGGCCCGCACGGCCCGGGTGTGGAGGGGGAAGGCGAGCTCCTCGGCCCGGCGCAGGAGGTGCCACCCTTCCGTCTCGTCGGTGGCGGCGGACGGCGGGAGGTTCTCGGCGGGCCGCTCCGGGAGGAGTCCGAAGAGCAGCAGGTGGCCGTCGGGCGAGCTCATGGCGTCGGCGAGTCGTACGTCGCGGCTCGCCGCCTCGATGCCCGTCTCCTCCTCGAGTTCGCGGACGACGGCCTGCCGCCAGTCCTCCCGGTCGTCGATGAAGCCGCCGGGCAGGGCGACGCCCCCGCGCGCGGGGGCCACGGTTCGGGTGATGACGACCAGGGCGGTGCCCTTGGTGTCGTACACGGGCTGGAGGGCGACCGCTACCGGCAACGGGTTGCGGTAGGCCGTGGTGCCGCACGCCGGGCAGGTGCGGGGCCAGCCGGAGACGCCCTCTCCGTAGGGCGTTCCGCAGCACGAACAGTGGGAGTCCGGCGCGGAGTTGGGAACGGAGGTATGAGTTTCGGACACGCGGCGGACTGTATCCGATCACGGAGGGGGCGGCTCCGGCGGGCGGCTCAGTGGCGGCCGGACAGCGACTTGGCGGAGACCGGGAAGTCGAAGTAGGTGTCCGGGTGGGGCTCGGGCTTGTAGGTGAAGTGCCACCACTCCTCGGGGAGGTTGACGAGGCCGGCCTCCTCCAGGGTGTTCTTCAGCAGCAGCCGGTTGGCACGCTGGGCGCCCTGGACGCGGGGGTCGAGGGTGTGCGAGAGGGTGTCGAAGCAGTCGAAGCCGGTGCCCATGTCGACGGAGTTGTCGGGGAAGCGCTGGTCCTGGGGCGCGAAGCAGGGCACCAGTGGCTGTCCGGGGTGGTAGGGGCGGGTGGGCTTCGCGGGGAGCTTCACGATCGTGAGGTCCATGGTCGAGCCGCGGCTGTGGCCGGACTTCTCCGCGATGTAACCGTCGTCGAACAGGCGGGTCTTGTCGACGTTCGGGTAGAACTCGGCTTTCATCCGCTGGTCGTCGAGGTCCTCGGCCCAGCGGACGAAGTGGTCGACGGCGCGTTGCGGCCGGTAGCAGTCGTACACCTTGAGGGAGTAGCCCTGGTGCAGCAGCCGGGACTGGGCCCGGTGGAGGGCCTGGGCGGCGGGGCGGGTGAGGATGCACAAGGGCTGGCGGTAGCCGTCGATGCGCTCGCCGACGAAGTTGTGCGGGGTGGCGTAGCGCATCTCCTGGATGATCGTGGGGTCGACGCTTCTCAAGGCCACGAAGTCCTCGGGCGCCTTGGGCTCAGGTGCGGCCTGGGCGGCGGCGGGGGCGGTGGTCACGGCGAGCAGGGCGGCGACGGTGGTGACCAGTCCGCGTACGGCGGTGGAGAGTCGTGTCATGTCCCCTGCATCTATCAGGCGGGGGCTCGGTGGGGGAAGTGTCCGGCCGGGAACCGTCGGCCGGGTGTCCGCGGGTGCAGCGAGGCGTGGGCCTCGGGGTGGGTGATGATCGCGTCCGGCTGGGGCTTCGGCGGGCATCCGCACCCCGCCGTGGCCCCCGGGGTGCGGCGTAGGCGGCCGGACCGACCACCGACGTGGGGAGCGGCCTGGACGAACCGGAGGCGCGCCGGCGGCGGGACGTCGGGGGGACACCCGCCAGGGATACGTCCGTGCGGGAACGCGGGTACCGCGACTGGCGCGGGGCGGTGGAGAAGCGCTTCGGCCGGTCGCAGGAGCACGGCGCGGTCGGGGCGGGGGGCGGTTCGGGTGCGGGGTCAGGTGGCGACGGGCCGGCGTCGGTCCGCCGCCTGGACCATCGCGTGCCGGACGACGCCGACGAGGACTTCCTTGACCGACTCCTTGTCACGGGCGTCGCACATCACCAGCGGCACGTCGGGGTCGAGGTCGAGCGCCTGGCGGACCGTGTCGGCCGGGTAGCGGGCCGAACCCTCGAAGCAGTTGACGCCGATGAGGAAGGGGATGGAGCGCCGTTCGAAGTAGTCGACGGCGGCGAAGCAGTCCTCCAGGCGGCGGGTGTCGGCGAGGACCACGGCTCCGAGGGCGCCCTCGGAGAGCTCGTCCCACATGAACCAGAACCGCTCCTGCCCGGGAGTGCCGAACAGGTACAGCACCAGGTCCTCGCGCAGGGTGATCCGGCCGAAGTCCATCGCCACGGTGGTGGTGTGCTTGCCCTCCACACCGCTGACGTCGTCGACGGGGCGCCCGGCCTCGGTGAGCAGTTCCTCGGTGCGCAGCGGTCTGATCTCGCTGACCGCGCCGACGAGGGTGGTCTTGCCCACGCCGAAACCGCCGGCCACGAGGATCTTGAGCGTGACGGGCTCGACCGGCGGCTTGCCGCGCTGGGAACGCCCTAAGATCATCGATCTCTTCTCCTTACCGTGCCCGTGGGCCGCCGCGGCGTCCCCACGGGGCCGTTTCACAGTGCTCGCAGGCCGCTGATCACGTCGCGCAGAATGTTCTCGTCCGGTAGTTCGGCCGGGGGCACCGGCCGGTTCACGTGCACGAGTTCGGCGTCGACGAGGTCTCCGACCAGGACGCGTACGACGCCGACGGGCAGGTCGAGCCCGGCGGCGAGTTCGGCGACCGTCTGCGGGGCGTCCCGGCACAGCCCGACGATCTCCACGTGCTCCGGGGCGAGGGTGACGTCCGCCTCCGGGTCGTCCGCGTGGGGCTCCGGGACCACCACCGCGATGAGGTCGAGGCGGTACTGGGCCGCGCTGCTGGTGCGGCCGCGCGTCATGGCGTACGGACGGACGACGGGGCCTGCCTCGTCGTCGAACCAGTGGTGTGTTCCCTGACCGTCTGCGCTCATGTCATCCCACTTACCCGCCCGAGGGCAGATCGGCGCGGGGGGCGGTGCCCAGGTGCACGCCGACCCGCTTGACGAGGAGGGTCATCTCGTAGGCGACCTGGCCGACGTCGGAGTCGGCGTCCGACAGGACGGCGAGGCAACTGCCGTCGCCGGCGGCCGTGACGAACAGGAAGGCGTCGTCGAGTTCGACGACCGTCTGCCGGACGCTGCCCGCCTCGAAGTGGCGGCCCACGCCCTTGGCGAGGCTGTGGAAGCCGGAGGCCACGGCCGCCAGGTGCTCGCTGTCCTCCCTGGTCAGGTCCTTGGAAGCCCCGGTCGCCAGGCCGTCGCCGGACAGGACGACGGCCTTGCGGATGCTCGCGACGCGCTCCACCAGGTCGTCGAGGAGCCAGTTGAGCTCCCCGGACGTGGTCGTGGTGTGGCCGGTCGCCTTCGGTGCGGTCATCGACCGTCCCCCTTAGTCGTTCTCAGTCGTTCGGTGCGGTGCTCGTGGTGTCGGTGACGCTTGTGGCGTCCGTGGTCGTGACGTCTGTGCTCGTCCGCCGTCGGACGGGTCGGCGCCCGCGGCGTTCTCCTCGCGGCCGCGCTGCCATCCGCGCTGGAGCGAGGCCATGCGGCTGCGCACCTCCTCGGCGTCCCGGTCGGCCGGACCGGACCGGTCCTCGGCGGGCCGTCCGGCGCTGCGTTTGAGCTGGGGGGCCAGGCTGGCCTGTCGCACGCGCCGGGGCAGCGGGCTGCCGTCGGTGCCCGGCCCGGAGTCGTCCGGGGCGTCCGGGGCGGGCTCGGCGGGCCGGGTACGGCTCGGGAGGGCGGAGGGCTCGGACGACTCGCCGGGGTGGCGGTCCCGGGCCGGTCCGTCGCCGGCCGGGAGGACGCCGTGCGCGCGGGGTGTGCCGCGGCGGCGGGACGGGAGGGACGGCAGCGCGTCGGGCTCCGGGCGGCCGTCCTCGCCGCCGGCCTCACGGTCGGGTCCGCGGTCGCCTTCGAGGCCGGGTCCGCGGTCGGGTCCGCGGTCGGTGGCCGGGCGCGGGGCGGGGACCTCCCGACGGCGGCGGGTGGACAGCGCGGGGGGCTCACCGGGTTCCGCCTGCCGGTCCGCCCGGCTCCCCGTGTCGGCCCCGGGCGTGTCGCCCGCGCGGTCGCGGACGCCTCGCTCGGGGACGGGACGTCCGTGCGAGCTGACCAGTTTGGGGGTACGGCGGCGGGGCAGCGGGACCAGGGTGTCCGGGTCGTCCCCGGCACCGGGCCGCCGTGAGCCGCCGGACCGCTCCGGCCGTTCCGCGCCTACGGGGAACCCGTCCGGGTCGGCCGGGCGTTGCGTGTCGTCCTGCGCCGCGGCGAGGGAGCGGCGCGGGCGGAAGAGGCCGCCGCGCTCGCCTTCCTGGTCGCCGAGCCCGCCGGGAAGGTCGTCGAGGGTGTCCAGGTCGACGGGCGCCTCGAGCTCGACCGGCCCGTCCAGCGGCGGGACGGGCCGGCCCGGGAGCCGGACGGGGACGTGCGCGAGGGCGGAACGACGGTTCCCCTCCCGTTCCTTCTCCTTGGTCCGCTGCGGCCGGTCGAGGCGGAAGCCGACGCCGTTGGTGTCGGGCGCGTCGTCGGTGAGCAGCGCGTCGGGGACGAAGACCACGGCGGTGGTGCCGCCGTACGGGGAGGGCTGGAGGGAGACCCGGACGTTCTGCCGCTGGGCGAGCCGGCTGACGACGAACAGGCCGAGCCGGTCGGTGTCGGACAGCTCGAACTCGGGTGTCTCGGCGAGCCGGAGGTTGGCGTCGAGGAGGGCTTCGGCCGCCATGCCGAGGCCGCGGTCGTGGATCTCCAGGGTGAAGCCGTTGGCGACCCGCTCGCCCAGGACCTGTACCGCGGTGTGCGGCGGCGAGAACACCGTGGCGTTCTCCAGGAGTTCGGCCACGAGGTGGGTGAGGTCGGCGACGGCCGGCCCGGTGACGGCGATGCGGGGCAGCCGGCGGACCTCGATGCGCTCGTAGTCCTCGACCTCGGCGACGGCGGCCCGCACGACGTCCATGAGCTGGACGGGCTTGCGCCACTGCCGGGAGGGGGCGGCGCCGGAGAGGATGACCAGGCCCTCCGCGTGCCGGCGCATGCGGGTGGTCAGGTGGTCCAGGCGGAACAGGTCGGCGAGTTCCTCGGTGTCCTCGGTCCGGCGTTCCATGGTGTCGAGCAGGGTGAGCTGCTTGTGCAGCAGCACCTGGCTGCGGCGGGCGAGGTTGACGAACACCTCGGAGACCCCGGCGCGCAGCTCGGCCTGCTTGACGGCGGCCTCCACGGCGGCGCGCTGGAGGGTGTTGAGGGCCTGGCCGACCTCGCCGATCTCGTTCTTGTCGTACTCCAGGCGCGGCACCTCGGTCTCGACGTCGACCTGCTCGCCCGCCGAGAGGCGGCGCATGACGCTGGGCAGGCGGACGCCGGACGCCTCGTGGGCCTCCAGACGCAGCTGCCTGAGGTCGCGGATGAGGGCACGGCCGACGCGGACGGACAGGAAGAGGGAGAACAGCACGGCGATCAGGCCGAGCGCGCCGGCGACGACCGCCTTGGTGATGACGTTCATCGCGACCGGCCGGACGCGGTCCTGGTAGCGGTCGGCGGCGGCGTCGTCGAGGTCGCCGAGCTCGTCGAGGACGTTCCCGGCGGCGGTGTCCCAGCTTCTGGCGGTGACGCCGCGGGGCGCGCCGTCCCCGGTGGAGACGGCCGCCTCCTCGGCGACGCGCAGGGGGGCGGAGGAGGCGTTCTTCCAGAAGCGCTCGTACCGGCCGCGTTCCGTGGCGGGCAGCAGCGGGAGGTTGCTCTCGTACAGCACGGTGCGCTGCGCCGCGAGATCCGAGACGTCCCGTGTCTCGCTCCGGGTGAGCCTGCCGGTGACCAGGGCGGATCCGAGCAGGGCGTCCTCGCGGGAGAGCAGTTCGCGGGCGCGGGAGACGTTGACCAGTGCGCGGTACTGCTTGTCCAGGCCGACGTCGTCGACGACGTGGAGGTTGGCGAGCAACGCGTGGCAGGGGTCGACCAGGCGGTTGTAGAGGACGAGGGCCTGGGCGCGGTCGACGGTGCCGTCCTCGACGCTGCGGCGCAGGGAGTCGATGCCGTCGAGGGCGTCCAGGACGGCGGTCAGGCGGTCTTCCTCCGCCGCGTCGAGCGCGTCGCGCACGTCGGTGTTCTCGGCGTTGCGGCGGATCTCGGCGACGGCCTCGTCGGTGGCGGTGCGGCTGCGGTGCAGGGCGGTCAGACCGTCGGAGGCGCGTGGGTCGGCGAGGTGGACCAGGGTCTGGCGGCGTTCCTGCTGGAGGACGCGGACGGTGTCCTCCACGGGGTAACCGACCTGTTCGACGAGGGTCGACACGTTGAACAGCCGGCCCGCCTCACGACCGGTGAGGACCGTGGCGAAGGCCCAGATCGTGGTCAGGGACACCAGAGGCACGAGAAGCAGCGCCACGATCTTCCGGCGGATCGACTTCCCGCGAAAGCGCATGGCCTCCCCCAGCTGGACCCCCACCGGCGGGGGGTACACGTGTGCGTCAACAAACGGCGCGAGCCTACTACTGACGCGCAGGTAACTCGAAGACCCGCCCGGAGGACGAACTTCCGCACCGGCGAACGGAGATGGGCAGTTGTCCGGTCATTGCGGGAGATTGCCTCCCGGGTCCTGCGGGCGGCGTGGGGCCTGTCGTGCGCCGTGGCGGGCGGATCGGCCGAAATTTTTCGCATGCAGGTGATTTCCGGGAATCCTGACGGTCCGTGGCTCGTCCTTCTTCACAGACGTGACGGAGGCGGAACCGGTCACAGGAGCCGCATCCCGCCTCCGGGCGGCGTAAAGCGGCGCAAGCCGGGCAGCCAGAGGGGAGCCGGGTCTTCGGACACGGGTGAGCGGTCTGCAGGCGGTGGGGAGTGACATGGTGATGGGCACGGCGGAGCGGCGCAGGGCGCCGGAGGCGGCGGCGGGAACGGGCCCCGGAGCACCGGATCACGGCATTCCGGCGTCCGGGCGTGCCGTTGAGGTCCCGGAGCGGGAACCGGGGTCCGTCCAGCGGGAGTTGTGGACGGACGAGCCGGCGCGGCGACGCCGCCTGCCCGATCCGGTACGTACGGCCGCCGTGCGCGCGGTGCTCGTCGTCGCCGTGACGCTGGTCCTGGCGATGGTGGCCTTCCTGTGCACGATGGCCGGATCCTGGCTGGCGTTCCCGATGGTGATCGGCAGCGTGGCGGGCACGGTGGTGGCCACGTGGGGCGTGCTCGATGTGTGGGTGACACGTCAGGTCTGGAACCAGCGCCACGGGGTGGTGTCGGTGCCGAGCAGCACCGCGCGGGCCGTGCGGCGCGAACGGCGCCGGGCGCGGCGGCAGGCGCGGACCGCCGAGCGTGCTCAGGAGCGGATACACGGGCGGGGCCGCGCGGGGCAGCTGTCGCACTCCTGAGGGACCGCGCCGTCGAACCGCGGGGCGTTCGGCGAGACCCCCCTGGCCCCGCTGGACGCGCGGCTGCGGGTCGAGCGGGGCCGAGGGCCTGCGGGTGGCGGACGGCTCGGTGGGGCCGGTCCTGGTGACCGTCGACCCGCGCGCCACGACGATGACGATCGGCGGGAAGTGCGCGGATCCGGTCGGGGCGGTCCGTCAGGCAGGGGACCGGTCGGAGGCGGGCCGCCTGTACATGCGGGTCGCCGTGATCTCGCTGTGCACCGCTTCCCCCTCGCCGGCCGGGGCCTGCTGGGGCAGTCCCGGCCGCAGGTGCTCCTCCACGCTGATGTACTTCAGGCCGGCCCGGAGGTCGGCGTCGTTGCGCAGCCGGATGACCAGCGGGAACTCGGCCAGCGCGGTCGTGTCGAACAGGCCGGTGGTGTACAGGAGCTGCACGCCGAGCGCGTCGGACACGGCTCGCTGGAGTTCCAGCAGGTAGGTGGCGTTGGCGCGGCCGATGGGGTTGTCGAGGAAGAGGGTGCCGGCGTGCCGGTGCCGGTCGCGGCCCCGGTCGTTGCTGCGGAGCGCGGCCATCGTGCAGTACAGGGCGATGGCCGCGGTGAGCAGCTGGCCGCCGGAGAAGACGTCGCCCATCTGTCCGACGGGGACGCGCTCGGCGCGCAGGACGGCGTCGGGCTTGAGGATCTCGACGGCGACGCCCTTGGGCTGCAGGGCGGCGGCGACGCCGCGCAGCAGCAGGGACATGCCGTCGCGGCGCAGGTCGGAGTTCTTCTTCACCGCCGCCCGGGTCGCCTCGTCGACGACCTCGCCCAGCCGCTCGGTGAGGGTGGCCTGGTCGGGCTCCTCGAAGCGGATGCGCAGGAACTCCTGCCCGGACCACTCGCCGAGCCCCTCCGGCAGCCGGGAGAGCCGCTGGGCGGAGCGGAGCGTGGCGAGCGCGGACTCGACCAGGCCGCGCAGCCGGTCCACGATCGAGTCGCGGTTGCGTTCCAGCTGGGCCAGCTCGTCGGTGAGGACCCGGAGCCGGGGCGCGAAGGCCTCCGCCCACTTGCCCGCGTGCTCCGGCAGCGCGGAGGCGGGCAGCTCGCGGATCTGCTGCCGTGCCGGGGTGCGGACCTGTTCGTAGCGCGTGGAGTTGGCGTGCCGGACGAGGACGTCGCTCGCCTCGCGGACGGCCGCCTCGGCGGCGGACAGGTCGGCGGCGCAGCCGCGCAGCGCCCGGCGGGCCTCGGCGGCGGTCTGCCGGGCTTCGTCCAGGTTCCCCGGGTAGGGCTCGCAGTCCTCCGTCTCGTCGTCGGACGCGGGGTCGCGCAGCAGGTCGCGGAGCATCGCGGCGATCTCCTCGAAGCCGCCGGCCGCGTCCTCGGCTCCACGGTGCGCGTCGAGCAGCTCGGCGTGGGCGTCGCGGGCCCGGGCCAGCGCCTCGGTGCGGGAGGCGAGTTCGGCGGTGGCCGTGCGCAGCAGGGCCTGGGCGTGCTCGGCATCGGCCGGGACCAGGTCCTCGGGGAGTTCGGTGTGGGCGTCGCCGTCCTCGGGCGCGTGCCGCTCCGCCTCGCCGCGCAGTCGGCCGAGCTGCTCGCTCGCGGCCGACATGCGGGTCTCCAGGAGCTGTACCAGCTCCTCGGCGCGGGCGGCGGCGGCCTGCCGGGAGGGTCCGTCGGAGCCGTCGGGCGACTCCAGGAGCTGGGCGGCGCGGGTGCGGACCTTGTTGCTGAGCCGGTCCAGCTCCGCGCGGGCGGCGCTCTCGTCGCTCTCCGCGCGGGCCTGCTCGGCGCGCAGGTCGGCACCGACGCCGACCTTCTCGTACACCTGGGAGGCGGCGCGGTAGGCCTCGCGGAGGTCCGGCAGGGACGCCTTCGGCGCGTCCGTGCCGTTCCCGGGCGCGTCCTCGGGTACGTCGTCGGGGGCGCCCGCGATCTCGGAGCGCTCGGCGCGCAGCGCGCGGGCGGTGCGACGGGCGTCGTCGGCGGCGCGCTGGGCGGCGCGGCGGTCCTCGTCGGCGGCGCGGGCCCGCTCCAGACAGGACTGTGCGCGGGCCTCGGCCTCGGCGGCCTCGTCGGCGAGTTCCCTCAGCCTGGCCTGCCAGCCGGCGCGTTCGCGCAGCCGGAAGGCGAGTCCGGCGAGGGCGTCGGCGGCGCGGCGGGCCTTCTGCGCGGTCTCCTGCCGCTCGTCGCGCATCCGCATGGCCTCGGCGGCGCTCTCGTCGGCCTCGGCCCGCAGGGTGCGCGCCTCGGTCAGCTCGGCCTCGGCCTCCTCGGCGAAGGCGCGCGCCTCCTCGGCGGCCCGGGCCAGTTCGGCAAGGTGTCCGGTGGGGCAGCCGGTGCGCCAGGAGGCGAGCCGGGCCGCCAGTTCCCGGTCCTTGCCGAGCCGGGCGGCGAGCGTGCGGATCTCCTCGTCGCGTTCCGCCGCCCGCGCGCGCAGGGCCTGCCGCTCCTCGTCGGCGGCGTGCTCGTCGTGCATGGCCGGGTTCGGCGGTACGAGGAAGACGTCCTCGACGCCGGAGCCGGGGGCGGGGGTGGGCGCGAGCAGGGCGGCGGCGGTGCCGACGGCGACCGCGGAGCGCGGCAGCAGGGCCGCGTCGCCGAGGACGTCCCGGGCGCGGGTGTGCGATCCGGGGTCGGTGATGATCACGCCGTCGACCAGCTCGGGCCGGGCGGCCAGCACGCGCGCGTGGTCGGCGGGGTCGACGGCCTGCGCCAGGTAGCGCCAGCCGGGCAGGGCGGGGATGCCGTGCTCGCCGAGGAACTCGACGGTGGCCAGCACGTCCGGGCCGGGCGGCAGCAGTCCGCCGTCGCCGAGGGCGCCGAGGATGCGGGAGTCGTCGGCGGCGGCGGTGCGCAGGTCGAACAGCTGGCGTTCGGCGGAGGAGACGGTGTCGTCGAGCAGCTCGCGCAGCTCGTCGGCGAAGCGGTCGAGCTCCTCGGGGGTGAGGGCGGCGTCGGAGGCCCCGGGCGTGACGGCGGGGTCGCGGTCGGTGTCCTGCCGCGGCTGGGGGATGCCGGGGCGGGGGCGGGCGGCCAGGCCGAGCAGTTCGGCGAGTCGTTCCTCGGCCGCGAGCGCCTCGGCGGTGCGTCGTTCGGCCCGGTGGGCGCGCTCGGCGGCGGTGGCCGCGTCGGCGGCGCGGGCGGCGGTCAGCTCGGCGCGGCTCTCGGCGGCGGCGG
>NZ_BDJC01000089.1 GCF_002005565.1 Streptomyces sp. JHA26 | reverse complement strand
AAGCCCGCCCGGCGTGCAGGCGAGGCGCCGACGCGCCCCTCATGCCGGGCGACGGGATGACCCGCCCCGGGGAACGGCGTGCCTAGGCCACCCGTTTCTTCCGGGCCGCTCGCTCGCTTCTCCCTCGCGGAGGCACGACCCTGGCAAGGAAGCGAGTGGCCCCACGGCCACTTCCAAGCCGCCCTCGCCGCCACGCGCCACGCGCCACACGCCCAGAAAAACGCCTGCTCAGCCCTCGACAGCCGCCTTGAACATCCCCGCCTCGTACGCCCCACCCTTCTGGTGCGTGATCACGGCAAGCCGGTTGGCCGCGTTGATCAGGGCGACCTGGCAGACCAGCGCGGCGACCTGGTCGTCGTCGTAGTGCTTGCGCACCAGCTCCCACGTCTCGTCGGACACGCCCTCGTGCGCGTCGGCGAGCCGGGTGCCCTCCTCGGCGAGGGCCAGCGCCGCCTGCTCGGCCTCGGTGAACACGGTGGACTCGCGCCAGGCGGCGACCAGGTGCAGCCGGACCGCGCTCTCCCCGGCCGCCGCGGCCTCCTTGACGTGCATGTCGATGCAGTGGCCGCAGCCGTTGATCTGGCTGGCCCGCAGCGACACCAGCTCCTGCGTGGCCTTCGGCAGCGTCGACTGGTGCAGCAGCACCCCAACGCCCGCGAACCGCTTCGCGAACCTGACGCCGAACTCGTTCTCGAACAGGTTGAATCGGGAGTCCATGATCTCTTCCTCGCTCTCGGTGCCTCAGTGACGCACACAAGACGCCGGCGGCCCGCACCCTGTGACAGGGCGCGGACGTGAGGCAGGACACCACCGGCGGGTGTCACAGAACCGGGGCGAGCGGTGTCCCGTGCGCGAGACCCCGCAGGGACCGAACGAACGGGAGAAGCCGGTGACCAGCGAGAACAGCGGCCGCGAGCAGGGCGACGCGACAGAAGGCACCGCAGCCGGTGCCGACGGTGGACCCCTCGACCCCGCGACGGACGCCTTCGTCGCCCACCGCAACCTGCTCTTCACCGTCGCCTACGAGATGCTCGGCTCGGCCGCGGACGCCGAGGACGTCCTCCAGGAGACCTGGCTGAAGTGGGCGGAAGTCGACCTCGACACGGTGCGCGACCGCCGCGCGTACCTGGTCCGGATCACCACCCGCCAGGCACTGAACCGGCTGCGCACGCTCGGCCGCCGCAAGGAGTCCTACGTCGGCTCCTGGCTGCCCGAGCCACTGCTCACCACACCCGACGTGGCCGAGGACGTGGAGCTGGCCGACAGCGTGTCGACGGCGATGATGCTGGTCCTGGAGACGCTCTCGCCCACCGAGCGGGCGGTGTTCGTGCTGCGCGAGGTGTTCGAACTCGACTACGACGAGATCGCCGAGGCCGTCGACAAGAGCCTGGCCGCCGTCCGCCAGACCGTGCACCGGGCCCGCGCGCACGTCGCGGCCCGCCGCCCGCGCGGGGAGGTCTCGGCGACCGAGTCCCGCAAGGCGCTCGCGGCGTTCCAGCGGGCCGTGGAGACGGGCGACCTGCAGGGGCTGCTCGACGTCCTCTCCCCGGACGTCGTCCTGCTCGGCGACGGCGGCGGCATCAAGCAGGCCGTCCTGCGGCCCGTCATCGGCGCCGACAAGGTGGCCCGCCTCGTGCTGGGCGGCCTGGTCAAGCTGGACGTGGAGGTACGGATGGACCCGGCCCAGGTCAACGGGCATCCGGCCCTGATCATCCGGCTCGACGGCGAACTCGACACCGTCGTGACGGTGCGCTTCGACGACGGCCGCATCACGGGGCTCTACGCGGTGCGCAACCCGGAGAAGCTCACGCAGATGGGGCGCCCGACCACCCTGCACCGCTGAGCGGCGCAGGCCGCCGCAGTCCGCCCCGCCCCGCCCCGCCGAAATCCACTACCGCGACGGTGCACACGGGCGGGACACTGGCCCCATGACGACCATGGGGGCGTTTCGTGACGCGGTCACCGCGTGGGCGGCCGGCGGCCCCGGCGGTCCGGCGCAGGACCTGGCCGACCAGCTGTTCATCCACACCGCCGTCCTCCTCGAAGGACCGAGCGACGCGGCGGCCGTCGACGCGATGGCCGCGCGGCACGGCCGGGACCTGGCCGCGGAGGGCGTCTGTGTCCTCCCGATGGGCGGCGCCATGAGCGTCGGCCGCTTCGCCGAGGTCCTCGGCCCCTCCGCTCTGGACCTGCGCCTCGTGGGCCTGTGCGACGAGCGGGAGCAGGACTTCTACGTCCGGGCCCTGGCCCGCGCCGACGCCGCCCCACAGGGCCTGTTCGTCTGCGCGGCGGACCTGGAGGACGAGCTGATCCGCGCGCTGGGCGTGAGCACGGTGACGGAACTCGTCGAGACGGAGGGCGAGTCACGCCGCCTGCAGACCTTCCTCCAGCAGCCCGCCCAGCAGGGCCGCGCCGCCCAGCAGCAACTCCGCCGCTTCCTGGGCACCAGGTCGGGCCGCAAGATCCACTACGGCCGCGTCCTGGTGGAGGCCCTGGACCCGACCCGCACCCCGGCGCCGCTGGAGGGCCTGTTCGCGGCACTCTGACGGCCGCGCGCGTCGCTCCGTAGGGTCTACGCGGTCCCGGAGCCCGGCGCGAGCGGCCAGGGCCGGTTCTCCCGTTGAGTCCAGTCCCACAGGGCGTCGACCCTGTGGTCCTCCCGGAACCCTTCGCCGAGCGGCCCGACCCGCTCGATCGCCTCACCGGTGCGCGGATCGTCGCGCAGCGCGAGACCGTAGGCGGCCTCCAGGCGGGTGAGCAGGTGGTCCTCGTCCAGCAGCGCGAACAGGGCGTCGGCGACGGCGGGCGTACGGTCCCGGCAGGAGGCCAGCAGTACGGCGGCCCCGCCCCGCAGCTCGGCGTCCGGGCCCTCGGCCAGTGCGAGCAACGCCCGCACGACCGGGGCGAGGAGGTCGTCGCCCACGGCGACCCGGCAGGCGTGGAACCTGGTCGTGGCGTCCGGGTCGTGGAGGAGGGCGAGCAGCGCGTCCCTGGCCGGGGCGGTCAGCGACGCGTCCTCGTCGGGGCGGAAGAGCTCGGGAACCTGCCCGTCGCGGCACACGCCGTCAGTCCGCGTGCGGACGGCCGTCCCGCAGCCAGGTCACCATGACCAGGGCCGAGGTGATGAACATCAGGACGCTGAAGGTCGCCACGGAGTCGACGTACTGCCCGTAGCCGTCGGCATCCAGCTGCAGGGCGAGCGCACCGAGCACCGTCCCCAGTGCGGCGGTGGCGGTGGCCAGGGCGACGAACGGGCCTTTTCTCACGGGTACTTCCTCCAGGCGGCGAGACGTCGGGAACCCACCGAGGCTACAGGCGCGGGGAGTCGGCGCATCAGGCCGCTGCCGGCCCGCACCAGGGCCGGACTCCGCCCGTCCTCCTGCCCGGCCTCGGCCTCGAACGGACGTGGTGGCAGCGGCGGTTCGGGATCGGTGTCCCACGCCCCGATCCGCAAGGCCCCCGGCGGCGACCACCACACGCGCAGGGCGGCGGGGCCCTCGGTGTGCCGTACGGCGTCGGAGACCAGCTCCGTGCCGAGGAGTTCGGCGAGGTCGACGAGGCGGACGGCTCGTGTTGAATGGGCCCGTGAGCCAGACACCCGCCCTGCGCCTGCGGCAGGCGATCGCCCGGACCGAGGAGGCGACGCGGGAGCGGGCGCCCGTCGGGCGTCACCCCGACGACGCCGACGACGTGCTGGGCACCTTCGCCACGGACGGGGCCCTCGGCTTCGACCCGTTCCCCTTCCTCCGGGCGCTCCACGAGGCCGGTTCGCGGGTCGTGGTCATCGGCCAGGTCGCCGGCATCATGCACGGCTCCACCGAGCTGACCGGCGACCTCGACCTCCTGTGGGACGGCACCCCGCAGGAGGCGGACGCCCTGCGCGACGCCCTCGTCCGGTGCGGGTGCACCGACCTGCCCGACCTCCACCGGGAGCAGGTGGGGTACCGGGTCACCGGTGCCGGTGGAGACCTGTGCACCGCCGCTCTTCCCTGGGGCGACATGGACGTCATGCCCTGCCTGACCGGCGCGGAGACCGCGCACGACCCGGCGGGCTTCGCCATCCGCTACGTCGCCCTCGACGATCTGATCCGCATGCGGCGCGCCCTCGGCCGCCCCAAGGACCTCCGCCGAGCGGACGAGCTCGAGCGGCTACGGACCTGACCGGGACGCCCGCCCGACGTTCAGCCGTCCTTCCCGTACCGGCGGAACTCCGACGTCCGCACCGTCCACGGCCCGAAGGGCACCGCGTCGCCGAAGATGTACGGCTCCTTGCTGCTGTAGCGGCCCTTGCACGGCTCGGAGTGCACCTCGATCGTGCCCGTGCGCGGGTCCACGATCATGCAGTGCGGGATGCCCATGGCCGGATAGTCGGCCAGCTTCTCGTCGTAGGCGTTGCCCGGACCGGACGGCGAGACGATCTCGACGGCGGCCAGGACCTGCGCCGCGTCGACGGCGAGGCCCTCTTCGTCGAGGGCGGCCTCCGGGATGACGACGGCGTCGGGGCGACGCATGCGGCCGATCGTCGGGTGCTCGATCTGGGGGCCGTTCGCGCAGATGTAGCCCGGGTGGGTCGCGGGCACCTGTTCATCGAGCTGGTTGCGGATACGGCGGACGGTTCCCTCGCGTCGCTTCGAGGGGCGCGTCATCGCCAGTACCGGACCGGACGGCCCGATCTCGACCCGCCAGGCCCCTTCGAGCCGCTCCGCATACGCCCCGAGGTCTTCG
This sequence comes from Streptomyces sp. JHA26, assembly GCF_002005565.1. GTDB lineage: Bacteria > Actinomycetota > Actinomycetes > Streptomycetales > Streptomycetaceae > Streptomyces. Next base: position 14,189 of record NZ_BDJC01000089.1, on the reverse strand, counting down.
GCGATGGCGCGCATCCTCACGTAGTCCACGCACCGATCGTACGGAGAAGCGCCCTGCCCGGCCGCCCCCTGTCACACCCCACAGGTACCGTCGGACCATGCCCAACCAGCCCGCAGCCGCCGCCCCCGGCGAACGAAGGCTCGCCGTTCTCGAAGGCGTCCTGGAACGCATCACGTACGCCAACGAGGAGAACGGCTACACGGTCGCCCGCGTCGACACCGGCCGGGGCGCCGGCGACCTGCTGACCGTCGTCGGCGCGCTGCTCGGGGCGCAGGTGGGGGAGTCGCTGCGGATGGAGGGCCGCTGGGGGTCCCACCCCCAGTACGGCAAGCAGTTCCACGTCGAGAACTACACGACCGTCCTGCCCGCCACCGTCCAGGGCATCCGGCGCTACCTCGGCTCCGGCCTCGTCAAGGGCATCGGGCCGGTCTTCGCCGACCGCATCACCCAGCACTTCGGCATCGACACCCTCACCATCATCGAGGAGGAGCCCAAGCGGCTCATCGAGGTCCCCGGCCTCGGCCCCAAGCGGACCAAGAAGATCGCCGACGCCTGGGAGGAACAGAAGGCGATCAAGGAGGTCATGCTCTTCCTCCAGACCGTCGAGGTGTCGACGTCCATCGCCGTGCGCATCTACAAGAAGTACGGCGACGCCTCCATCTCCGTCGTGAAGAACCAGCCCTACCGCCTCGCCGCCGACGTCTGGGGCATCGGCTTCCTCACCGCCGACAGGATCGCCCAGTCCGTCGGCATCCCGCACGACAGCCCGGACCGGGTGAAGGCGGGGCTCCAGTACGCGCTGTCGCAGGCCACCGACCAGGGGCACTGCTACCTCCCCGAGGAGAAGCTGATCGCCGACGCGGTCAAGCTGCTCCAGGTGGACACCGGGCTCGTCATCGAGTGCCTCGGCGAGCTGGCCGCCGAGCCGGAGGCGGACGGCGAGGACCCCGGCGTCGTACGCGAGAAGGTCCCCGATCCGGAGGGCGGCGACCCCGTCACCGCCGTCTACCTGGTCCCCTTCCACCGCGCCGAGCTGTCCCTCGCCTCCCAGCTGCGGCGCCTCCTGCGCACCGACGAGGACCGGATGCCCGCCTTCCGGGACGTGGCCTGGGACAAGGCGCTCGGCTGGCTGAAGGGCCGCACCGGCGCCGACCTCGCCCCCGAGCAGGAGGCCGCCGTCAAGCTGGCGCTGACCGAGAAGGTCGCCGTCCTCACCGGCGGCCCCGGCTGCGGCAAGTCCTTCACGGTCAGGTCGATCGTGGAGCTGGCCCGCGCCAAGAAGGCCAAGGTCGTCCTCGCCGCCCCGACCGGCCGCGCCGCCAAGCGCCTCGCCGAGCTGACCGGCGCCGAGGCGTCGACCGTGCACCGCCTGCTGGAGCTCAAGCCGGGCGGTGACGCCGCCTACGACCGGGACCGCCCCCTCGACGCCGACCTCGTCGTGGTCGACGAGGCGTCCATGCTGGACCTCCTCCTCGCCAACAAGCTCGTCAAGGCGGTGCCCCCGGGCGCCCACCTGCTCTTCGTCGGGGACGTCGACCAGCTGCCCAGCGTCGGTGCCGGGGAGGTCCTGCGCGACCTGCTCGCCGACGGCAGCCCCGTCCCCGCCGTCCGCCTCACCCGCGTCTTCCGCCAGGCCCAGCAGTCCGGCGTGGTGACCAACGCGCACCGGATCAACGCCGGGCAGCACCCCGTCACCGACGGCATGAAGGACTTCTTCCTCTTCGTGGAGGACGACACCGAGGAGGCGGGACGGCTCACCGTGGACGTGGCCGCGCGCCGCATCCCCGCGAAGTTCGGGCTCGACCCGCGCCGCGACGTGCAGGTCCTCGCGCCCATGCACCGGGGCCCGGCCGGCGCCGGCGCGCTGAACGGGCTGCTCCAGCAGGCCGTCACCCCGAGCCGCCCCGACGTGCCGGAGAAGCGCTTCGGCGGGCGCGTCTTCCGCGTCGGCGACAAGGTCACCCAGATCCGCAACAACTACGAGAAGGGCGAGAACGGCGTCTTCAACGGCACCGTGGGCGTGGTCACCTCGCTCGACCCGGTGGAGCAGCGCCTCACCGTCCTGACGGACGAGGACGAGGAGGTCCCGTACGAGTTCGACGAACTGGACGAGCTGGCCCACGCCTACGCCGTGACCATCCACCGCTCCCAGGGCAGCGAGTACCCGGCGGTGGTGATCCCCGTGACCACCGGCGCCTGGATGATGCTCCAGCGGAACCTGCTCTACACGGCGGTCACCCGGGCCAAGAAGCTGGTCGTCCTCGTCGGCTCGCGCAAGGCGATCGGACAGGCGGTGCGCACGGTCTCCGCCGGGCGGCGCTGCACGGCGCTCGACTTCCGGCTCGCGGGCTCCTGAGACGCAGGCCTTGCGGTGAAACCGCCGGCCCCTGTGGAAAAAAATGATCGATCAAATGAGTCGCGAAGGTCACAGAGCACTTCCGCAACCACGGCAGAAGGGGCAGGATGGGCAAGTTGGCGGCACTCAGTGCCGCCAATAGGCCCGATGGTCGACCCCGAGTGCACTCTCCTGAGCCAAGTGGGGGATGGTAGAGACAGTCAGGGCACCTCGAAGATGAGGCACTACGTCGGTGAGGGAAGACGTGAGCGAGCACACCAACAACTCGGTAGTACTGCGGTACGGCGACGGCGAGTACACCTACCCGGTGATCGACAGCACCGTCGGTGACAAGGGCTTCGACATCGGGAAGCTCCGCGCCCAGACCGGTCTGGTGACGCTGGACAGTGGTTACGGCAACACCGCCGCCTACAAATCCGCCATTACGTACCTGGACGGCGAGGCGGGCATCCTCCGGTACCGCGGCTACCCGATCGAGCAGCTGGCGGAACGCTCTTCCTTCGTGGAGGTCGCCTACCTGCTGATCAACGGCGAGCTGCCCACCGTCGACCAGCTGGCCGCGTTCAAGGGCGAGATCACGCAGCACACCCTGCTGCACGAGGACGTCAAGAACTTCTACAAGGGCTTCCCGCGCGACGCCCACCCGATGGCCATGCTGTCCTCGGTCGTCTCCGCGCTGTCCACGTTCTACCAGGACAGCCACAACCCGTTCGACGAGCGCCAGCGCAACCTCTCCACGATCCGGCTGCTCGCCAAGCTTCCGACGATCGCGGCCTACGCGTACAAGAAGTCGATCGGCCACCCGTTCGTCTACCCGCGCAACGACCTCGGCTACGTCGAGAACTTCCTGCGCATGACCTTCTCGGTCCCGGCGCAGGAGTACGAGCTCGACCCGACGGTCGTCGCCGCCCTGGACAAGCTGCTGATCCTGCACGCGGACCACGAGCAGAACTGCTCGACCTCCACGGTCCGCCTGGTCGGCTCCTCGCAGGCGAACATGTTCGCCTCGATCTCCGCCGGCATCAACGCCCTGTGGGGCCCGCTGCACGGCGGCGCCAACCAGTCGGTGCTGGAGATGCTCGAGGGCATCCGCGACGCCGGCGGCGACGTCGACTCCTTCATCCGCAAGGTGAAGAACAAGGAGGACGGCGTCCGCCTGATGGGCTTCGGCCACCGGGTCTACAAGAACTTCGACCCGCGCGCCAAGATCATCAAGGCCGCCGCGCACGACGTGCTCTCCGCCCTCGGCAAGTCCGACGAGCTGCTGGACATCGCCCTGAAGCTCGAGGAGCACGCGCTCTCCGACGACTACTTCGTCTCGCGCAGCCTCTACCCGAACGTCGACTTCTACACCGGCCTGATCTACCGGGCCATGGGCTTCCCGACCGAGATGTTCACGGTCCTGTTCGCCCTCGGCCGCCTGCCGGGCTGGATCGCCCAGTGGCACGAGATGATCAAGGAGCCGGGTTCCCGCATCGGCCGCCCGCGCCAGATCTACACGGGCGTCGTCGAGCGCGACTTCGTCCCGGTCGAGGAGCGCTGACACCCGCCGGTGCCGGCGCCGTGCGCCTGAGAGTTCGTCGCTGAGGGGTGTGGGCGACCGCGGGCCGTCCGACGGCCGGTCACGCGGTTCCCCCACGCCCCTTCGGGCGTGTCGGACAACCGCAGAAAAAAGAAGGCGCCCCGGCGTCGGTCCCCCCACGGGCCGACGACCAGGGCGCCTTCCCATGTCCCGGTGCGGATTCCCCCCACGGGATCCGGCCGGGCGTCTGTGAGGACAGCGCCTGAATCGCTGTGAACGTGCTGCATCCGTACTGCGGCCTGCCGGGACAGCGCACGCCCGGGAGGGCCGCTCAAAGCTTCCCGGTGTACGTGTCCCGGCGACGCATCTCTGGGAAAGTCCCCCAAGACATCCCCAGATGTCAGGTGGCGCCCCCCAAGACGCTGCCTGACATCGCCAACTTAGACCCTCGAACCCCTTCGATGGTTACGTTCACTTCACTGTGATCTGCGTCTCTTGCATGTGTCCGTTAACCACGCAAGAGCCCCGGCATGTCGAACGGGACCCCAGCGTAAGGAAGATGCGCGAGCCTTGTGAAGAGCTTATGTGAGGGACGTGCCGGACTCCAGAGGCACTTCGCCACACTTCACCCGCGGATCTCAGCGAAACGTGCGCAGCCTGAGACTGTTGGTGACGACGAACACCGACGAGAACGCCATCGCCGCGCCCGCGATCATCGGGTTCAGCAGCCCCGCGGCGGCCAGCGGCAGCGCGGCCACGTTGTAGCCGAAGGCCCACACGAGATTGCCCTTGATCGTCGACAGGGTCCGCCGGGACAGCCGGATCGCGTCCGCCGCCACCCGCAGGTCCCCGCGCACCAGCGTCAGGTCGCCCGCCTCGATCGCCGCGTCCGTCCCCGTGCCCATCGCCAGGCCCAGATCGGCGGTGGCGAGCGCGGCGGCGTCGTTGACGCCGTCCCCGACCATGGCGACCGTACGGCCCTCGGCCTGCAACCGCCGGACCACGTCGACCTTCTCCTCGGGCAGGACCTCCGCGATCACCTCGTCGATGCCGACGGTCCGGGCGACCGACTCGGCGACCCGCCGGTTGTCGCCGGTCAGCAGCACGGGCGCGAGGCCCAGCCGACGCAGCCCGGCCACCGCCTCGGCGCTGGTCTCCTTCACGGCGTCCGCGACGGCGACGACACCCCGTGCCACCCCGTCCCAGCCGACCACGACGGCCGTGCGGCCCTCCCTCTCGGCCTCCTCCTTGGCGCGGGCCACCCCGTCGGGCAGGTCGTCGTAGAGGCGCCCCACGGCCACCTCACGGCCCTCCACGCGCCCGCGTACGCCGCGCCCGGGGACGTTCTCGAAGTCCTCCACGTCCGGCAGCGCGCCGGCCCGCTCCTCGGCGCCGGCCGCGACCGCGCGGGCCACCGGGTGCTCGGAGGCGTGCTCGACCGCGCCCGCCAGCCGCAGCAGCTGCTTCTCGTCGGTGCCCTCGGCGGCGTACACCTCGTGCAGGGTCATGCGGCCGGTGGTGACGGTGCCGGTCTTGTCCAGGACGACCGTGTCGACGCGCCGCGTGGACTCCAGCACCTCCGGGCCCTTGATCAGGATGCCGAGCTGGGCGCCGCGCCCCGTACCGACCAGCAGCGCGGTCGGAGTGGCGAGACCGAGCGCGCACGGGCACGCGATGATCAGCACGGCGACGGCCGCGGTGAACGCGGCGACCGTGTCCCCGGTGGTGCCCAGCCACCCCCCGAAGGTGCCGGCCGCGATCAGCAGCACGACGGGCACGAAGACGCCGGAGATCCGGTCGGCGAGCCGCTGCACCTCGGCCTTGCCGTTCTGCGCGTCCTCCACCAGCCTCGCCATCCGCGCGAGCTGCGTGTCGGCGCCGACCCGGGTGGCCTCGACCACCAGCCGGCCCCCGGCGTTGACGGTGGCGCCGGTGACGGTGTCGCCGACGGTCACGTCCACCGGCACCGACTCGCCGGTCAGCAGGGAGGCGTCCACGGCGCCGGCGCCCTCGGTCACGGTGCCGTCGGTGGCGATCTTCTCGCCGGGCCGGACGACGAACCGGTCGCCGACCGCCAGCCGGGACACGGGCACGCGCACCTCCCGGCCGTCGCGCAGCACGGCCACGTCCTTGGCGCCCAGCTCCATCAGCGCCCGCAGCGCGGCGCCGGCGCGGCGCTTGGAACGGGCCTCCAGCCAGCGGCCGAGGAGCAGGAAGGCGGTGACCCCGGCGGCGGCCTCCAGGTAGATGGCGGAGGCGCCGTCGGCGCGGGAGACGGTGAGGTCGAAGCCGTGCCGCATGCCCGGCATGCCCGCGTCCCCGAAGAACAGCGCCCACAGCGACCAGCCGAACGCGGCCAGCGTGCCGAGCGAGACCAGCGTGTCCATGGTGGCCGCGCCGTGCCGGAGGTTGGTCCAGGCGGCGCGGTGGAAGGGCAGCCCGCCCCAGACGACGACGGGGGCGGCCAGGGTGAGCGAGAGCCACTGCCAGTTGTCGAACTGGAGCACCGGGACCATCGCGAGCAGGACGACGGGGGCGGCCAGGACGACCGAGACGACGAGGCGCCGGCGCAGGGCCGACAGCTCGGGGTCGTCCTCCGGCCCGTCCCGCCCCGGCTCGTCCCCGGTGGTGGGTTCCGGCGGCGGCGCGGGCTCCTCGGCGGTGTAACCGGTCCTGACGACGGTGGCGACGAGGTCGGCGACGGGGGTGGTCGCCGGATAGGTGATCCGGGCCTTCTCCGTCGCGTAGTTCACCGTGGCGCTCACGCCGTCCATGCGGTTGAGCTTCTTCTCGACGCGGGCCGCGCAGGAGGCACAGGTCATCCCGCCGATGAGCAGCTCGACCTCGGCGAGGTCCGGCTCGGCGGCCGTGGGTGTGTCCGCGGTGGTGGTCATGTCCGGGCTCCAGAAGGGCCGACCGGACCGGGCACGGGCGGCCCGTGAGCCGGTGCGGGCGGCCCGGTCGGCGGGGCTGTGGATGCTGCTGGGGGTGTGAGGGGGCGGTGGTGCTCAGGCCCTGCCGACGAGCTCGAAGCCCGCCTCGTCCACGGCGGCGCGCACCGCCTCGTCGTCGAGCGGGGCCTCGGAGACGACGGTGACCTCCCCGGTCGCGGCGACGGCCTGCACCGAGCCGACGCCGGGGATCTCCGAGATCTCGCCGGAGACGGCCCCCTCGCAGTGTCCGCAGCTCATGCCGCTCACCTTGTAGACGGTGGTGACGGAACCCTGGGTGTCGGTCTGGGCGCTCATGTCGTACTCCTCGTCGGGTCGTGCGGGGGCCGGGCACCCGTGAGTGGGCGGGCACCCGCGAGTACCGTGGTCCAGCGGTGGACCACGCACTCCCCACTGTACCCCCAGGGGGTATGAATATCGCTCAGGCTTCCGTCGGTCGGCGGGACGGCCGGGGACGCGGGGCGCGGCGGACGCGGAAGTCGCGGCGGTACACACGAGAGACGGAAGTGGGGACGGCGGATGCGCGCGGTCGTGTTCGAGAGGTTCGGGGAACCGGCCGGGGTGCGGGAGGTGGACGATCCGAAGCCCGCGCCGCACGGGGTGGTGGTCCGCGTCGAGGCCACCGGGCTGTGCCGCAGCGACTGGCACGGCTGGCAGGGCCACGACCCGGACATCACGCTGCCGCACGTGCCCGGCCACGAACTCGCCGGTGTCGTCGAGGCGACCGGGGACCTGGTGACGGGATGGCGGCCCGGCTACCGGGTCACCGTGCCCTTCGTCTGCGCCTGCGGGAGCTGCGCCGCCTGCGCGGCGGGCGACCGGCAGGTGTGCGAACGCCAGACCCAGCCCGGCTTCACCCACTGGGGGTCCTTCGCCCAGTACGTGGCGCTCGACCACGCCGACGTCAACCTCGTCGCCGTCCCCGAGGACATGTCGTACGCGACGGCCGCCTCCCTCGGCTGCCGGTTCGCCACCGCGTTCCGGGCCGTGGTGCAGCAGGGCCGGGTCGCGGCGGGGGAGTGGGTCGCCGTGCACGGCTGCGGCGGGGTGGGCCTGTCGGCGGTGATGATCGCCGCCGCCTCGGGCGCGCGGGTCGTCGCCGTCGACGTGTCGCCCCGGGCGCTGGAGCTGGCGCGGACGTTCGGTGCGGCCGAGTGCGTGGACGCCGGCCGGACCGGGGACACGGCGGCGGCCGTCCGCGACCTCACCGGCGGCGGCGCCCACCTCTCCCTCGACGCCCTCGGCTCGCCCGTCACCTGCGCCGCGTCCGTGAACGGCCTGCGCCGCCGCGGCCGGCACGTCCAGGTCGGACTGCTGCCCTCGCCGGACGGCACCACCCCGGTCCCGATGGCCCGCGCCGTCGCCCTCGAACTGGAACTGCTCGGCAGCCACGGCATGGCCGCGCACACCTACCCGTCGATGCTGGAACTGGTCCGCACCGGCGTGCTCCGCCCCGACCTGCTGGTGACCTCCACCATCGGGCTGGACGCCGTACCGGCCGCCCTGGAGGCGATGGGGACGGCGCCCGGCGCGGGAGTGACGGTCATCGAGCCCTGACGCCCGCCGCCTCCGGCCGGCCGCGGTGGACGGCCCACTCGTGGTCGAGGACGGCCATGAGCACCTCGTCCGTCCAGGCGCCGTCCCGCCACGCCGCCTCCCGGCGCACGCCCTCCACCGTGAAACCGGTCTTCTCGTAGACGCGCCGGGCCCGCGGGTTGTCGGCGTAGACCTCCAGCTGGACGCGGTGCAGGCCGACCTGTTCGAAGCCGTGCCCGACGATGAGCCGCGTCGCCTCGCTGCCCAGCCCGCGGCCGCGGCCCCGGGGCCCGAGCAGGGTGCGGAAGGTGCAGCTGCGGGCCGCCGGGTCCCCCTCGTACAGGACGACCTCGCCGACGAGTTCGCCGGTGGCCCGGTCGGTGACGGCCAGGTCGAGCCGGTCGGGAGCGGCGGTGCGCACGCCGTACCAGGAGCGCAGCCGGTCGAGGGTGAGCTCGGTGGCCGGCTCGAAGGTGAAGCGGACGACCTCGGGATCGTTGACGATCTCCCACATCGCGTCGGCGTCCGCCGTGGTGAACGGCCGCAGGACCGTCTTCTCGCCGGTGAGCACGGGTTTCACGGAGAAGTCCATGAACGGCACTGTGCCCCACGCGGCCGTGGGGCACGGAACGGTTTTCCGTCCTACCGACCCCGGTTGCGGGGCCGGGACGCCACCCAGGCCCGGACCGTGTCGGCGTACCAGTAGGGCTTTCCGCCCTCCACGTGGTCGGGCGGGGGCAGCAGACCGTGCTTGCGGTACGAGCGCACGGTGTCCGGCTGGACCCGGATGTGGGCCGCGATGTCCTTGTAGGACCAGAGCCTTCGGTCGGTCACGGAACGCACCTCCCCGCGCGCACCGCGGCGGCGACCGGGGACGGCCGCCGGGGGGAGCCGGGTGCTGCGCTGGCGATCACCAAGCCTGTTCCGGGTGAACGACGCCCGGTGACCGATGGTCAGGCCCCGTTCCCGGGTGTGACCGAGGGGTCGCGCGCTCGTGACACCTGTGACACGGAGGTGATGTTCGTGACACGAGTGCCACAAAGGCGTCTCCCGGACTCCGGGTGCGGAGGTTGACTTCGGGGGCGGCGGACCGCCGTGCGCGCGGACGACCCGCCACCCGGGGCATGTCGTCCGAATGTCCGGACAAAACATTGACACGTTCCGTGCGCGGGGCTAGAAACCGGGGAGGACCCCAGGCCGGGTACGGAGGGAACGCGATGGCGCACGACCCGATCACCGGGGGCGGTGGTCCGCTCCCGCCGTCGCCGCCCCCACGAAACGCCTCCGGCGCGGAGAGGCCGCTTCGCCCTGGCAGGAGCGAAGGGCGCGCGACGACTCCCCGCCCGCCTCGGCCCCGCGCCGGAGGTTTTGCCGTACCGCCCCACGTGTCCACTCGGACACCCGAACCGCAGACACAGTGTCGGGCGCGCGAGCGGGCGCCCGGCTGCTGGGATGGAGCCATGGCCGTGACCGCGACCCGACCGTCGCCGGCAGCGGCCCGTGAGCTGGACGAACGGCACGCTACGACCCGTCGCCGCCAACTGCGAAGGAGTTCTCGGTCATGACGAACACCGTCAACCACTGGATCGGCGGCAAGACCGTCGAAGGCGCCTCGGGCACGTACGGGCCGGTGACGAACCCGGCGACCGGCGAGGTCACCACCAAGGTGGCCTTCGCCTCCGTCGACGAGGTGGACGCCGCGGTCGCCGCGGCCAAGGAGGCGTACCCGGCCTGGGGCCAGTCCTCGCTGGCGCAGCGGACCTCGATCCTCTTCCGGTTCCGGGCGCTGCTGGACGCCCACCGCGACGAGATCGCCGACCTGATCACCGCCGAGCACGGCAAGGTGCACTCCGACGCCCTCGGCGAGGTCGCGCGCGGCCTGGAGATCGTCGACCTGGCCTGCGGCATCACCGTGCAGCTCAAGGGCGAGCTGTCGACGCAGGTCGCCACCCGCGTCGACGTGGCCTCGATCCGGCAGCCGCTCGGCGTCGTCGCGGGCATCACGCCGTTCAACTTCCCGGCGATGGTGCCGATGTGGATGTTCCCGATCGCCATCGCGTGCGGCAACACCTTCGTGCTCAAGCCGAGCGAGAAGGACCCGTCGGCCGCCGTGCGGCTCGCCGAGCTGCTCTCCGAGGCCGGGCTGCCCGACGGCGTCTTCAACGTCGTGCACGGCGACAAGGTGGCCGTGGACCGCCTGCTGGAGCACCCGGACGTCAAGGCGGTCTCCTTCGTCGGCTCCACCCCGATCGCCCGCTACATCCACACCACCGCCTCGGCCCACGGCAAGCGCGTCCAGGCCCTGGGCGGCGCCAAGAACCACATGCTGGTGCTGCCCGACGCCGACCTCGACGCGGCGGCCGACGCGGCCGTCTCCGCGGCCTACGGCTCGGCCGGCGAGCGCTGCATGGCGATCTCCGCGGTCGTCGCGGTCGGCGCGATCGGCGACGAACTGGTCGAGAAGATCCGCGAGCGCGCCGAGAAGATCACGATCGGCCCCGGCGACGACCCGGCGTCCGAGATGGGCCCGCTGATCACCGAGGCGCACCGCGACAAGGTGGCCTCCTACGTCCGGGGCGCGGCGGCCGAGGGCTGCGAGGTCGTCCTCGACGGCACCGGCCACACCGTCGACGGCTACGAGGGCGGCCACTGGATCGGCCTGTCCCTGCTGGACCGGGTGCCGACCACCGCGAAGGCCTACCAGGACGAGATCTTCGGCCCCGTCCTGTGCGTGCTGCGCGCCGAGACGTACGAGGAGGGCCTGGCCCTCATCAACGCCTCGCCGTTCGGCAACGGCACCGCGATCTTCACCCGGGACGGCGGCGCGGCCCGCCGCTTCCAGCTGGAGGTCGAGGCCGGCATGGTCGGCGTGAACGTCCCGATCCCGGTCCCCGTCGGCTACCACTCCTTCGGCGGCTGGAAGGACTCGCTCTTCGGCGACCACCACGTCTACGGCAACGACGGCACGCACTTCTACACCCGCGGCAAGGTCGTCACCACCCGCTGGCCGGACCCGGCCGACGCCCTGGCGGGCGTGGACCTGGGCTTCCCCCGCAACCACTGAGGCGAAGCCCCGGAGGAACACGCGGTGCCCCGTCCCACCCGTGCGGGACGGGGCACCGCGGTGCCCGTGCGACGGGGCGCCGTCGCGTCCGGCTCAGCCCTGCTGCTGTGCCTTCACCTCGTCGGTGAGGTCGCCGGTCTGGTCGGCGGGCGGGGCCACGATCTCCTTGGTGGCGCCGAACTTGTCGAAGTCCATGGTGACCGTCATGGAGCCGAACTCCTGCTTCAGGCGCACCGGCAGGTCCTTGTCGCCCACCCAGATGTCCATGGTGATCGAGCCGTCGCCCGCACCGGAGTTGAGCAGGCTGTCCTCGCTGCCGTAGGCCTCCTTGAACTTGCCCAGGTCCTTCTCGTCGAGGACGGCCCGGTAGTGGGTCGCGGACTTGCCGTTGACCGTCTCCGTACCGAGGTCGTCGACGTCGCTCGCGTACTTGAGGCCCTTCATGGAGTCCGCCGGGCTGCCGGCCCCGGCGCCCCCGCTGAACGCGGCGGCACCGGACTCGCCGAACACGGCCGACCCGTCGATCTTCATCCACTCCTTGCCCTGGAGCGGGCCGGAGGGCTGCGGGTCGATGTCGTAGTAGTAGGCGCCGTCCACGAACAGCGTGCGCACCGTCGGGGAGTCCGTGAGCGCCTGCATCTGCGCGGCCTTCGTGTCCATCTCGACGTCCAGCGCGTAGCCGTCGCCCCAGGAGTACGTGCCGTCCATGGCGATGGGCTCGCCCGTGCCCAGGTCGGTCGTCGTCCGGACCTCCGCGGAGCCCAGCTCCTCGGTGCGGTCGGTGGCCCGGGTGAGGGCCGCCATGATCGTGTCCGCCTTCTCCACGGCCTTCGTCGCCGTCTTGTCCGCGGTCTTCGCGGCGTCCTCGACGCCGTCCGAACCGCACGCGGACGTCGCCACGACCGTCGCCGCCGTCAGCCCCACCCAGGCCGCCGTGTACCTCAGCTTCATGAGTCCCCACCCGTCGCCGTGATCCTGTGATTCACCTGTGTCCAGGACTGTACCGGGCCCCTCCGACAGCGTCCGGATGCCGGAAGGCGTCACGTTTTTTCACCGGCCCGACTACGGTTCCCGCACGCCTCAACCGGGCCGCGTTCGACGGCCTCCGGTGCGCTTTACCGCTGCCGCGCCGCCTCAAGGCAACGGATTCCGTATGTGAACACCCATTGACGTGCCGGTTTTCGTCGGGGTTCCATCATGCGCCGGGAGCGGACGAGAACCACGTACGACCAAGCCGCCGGAGGCGATAGCGCTCCCGCCCGAACCCCACAGCACGAGTCGATCGGAACCGTTCCATGACCGACACGCTCCGCCCCGCCCAGACCGCCGCCGCAGCGCCCCCGGACCGGCCGGACCACCCGGAGTCCCGGACGCTCAAACGGTCCATCGGGGTCGTCGGCGGCACTCTCCTGACGCTCTCGTGCGTGACCCCCGCCTCCACGCTGTTCGTGGTCGTGCCCGACCTGTTCGGCACGCTCGGCACCGCCACCGCCCTGACGATCGCCATCGGCTCCCTCCTCTGCGTCGCCGTGGCGTTCTGCTACTCGGAGCTGGGCACCATGATCCCCAGCGCGGGCGGCGAGTACGCCATGGTGTCGACCATGGCCGGGCGGCTGGCGGGCTGGCTGGTCTTCGTGCTGTCCCTGCTGGTCGTCATGATCGTCCCGCCGGTGATCGCGATGGGCACGGCCGACTACCTCGAACCGGTCGTGCACCTCGACCCGTCGGTCGCCGGCGCCGGCGTCATGGTGCTCGCCACCCTGGCCGGCCTGCTCGACCTGCGCGCCAACGCCTGGATCACCGGTGTCTTCCTGGTCCTGGAGGTCATCGCCGCGGCCGTCGTCGCGGTGCTGGGCTTCGCCCACGGCGAGCGCGGCCTCGGCAGCCTCGCCTCGATGGAGGTGGCCGGCGCCGACGGCCACGCGGACGCCGTGACCGCCATGCTGGTCGTCTCCGGCCTCGCCATCGCCCTGTTCATCACGCAGGGCTTCTCCACCGCCGTCTACCTCTCCGAGGAGCTGGAGAACCCGCGCCGCAACGTCGCCCGCACGGTGCTCGCCACCCTCGCCATCTCCACGGTGATCATCCTGGTCCCGGTCGTCGCCATCACCCTGGGCGCCTCCGACCTCGCCGAGCTGACCGGCGGCGACATCGGCTCCATGGTCACCGCCTGGTCCGACTCGGCCGTCGGCACCTTCGTCAGCCTCTGCGTGGCCCTCGCCATCATCAACGCCGGCATCGTGATGGTCATCCAGAACTCGCGCGTGCTGTTCGCCTCCGCCCGCGACAAGGCGTGGCCCGCACCGGTGAACCGCCTCTTCGCCGAGCTCGGCCGGTTCGGCTCCCCCTGGGTCTCCACCCTCGCGGTCGGCGTGCCCGGCGCGGTGCTCTGCTTCGTCGACCTCGACACCCTGTACGGCGTCACCGGCGTCTCGGTGACCGGCATGTACCTGCTGGTCGCGATCGCCGCCCTGCTGTGCCGGCGCGGCGACCACCGGCACACGCAGGCCTGGCGCATGCCCCTGTGGCCCGCCGTGCCCGTCCTGCTGATCGTGGTCCTCGCCTACATCCTGACCCAGCAGGAGACCAGCCACCTGCTGTGGACCGGCGGCATCACCGCCGTCGCCACCCTGTACTGGGCCCTTTACCTGCGCCCGCGCCGCGCCACCCGCTGGCTGGTGACCCTCCCGGAGGACGCCCGCGACGACGCCCGGGAGCCCGCCGGGGCGTGAGCCCGGCCGCCCCGCCGCCTACCGCGTC
>NZ_BDJC01000088.1 GCF_002005565.1 Streptomyces sp. JHA26 | reverse complement strand
GCCGCGGCCCCGGCCGCCCGTGCCGTGCACGCGGGGTGCGTCCGGCCGGGCTCAGCGCGTCGTGGTGCGCCGCAGTGCCAGCCGTTCCTTCTCCGACAGTCCGCCCCAGACGCCGAAGCGCTCGTCGTTGGCCAGCGCGTAGTCCAGGCAGGCCGGGCGGATCGGGCACAGGGCGCAGATCCGCTTGGCGTCCCGCACGGAGCTTCCGGGCTCGGGGAAGAAGAAGTCCGCTCCGGTCTGCGCGCACAACGCCTCCTGCTGCCAGGTGGTGTCGGGCGTCGCGATCGTGTCGATGTGCATGGGCAGGAGCGTGCCCCGTGACGAAAAACGTTCGATCAACGCGGGATCAACGACGCCCGGCCGGACCCGCGACCGCGCCGAGCGGCCTGCCGATGGTCTCCCCGCGTGTGCGGGCGCGCACGGCGGCGCGCGGGAGCGACGGTCGGCGGTCGGTGGAAGACTCGGCAGTGCAGGCAACGGGACCCTTCCGAGGAGGGCGATGATGCTCACCACCCGTTTCGTCACCGGTGCTCCGAACTGGACCGACGTCGGCACGTCCGACATCGACGGCGCCGCGTCCTTCTACGGCGGCCTCTTCGGCTGGCGGTTCCGGTCGGCGGGACCCGAGGCCGGGGGGTACGGCTTCTTCGAGCTGGACGGCCGGATCGTGGCCGGCGGTGCGCGCACGACGCCGGAGCAGGGACCGCCGTCCTGGACGGTGTACTTCCAGGTCCCCGACGCGGAGGCCGCCGCCAAGGCCTCCGAGCGGGCCCACGGCGGTGTGCTGATGCGGCCGATGGACGTGATGGGCCAGGGCACCGTGGCGATGCTCGCCGACCGGGCCGGAGCGGTGTTCGGCGTGTGGCAGCCGGGGCGGCTGGGCGGCCTGGGCGTGGCCGGCGAGACCGGTGCGCTGTGCTGGGTCGAGCTGTACACGCCGGACGTCGCGGCCGCCGCCGCGTACTACCGGGCGGTGCTGGGCCTGGAGACCTCCGCCGTCACGTTCCCCGGCGCCGGGACGTACACGTGCGTGAACCCGGCCGGGGAGGGCGAGGAGAGCATGTTCGGCGGCTTCGTCCCGCTCGCCGACGACCCGCTGGAGACGGACGCCCACTGGCTGCCGTACTTCGCGGTCGCCGACGCGGACGCCGCGGTCGCCCGGGCCGGGGAGCTGGGCGGCGCGGTGCGGATGCCCGTGACGGACGTCGAGGGTGCCGGGCGCCTCGCCCGGCTCGCCGACCCGTACGGCGCCCGGTTCGCGGTGCTCAGGCCGGCGCCGCGGGAGGCGTAGGGCCTGCCCTCCGGGCGGGTCGCCGCGCGTCACGGCGCGTGAGCGGTGCCGGTGGGCGGGGCCGCCGGGTCCTGTTCCGGCCCGCGCCGGGACGGACGGCGTCCGGCCGGACCGCCGGCGGTTCCGGCCAGCGGACGGCCGGTGGACGGCCGGCGCCGCGGACGCCGTCGGGCTCCGCGTTCCGGCTCACGCGGTGGCGCGGTGGACCAGGGTCGTCGGCAGGACGACGCCGGCCGGCGGGTCCGTCGTCGTCGTCCGGAAGTCGCCTGGGGCGGTGCCGCGGTCCAGGCCGCGCAGCAGCAGGCGGGCCATCAGCCGGCCCATCCCCTCGACGTCCTGACGGACCGTGGTCAGCGGCGGGTCGGTCTGCTCGGCCACCGGCGGCATGTCGTCGAAGCCGACCACGGCCACGTCGTCCGGCACCCGCCGGCCCCGCTCGCGCAGCACCCGCAGGGCGCCCGCCGCGGTGAGGTCGTTGGCCGCGAACACGGCGTCCAGGTCCGGGCACCGGTCCAGCAGCTCGCGCATCGCGCGCTCACCGCCGCCCGGCGTGAAGTCCCCGTGCGCGATCAGCTCCGGACCGGCGTCCGCCCGGACGTCCCGGAAGCCCGCGAGCCGGTCGACGGCCGAGGTCTGGTCGAGCGGGCCGGTGATGTGCGCGATGCGGGTGCGGCCGAGACCGGCCAGGTGGCGCACGGCCTCGCGGGCGCCGCCGCGGTTGTCGCTGTCCACGTAGACCACGTCGTCCCGGCCGTCGTCCCAGCCGGGCCGTCCGCCGAACACGGTCGGCACCCCGGCGCGGCGGACGAGGCCGGGCAGCGGGTCGTCGAGGTGGAGGGAGAAGACGAGGGCGCCGTCGACGTGTCCCCCGGCCAGGTAGCGGCCGACACGGGCGTGGTCCTCGCGGCCCTCGGTGAGCAGCAGGACGAGCTGGCTGTCGTGGGCGGTCAGCTCCTTGCTGATGCCGCGGAGCTGCTGGGCGAAGTAGGGGTCGGTGAAGACCCGGGTCTCCGGTTCGGCGGCGACGACGGCGACGGCGTCGTGACGTCTCGTCACCAGGCTGCGGGCGGCCTGGTTGGGGACGTAGCCGAGCTCCTCCACCGCGCGCCGGACCCGCTCGGCCAGCGCGTCGCGCACCCCGTGCGCCCCGTTGACCACGCGGGACACGGTGGCCCGTGAGACCCCCGCCCGCGCGGCCACGGCCTCCAGCGTGGGACGCGGCGCGGTCTCGGTCACGGACGCTCCTCCTCGGCGACTGCCGCTCAGGATAGCGGCAGCCGCCGGGCGGGAGGGGGCTTCCTCCCTGGGCGAAGAGAGCACGTCAGTGCTCGTGCTCCGCGGTCTCCCCGGCCGTCCCGGTGTGCTCGTGCGGGTCGTACCCGGGGATCGTGCCGTCCGCCTTCTTCACCAGGAACAGCCCCACCATCCCCATGTCGGAGTGGCTCTGCACGTGGCAGTGGTACATCCACGCCCCGGCTCCGACCCCCTCCCCCGCGATCACCTGGAAACCGAAGGAGTCCGCCGGGCCGACGATCTTGTTGTCGACGACCCGGCTGGGGTCGTCCGGCCCGGTGAGCATGCCGGTGCGGTTGTCGGCCCAGCGGTGACCGTGCATGTGGAAGGTGTGGTAGTACTCGCCGTGCGTGATCATCACGAACTCGACGCGGTCGCCCACCGTGGCCTCGAAGTTCGGGCCGCTGTGCGGGGCCTGGTTGTTGATGGTCATGTCGTTGAAGACGATCGTGTGCGTGGCGTCCGGCAGGACGTCGCCCTTGCGGCGCACGATCACCGGGCCGTAGAGGCCGCCCCGGATGCCGCCGGTGCCGTGTTCGGTGCCGACGACGTGGTCGTGGTAGTGCCAGTAACCGGCGCTGCCCGCCCGCCAGGTGCCGTCCGAGCGGCGCCCCGGGGCGTGGGTGCGCCAGGTGTAGGTGCGGGTGCCGCCGGGCTCGACGTCGCTCCGGTTCGTCTTCGTGCCGTCGCTGGAGATCTCGTAGTCGAGGCCGTGGACGTGCAGACTCGCCGCCACGTCCATCGTGTTGGTGAACTCGATGTGCAGCGTGTCGCCCTCGTTGAGCTCGATCAGCGGGCCCGGAACCGTCGCCCTGCCCTTCTCCAGGCCGTACCCCATCTGCCCGTCGGGCAGCTTCTCGGCGTAGAGCCTGATGTGCTTCACCTGGCCGCCGGCCGGTGCCGTCGCCGCCTGCACCGCCTGCGACCGGTCGGCGGCGCCCGCCGACCCCGAGACCGCAGACAACGATGTCGCGGCGGCAGCGCCGCCCAGCAGCACCCGCCGGTTGAAGCCGCGCCTGTCCATGCCGAACTCCCCACACTGGTACGGAATTTGCTCAGACGTAGCTGTGATGAGCCGGTGAGACGGTACCGGGCCCCGCGCCGTTTATCCACGCTCAGGACAAAGTTCGATCCATATCGGTGATACCTATTGGCGGATCACGCAAAGAGGTCTAACTTCCTTGGCGCTGCTGCCGTGACCGAGGAGGTGCCCATGCACTTGCGAGGGTTGAGCGCGAGAAGAAAGAGTTGGGCGGCGTTCGCGACCGCCGGACTCGTCACCGCCGGACTGCTGTCCGGCCCTGCCGCCAGCGCGCGGCCGGCGCCGGAACCAGCCCTGACAACGATGTCCATCACGTCGCCTCCGGGCGGCGCCAACGTACGCGTCCTGGTCTTCTACGGATCCGCCGCGGCCGGCGACGAGTCGCCGGTGGTGAACGCCGGGATCGCGGCGATCGAGCGGATCGGGCTGTCCGGCCCCGCGAAGGAACGCTTCAAGGTCGAGGCCACGGACGACGCCTCGGTCTTCACGAACGGGAAGAAGCTCAGCCGCTTCAACGCGATCGTGTTCCTGACCGGGGGCGGTGACGTCCTCGATCCGGACCAGGAGGCGGGCCTGGAGGCGTACATGGAGGCCGGCGGCGGTTTCGTCGGCATCCACGACGCGGCCCGCGCGGAGCCGTACTCGGACTGGTTCACCGGTCTGGTCGGCGCCCGGCCCGCCGCGTCCAGCCCGACGGACGTCCAGCGGGCCACCGTCGAGGTCGGCGACCGGAACCATCCGGCCACCAAGGACCTGCCGATGCAGTGGAAGCGGCCCGACCAGTGGTTCAACTGGCAGAAGAACCCGTCCGGCGAGGTGCACACGGTCGCCCGGGTGCGCGAGTCGACGTACCGGCCCGGAGCGGGCGCCAACGGGTGGGACCACCCGGTCAGCTGGTGCCGGGACTACGACGGCGGGCGGTCCTTCTACACCGGCATGGGCGGCACGGTGTCGTCGTACGACGAGACCGACTTCCGCGCCCACCTGCGCGGCGCCCTGCTGTGGACGACGCGGCTGGCGCAGGCCGACTGCAAGGCGACCATCACCGCCAACTACAAGGCCGAGCGGCTGACCGACCCCAACCAGCCCGGTCAGAACGACCAGATCGGCGAACCGCACGGCCTGGTCACCGCCCCCGACGGCCGCGTCTTCTACATCGGCCGCGGCGGCACGGACTCCTCCCACCCCGTGGTGACCGACTGGAACGACCCGAACGTCGGCAAGGGCACCGGCGAGATCCACGTCTGGGACCCGAAGACCGACAAGGTCACCCTGGCGGGCGCGCTGACCGTCTTCGGCAACAAGGGCGGCGGCGACGAGCTGACCAAGGTCGAGGAGGGCCTGCTCGGCATCGAGCTGGACCCGGGGTTCGAGGAGAACGGGTGGGTGTACCTGCACTACACCCCGCACTCCGAGATCAACCGGGACACGCACATGGCCGAGCGCCGCGTCTCCCGCTTCACCCTCGACCAGGCGACCGACAAGCTGGACCTGGGCAGCGAGAAGGTGCTGCTCAAGTGGCCGGTGCAGATCCACAGTTGCTGCCACGCGGGCGGTGGGATGGCCTGGGACTCCAAGGGGAACCTGTACATCGCCACCGGTGACAACAACTCCAGCGGCTTCAGCGACGGCTACTCCGGCAACAACCCGCAGCCCAACTTCAAGGGCGTGTCCTTCGCCGACGCGCGCCGCACGGCCGGCAACACCAACAACCTCAACGGCAAGATCCTGCGCATCCACCCGGAGCCGGACGGGACGTACACGCTCCCCGAGGGCAACCTCTTCACCGGCAAGGAGACCGCCGAGGGCGGGGGCAAGACGCGCGGCGAGATCTACGTGATGGGTGTGCGCAACCCGGCGCGCATCTCCGTCGACAAGAAGACCGACACCCTGTACGCGGGCTGGGTCGGCCCGGACGCGGGCGCCCCGTCGCCGACGTGGGGCCCGGCGAAGTACGACACGTTCGCCGTGATCACCAAGGCGAGCAACCGCGGCTGGCCGTACTGCATGGGCAACAAGCAGCCGTACCGGGACCGGAACCTGCCGGACCCGTCGAAGCCGCTGGGCTGGTACGACTGCGACCACCCGAAGAACGAGTCGCCGAACAACGACGGCCTGGTGAACCTGCCGCCGGTGACCGGCAACAACATCTGGTACTCGCCGCAGGGCGGCGGCCCCGACTACCCGCGTGACGCGAACGGCGTCCCGTCGTACAAGGAGAGCGAGGCCACCTACCGGCTGCCCTGGCTCAAGGGCGGCGGCCAGGCCGCGATGAACGGCCCGGTCTACCGCTACGACGCGGACAGCACCAGTGCCACCAAGTGGCCCGCGTACTGGGACGGCAAGTGGTTCGTCGGTGACTTCTACGACGCCGACCAGCCGCGCAACGCGGTGCTGATGGACCCGAAGACGCAGGGCGACGGCGGTCTGCCGGTGCACTCGGAGTCCCTGAAGAAGATCGTGCCGATCGGCAACGACGGCATCAAGAACCTGATGGGCTGGAAGTTCGGCCCGGACGGCGCGCTGTACGTCCTCGACTACGGCCGCGGCTTCTTCACCTCGGACTCCAAGTCGGCCCTGTGGCGGGTCACCTACGAGGGCGGCGGCCCGACGCCGGCCGTCGGACAGCTGGCGAGGGGGAACGAGTGATACGGCAACGAAGAATGTGGGCCGCCCTGCTGGCGGGCCTGCTGATGATGCTCGGCCTCCAGGCCACGTCCGCCTCCGGACAGCCCCGGGCCGGGTCCGGGACCGAGGCCGCCGAGCAGGTCCTCACCTGGACCGCGGGCGACGACATCACCACATACGCGTCCGCGCCCGAGACGGCGGTGGCCGGACCGGCCACGATCGTCTTCGAGAACAGTGAGGCCACCGGCAACACCACCGGCATGCCGCACACGCTGACGTTCGTGACGAGCGACCCCGAGTACAACAGCGACGTCCAGCTCAACATCCTGGCCAACCCGTTCGACGCCCAGGGCGGCAAGCACACCGTCGAGGTCACCCTCACCCCGGGCCGCTACCTCTACCACTGCACGATCCCCGGCCACGGCCAGATGCAGGGCGTGCTCGTGGTCACCGAGGGCGGCGGCACCGACACGACGGCGCCGGAGACGTCGGCGGACGTCAAGGGCACGCAGAACGCCCAGGGCCAGTACGTCGGTTCGGCGAGCGTGACGATCGCCGCGACCGACGCCGGGTCCGGTGTCGACCGCGTCGAGTACGCGATCGGCGCCGACGGCGCCTGGCAGCCGTACACCGCGCCGGTCGTCGTCGATCAGGTCGGCGACCACACGCTGCGCTACCGGGCGTTCGACAAGGCGGGCAACGCCGCCGCCGAGAAGAGCGTCACGTTCACCGTGGTCGCCCCGCCGACCGACGACACGGCCCCGCCGGAGACCTCGGCGACGGTCAGCGGTGAGAAGAACGCGGACGGCGCGTACCTCGACATGGCGACGGTGACGGTCACCGCCTCCGACACCGGCAGCGGCGTCAACACCATCGAGTACGCGGTCGGCGACGGCGCCTGGCAGGCGTACACCGCGCCGGTGATGGTGCACCAGGTGGGCACCCACACCGTGCGCTACCGCGCCACCGACAAGGCGGGCAACGTCGCGGCGGAGAAGAGCGTCGGGTTCACGGTCGTCGCCGCTCCCCCGCAGGACACCACCGCTCCGGTGACCGGCGCGACCGTGGAGGGCACCAAGAACTCCGACGGCGCGTACGTCGGCAGCGCCAAGGTGACCGTCGGCGCCACGGACGAGGGCGGTTCGGGCGTGGCCGGCATCGAGTACTCGCTCGACGCCGGTCCCTACCTGGCGTACACCGCGCCCGTGGTCGTCGACCGGGTCGGTGCGCACACCGTGACCTACCGGGCGAGCGACCGGGCGGGCAACACGTCCGAGCCGCTGAGCGTGAGCTTCACGGTGGTGGCGGGCGGGGGCGTGCCCGCGCCGCCCTGCCCGGAGTACGACGAGCGGCGGACGGTGATCGTCGGCACGGTCGACTCGGGGGTGCCGAACCGGGTGACGAACAACCGGTGCCGGATCAACGAGCTGATCGAGGACGAGAAGGAGTGGACGTCCCAGGCGCTCTTCCTCAAGCACGTCGGGGATGTCCTGGACGCGCTGCTGGACGAGGGGGTCGTCGACAAGCGGGAGGTCCGGGCGATCAACAAGGCCGCCCGGCAGTCCGGGATCGGCAAGCCCGGCCAGACCGAGGGCTACCGCACGATCCTCGACGGCAGCCAGGAGTCCTTCGCCAAGTGGGAGCAGGTGGGCGGTGGTTCGTTCGCGCTGAACGAGGACGGGTCGATCACCTCCAGCACCAGCACGCCGGGCATGGGCATGCTGTGGTTCCCCGAGCGCAAGTACGGCGACTTCTCGCTGAAGCTCCAGTGGCGTGACGACGCGCCGGACGCCGGCAACGCCAACGGCGGTGTGTTCGTGCGCTTCCCGTGGGTCCACGACCACCCGGAGGAGCCGCGTCCGGAGTGGGCCGCCATCAAGTACGGGCACGAGGTGCAGGTGTTCGACAGCCCGACCGGCGACATGTACAAGACCGGGTCGATCTACGGCTTCGACCGGGTGGGGCTCGCCGGGGCCGGCGTCACCCAGAAGGGCACCTGGAACGACTACGAGATCCGGGTGGTCGACCAGCACTACTCGGTCTACCGCAACGGCGTGCTGATCAACGAGTTCGACAACATCGGCGGTCAGGACTTCTACCCGGCGCGCTCGGACGACCCGGGCACCGACGGGCGGCGGTACGCCTCCGGTTACATCGGGCTCCAGGTGCACAGCACGACGGACGTGATCTCGTACCGGGACGTCCGGATCAAGGAGCTGTGACCCACCCCGGGCCGGGAACGGGCTTCCCGGTCCGGCGGTACCCGCCCGTACCCGCCCGGGTCCGTCCGGCCTCTCTGGACACCCGGGCGGGTACGACGGATCGTCGAGCAGGCGGAGATCCTCGGCGGCCCGTGGGTCCTACGGCTTCATCAGGACCTTGACCGCCCCGTCCTGCTTCTTCTGGAACATCTCGTAGGCGTGCGGCGCCTCGGTGAGCGGGACCCGGTGGGTGGCGAAGTCGTCCACGCCGAGCGGGTCCTCGTCGGTGAGGTACGGCAGGATCTCGTCGCTCCAGCGGCGCACGTTGGCCTGCCCCATGCGCATCTGGATCTGCTTGTCGAACAGGGTGAGCATGGGCATCGGGTCGGCCATGCCGCCGTAGACGCCGCTCAGCGAGATGGTGCCGCCGCGCCGCACCAGGTCGATGGCGGTGTAGAGGGCCGCGAGCCGGTCGACGCTGAAGCGCTCCGCGAGCTTGCCGCCGATGGACCGGGGCATCAGGGCCGCGGACTGCTGGACCAGCTTGGCGACGGTGCCGCCGTGCGCCTCGGTGCCGACCGCGTCGATCACGGCGTCGGGGCCGCGGCCGCCGGTCTCGTCGTGGATCGCGGCGACCAGGTCCTTCTCGTTGTCGAAGGCCCGCAGGTCGTACGTCTCCACGCCCCGCGCGCGGGCCCGCTCCAGCCGCTCCGGCACCAGGTCCACCCCGAACACCTGCTCGACACCCTTGACCTGCGCGATCCGGCAGGCCATGTCGCCGATGGGGCCGAGTCCGAGGACGGCGACGCTGCCGCCCCGCGGGACGGCGGCGTACTCGACGGCCTGCCAGGCGGTGGGCAGGACGTCGGAGAGGTAGACGAAGCGGTCGTCGGCGGGCCCCTCCGGCACCTTGATGGGTCCGTACTGGGCCTGCGGTACGCGCAGGTACTCGGCCTGACCGCCGGGCACCGCGCCGTACAGGCGGGTGTAGCCGAACAGCGGGGCGCCCATGCCCTCGCCGGTGACCTGGGTGGTCTCGCACTGGGTCGGCAGTCCGGTGCCGCACATGTAGCAGTGCCCGCACGCGATCTGGAACGGCACCACGACCCGGTCGCCGGGCCGGAGACCGGTCACCTCGGCCCCGACCTCCTCCACGATGCCCATGGGTTCGTGGCCGAGGATGTCGCCGGGTGTCATGAACGGTGTCAGCACCTCGTAGAGGTGCAGGTCGGAGCCGCACAGCCCGCTGGACGTGACGCGGATGACCGCGTCCGTCGGCTCCTGGATCTTCGGGTCGGGCACGTCCTCGACCCGCACGTCCCGTTTGCCCTGCCAGACAACTGCCTTCATCGCCTCGCGCTCCCTCCGTCGCCCGTGCGCGTCGGTCCTGCGTCGCGGCCGGGTACCCCGGGACTCCCCCACCGAACCGCCGCCGGTTCGGCCGAACAGCGGATTCCGGGTGCGTTGTCAGATTCAGTCGGGTATGGCCATGAATGCTTATCGAAACGGACAATCACTGACAACGAAGTGGGTGGGCAGGTGGCCGGAATGCGACACGGTGCGCGCGGGCGGAATCGTGCCGTGCGGCGCGGAGCACGGGCCGGCGGCGTGCCGGTGCTCCTGGCCGCGGCGGTGACGGCCGCACTGGCGGCGGGCTGCACGGCGCCGCCGGCGGCGAGGCAGGACGACGGCCGCGCACCGCACCTGGAGCGGTCGCACGGCACACACGGCCCGCGCCCCGTACTCGCCGTCAAGGTCGACAACGCGCCCGAGGCCCGGCCGCAGAAGGGCCTGGACGCCGCGGACGTCGTCTACGTGGAGCCGGTGGAGGGGGGACTGAGCCGCCTCATGGCGGTCTACGCCACCAGGCTGCCGGAGTCGGTCGGCCCGGTGCGCAGCGCCCGGGAGTCCGACCTGGAGCTGCTGCGCCAGTTCGACCGGCCGACGCTCGCGTTCTCCGGCGCGCAGAGCAAGCTGCTCCCGCTGATCGACCGGGCGCCCCTGCGGGCCGAGACGCCGGACCGGGCGCCCGACGCCTACGTCCGTGACGACGGGCGCCCCGCACCGCACAACCTCTACCTGCGGCCGGACCGGCTGCTGTCCTCTCCCCCGGGCGCCACCGCGTCGGCCACGGGCTACCGCTACGGCGAGGCCCCCGCGGGCGGCCGGGCCGAGACCTCGCGCACGGTGCGCTATCCGGCGGCGAGCTTCACCTTCACCTGGTCGGCGAGCCGGGGCCGCTGGCTGATCGCCATGGACGGTGATCCGGCCGACCAGGGGGACGGCGGGCGTCCGGCACCGGCGACGGTCGTCGTCCAGCATGTGAGGGTGCGCGAGTCCGCCTTCCGCGACTTCCTCGGCAACAACTCGCCGTACGTGGAGTCCGTGGGCTCCGGGAAGGCGGAGGTGCTGCGCGACGGGCGCTCCTACGACGTGACGTGGAAGCGCGGGGCGGCCGAGGAGGGCACGGCCTTCACCACCGGGGACGGCACGCCGGTGAACTTCGCCGAGGGCCCGGTGTGGGTGGTGTTCACCGAGACGCCCTGACCGGTCAGGGGACCACCACGCGTTCGGTCGGGTTGCGGAGTCCTTCGGCGGCGTCCGCGACCCGTCGGATCAGATCGAAGAACACCGCCTGTTCCGCGGCGGAGAGCGGGGCGAGGAAGACCTGGTTCATCCGGGCCGTCCGCACGCTCAGCCTGCGGTGGACGCGCAGCCCCTCGTCCGTCGGACGCAGCAGGAAGCGGCGGCCGTCCTGCGGATCGCGGACCTTGTCCAGCAGTCCGCGGCGGTCGAGCCTGCTGATCACCTCGGCGATGGTGGACCGGTCGAGCCCCACCCGCTCCCCCACGGTGCGCTGGTCGAGGCCCGGTTCGGCGACGAGCGCGTTGAGGACCGCGAACTGCGGCGAGGTGGTCTCCTCGGAGACCATCGTGTTCCACAGCAGGTGGTGCGCCTGCTGCAGCCGCCGGGCCAGATGCCCGGGGTGAGTGGTCAGATCGACCGCGGCCATGTGCGCTCCCCCAGCGGTGAGATTCGTCGGTGCACTGACGATACACGGGGCGACCCGGTGCCGTCCGCAGCCTCCCCATACGATTCACCTCGCACTTTCCCAGGTCTTGACGCCCCGATCGTCCGGTGGCAGCGTGTGGGCCGTCTCGCTGAAATACTCAGTGCCCTGATTAATTCATGGGGATTCACCCCCGGGGCGCTCGGAAGAGATGGGGCTTCTCGGATGGACAAGGTGGTGGCCACAGCCGGTGAGGCAGTGGCCGACGTGCCGGACGGCGCATCGCTCGCGGTGGGCGGTTTCGGTCTCAGCGGTGTGCCGAACGTGCTGATCCAGGCGCTCCACGAGCGCGGGACCGGCGGGCTGTCGGTCGTCTCCAACAACTGCGGCGCGATGGACTCGGGACTGGCCGTCCTGCTGGCCGCGGGGCGCATCGCCCGGGTGACCGGGTCCTACATCGGGGCGAACAAGGAGTTCGCCCGCCAGTACCTCGGTGGCGAGATCGAGGTGGAGATGATCCCGCAGGGCACGCTGGCCGAACGGCTGCGGGCCGGCGGTGCGGGCATCCCGGCCTTCTACACGCCGGCGGGCGTCGGCACGCAGGTCGCCGAGGGCGGCCTTCCGTGGCGCTACGACGGCTCCGGCGGTGTCGCACTGGCGTCTCCGCCGAAGGAGGTCCGCGAGTTCGACGGGGAGGAGTACGTGCTGGAGCACGGCATCCGCACCGACTTCGCCCTGGTCAGGGCGGCCAAGGGCGACCGGCACGGCAATCTGGTGTTCGCGAGGTCGTCGCGGAACTTCAACCCGCTGGCGGCCATGGCGGGCCGGGTCACCATCGCCGAGGTGGAGGAACTGGTGGAGCCCGGCGAGATCGACCCGGACGCCGTGCACCTGCCGGGGATCTTCGTGCAGCGCGTCGTCGCGCTGACCCCCGAGCAGGCCGCCGACAAGAAGATCGAGCGCCGGACGGTGAGTGACTGATGGCCTGGACGCGTGAACAGATGGCCGCGCGGGCCGCGCGCGAGCTGGAGGACGGCCAGTACGTCAACCTGGGCATAGGTCTGCCGACGCTGATCCCGAACCACCTCCCCGAGGGCGTGGAGGTGACCCTGGAGTCCGAGAACGGCATCCTGGGCACCGGCCCGTACCCCACGGAGGACCAGGTCGACCCCGATCTGATCAACGCCGGCAAGGAGACCGTGACGGTCCTGCCGGGCGCCTCCTTCTTCGACTCGGCGCTGTCGTTCTCCATGATCCGCGGCGGGCACATCGACGTCGCGGTGCTCGGGGCGATGCAGGTCTCCGCCGCCGGCGACCTGGCCAACTGGGCCGTCCCGGGCAAGATGATCACCGGGATCGGCGGGGCCATGGACCTCGTCCACGGCGCCCGCACGGTCATCGTGGTCATGACCCACACCGCCAAGGACGGCTCCCCGAAGATCCTCGAGGAGTGCACGCTGCCGCTCACCGGCAAGGCGTGTGTGAACCGGATCATCACCGACCTCGGCGTCCTCGACGTCACCGGCGACGGCCTGGTCCTGGTGGAGACCGCACCGGGCGTGGGCGTCGACGAGGTCGTCGCCAGGACCGGCGCCACGCTCGCCGTCGCGGAGGACCTGAAGTGAAGGACGTCCACGTCGTCGGCGCGGTGCGCACCCCGTTCGGCGGGTACGACGGCTCCCCGGCCGGCATGCGCCCGGACGACCCGGCCGCGCACGCCGGCCGCGAGCTCCTCGCCCGCACCGTCACCCACCAGCTCGCCCGCATCGGCGTCGGCCGGGGCCGCGCCCTCGTCCTCGTCCTCGACCGCTAGTCACCCACGGGAACCGTCATGACCCTCACCCAGCACGACATCGACGCGGAGATCGCGGCCGAGCACGCCGCCTACGAGAAGCGGGTCGCCGGCGGCGCCCCCGTCGAGCACCACCCGCGCCGCGACTACGCCCCCTACCGTTCCTCGGTGCTGCGCCACCCCAAGCAGCCGCTGGTCGACATCGACGTCACCCAGGACCCGGAGCTGGTGGAACTGTCCTCACCCGCCTTCGGGGAGCGGGACCTCACCGAGATCGACAACGACCTGACCCGGCAGCACACCGGCGAGCCGGTCGGCGAGCGCATCACCGTCTCCGGCCGCCTCCTCGACCGCGACGGCAGGCCCGTGCGCGGGCAGCTCGTGGAGATCTGGCAGGCCAACTCGGCCGGGCGCTACGCCCACCGGCGCGAACAGCACGACGCCCCGCTGGACCCGAACTTCACCGGCGTGGGCCGCACCCTCTCCGACGACGACGGCTTCTACCGCTTCACCACCATCCAGCCGGGCCCCTACCCCTGGCGCAACCACGTCAACGCCTGGCGGCCGGCCCACATCCACTTCTCGGTGTTCGGCTCGGCGTTCACGCAGCGGCTCGTGACGCAGATGTACTTCCCGAACGACCCGCTGTTCCCGTACGACCCGATCCTGCAGTCCGTGACCGACGACGCCGCCCGGCAGCGGCTGGTCGCGACGTACGACCACGGTCTGTCCGTGCCCGAGTTCTCGCTCGGCTACCACTGGGACATCGTGCTCGACGGCCCGAACGCCACCTGGATCGAAGAAGGACGCTGACCGCCATGACGAAGATCGACACCAGCAGCCCGGAGAACGTGCTGCCCACCCCGTCGCACACGGTCGGCCCGTTCTACGGCTACGCGCTGCCCTTCCGCGGCGGCGAGGACGTCGCGCCGGCGGGCCACCCGGACACCGTCACCGTGCACGGGTACGTGTACGACGGCGAGGGCCGGCCGCTGCCCGACGCCCTGCTGGAGGTGTGGGGCCCGGACCCGGACGGCACCGTGCCCACCGCCGACGGCTCGATGCGGCGCGACCCCGCCTCCGGCGGCTTCCTCGGCCGCAACGGCGTGGAGTTCACCGGCTTCGGCCGCATCCAGACCGACGCCGACGGCCACTGGTACGTGCGGACGCTGCGCCCCGGGGCGCGCGGACGGAACGCGCCCTACCTCAGCCTGTGCGTGTTCGCCCGCGGTCTGCTGGTGCACCTGTTCACCCGGATCTACCTGCCGGGCGACGACGCCGCGCTGGCCGCCGACCCGCTGCTGTCCAGGGTGGGCGCGGAGCGCCGCGACACGCTGATCGCCGGGGACGAGGGCGACGGCACGTACCGTTTCGACATCCGCCTTCAGGGCGAAGGCGAAACGGTCTTCCTGGAGTTCCGGTGACATCAGCTTCCGACACCGGCCTGCTCGCCCCCGGGTGGGCGGGCTCGCCGGCCGCCGACGCGACCGACGACCGCGCCTGGCTGCGGGCCCTGCTCGACGCGGAGGCGGCGCTGACCCGCGCCCAGGCCGGGCTGGGGCTCGCCCCCGCCGGGGCGGCGGCCGCGGTGACCGGGGCCGCCGACCCGGCCCGCTTCGACCCGCGGTCCCTGGCCGAGCGCGCCCGCGGCGGCGGCAACCCGGTGATCCCGCTGGTCGCGGACCTGACGGAGGCGGTCGGCGAGGAGTACGGGCCGTACGTGCACCGGGGCGCGACCAGCCAGGACATCATGGACACCGCGACGATGCTGGTCGCCGCCCGCACCCTGGACCTGCTGCTGCCCGACCTCGCCCGCACGGAGCGGGCGCTGGGCCGGCTGGCGGCCGAGCACCGGGACACCGCGATGCCGGGCCGGACCCTGACCCAGCACGCCGTGCCGACGACCTTCGGCCTGAAGGCGGCCGGCTGGCGCACGCTGGTGCTCGACGCCCGGGACCGGATCACCGCAGTACGCGCCGCGCTGCCCGCCCAGCTCGGCGGCGCGGCGGGCACCCTGGCGGCCTTCGGGGCGTACGGCGCCGAGGACGCGACCGCGCTGCCCGGGGCGTACGCCCGTGAACTGGGCCTGGCTGCACCGCTGTTGCCCTGGCACACCCTGCGCACCCCGATCGCCGACCTCGCCGGCTGCCTGGCCTTCGCCGCCGGGGCCCTCGGGAAGATCGCCGCGGACGTGCTGACGCTCTCCCGCACCGAGACCGGTGAGGTCGCGGAGGGCAGCGGCGGCGGCTCGTCGGCGATGCCCCACAAGGCCAATCCGGTGCGCTCCACGCTGATCGCGGCGGCGGCCCGGCGCGCGCCGCAGCTCGCGGCCACGCTGTACGGCTGCCTGACCGCCGAGGACGAGCGCCCGGCCGGTGCCTGGCACGCCGAGTGGGAGCCGCTGCGGGACCTGCTGCGGCTGACCGGCTCGGCGGCGCGGGACGCCGCCGAGCTGACCGAGGGCCTGCGGGTGCGCCCGGACGTGATGCGCGCGCACCTCGGCCTCACCCACGGGCTGATCGTGTCCGAGCGGCTCTCCGCGGAGCTGGCGCCGGTGCTCGGGCGGGCCCGCGCCAAGGCGCTGCTCACCGAACTCGCCCGGCGCGCCTGGGCCGAGGACCGCGATCTGGGTGACCTGCTCGCCGAGGCACCGGAGCTGAAGGACGTCGACCTCGGCGAACTGACCGATCCCGCCCGCTACACCGGCTCCGCCGGAGCCCTGACCGACCGTGCCCTGGAGCGACGTTGACTCTCCTCAACCACCTGACCGAAGGCCCCGCCTCCGCTCCCCCGCTGCTGCTCGGGCCCTCGCTGGGCACCTCCTACGCCCTGTGGGACGAGGTGGCGCCCGAACTGTCCACCGGGCACCGGGTGATCCGCTGGGACCTGCCGGGCCACGGCGGTTCGGCGGCGGACCTCATCGGTCCCGGCGCCACCGTCGGCGACCTCGCCGGCCTGGTGCTGGCGCTCGCCGACTCGCTCGGCGTCGAGCGGTTCGCCTACGCGGGCGTCTCCCTGGGCGGTGCGGTGGGCCTGCACCTGGCCGTGCACCACCCGCAGCGCGTGTCGTCGCTGGCCGTGATCTGCTCGTCGGCGCACTTCAACGGCGCGAAGGCGTGGGAGGAACGGGCCGCGCTGGTGCGCGCGGAGGGGCTGGACGAGCTCGCCGGGAGCGCCGACGCCCGGTGGTTCACGCCCGGGTTCACCGTGTCGGGGCTGGTGCGGGACCACCGGGAGGCGGACCCCGGGGCGTACGCCGCGTGCTGCGACGCGCTGGCCGCGTTCGACCTGCGGGACCGGCTCGGGGAGATCTCCGCGCCCACCCTGCTGGTCGCCGGCCGCGAGGACCCGGCCACGCCGCCCGCGCACCTGCGGGAGATCGCCGACGCCGTGCCGGGCGCGGCGCTGGTGGAGATCCCGGGCGCCTCGCACCTGGCGCCCGCCGAACGCCCCGAGGCGGTGCTGGCCGCGCTGCGCGGGCACTTCGACGGGGACGCCGGGCGGGGCATGGCGGTGCGGCGCGAGGTGCTGGGCGACGCGCACGTGGACCGGGCGCAGAAGCGGCAGACCCCGTTCACCGCACGGTTCCAGGACTTCATCTCGCGCTACGCCTGGGGGGAGATCTGGACCGACGGGACGCTCTCGCGCCGCGAGCGCAGCATGATCACGATGACGGCGCTGGTGGCGCACGGCCACTACGAGGAGCTGGCCATGCACGTGCGGGCGGCCCGCCGCAACGGTCTCACGCCGGACGAGATCGGCGCCGTGCTGCTCCAGACGGCCGTGTACTGCGGGGTGCCGGCGGCGAACTCGGCGTTCGCGACGGCCCAGCGGGTGCTGGCCGAGGAGGAGGGCACCGCCGGCTGAACCGGCGGCTCAGTCCGCGAGGTTCGCCAGGGCCTCGCGGGCCTTCGCCACCAGCCCGTCCGAGCCGCACGAGCGCGCCAGCGCCAGGCCCCGGTCGAGCTCCGCCTTCGAGCGGGCCGCGATGCCGTACTCGACGCGGGCCGCGGCGTGTTCGTACTGGCAGGGCGAGGCCTCCAGGTAGGTGACCGCCTGGGCGGCGAGCCGGACCGCGCGCGGGCCCGTCTCCAGGGCGGCGGCGCAGCGCAGGGCCTCCCCTATGGCGGTGTCGGTGCCGAAACGTTCGGCCTGGCGGCGCGCGTCGGAGGCCAGGTGGGCGGCGCGGCCGGGGTCCTCCGCGGCGAGGGCGCGGGCGAGGTCGGTCGCCCAGGGGACCACCACCGGGTTGTGCCGGCCGCGCGCGGCGGCGGCCTTCTCGGCGGCCTCCAGTTCGTTGACGCCCTCCTTGGTGCGGCCGGTGGCGAGCAGCAGCCGGCCGCGGACGGTACGCGGGTCGGGCAGCACGATCGTGGACGGGTACGGCGGGGCGAAGCCGTAGCGGTCGGCGAGCGACCGGGCCTCCTCGACGTGGCCGCGGGCGAGCAGCGTGTCGATCAGGTTGCAGATCGCGGACCAGTACAGCGGCAGGCCGCGGCCGACGCGCTCGGCGATGCGCAGTGATGCGCGCAGTGACTCCTCGGCCTCCCGCAGGCGGCCCCGCCTGCGGTGGCCCAGACCGACGTAGGCGTGCGCGAGGGCGAGATGGCCGCCGCTCCAGCCCGCGGTCTCGTAGGCGCGCAGGGCCTCGGTGAACAGGGTTTCCGCGCGGTCGAGCCGGTCGCAGTAGGCGTAGGCGCTGGCCAGCATCATGGGCAGTTCCAGGCCCCACTCGGTGTCGGTCCAGCCGAGTCCGGGGGCGAGGCGGCCGTTGACGAGGGCGCGGTCGCACAGTTCGACGACCTCCTCCGCGTTCTCCCCGTGGGTCATGGCGTCGAAGCCGCGCAGGATGAGCAGGGCGCGTTCGGCGTTGTTGCGGCCGGTGCAGGTCGCGGCGAGTTCGGCCAGGCGCGCGGAGCGGCCGGGCGAGGCGGTCTCGCCGGCGTGGATGCCCTCCCACATGTACTGGACGGCCTGCAGGCGCAGTCGTGCGGACGGGTCGGGGTTGCGGGCCGCCTCCGCCTCGACGGTGCGGACGGCCTCCTCCATCTGGTCGTTGTGGAGGAGTGCCTGGGAGAGCCGGAAGACGGCGTCGACGCGTTCGTCGCCGTCGAGGCCGGGCATGGAGAGGGCGGTGCGCAGGTGCCCGATGGTGGTGGCGGGCGCGGTGAGCAGGGTGGCGCAGCCGAGTTCGTAGAGCACCTGCGCGTGTGTCTCCGGCAACGGGGGTTCCTCCAGGGCGCGTTCGAGACAGCGCCGGGCCGCGTCGGGTGCGCCGACGGCGAGGTGCTCGCGGGCTGCCTCGCGCAGTTGCCGTACGACGTCCTGGTCGTCCTCGGGGTGGACCTCGAGGAGGTGGCGGGAGGCGGCCGCGGCGCCGAGTCCGAAGTCGGTGACGAGCTGGGCGGCGATGCCGTGCATGGCCGTGCGCAGCGCGCCGGGGATGGACTCGTAGACGGCGGAGGCGATCAGCGGGTGGACGAACTCCAGGTCGTCCCCGGCGGGCCGGCCGGCGTCGGGTCCGGGCGCGGTGAGGATGCGGTCGGCGGCGAGCAGCTCGGCGCAGCGGACCGCGGCGTCGTGGTCGAGGGTGGCCATGCGGGCCACCATGTCGACGGTGACGCCGGTGCCGAGGACGGCGACGGCCCAGGCGAACCGGGTGGCGTCCATGCCGAGTTGCTCGAGGCGGGCGACGACCCCGCCGCCGCGGGCGGAGCGGTTCAGGGCGCGCAGTTCGGCGGCCCGGGCCTCGACCGGCTCCATCTCGCTGTCGCGGACCTTGGCGAGCAGTTCGACGGTGTCGTAGGGGTTGCCGTCGGTGACGGCCCACACCTCGCGGCAGAACGCCCCGTCGGCGTGGGCGCCCACGGTGGCGCGGGTGAGTCCGGCCGTCGCCTCCGGGGTGAGGGCGCTGAGCGGGGCGAAGGGCCGGCCCGCGGCCTCGGCCTCCTGCAGGTGGCGTGCGCCGTCGCCGGCGACGTCGTCGGGCCGGCGGGCGATCACCAGCAGGACGGGGATCTCGTCGAGGCGCTGGGCGAGCGCGGCGAGCCAGCGCAGGGTCTCCTGGTCGGCCCAGTGGACGTCGTCGACGAGCAGGACCAGCGGCCACTCCCGGCGGGCCAGCCGGCTCACGGCGGCGACCAGGCCGTCGCACACGCCCTGCGGGTCGGCCTGCCGGTCGCCGGGTTCGGCTATGCCGAGGGCGGGGCCCGCGATGTCGTACCAGTCGCCGAGGTAGTCGCGCGCCTCCTCCGGGAGCATGGACACGAGGGCCGGCTGCAGCAACTGCCGTACGACGTTGAAGGGGACGGAGCGCAGGGTCTCGCCGCCGCGCGGCGACCAGACGGTGCAGCCGCGGGCCTCGGCGATGCGGCGGGTCTCGGCCAGCAGCGCGGTCTTGCCCCGTCCCGCCTCGCCCCGACACACCAGCAGGCTGCCGGAGGACGAGCGGTCCGCGCACAGGGTGTCCACCGCCTGTGCGATGGCGGCGACTTCCTCGTCGCGCTCCCACAGCGAGGCCGGGGCGGCCGCCGTGGGCCGTACCTCCGTCATCCCGCTACCTCCCCATGTCGCCCGAACGACGTACAGGCGTCGAGCCTAGCGGCCCGATCGCCCCCGTGGTGAGTGGTCGGGACGGCAGTTGCCGTGGCGGGTGACATGCGGTAGAGCACGGACGACACGCCGGGAGCGTCACCAGCGGCGGAACTCCGCCGACGTGTCAGCGGGCGGGCGCGCGGGGGCGGGCGCGGGGTCTCTCATCCCGCTTTCACCGACGCCTCATACGGTGGGGCCATGACGCAGGTGACTCCTCCCGGGTGGTACCCGGACCCCGGGCAGACAAGTGACGGTCCCGCCACCGAGCGCTGGTGGGACGGCAAGGCGTGGACGGACCAGGTCCGTTCCGCGGGGT
>NZ_BDJC01000087.1 GCF_002005565.1 Streptomyces sp. JHA26 | reverse complement strand
TCCGCGGTCGCGCCTCCGCGCCCGCGCCTCCGCGCCCGCGCCTCCGCGGTCGCGCCTCCGCGCCCGCGCCTCCGCGCCCGCGCCTCCGCGGTCGGCCACGGCGAAGAGGTTCTCCACGTAAAGTGCTGGTCGAATCGGATCGGACGCGTACGCGGGAGTGCACGCTCGCCGCCCCTCACGGTCCACGGGCACACCGAGGCGGGAGGGGACGCCGGGACGACCGCCCTCCCGTCCCGCCCACACCCAGGAAGGAAACGGCCCGGTGATCGAGGACCTGCTGCCCGACACGGTCGTCGCCGTGGAGGCCCACGACCTGGACGACGCCGGGCACGCGCCCCTCCACCCCGAGGAGGAGCCCCTCGTCGAGCGGGCCGTCGACAAACGGCGCCGCGAGTTCACCGTCGTCCGGTCCTGCGCCCGCCGGGCCATGCGGAAGCTCGGCGTGCCCCCGCAGCCCGTCCTGCCCGGGGAGCGCGGCGCACCGCGCTGGCCGGACGGCCTGGTGGGCAGCATGACCCACTGCGACGGCTACTGCGCCGCGGCCCTGGCCCGCGCCGGCGATCTGGCCTCCCTCGGCATCGACGCCGAACCCGACGGGCCGCTGCCCGAGGGCGTCCTGCCCGCCGTGTCCCTCCCCGGCGAGGTGGAGCGGCTGCGCCGCCTCACCGCGGAACGTCCCGGCGTGCACTGGGAGCGGCTGCTGTTCAGTGCCAAGGAGTCCGTGTACAAGGCGTGGTTCCCCCTCACCGGGCGGTGGCTGGACTTCTCGGAGGCCGACATCGAGATCTCCGTGGACCCCGACGACGGCCGCCGCGGCGCGCTGCGCGCCTCCCTCCTGGTACCGGGGCCGACGGTGGGCGGGCGCCGGCTGACCTGCTTCAAAGGCCGCTGGACCGCACGCCGGGGCCTGGTCGCCACGGCGATCACGGTCCCGCACGACTGACGCGCGCCCCGGGGCGGAAGCCGGTCCCCGCCGCCCGGCGGTTGTCCGAGCCCCGGCGGACGGCCGTCAGGGACGCGGACACCAGCTCCCCAGCAGCCGGAAGAAGGCGTCCTCGTTCCCGTCCAGACCCGCGGCCGCGAGCGCCCGGTCCGCCTCGGCGAGCACGGAGGGCGGGACGACGGGCGGGCCGGGCGCCGTGTCGAAACCGGCCTGGACGGTGTGCAGCAGGCGCAGGTAGGCCTGGACGGCGGTGCGCTCGCGGTCGGTCGGTACGGCGGTGGTCATCGGTCGGCTCTCCCCACGACGGCGTCGGCGGTCACGCGCCCCCGCACCGCGGTGGCGCTCCCACCAGCTTGCCGCCCCCCACTGACAATCCCGCCGGGCCGCACGCCGTCCGGGCCGCCCCGTCGGCCGGGTGACCCGGAGACGCCCACGGCTCACGACTCGGGTCGCGTGACGCTCTCCAGGAGCATGTCCAGCCACTCGGCGACCTTGTCGCGGTGCTGGTCGGTGGGCAGCTGGGCGGCCCGCCAGGCGATCCCCCGCACGCCGTGGTCCCGCAGCAGCCGCTCCAGCGGATCGTCGGCGGCACCCGCGTCCGCCCGCTCGCGGTCGGCGAGCCGCTGGAGCAACTCCTGCTCGGTGTGCTGCAGGGCGTTCACGAGCGCCTCGGGGTCCTCGGCGGTGAGGAAGCCGGCGTGCACGCGGAAGAAGCGCTGGATGGCGTCGCAGTGCTCCATGGTGGGCCGTCGGTCGCCGTTGATGAGGGCGCCCGCCTGCTGCCGGGACATGCCGGCGCCGTCCGCGATCTCCTGCTGGGTGTACTTGCGGCCGTTGGGCTTGAGCCGGGTGCGGCGCAACAGGTCCAGCCGCTGCACGAACCGTGCCTGCACATCGGGCTCGCCCGCGGGCCGGCCGCTCAGCAGGGCCCCCACCACGGGCTCGGGGACGCCGGAGGCGGCGGAGAGGGCGCCGACGTCGAAGACCTCGTCGTGCGCCACGCCGAGCCGGTCCGCGAGTGCGGTGACGCGGGCGACCACGGCCGGCAGCGCGGCCGCCGGCTTGGCCCCCGGACCCTCGAAGCCACCCGTCACCGACAGATCTCCTACGTCTCTCACAGGCCTCACAGGCTTCTCACAAGCGGCAGCCGAGAACTTCCCGGAGAGTAGCCTGCCGTTCGAACCCACATCCAGGCATCGCCACAACTGTGGCCTATTTCAGCCGTCAACAGCCATGGAATGCCACGATAGTTGACACAACTCGCGCGGAGCAGCAGGATCGGGACGCCGCGAGAAGGCCGCATAGGCAAGAGGGGTGACCTCCCGATGGCATTTCAGGCAGAAGGGCAGCGGCCGGCGCCGCGGCCCGCCCCCTCGACCCCCGACGCCCAGGCGTACCTCCAGGACTACGCCGTCCTCCTGGAGGCCGTCCCCTTCCCTTCCCTCGTCGTCGACCACCGCTGGGACGTGGTCCTCGCCAACGGTGCCTTCCGGACACTCTTCCAGGGCGCGGGGCCGCACCCGACGGCCATGCCCGACGACAACTTCCTGCGGTTCGTCCTCTTCCACCCGGACGCGTCCGCGGTGCTCGCGGACCACGAGTCGAGCTGGTGCCTGCCCATGCTGGCGCAGTTCGCCGCCGCCCTGGAGGAGCACGGGAACGACGCCGGGCTCCAGTCCGTCCGCCGGGACATCGCCCAGGACCCGATCATGGAGGCCGCCTACCGGCAGGGCCTGCCGCACTGGGTCCGCGCCGTCGGGGAGGAGGCCGTCGAGCACGACGGCGCCGTGCGGCCGCTGCACCACCCCGATCCGCGCCGGGGCGTCACCGAGTGCCGTGTCGTCGTCGAGACCCCCAGGTCGCTGGGGGAACTCGGCTACACCCGGCTGACGCTGGTCCTGCGCGAGTCGCGCCGCACCCCGCAGCGGTCCGGCCGGGCCCGCCGCCCCGCCACCCACCTGAGAGTGGTCGCCGCGACGGACTGAGCGCGTCCCCGCGACGGACCGAGCGCGTCCGCGCCGGGCCGGACGAGTCCCTGGAAGGCCGCTGCGGCACCGTTCCCACGCCGTGTGATGTGTGACATGGTACTGACGTGACCGAGTCACCGACCTGCGATGTCGTGGTGGTCGGGGCCGGAATGGTGGGCGCCGCCTGCGCGTGGTACGCCGCCCGTGCCGGGCTCGACGTGACGGTGGTGGACCGCGGCCCGGTGGCCGGCGGCACCACGGGAGCGGGGGAGGGCAACCTCCTCGTCTCCGACAAGGAACCCGGCCCCGAGCTCGAACTGGCCCTGCTCTCCGGCCGCTTGTGGAGCCGACTGGCCGAGGACCCGGGCCGGGCGTTCGAGTACGAGCCCAAGGGCGGGGTCGTCGTCGCCGCCACCCCCGGGGCGCTGGCCGGCCTGGAGGCCTTCGCCGCGGGCCAGCGGGCGGCCGGCGTGCAGGCGGTGAGCGTCCCCGCGGACCGGCTGCACGATCTCGAGCCCCACCTCGCCCCCGGCCTCGCGGGCGCCGTGCACTACCCGCAGGACGCCCAGGTCATGCCGGCCCTGGCCGCGGCCCACCTGCTGCGGGCGTCGGGGGCCCGGCTGCACACCGGCCGCACGGTGACCGGCGTGCTGCGCGGCCCGGACGGCGCCGTGCGCGGTGTGCGCACCGACCGGGGCGACCTGCACGCCCCGGCGGTCGTCAACGCGGCCGGCCCCTGGGGCGGCGAGGTGGCGGCCCTGGCCGGGGTGCGGCTGCCGGTCCTGCCCAGGCGGGGCTACGTCCTGGTCACCGAGCCGCTGCCGTGCCGGGTACGGCACAAGGTGTACGCCGCGGACTACGTCGCCGACGTCGCCAGCGACTCGGCGGACCTGCAGACCTCCCCGGTGGTGGAGGGCACCGCCGCGGGCCCCGTCCTCATCGGCGCCAGCCGCGAACGGGTCGGCTTCGACCGGTCGGTGTCGCTCCCGGCGCTGCGGGCACTGGCGGCCGGAGCGATCCGCCTGTTCCCGTTCCTCGCCGGGGTGCGGGCCCTGCGGACGTACGCCGGTTTCCGGCCGTACCTGCCCGACCACCTGCCCGCGATCGGCCCCGACCCGAGGGTGCCCGGACTCCTGCACGCCTGCGGGCACGAGGGCGCGGGCATCGGCCTGTCCACCGGTACCGGGCACCTGATCGCCCAGGTCCTGTGCGGCGAGCGGCCCGCCCTCGACCTCACCCCGTTCCGCCCCGACCGCTTCGCCGAGGAGCCCGCGTGAACCGTCGCCGAGGAGGCCGCACGACCCCGCTCCGCCTGGTTCGCGCCCGGCCCGGCCCCGCCGGCACGGTCACCTTCGACGGCCGCGAGATCGAGGCGCTGCCCGGCCGGACGGTCGCCGCGGTGCTCTGGGCGGCCGGCATCACCTCCTGGCGCACCACCCGGGCCGCCGGCCGCCCCCGCGGGGTGTTCTGCGGGATCGGCGTGTGCTTCGACTGCCTGGTCACGGTCAACGGCCGTCCCAACCAGCGGGCCTGCCTGGTGCCCGCGCGGCCGGGCGACGTGATCCGCACCCAGGACGGGACCGGGCATGAGGACTGAGCTCGCGGTGGTCGGCGCCGGGCCCGCCGGGCTCGCGGCGGCACTGGCGGCGGCCGCGAGAGGCGTGCGCGTCACGGTGGTGGACGGGGCGGCGGCGCCGGGCGGACAGTACTACCGGCAGCCCGCCCCCGGACTGGGCGCCCGGCGCCCCCGGGCCCTCCACCACGGATGGCGCACCTGGGAGCGGCTGCGCGACAAGCTCGCCGCGAGCGACGTACGCGTCCTGACGGAGCATCAGGTGTGGTGCGTCGAGCGGCACTCCGGCGCCTTCACCGTGCACGCGCTGCGCGGACCCGGCGAGGACGAGCCGGTCGCCGTGCACGCCGACGCCGTCCTGCTCGCCACCGGCGGGTACGAGTACGTCCTGCCCTTCCCCGGCTGGACCCTGCCCGGCGTCCTCACGGCCGGCGGCACCCAGGCCCTGCTCAAGGGCGCCCTGGTGGTGCCGGGCCGGACCGCCGTCGTCGCCGGCACCGGGCCGCTGCTGCTGCCCGTGGCGACCGGACTCGCGGCGGCCGGCGTGCGGGTGGCGGCGCTCGTCGAGTCGGCCGCCCCCGGGCACGTCGCCCGGCACGCCCGAGCCCTGGCCGGCAAGCTCCCCGAGGGCGCCGGACACGCCGCCCGGCTGCTGCGCCACCGCGTGCGCACGCTCACCCGGCACACCGTCGTCCGCGCGCACGGCGACGACCGGCTGACCGGCGTCACCGTCGCCGCCCTCGACGCCGACGGCCGCGCCCGGCCCGGCACCGAACGGCACCTGCCCTGCGACACCCTGGCCGTCGGCCACGGCATGCTCCCGCACACCGACCTCGCCGACGGCCTCGGCTGCCGCGTCGACGGCACGACGGTGGCCGTCGACGCCGAGCAGCGCACCGGTGTGCCGGGGGTGTGGGCGGCCGGTGAGACCACCGGCATCGGCGGCGCGGGCCTCGCGCTCGCCGAGGGGCACATCGCCGGACGCTCGATCGCCGCCCGGCTGCGCGGCACCGCACCCGACCCGGCGGAATGGGCGCCGGCCGCCCGGACGCGCGCGGCGCTGCGGACGTCCGCCGCCGCCCTCGCCGCCGCCTTCGCGCCGCCCGCGCACTGGACCGACCACGTCACCGACGACACCGTCGTCTGCCGCTGCGAGGAGGTCACCGCCGGCGCCGTCCGCGAGGCCGTCGGCCGCCTCGGCGCGGGCGACGTCCGCACCGTGAAACTGCTGACCCGGGCCGGGATGGGCTGGTGCCAGGGGCGGATGTGCGCCCCCGCCGTCGCCGGCCTCACCGGATGCGCACCGGCCCCCTCCCGGCGGCCGTTCGCCCGCCCCGTACCCCTCGGCGTCCTCGCCGAGCCCCGGCCGAAACCCCCGGAGGAAGGACACCCATGAGCGACCACCGTCCCTGGCACGGCGTCCTCGTCGCCACCGCGCTCCCGCTGACCGACGACCTCCGCGTGGACCACGACGCCTACGCCGAGCACTGCACCTGGCTGGTGGCGAACGGCTGCGACGGCGTCGTCCCCAACGGCTCCCTCGGCGAGTACCAGGTGCTCACCCCCGAGGAGCGGGCCCGGGTCGTCGAGACCGCCGTCGCCGCGGTCGGCGGGGAACGGGTGATGCCGGGCGTCGCCGCCTACGGGTCCGCCGAGGCCCGCCGCTGGGCCGAGCAGGCCCGGGAGGCCGGCTGCGGCGCCGTCATGCTCCTGCCGCCCAACGCCTACCGCGCCGACGAACGGTCCGTCGTCGCCCACTACGCCGAGGTCGCGCGGGCCGGCCTGCCGGTCGTCGCGTACAACAACCCCGTCGACACCAAGGTCGACCTGGTGCCCGAACTGCTCGCCCGGCTGCACGGCGAGGGACACGTCCGGGCCGTCAAGGAGTTCT
This sequence comes from Streptomyces sp. JHA26, assembly GCF_002005565.1. Taxonomy (GTDB): domain Bacteria; phylum Actinomycetota; class Actinomycetes; order Streptomycetales; family Streptomycetaceae; genus Streptomyces. The sequence goes on along the minus strand of NZ_BDJC01000087.1, from coordinate 16,925 downwards.
CCGGCGACGTCCGCCGCGCCTACCGCATCGCCGAACTCGCCCCGGAACTCGACCTGCTGGTCGGCGCCGACGACGTCCTGCTGGAACTGGCGCTCGCGGGCGCGAAGGGCTGGGTCGCCGGTTACCCCAACGCCCTGCCCGCCTCCTGCGTCGAGCTGTACCGCGCCGCGACGGCCGGCGACCTGGCCACCGCCCGGCGGCTGTACCGGCAGCTGCACCCGCTGCTGCGCTGGGACTCGAGGGTCGAGTTCGTCCAGGCCATCAAGCTCTCCATGGACCTCGCGGGCCGCCACGGCGGCGTCTGCCGACCGCCCCGCGTGCCGCTGCTGCCCGAGCAGGAGGCCGCCGTCCGCGCCGCCACCGAGAAGGCCCTCGCGGCCGGACTGGCGTAAGGGGCCCCGCCGTGCGCAGCAGACTCGTCCTGCACGCCGTCGACTCGCACACCGAGGGCATGCCCACCCGCGTGATCACCGGCGGGATCGGCACCATCCCCGGCGCGACCATGAACGAACGGCGACTGTACTTCCGCGAACACCGCGACGACGTCAAGCGGCTGCTGATGAACGAGCCGCGCGGACACTCCGCCATGAGCGGCGCGATCCTCCAGCCGCCCACCCGGCCCGACTGCGACTGGGGCGTCGTCTACATCGAGGTCTCCGGCTACCTGCCCATGTGCGGCCACGGCACGATCGGCGTGGCGACCGTCCTCGTGGAGACCGGCATGGTCGAGGTGACCGAACCCGTCACCACCGTCCGCCTCGACACCCCCGCCGGAGTCGTCGTCGCCGAGGTGGCCGTCCAAGGCGGTGCGGCCAAGGCCGTGACCCTGCGCAACGTGCCGTCCTTCGCCGTCGCCCTCGACCGCGAGGCCACCCTGCCCGACGGCCGGACGGTCGCCTACGACCTCGCCTACGGCGGCAACTTCTACGCCATCCTGCCGCTGGAGCGGCTCGGCGTGCCCTTCGACCGCTCCCGCAAGGACGACATCCTCGCCGCCGGTCTGGCGCTCATGGACGCCGTCAACGCCCAGGGAGAGCCCGTCCATCCCGAGGACCCGTCCATCCGCGGCTGCCACCACGTCCAGGTGACCGCGCCCGGCGCCACCGCCCGCCACTCCCGGCACGCCATGGTGATCCACCCCGGCTGGTTCGACCGCTCGCCCTGCGGGACCGGCACCAGCGCCCGCATGGCCCAGCTGCACGCCCGCGGCGAACTCCCGCTGGCCACCGAGTTCGTGAACGAGTCCTTCATCGGCACCCGGTTCACCGGCCGGCTGCTCGGCACCACCGAGGTCGCCGGGCACCCCGCCGTCCTGCCCAGCTTCACCGGCCGTGCCTGGATCACCGGCACCGCCCAGTACCTGCTGGACCCGGAGGACCCCTTCCCGGCAGGCTTCGTCCTGTGAACGCCACCAGCACCGGACCGTCCCTGCCCCACCTGGGCGGCCGCAGGCCCAGCCACCGGGAGCGGGTCGCCGACGCGCTGCGGGCCGCGCTGATCGCCGGCGAACTGCGGCCCGGCGAGGTGTACTCGGCGCCCGGCCTCGCCGCCCGCTTCGGCGTCTCCGCCACACCGGTGCGCGAGGCGCTGCTCGACCTGGCCAAGGAGGGGCTGGTCGACACCGTCCCCAACAAGGGGTTCCGGGTCACCGCCGTCTCCGACCGCCAGCTCGACGAGTACACCCACATCCGCTCGCTCGTCGAGATCCCGACCACCGTCGCGTTGGCGGGCGCCGCCGACCCGGTCGCCCTCGAGGCGCTCCGCCCGGTCGCCGAGGAGATCGTCACGGCCGCGGTGGCCGGCGACCTCGTCGCGTACGTCGGGGCCGACCTGCGTTTCCACCTCGGTCTGCTCGCCCTGGCGGGCAACGGGCACCTGGTGGAGGTCGTACGGGACCTGCGCCGGCGCTCCCGGCTGTACGGGCTGACGGCGCTGGTGGCGCAGGGGCGGCTGGAGGCGTCGGCCCGGGAGCACCTGGAGATCCTCGACGCGCTGCTCGCCCGGGACGAACGGGCGGTGCGGGAGGTGATGACCCGGCATCTCGGACACGTACGGGGCCTGTGGGCCGGCGCCTGACACCGGCACGCAAACGGCTTGCGCGACTTGCGCTATCGTTGCGCGCATGACGCGACGACTTGCCGAGGTGGCGAAGAAGGTCGGGGTCAGCGAGGCCACGGTCAGCCGGGTGCTCAACAACAAGCCCGGAGTCTCCGAGGCCACCCGGCAGACGGTGCTCTCCGCCCTGGACGTGCTCGGCTACGAGCGGCCCACCCAGCTGCGCGGCGAGCGGGCCCGGCTGGTCGGCCTGGTCCTGCCCGAGCTGCAGAACCCGATCTTCCCGGCGTTCGCCGAGGTCATCGGCGGGGCCCTGGCCCAACTCGGCCTCACCCCGGTGCTGTGCACCCAGACCAAGGGCGGGGTCTCGGAGGCCGACTACGTGGACCTGCTGCTGCAGCAGCAGGTCTCCGGCGTGGTGTTCGCCGGCGGGCTCTACGCGCAGGCCGACGCGCCCCACGAGCACTACGAGCGGCTCGCCGAACGCAACATCCCGGTCGTCCTGGTCAACGCCGGCATCGAGCACCTCGGTTTCCCCGGCGTCTCCTGCGACGACGCGGTGGCCGTGGAGCAGGCGTGGCGGCACCTCGCCTCGCTCGGGCACGAGCGGATCGGCCTGGTCCTCGGCCCCGCCGACCACATGCCCTCGGGGCGCAAGCTGGCCGCCGCCCGGTCCGTCGGCCAGGTGCCGGACGAGTACGTCGCGCGCGCCATGTTCTCCATCGAGGGCGGTCACGCGGCGGCCACCCGGCTCATCGACCGGGGCGTCACCGGTTTCATCTGCGCCAGCGACCCGCTCGCCCTCGGTGTCGTGCGGGCCGCCCGGCGCAAGGGCCTCGACGTGCCGTCGCAGGTCTCCGTCGTGGGCTACGACGACTCCGCGCTGATGAACTGCACCGAGCCGCCCCTCACCACCGTCCGGCAGCCCATCGAGGCCATGGGGCGGGCCGTCGTGGAGCTGCTGAACGCGCAGATCAACGGCGGTTCCGTCGCCGCCGAAGAGCTGCTGTTCGAGCCCGAGCTGGTGGTACGGGGATCGACCGCGCAAGCGCCCCGCTCCTAAGGGGCGCCTGCTTGTCGAATAATTACAGATTATGTGCGATTTTTTGCGTGACACTGTGAAGGGGACGTGAGGCTGCGACGCCCACCGCTCCTGTCCGGGGGACCGATGTCACGTACCGGATTTCGCCGTGCCTCCGCCGCGCCGAGCGTCTGCTCGCCCGCGCTCGTCGCCTCCGCCCGCGGGCCGGGCGACGACGGCCCGAGGATCACAGGTCCGGCACGAGCCGCCGGCCACGACAGCGGGACACGCGGATCAACATGGTCTCCCCGGCGGCCCGTTGCCCCTCGCGGAAGGAGCGCGCCGGGGATTGTCGGTGGGTGCCCCTAGTCTTTCGATCAACGGCACGGCGTGGTACGCCGTTGGGCCCCGTCGGCGGGGCGCGGTGCCGGATCCGGACAGGGGAGGGGCGAGGCAGCGATGGGTTGGCTGGCAGCGGGCGACACCTACGAAGTCGCACTGGTGGAAGGGCGGGTGGTGGCCCGGTCCGCGTCGGGGGAGTCACCGGGCGAGCGGGTCGGGGAGCTGCCGGCGGAGATACGGGACCACCCCGAGGTGAGCGGACTCGAGCGGTTCGCCGAGTGGCTGGACCGGCACGCGGCCGAGTGCGCCGCACAGGTCGCCCACTGGATGGTGTCCTCGCTGCCGGTCCCGGCCGCTCTGCTGGCCCGGGTCTGGCCCGACGAGGCGTGGCGGGCGGTGCTCCGTGACATCGTCATCACCGGCGACGGTCCCGACGACGTCGGATTTCTGCGGGACGCGGACGACTCGGGCGGGCTCCGGCTGGTGAGGGCCGACGGCGGGACCGTCCGCCTGACGCCCCGGACGGTGACCATGCCGCATCCGGTCCTCCTCCCGGGCCTCGAGGAACTCCGCGCGTTCGCGGCCGAGTCGGGCGTGACCCAGGGCGTCGACCAACTCCACCGCGCCACCTGGCACAAGCCCGACGGGATCGACGGCGGCGCCGTCGCGGTCACCGAGTTCGCGGGCGCCGAGTACGGCTCGTGGTACCACCTCTCCGCCCGCGCCACGTCCCTCGGCTACCGGGTCTCCGGCACGAACGCCATCGACCGGATCCGGGACGCCGGGCGGATCTTCACCGCCTCGGTCGACATCGGCAACCCCTTCACCGAGGACAGGGCCTGGACCGGCGCCCTGACCTGGCGCGACGAGGACGGGCGCCGCCCGCTCCCGCTGACCGACGTGGGCCCCGTGGCCTGGTCCGAGGGCATGCGCATGGCCGCTGCCCTGCACGCGGGCCGCGCGGTGCCCGCGGACGGCGGCGAGTGAACGGCATGGCGGCACGGACACCCACGGAAGGCGACCGCTTCATGAACGACGCGACGACACCGGGCGGGACGACGACACGGACGGACGAGCTGCGGGCGGAGGAGCAGCGGACGGAGGAGCTGCTGCGCGCCGGCGCCGTACTGCCGCCGGGCACCACCGGGGCGGGCGACCGGGCCGTGCCCGTGCTCACCCAGGCCTACCGGCACCCCGGCCTCGACGGCCGGATCGTCGTCCGCCTCACCACCGCGGAACAGGGCGTGGAGCCGGGCACCGGCTTCCTCGGTCTCGAACCCGAGGGCGAGCCGGTGGAGGTCGGCCTCGGACGACCCCGGGCCATGGGCTTCCCCGAATGGATCCTGGCCCGTCACCCCTCGGACGGCCACCTGGCCCTGTCCCTCGTCGAGGAGATGGACAGGGTCGCGCGGACGGTGAGATCGCGCCCCAAGAAGGCCCGCGCCACCTACGAGTCCATCGGGCAGCGGCTCGCCGGCTCCGTGCCCCACTTCCTGCCGACCTTCTACGAGCAGGCCGGCCGGGTCTTCCTGGCCGCGGACCAGAAGGCCTACGCGTCTCAGATGTTCGTCGACGCGCGCAAGGCGGAGACGGCGCACGCGCTGCCCTTCGACGAGGCGCGCATGGACGCGGTGTTCCTCGAGTTCGCCCTGGCCGACGCCGTGCCGGCGAAGATCCTCTCCGGCTACGCCAAGGGGCTGTCGTCGCGGGTACCGGCCGCCACGGCGTTCCGGCATCTGCGCGGACTCTTCGTCCGGCTCGCGTCGCACGGCGTGCCGCCGTCCGGTCCGGGCGCGGCCGACCTGCGCAGACTGGCGAAGGCCGTCGCGGGCAAGAACGCGCTCGCCGAGGAGATGGCCTACCTGCGCGAGATGCTGCCGCTGCCCGGCACGGCCAAGGCACCGCCCGGCTGGTGGAAGACCCACCGCCCCGCCCTGCTGGAACTGACCCGGCGGGAGCCCGCCGTCCGCGGCACCCTGCTGGGGCTGCTGCCCACGGAGTGGGAGCAGGAGGAACTGCCCCAGTGGCTGGACCTGCTGGACACGTCCGGCGCCACCACCGGGCTGTGCGACGCCGGCCTGCCCGCCGAGGAGCGTTCACCCGACGGCACGGCCGGCTGGACGCGCCGGTTCCTCGACCTGTGCCGCACCGGCGACGGGCGGCTCGCACCGGCGGAGCTGTACCCGCTCGTCGACCGCATGGCCGACGCACTCCGCGCCGAACTGCTCGCCGACGGCACCGCATTGCCGCTCCCGGCCGGCGACGTCGACCTCCTCGACCAGCTCCTGGCCCTGCGCATCCCGGTCGCCGACCCCGAGGAGCGCTCGCGGCTCAACCTCCAGGGCTGGGCGGCCCGCGACCGGCGGCGCGACCTCCTCGCCCTGGAGGCCGACGCCCGTTTCCGCGCGGCCTTCCGCCGCGGCTGCCCCACCTACGAGCGGCAGAACACCGACAGACGCACCGTCACCGCCCTGGCCGGTTCGCCCGGCGGACGAGTGATGCTCGCCGAGTGGGTGACCGACGTCAGCCGGAGGTACCTCACCACGGAACTGGGCGGATTCGCCGCGCACTCCGGCCCGTTCGAGACGCTGAAATGGCTGCCCGGCGAGGTCCTGGCGACCGCCGAGAAGGCGGTGCGCGAAGCGCTGGCCACCGGCATGGCCCCGGCGCTCGCCCGCACCCTGCGCACCGGGATCCTCGACGAGCTGGGCTGGCCCGCCTGGGACGAGGCGGTGGGCTCACCCGAGTCACCGGAGGCGGCGCGCGCCGTGCGGGTGGGCGAGGCCTGGCCCCAGCTGATCGTCCGCAACGGCACACGGGTCCGGGTGATCGGTCCGGAGGGCACGGTCCTCGCGCACGAACTGCGCCTCCCGGAGGGGGTGGACCGGATGCACCTCGACCTCCGGTACGTGGACGGCGGGCTGCTCGTCACCTGGTACACCTTCTCCACGTCCAGTACGCACGGCTACTGGTACGGCGCCGACAGCGACGCCGACGCCTCGTCACCGGTGCCGGTCGAGGGCGACGTCCGCTACGGCTACGCATGCGCGGCGGACGGGACCGGCGGGATGAACGGCATGCCTCCCGCCTCCCTCCCCCTGCCCGGGGGCGGCCGGACCACCGGTCACGGCGTGCTGCGCCGGGGGGACACCACCCGCATACCCGCCCGACGGCCGGTGATCGGCGACGGCACGTCGTACTGGGTGTGTGTCGACGACCGGGCCAACGGCGTGAACAGCGCCTGGCACGCGTACGACCCGGCCGGGAACACGGTGGGGGAGCCCGGATGGCCGGACTGGTTCGCCGAGGGCCTGCGCACCGCACCGGAGGGCAGCATCCTCGGCACCGCCTGGCTGCTGCCCGTCCCCTCCGCCGAGCCGGGTCCGGTGTGCGCCCCGGTGGACGGAGTGCTCGGCTGGCGGGTGCTCACGCTGCCCGACGGTTCGCGGCGGTGCGAGGACCTGGCCGGCCGCTCGGTCGTCGTGCCGCCCGGAGTGGGCGGGAGCCCGGAGCACGCGCTGGTGTTCCCCGGCACCGACCGGCCCCTCACCGTGATGCGGTGGTCGAGCAGCGACATCCGGCTGCTCGATCCCGAGGGCGCGGTGGTCGCCGAGGTCACCCGCGGTCACACGGCCGGCCCCTTCAGCGCGGGCACCGCCCTGCTGCCGCCCCTGCGGTACTGGCACCTGCTCCGGCCCCGCGACCCGCAGGGCTCCGCGGCGCTGCGCCGGGTCGACGAGGACACCGCGGCGGCACTGCTGGCAGCGGCCGTGGCGGAGGCGCCCGGGGACGGCGCGGACGACCGGGAGGCGTTGCCCGGCCTGATCGGCACCCTGTTGCCGCAGGTCGGCCACGAGGCCCTGCGCGCGGGCATCACCGGGGTGGTGCGGTTCGCCGCCGAGCAGCAGCGCATCCTCGACGCGGCGCTCGCCCGGCTCGACTCGGCGGTCCAGGGCGAGACCCCGCAGGAGCCCCGTCCCGCGATCGGCGACCGCCTGCTCGTCTCGGCGCTGAACGGCACCGGCCTGACCGGACGCGACGAACGCGGGTTCCACGACTTCCTCCACCACGCCTTCGACCTGCCGAAGCTGCTCGCCCGCTCGGCACGCGGCGAGGCGGAGCCGGTCCCCGCGGGCACCGTGCACGTGTCCCTGGACAAGAACGGGCCGCTGGAGAGCGTGAACGTGCAGGCGCTGCCCGAACTGCCCGTCGTGCTGGCGCTGCGGGCCGCCTCGGAGGCCACCGTCGAGGAGCACCGGCAGGCTCTCGAGGCTTACCTGGCGGAACTGGACGCGCAGGCGCTGACCGAGCTGGACCCCGCCCACTGGCGCCGGGTCCGCGTGGTCCTGGACCCCGCCCTGTTCCACGGGCCCGGCGCCGTGGGGGGTTATCCGAAGGCGGCCGTGCTGGACCTGGGCGGCGGCGCGTTCCTGCTCTTCCCCGCCAACTGGTACCGGATCGTCAACGAGTACGACCCGGCCGCGGGAAGGGGGAAGCACTACGGCGCGGTGTTCCACGACCCCTCCGGCCGCTTCGAGGTCCCCGCCCCCTACACCCTGGTGTCCGAGGAACCGTTCGTACCGGAGCCGACCCGCGCGCCCGGTTGGGTCGCGGCCTTCCGGGCCGAGCTGGCCGAGCGCGGCCCGGCGCCCTGGCGCCCCGAGGCCGCCGAGGAGTTCGCCCGGCTCACCGGCGTCACCCCGACCACGGCCCGGCTCGTGCTGGCCGGAATGCCGCAGATCGACGACAAGCGCCAGGCCGTGCCCTCCGCGACGCTGAAGACCATCGGCGTGAAGGCGGCCGACGCCCGCGTGGCCAAGGACGAGTTGAGGGCCCTCGACATGAACGCCCTGCGGGCCGTCGTGGCGGCGCTGCTGCCCGTCGAGCCGTCCCGGCTGTGGACGCACGGCCCGGACACCGCCCGCGCGGCCGAGGTCTGGAACGAACGGCTGGGCCGGCGCACGCCGCTTCCCGAGGAGGTGCTGCACGACGCGGTCCGCACGATCGAGCCCGTCGGGTGGGCACCGGCCGACGCCCTGCGGGGCTTCGCCGACCTGGCCACCGAGCCCCGGCTCACCCGCGACCTGACCTGGACCTTCGGCCACTACCGGGTCGAGTCCGCAGAGAAGAGGCCCGGCTTCGACAACGACACGCTGAAGGGTGCGGTGGCCCTGGCCGCGTGGCTCGCCCACCGCCTCCCGTCCGGCGACCCGATCCGGGCCGCCCTGCCCGGCGTGCTGACGGCGCTGCGCGACCGGCTGGCCCACCCCGGGCTGCTGCTCGGCCTCGACCGGAGGGCCGACTGGGAGGCGTTCCGGCGGGCCGCCGGGGAGCCGGACGAGACGGGCGACGACTTCGTGCGCCACGGCGCCGTCCTGTTCGGCACCGAGGGGCCCGAACCGGTCCCCGCCGTCCGGCCGGTCCTGCTGGACACCACGGGCGACGGCCCCCACCTGACGGCCCTGTTCACCGGTGAACGGCCCAACGCCCAGGAGACCGCCCTGCGCCTGGTCCACGACCCGCGGTTCGCCGAGCTGCTCGCCGACCCCGGCACCCCGGTGGCGGGCGAGCGTGACGCCGACGGGTCGTGGTGGCCGCAGGACCCCGCCCGCTCCGTGCCCGACCTGGTCGACGAGGTGGCCGGGCGGTACGGCCTCGGAGGGGACGCCGCCGTCCTCTACCTGATGCTGCTCGCCATGCCGGACCCCACCGACCGCAACGTCGCGCGCTGGACCGGCTGGGGCGGACAGCGCGGGGGAACCGCCCGGCTCCGCGCCGCCCGCGCCGAACTCGCGGCCACCGACCTGGTGCTGGAGGGCAGTCGCCCCAAGGCGGGACGCTCGCTGTTCCTGCCGGGCGGGTGGGCGCAGCTCGCCAACCCGCACCTCCCGCTGGAGCGGTGGAAGCTGCCGCTGTACGACCTGCTCGACGGCGAGACACCCGTCCTGGGCGTCGTCGTGCCCTCCCGCCCCGTCGCCGGCCTCTACCGCGAGGCCTGGCGGCGCGTCCGGGACGGGGACGGCCCGCGGCCGGAGGAACCGGAGGTGCCGCGACCGCGCGGGCGCCGCCGCTGAGTCCCGCCCGGAGGGACGGCCGCCGCGTGCGGCCGTCCCTCCGCCGGCCGGGTGCACCCCGCCCTGCCGGTCACCGCGCCAGCTCCTTGTGCGCCGTCTCCGGCAACCGCAGGTACACCAGCGAGGACGGCAGGCACAGCACGGCGACGTACCAGGGGAAGAGCCCGGAGTGGCCCAGCTCCTTGAACAGCGTGCCCACGTACGGGGCCGTGCCGCCGAACAGGGCGACGGTGAGCGAGTACGGGAAGCCGATGCCGGCCGCCCGCACCCGCGGCGGGAAGATCTCCGCGTTGACGGCCGCGCTGATCGAGGTGAAGCCCGTCAGCAGGACCATGCCGGCGCACTGCACCAGCAGCAGCACGGCGAACGAGTCGCGCAGGGCGTGCAGCAGCGGCACGCTCAGCAGGGCGAACCCCACGCCGAAGAAGAGCAGGAGGGGACGGCGCCCGAACCGGTCGGAGAGCATGCCGCCGAGCGGCTGGAGCAGCCCGAAGAAGGCCAGCGAGATCGTGCCGGCGAGCAGCGCGTCCGACTTGGCGACGCCCGCGTTCAGTTCGGCGTACGTCGGCAGGTACGACGTCCACGTGTAGTAGGCGATCGTGCCGCCCGCCGTGATGCCGCCGATCAGCAGCGACTCGCGCGGATGGCGGCGCAGGGCCTCGAACAGCCCGGGACCCGGCGCCCGTTGCTGCTCGGTGCTGCGGGTCTCCTGGGCGCCCTGCCGGATCCAGAAGCCGACCAGGCTGAGCACGGCCCCGAACACGAACGGCACCCGCCAGCCCCAGCCGTTCATCCGGCCCTCGCTCAGCGTGTCCACCAGCAGCGTCGCGATCCCGGACGCCACCAACTGCCCCGCCGTGGTCGAGACGTACTGGAAACTGGAGAACAGACCGCGCCGGCCGGGCCCCGCCGACTCCACCAGGAAGGTCGTCGACGCCGCGAACTCGCCGCCCACCGACAGCCCCTGGAGCAGCCGCGCGACGACCAGCACCACCGGGGCCAGCACACCGGCCGCCGCGTACGTCGGGGTCAGCCCGACCAGCAGGCTGCTGCCGCCCATCAGCAGGATGGTGACGGTCAGCGCGGCACGCCGCCCGCGCCGGTCCGCGATCGCGCCCATCAGCAGCCCGCCGACGGGCCGCATGAAGAAGCCCACCGCGAAGACGGCGAACGTCGACAGCAGCGGCACCAGCGAGTTGTCCGCGCCCTTCGGGAAGACCTGGTCGGCGATGTAGGTGGCCAGGAACGTGTAGGCGTACCAGTCGTACCACTCCACGGCGTTGCCCACCGAGGCGGCGAGGAGCTGGCGTACGGGCCGTCGGGTCGACGGGGAGACCGTGTGCATCGCTGTCATGGTCGCGACCATCCCCGCCCGGCGGACCCGGCACACCCCCCGTACCGACGACTTTCACATCAGCGCCACCGGCCCCTTCCCTGACGTTCGGCGCTCCTGGAACACTCCTTTCGCGCGCATTCCGTCACCGGCCCGCCACGGTCCGGCACGGCCCCCGAACCCCCGAGGCGAGAGGCTTCCCACCCCATGCCCGAAGTCAACCGGCGCCGCTTCCTCCGACTCGCGGGCGGAAGCGCGGCGTTCGGCGCGCTGTCCGCGAGCATCGAGCGGGCCGCCGCGCTCCCGGCGAACCACCGCGCGGGAAGCATCGAGGACGTCGAACACATCGTGGTCCTGATGCAGGAGAACCGTTCCTTCGACCACTACTTCGGCACGCTGCGCGGCGTCCGCGGCTTCGGCGACCCGCACCCGGTGACCCTGGACGACGGCAGGTCGGTGTGGCACCAGACCAAGGCCGACGGCACCGAGGTGCTGCCCTTCCACCCCGAGGCCGACGACCTCGGCATGCAGTTCCTGCAGGGCCTGCCGCACGGCTGGCCCGACGGACAGGCCGCCTACCACAACGGCAAGTACGACCGCTGGCTGCCCGCCAAGGGCACCACGACCATGGCGTACCTGACCCGCGAGGACATCCCCTTCCACTACGCGCTCGCCGACACCTTCACCGTCTGCGACGCCTACCACTGCTCCTTCATCGGCTCCACCGACCCCAACCGCTACTACCTGTGGTCGGGCCACACCGGCAACGACGGCAAGGGCGGCGGCCCGGTCCTCGGCAACGACGAAGCCGGCTACGACTGGACGACGTACCCTGAGCGGCTGGAGGAGGCCGGGATCTCCTGGAAGATCTACCAGGACGTCGGCGACGGCCTGGACGCGGCCGGTTCCTGGGGCTGGATCGGCGACGCCTACCGCGGCAACTACGGCGACAACTCCCTGCTGTACTTCACCAAGTACCGCGACGCGAAGCCCGGCGACCCCCTGTACGACAAGGCCCGCACCGGCACCGACGCGAAGAACGGCGAGGGCTACTTCGACCGGCTCCGCGCCGACGTCAAGGCCGGGAAGCTGCCGCAGATCTCCTGGATCGCCGCCCCCGAGGCCTTCTCCGAGCACGGCAACTGGCCCTCGAACTACGGCGCCTGGTACATCTCCCAGGTCCTGGACGCGCTCACCTCCAACCCGGCCGTCTGGGCGAGGACAGCCCTGTTCATCACCTACGACGAGAACGACGGCTTCTTCGACCACGTGGTGCCGCCGCTCCCGCCGAAGTCCGCCGCGCAGGGCCTGTCCACCGTCGACGCGTCCCTCGACGTCTTCCAGGGCAGCGCCACCCACACCGAGGGCTTCTACGGACTCGGCCCGCGCGTGCCCATGCTGGTCGTCTCGCCGTGGAGCAAGGGAGGCTACGTCTGCTCCGAGACCTTCGACCACACCTCGGTCATCCGGTTCATGGAGCGCCGCTTCGGCGTGCGCGAGCCGAACATCTCGCCGTGGCGGCGCGCCGTCTGCGGCGACCTGACCTCCGCGTTCGACTTCTCCCGCCCGGACAGCCGGCCCGCCCGGCTGCCGGACACCGGCGCCTACGAGCCGCAGGACCGCGAACGCCACCCGGACTACCGCCCGACGCCCCCGGCGGACCCGGACATGCCCCGCCAGGAGCGCGGCCCGCGCCCCGCGCGCCCGCTGCGCTACGCCCCGCACGTGGACGGCGCCGTGGACGCGGCGGCCGGGAGGTTCACGCTCACCTTCGCCTCCGGCGCCCGGGCCGGCGCCGCCTTCCTCGTCACCTCCGGCAACCGCGGCGACGGCCCCTGGACGTACACCACCGAGGCCGGCAAGAGCATCGCCGACACCTGGAACTCGGTGTACTCGGGCGGTGCCTACGACCTGACGGTGCACGGACCCAACGGCTTCCTGCGCGTCTTCCGGGGCGGCAACAGGACCGCCGGGCCCGAGGTCACCGCCCGGCACACCGGCGACGACGTCCGGCTGACCTTCACCAACGCCGGGTCCGGCACGGTCCGCCTGCGGCTGGCCGACGGCTACGGCGGCCCGGGCCGGACGGTCACCGTGCGCCCCGGCGCCACCGTGCGGCACACCGTCGACCTGGCGAGGAGCCGGCGCTGGTACGACCTCACCGTCACCGCGATCGGCGACCCGGCGTTCCTGCGGCGCTTCGCCGGGCACGTGGAGAACGGGCGGCCGGGAGTGAGCGACCCGGCGATCGCCACGGTGTAGGCGGCGCGGGCGCGGGCGTCACAGCGGAGTCAGGTGCCCCGGCCTCGGCTGCCGGGGCACCGGCAACGGCTCCGCCCCCACCGGCCCCCTCCCACCGGCCTCTTCTCCGGCTCCGCCCCCGCCGGCCCCCCTTCCGGCTCCGGATCCGGTCCCGGCACGACGGCGGCCACCGGAGGTTGTTCGGCGGCCACCGGAGGCCGTTCGGCGGTCGGCGGAAGCCGGTCGCCGGCCGGCGTCGGTGTGGCCCGGCTCAGTTGGACCACGCCCCAGCCGGCCAGCGCCGCCCCGGTCAACGCGAGCAGCACCCCGGCCGGGCCGCCGCGCAGCCGCTCGCCGAGCAGCGACACCCCGATCACCGCGGCGGCCGCCGGGTTGGCCAGCGTCACCACCGCGAGCGGGGCGCCCAGACCGCCCCGGTAGGCCGTCTGGGACAGCAGCAGCCCGCCCGCCGCGAAGGCGGCCACCAGCACCGCCACCCCGATCACCTGGACGTCGAGCAGCGGACCCGAACGGTCGGTCACGGCGACCGTGACGGTCTGGGTCAGCGCCGAGGCCACCCCGGAGGCGGTCCCGGACGCCGTGGCGTGCCGCAGGCCCGGCCGGGCGCCGGGCCGCGACAGCAGGCCGATCAGCGCCGCCGTCGCGCCGGAGACCGTCAGCGCCTCCGGCACGCTCAGCACGTCGTCGGGCGCGGGTCCGGACGCCGCCAGCAGCAGCGCGCCCAGCCCGAGCAGCGTCAGCCCGGTGCCCCGCCACTCGACCGCGCTCACCCGGCGACCCGCCAACCGCGCCCCCAGCGGCACCGCCGCGACCAGGGTGAGCGCGCCGAGCGGCTGGACCACCGTGAGCGGGCCGTACCTGAGGGCCACGACGTGCAGCAGCGCGGCCGACGCGTTGAGCGCCACCGACCACCACCAGGCACCGTTGCCCAGCATCCGCAGCGCGCCCGCCCCGGAGCTGCGGGCGGCCAGCCGCTCCTGGGCCACGGCCGCGGCGGCGTAGGCGACGGCCGAGACCAGGGACAGCAGGACGGCGATCAGCGCGGCGCTCACCGGCCCGCCCCCACCAGCTCGTGCGGCTCCGGTTCGTGCCGCACGGCCGGGCGCCGCCGCGGCACGGCACGACGGGGCCGGTGAGTCCCGCGGACGCCGTCGGCCCCGTGGGTCGCGTGCGGCGGCCGTACGGCCACGAGGGCGAGGCCGAGCAGGGCGGTCGCCACGAACACGTCGAGCCAGTAGTGGTTCGCGGTGCCCACGATCACCAGGAGCGTCACCAGCGGGTGCAGCAGCCACAGCCACCGCCACCGCGACCGGCCGGCGACGATCAGTCCGATCGCCAGCATCAGCGCCCAGCCGAAGTGCAGCGAGGGCATCGCCGCGAACTGGTTCGACAGGTGGTCGGCGCGCGGCGGACCGTACACCGAGGGTCCGAACACCCGGGCCGTGTCGATCAGACCCGCCGTGCCCAGCATCCGCGGCGGGGCCAGCGGGAAGGCCACGTGCAGCACCAGCGCGGCGCCGGTCACCGCCGCCAGCACCCGGCGGGACCAGACGTAGTGGGCGGGCCGCCGCAGGTAGAGCCAGGCCAGGAAGGCCACGGTGGCCGGGAAGTGGACGGCGGCGTAGTAGGTGTTCGCCCCGTGGACCAGCCAGTCGCCGTGCAGCAGCAGGGACTGCACCGTGCCCTCGTCGGGCAGCCGCAGGGCGCGCTCCCCGTCCCACACGTGGTGCGCGTTGCGGAAGGCCTCGGCGGTGTGGCCCGTCGCCAGCCGACGGCCGAACTTGTAGACGAGGAAGAGCCCCGCCACGAGCAGGAGCTCACGGACGAGTGGCGGGCGCGCGGGCGCGTCCGGCTCCGCTTCTGCAGGCCAGGTGCGGGCATTCATCCCCGGGGCCCCTTCACTGACGGTGGTGCGTGCGGTGGTGCCGGCCGGACCGGCGACCCGCCGGGGGCGGCGGAGTCGTCGGTGCGGGGGCGTGCGACGGTTCTCATCGATACGATTCCGTTCCGATACGACAGTGTACCGATACGCCGTTGTACCGATACGGCGGTGTACCGATACGGTTGGGTACCGGTACACTGGCGTATCGACAGGCCGACGACACACGGGAACACGGGTCCCTCGACCCTTGCCGCAGTGCCGCTGAACCGAGTGAGGAGCAGAGCATGACGTCGCAGGCCGCGGACCGATCCGAGACGGTCGGTGGCTCGCGCCGCTCCAAGATCACGCCCGAGCGTGAGCAGGAGTTCTTCGACGCCGTGCTCGAACAGATCCGTGAGTGCGGCTACGACGCCGTGACCATGGAGGGCGTCGCCGCCAGCACGCGGTGCAGCAAGTCCACGCTCTACCGGCAGTGGAAGACCAAGCCGCAGTTCGTGGCGGCGGCCCTGCGCTCCAGCCGTCGGGTGCGCTTCGCCGGGATCGACACCGGTTCGCTCGCCGAGGACCTGCGCCAGGCGGCCCGGGCCGCGGGGGAGTGGTCCGGCAAGGACACGCTGCTCCAGGCGCTCGGCCACGCGGTCATGCAGGACCCGGAGCTCCAGCGCGCGCTGCGCGAGGCGCTGGTCGAGCCGGAGATCGCCTCGCTGCGGGAGATCCTGCGGCGCGGGGTCGAACGGGGCGAGGTCTCCGCCGGCCATCCGGCGCTGGAGTTCGTGCCCGCGCAGATGTTCGGCGCCCTGCGGATGCGGCCGGTCATCGAGGGCGAGTACGCCGACGCGGAGTACCTGGTCCGGTTCGTGGAGGCCGTCGTGCTGCCGGCCCTCGGCCTGCCCTGAGACTCAGGCCGCCGTCCACGGGATGACTGGACGGTGGCCTGCCCGCGCCGCACCGTGGGGACGGGGGCGGCGCGCACCCCCGGCCGGGTGGGGCGCCCTTTGAGCGGAAGGGCGCCCCACCCGGCCGACCGACGTTCCGGGGGCGGTCAGACGTCCTGGCCGCTGCCCCCGCCGGAGGACACCTCGATGCCCTCGGTGATCTCGTCGATCACCGTCTGCGGCCCGTCCGCGTCGACGCCGAAGCGGACGACGACGATGCGCTTCGCGTCGGCCGGCGACGGGAAGGCCAGCGACTCCACGTACCCGTCGGCGCCCTTGCTGGTGACCGCCTTCCAGCGGACCAGATAGCCCTTCTGGCCGGCGACCGTCACCGCCTTCGAGGCCAGCTCCTGGTGCGAGGTGATCCCGCCGTAGGACTTGCCGCCGTACGACTCCTCCGCGTTCGCCTCGATGTCCGCCTTCGCGACCTCCTCGGCGGTGGTGCCCTCGGTGCCGAGCACCATCGCGGGGGCCGAGTAGGCGCCGCCCTTGGTGCAGGTCGCCGAGGTGTCGCCGGGGCACTTGTAGGAGTCGTCGGAGGTCACCGCCGCGCCGACCGACAGCTGCTGCCCCGACCAGCCGTCCGGAACGGGCAGGCTGATCCCGCTGACCGGGTCCGGGACCGACCCGCTGTCGATCGTGGGCGGCTCCGACCGGTCCGGGGAGTCCGGCGCGGGCGAGGAGCCGCTCCCGCCGTCGTCCGGATCGCCGAAGGGGCCGTCCCCGTCGCGCGGACCGGGTCCCTCCTGCTGCCGGGACCCCGCGGTGTTGCCGGTCGAGCCGTCGTCGGCCAGCACGTACACGCCGGCGCCGATGCCGGCCAGGACGGCCACGGTCGCCGCGACGGCTATCCCGGTGCGCAGACCGCGCCGCCGTCCGGACGGCGGCTGGACGGGATACCCCGGATAGCCCGGATGCACCGGGTACGGCCCGGGCGCGGCGCCGTAGGGCCCGGATGCGGTGTCGTGCGGCCCGGGCGCGGTGTCGTGCGGCCCGGGCGCGGTGTCGTGCGGCCCGGGCG
>NZ_BDJC01000086.1 GCF_002005565.1 Streptomyces sp. JHA26 | reverse complement strand
ACGCGGCCGGACGCGTCCCGTCCCGCAGCGCGTCGACGGCGGCGAGCAGGTCCCGGCGCCCCCCGCTCTCCGGCACGTCCGCGGCGGCGCGCTCGTACAGCCGCGCACCCTCCTCCAGGACCAGCTCCGTGTCGAGGCCGGCCGGGATCTTGATCCGCGCGTGGTGCCGCCAGGTGGTGACCGGATCACCCCACGCCTCGACGGTGTACGACCACAGGCCGGGCTCCCCGGCGGTCACCGTGGCCCCCCAGCGGTCGGTGCCCGGGGCCAGCTCCCGCATCGGCGTCCACGGGCCCGGACGGCCCTCGGGGTCCTTCAGCACGACGTTGGCCGCCACCGCGTCGTGGCCCTCCCGGAACACGGTGGCCGATATCTCGAACGCCTCGCCGGTCACGGCCTTGGCGGGCCGACGCCCGTGCCGGACGACGGGGCGCACGTCGAGGACGGGGATGCGCCCGACGGCGGTCGAGCCCTCGGCCGAGGACGGTTCCGGAACCGCCGGGCCGGCCTCGGCCTGGCGCCCGGGGACCGCTCCGGCGCCGGGTGCGGTGGGGACTGACGAGTGGTGCGTGGCGGGCATGACCGCTCCTGTCCGCGTCAACGAGGGTGGGCGGATGGTTTTCCGGGGAGGTGGGTCCTGCGGGGTGTTTGCCTGTGCGTACCGCAGGAGCCTTCCCCCACTGTTCGGGTGGGCAATCCGGCACTTTGTTAACTACTCGCGCGTATGTCGACACATGCGGTGGGCCCTGACCGAACGCCTTCCCGCGCGGCGCTCCCGCAATCAGTGCCCCCGCGACATGTGCAGCTTTTCGTGCGGGACGACGTGCCACAAGGAGGCCGATGGGGAAAGATCCGGCCATATCGACACGCCGGTACGGGCCGGCCCGTACCGGCGCCCGGGGCGAGGCCGTTCGGGCCGATTCGGAGGTCACGGGGCGAAGCTCCCGGCGAGGGACATGGCGGCGCCGGTAACGTCGTGAGCGACGAGGTAACACACACCCCGTCCAATCGAGCGAACGCGCAGAGGTGGAGTGTGAAGGCGATCCGTCGACTGACCGTCCGTCCCGTTCTCCCCGATCCCCTCCGGCCGCTCAGCGAGCTGGCCCGCAACCTGCGCTGGTCCTGGCACGCGGAGACCCGCGACCTCTTCCAGTCCGTCGACCCCGAGCGTTGGGCCGCCTGCGGCCGCGACCCGGTACGGCTGCTCGGCACCGTCCCGGCCGCGCGCCTGGCCGAGCTGTCCGAGGACCGCCGGTTCCTGCGCCGGCTGGCCGGGGTGGCCGACGACCTCGACCACTACATGACCGGCGACCGCTGGTACCAGGCCCAGCCGGGCCGGCCGCCCGCCGCCGTCGCCTACTTCTCACCCGAGTTCGGCATCACCGCCGCCCTGCCCCAGTACTCCGGCGGCCTCGGCATCCTGGCCGGCGACCACCTCAAGGCGGCCAGCGACCTCGGGGTGCCGCTGGTCGGCGTCGGCCTGCTCTACCGGCACGGCTACTTCCGCCAGTCCCTGTCCCGGGACGGCTGGCAGCAGGAGCACTACCCCGTCCTCGACCCCCACGAGCTGCCGCTGGCCCTGCTCAAGGAGTCCGACGGCACCCCCGCCCACGTCGCCCTCGCGCTGCCCGGCGGCCGGGAGCTGCGGGCCCGGATCTGGCTGGCCCAGGTCGGCCGCGTCCCGCTGCTGCTCCTGGACTCGGACGTCGAGGAGAACGACCTCGGCGAACGCGGCGTCACCGACCGGCTCTACGGCGGCGGCAGCGAGCACCGGCTCCTCCAGGAGATGCTGCTGGGCATAGGAGGTGTCCGGGCGGTACGGACGTACTGCCGGCTCACCGGCCACGCCGAGCCGGAGGTGTTCCACACCAACGAGGGCCACGCCGGCTTCCTCGGCCTGGAACGCATCGCCGAACTCTGCGACCGCGGCCTGGAGTTCGCATCGGCACTGGAGGCGGTCCGGGCGGGCACCGTCTTCACCACCCACACGCCCGTCCCGGCCGGCATCGACCGCTTCGACCGCGACCTGGTCGCCCGCCACTTCGGCCCCGGCGCCGAACTCCCGCGCATCGACGTCGAGCGCGTCCTCGGGCTCGGCATGGAGACCTACCCCGGAGGCGAACCGGGCCTGTTCAACATGGCCGTGATGGGCCTGCGCCTCGCCCAGCGCGCCAACGGCGTCTCCCTGCTGCACGGCGGCGTCAGCCGGGAGATGTTCTCCGGCCTGTGGCCCGGTTTCGACGCCGACGAGGTGCCGATCACCTCCGTCACCAACGGTGTGCACGCCCCGACCTGGGTCGCCCCCGAGGTGTTCCGGCTCGGCGCCCGGCAGATCGGCGTCCAGCGCGCCGAGGACGCCCTGGCCGTGGGCGGCTCGGACCGGTGGGACTCCGTCGCCGACATCCCCGACCAGGACATCTGGGAGCTGCGCCGCACCCTGCGCGAGCAGCTGGTCCAGGAGGTGCGGGAACGGCTGCGCGCCTCCTGGCGGCAGCGCGGCGCGGGGACGGCCGAGCTGGGCTGGATCGACGACGTCCTCGACCCGGACGTGCTCACCATCGGGTTCGCGCGGCGCGTCCCGTCGTACAAGCGCCTGACGCTGATGCTGCGCGACCGCGAGCGGCTGACGGAGCTGCTGCTGCACCCCGAGCGGCCGGTCCAGATCGTCGTCGCCGGCAAGGCGCACCCGGCGGACGACGGAGGCAAGCGGCTGGTGCAGGAGCTGGTGCGGTTCGCGGACGACCCGCGGGTGCGGCACCGCATCGTGTTCCTGCCCGACTACGGCATGGCGATGGCGCAGAAGCTCTACCCCGGCTGCGACATCTGGCTGAACAACCCGCTGCGGCCCCTGGAGGCCTGCGGCACCTCCGGCATGAAGGCGGCGCTCAACGGCTGCCTCAACCTGTCCGTGCTGGACGGCTGGTGGGACGAGTGGTACCAGCCCGACTTCGGCTGGGCGATCCCCACCGCCGACGGCGCGGGTGGGGGCACCCCCACGCTTTCGGCAGTGGGGAACGACGCCGACCGGCGCGACGCCGTAGAGGCCGACGCCCTCTACGACCTGCTGGAGCAGCGGATCACCCCCCGCTTCTACGAGCGGGGCGCGAGCGGGCTGCCCGACCGGTGGATCGAGATGGTCCGCAGGACCCTGAGCCTGCTCGGGCCGAAGGTGCTGGCCGGCCGCATGGTCCGGGAGTACGTCGAGCGGCTGTACGCCCCGGCGGCCGAGGCGCACCGCGCGATGGACCCGGACTCCGCCCGGGCGCTCGCCGAGTGGAAGGCCCGGCTGCGGGCGGCCTGGCCCGGCGTGAGCGTCGACCACGTCGAGACGTCCGCGCCCGCCGCCACGGCGGAGCTCGGCTCGACGCTCGGGCTGCGGGTGCGGGTGAACCTCGGCGACCTCGCCCCGGACGACGTGGAGGTGCAGGCGGTCTCCGGCCGGGTGGACTCCGAGGACCGCATCACCGACGCGACGGCCGTGCCGCTGAAACCGGTGGGCGGACCCGACCTGGAGGGCCGCTGGGTGTACGAGGGCCCGCTCGCGCTGGACCGCACCGGTCCCTTCGGCTACACGGTCCGCATCCTGCCCGCGCACCGGCTGCTGGCCTCCCCGGCGGAGGCGGGGCTGGTCGCGGTGCCGTCGGACGAGCTGGGGGAGGCGGCGGGGCTGCTGATGAGGTGAGCGCCCCGGGAGCGCCCGTGCCGGTGGGGGGCGGCGGCGGTGGCGGGAGTGGGGTTCAGTCCTCGTCCCCGCCGCCGCTCAGCCGCCGCAGGACGGTGCCGCACCGGCGGGCGTAGGCGTGCTGGAAACCCCGGGTCGCCGGCCCGCCGGCCTTCGCGTACCACTTGGCCGGGCGGCTGAAGGCGGTCACGGTCAGCCAGACCGTGCCGTCGCCGGTGCGGTCCACGACGAAGGCCTCCTCGCCGGACTCGGGGTGGCCGGGCAGCGTGCCGTACGCCCAGCCGGCCCGGCGGTGCTCCTCCAGCGTCCACACCACCCGGCAGGGCGCCTTGATCATCCCGGCGAGGGTGACGGTGACGTCGACGCCCGGTGCGGCGCGGTCCGCGCTCGCGTCGATGCCGACGCCCATCGCCCGGTGCATCTCCCAGGTGAGCAGGGCCTCGGCCGCCCGCCGGAACACCGGTTCGCCCTCCCCGAGGCGCGTGCGTACGCGCATGGGGCGGAAGCCGGGCGGGCAGCGGTCCTGCTCGCGGGTGGCGC
Organism: Streptomyces sp. JHA26; assembly: GCF_002005565.1. Lineage (GTDB taxonomy): Bacteria > Actinomycetota > Actinomycetes > Streptomycetales > Streptomycetaceae > Streptomyces. The sequence goes on along the minus strand of NZ_BDJC01000086.1, from coordinate 19,087 downwards.
CGACGTCGTCGTACGTGAAGGACATGGGTACCAAGGGTAGGGCGGCACCCGGGAACCGGTGGTTCCGGGTGCCGCCCGCCGTGCCGGTGCCCGTACCGGTCAGTTCACGTTGATCGCGGACCAGGCCGCGGCCACCGCCTTGTACTCGGTGCTGGTCGAGCCGTACAGGGACGAGGCCGCGTTCAGGGTCGCCGTGCGGGCGCCCTTGTAGTTGGTCGTCGACGTCATGTACGTGGTCAGCGCCTTGTACCAGATCTGCAGCGCCTTGGCGCGGCCGATGCCGGTGACGGTGGAGCCGTTGTACGTCGGGGAGTTGTAGCTGACCCCGTCGATGGTCTTCGCCCCGCTGCCCTCGGCGAGCAGGAAGAAGAAGTGGTTGGCCGGGCCCGACGAGTAGTGCACGTCGACGCTGCCGAGGCTGGAGGACCAGTAGTCCCTGGACGCGCCGTCCTTGCTGGGCCGGTCCATGTAGCGCAGCGGGGTGCCGTCGCCGTTGATGTCGATCTTCTCGCCGATGAGGTAGTCGCCCTTGTCGGCGGCGTTGTTGGCGTAGTACTCCACACCGGTGCCGAAGATGTCGCTGGTGGCCTCGTTGAGGCCGCCGGACTCGCCGCTGTAGTTGAGGCCGGCGGTGTTGGAGGTGACGCCGTGGCTCATCTCGTGCCCGGCCACGTCCAGCGAGGTCAGCGGGTTCGTGTTGCCGTAGCCGTCGCCGTAGGTCATGCAGAAGCAGCTGTCGTCCCAGAACGCGTTGACGTACTGGCTGCCGTAGTGGACCCGGGAGTAGGCGGCCTTGCCGTCGTTCTTGATGCCGTTGCGGCCGAAGGTGTTCTTGTAGAAGTCCCAGGTGACCTGCGCGCCGTAGGCGGCGTCCACGGCGGCCGTCTGGTCGCTGGAGGAGCTGGAGGCGGAGCCGGTGCCCCACACGTCGTCGGCGTCGGTGAACAGCGTGCCGGTGCCGGAGGTCCTGCGGGCCAGGTTGTACGTCTTGTGGCCGCCGCGCCCGGTGTCGTAGAGCTGGTACGTCGACCCCGACTTGTAGGTGCCGAGGGTGACCGTGCCCGAGTACAGGCTCCTGCCGGAGCCCGTCTCGATGCCCTGGTACTCGTGCAGCTTGGCGCCGGTGGCGGCGTCGGTGATGACGTGCAGCTCGTTGGGGGTGCCGTCGTCCTGGAGGCCGCCGACGACGGTCTCGTAGGCGAGGACCGGCTTGCCGTCGGCCGCCCAGATCACCTTGCGGGGCGCGGAGCCGGCCGCGGTCTGCGACGACCCGGCGTCCTTCGCGGCGACCAGCGCCTGCTGCTGGGCCTTGGCCGCGGTGATCTTCGGCGTCACCGTGGCGACCTTGATGGCGGCGTTCGTCGCTCTGGTCACGCCCTGGGTCGCGCCGGACTTCGCCTGGTGCACGACGAGGTCGCCGCCGAGGACCGGCAGCCCCTCGTAGGTGCGCTCGTAACGGGTGTGGACGGTGCCGTCGACGTCCCGGACGACGTCCTTGACGACCAGCTTCTCCTGGGCGCCGAGGCCTATCTGCCGCGCCGTCGAGGCGGCGGACTGCTGCTGCTCCTGGATGAGCGCGGTGCGGGCGGAGTCCGACAGCAGCACCGGGGCGCCCGGCAGGGCCTTCGGCGCGGCGGTGTCGGCGGTGGCGCTGCCGGCGGTCAGGCCGGTGGTGAGCAGCGCGCCGGCCGCGACGGCGGTGGCGACGGCCAGCGTGCTGCGCTTGTGGCGCGCGAAGAGGGAGGACACACAAGCTCCTTCGGTGGGGAGTCCGGGCGGCGTGGGGTGGCCGGCCGGCGTTGACTGCGAAGTTGTGCGGCGGGTGACGGAAGAGTGGCACTGACGCCGCGTACATGTCATCGGGGTCGAATGATGTTGGCCGAAAGTAGACGTCCGGGTGAATGTTGCGGGCATGTGAACCGGCGTGACCTCGGCAAAACCGCAATCCCGCCCGTGCATGGGCTTGGCAAAAAAAGGGGGGCATGGGGAGGGCGCCGCCCCGGGGAGTCGAACCTCCGGAGACGGCGCCCTGACTGGGGTGGGGCCGGTGCGGGCCCGCGGACGGGCCGGCGGGCCTACGGGAAGGTGAGGCGCCAGGCGTCGATGTAGCCGGTGTCCGCCGGACCCTGGTCCTGGACGCGCAGCTTCCAGGTGCCGTTGGCCGATTCGGACGAGGCGTTGACCGTGTAGGTCTCGTGCACGTCCTCCGCCGGGTCGTAGCCGCTGTTCTTCAGGCGGTACGTCGACCCGTCCGGGGCCACCAGGTCGATCCGCAGGTCACCGCGCCAGGTGTGCACGATGTCCACGCCCACCTGGAGGTTGCTCGGCGCGTTGCCGGTGCGGCCGGAGACCGTGATCGAGGAGGTCACCGCGGCCCCGTAGTCGGGGATGTTCACGTTGGTGGTGTTCTCGACGGTCGTGCCGCCCCCGCCGCCACCGCCGCCCGAGCGCGAGCCGACGTTGATGGCCGCCCACGCGTCCTGCACCGCCTTGTACTCGGCGCTGTCGGTGCCGTACAGCTCACCGGTCGCCGCGAGGGTGCCGGTGCGGGCGCCCGCGTAGTTGGTGGTCGACGTGAACTTCGTGGTCAGCGCGCGGAACCAGATCTTCTCCGCCTTCGCGCGGCCGATGCCGGTGACCGGCAGACCGTCCGAGGTGGGCGAGTTGTAGGTGACACCGTTGATGGTCTTGGTGCCGCTGCCCTCGCTCAGCAGGTAGAAGAAGTGGTTCGCGGGTCCCGACGAGTAGTGGACGTCGATCCCGCCGAGGCCGGAGTACCAGGAGTCCTTGGACGCGCCGTCCTTGCTCGGCTTGTCCATGTAGCGCAGCGGGCTGCCGTCCCCGTTGATGTCGATCTCCTCGCCGATGAGGTAGTCACCGACGTCCGAGGAGTTGTTCGCGTAGAACTCGACCGAGGAGCCGAAGATGTCGCTGGTGGCCTCGTTCAGACCGCCGGACTCGCCGCTGTAGTTCAGGCCCGCGGTGTTGGAGGTGACGCCGTGGGTCATCTCGTGCGCGGCCACGTCGATGGACGTCAGCGGGTGGGTGTTGCCCGAACCGTCGCCGTACGTCATGCAGAAGCAGCTGTCCGACCAGAAGGCGTTGACGTAGTTGTTGCCGTAGTGGACGCGGGAGTACGCGCCCACACCGTCGCCGCGGATGCCGGAGCGGCCCTGGACGTTCTTGTAGTAGTCCCAGGTCAGCGCGGCGCCGTAGTGGGCGTCGGCGGCGGCGGTCTCGGTGTTGGACGCGCTGCCGTTGCCCCACGTGTCGTCGGAGCCGGAGTAGAGCGTGCCGGTGCCGGACGTGCCGTGGTTGAGGTTGTACGTCTTGTGGTTGCCGCGCGTCGTGTCGGTCAGCGTGTACGACGACCCGGACTGCGCGGTGCCCAGCGTCACCGTGCCGCTGTACATGGTGTTGCCGGTGCCCTCGTGGATCGCCTGGTACTCGTAGAGCTTGGCGCCGGTGGCCGCGTCGGTGACGACGTGCAGCTCATTCGGTGTGCCGTCCTCCTGGAGACCGCCCACGACCGTCTCGTACGCCAGGACCGGCGTGCCGTTGCCCGCCCAGATCACCTTGCGCGGGGCGCGGTCGGTGTCCGGCCGCGCGGCGCCGGCGGCCTTCGCGGCGGAGACCGCCTGCTGCTCGGCCTTGGCGGCGGTGATCCTCGGCGTCACGGTGGCCGGCTTGATGGCCTTGGCCGTGGCCTTCACGACCCGCTCGGTCCTCCCGGACGCGGCGGTGGTGACGACCAGGTCGCCGCCGAGGACGGGCAGCCCGTCGTAGGTCCGCTCGTAGCGGGTGTGCAGCGTGCCGTCGCGGTCCTTGAGCACGTCCCGGACGACCAGCTTCTCCTTGGCGCCCAGGCCCAGGTCCTCGGCCGTCGCGGCCTTGGCGGCGTCGGCGTCCCGGATCAGTTCCGCGCGCTGGGCCGGGGTGAGCTTGACGGACTCGGCGCCCGGGGCGGGGGCCGGCCGCGGGGCCGCGGTGGCGCCGCCGGCCTGGAAGGCCGTGGCGATCAGCGCGGCCACACCGGCGAGGGCGACGCCCGCCGCCCGGCGGTGCGTGATGTGGGAGGTGCGTCTGTGGGGAGTGTTGCTGCTCAACACTGACTCCTTCTGCGTGGCCGCGGGTCGCGCGGCCAGGGGAGACCGGACGGCGGGTGAGCCGACCGGGCAGAACTCGGTGGTACGCAGAAACCACGTGCAAGGAGCTGGCCACGGCGCGGCGCCGACAGGAAGCTGTGGGGGCGCTGTGGAGCGGCCGTGGGAAGAGTGGCAGGAGATCCCGCCTCTTGTCAGGACCGCGTCAGTAAGTTGGCCGGAAATCGTTCGTTGACCGGGCGTTCATGTTCGATATACGGATGCGTTGCCTCAGGTGCCCGTACTGACCGCCCGCTCAGTCGGCGGCCGCCGCCGTACCGCCGGCGGAGGGCGCCCGGCCGTGCCACGACCCCCACAGCGCCGCGTACGCGCCACCGGCCGCCACCAGCTCGTCGTGCGTGCCGAGTTCGGTCAGCCGGCCGTCCTCCATCACGGCCACGCGGTCGGCGTCGTGCGCGGTGTGCAGCCGGTGCGCGATGGCGATGACCGTACGGCCCTCCAGGACGGCGGCGAGCGCGCGCTCGGTGTGCCGGGCCGTCGTCGGATCCAGCAGGGCGGTGGCCTCGTCCAGGATCAGCGTGTGCGGATCGGCCAGAACCACCCGGGCGAGGGCGAGTTGCTGGGCCCGGGAGCCGTCGGTGCGGCCGCCGCCGTCGCCGCCCAGCTCGGTGCCCAGGCCGTCCGGCAGCTCCCGCACCCACTCCTCGGCGCCGACCGCGGCGAGGGCGGCCCACAGCGCGTCGTCGGTCGCGTCCGGCTCGGCGATGAGCAGGTTGTCGCGGACCGTGCCCAGGAAGACGTGGTGCTCCTGGGTGACCAGCACGACCTGCCGGCGCAGCCGCTCCGGGGCGAGCGCGACCACGGGCACCCCGCCCACCGTCACCGACCCCTCGTCCGGCGCGTCGACACCCGCCAGCAGCCGGCTCAGCGTGGACTTGCCCGCCCCGGACGGCCCCACGACGGCCAGCCGTTCACCCGGCCGCACGGTCAGGTCCACCCCGCGCAGCACCTCGCCGCCCCGGTCGTAGGAGTAGCGCACCCCGGACACGTCGATGCGGTCGTCCGCCGGGACCGCCGCATCGTCCACCGCGGCCCGCGGAGCCAGGGCCAGCCCCTCCACCCGGGCGAAGGAGGCGCCGCTGCGCTGGAGTTCCTCGAACCGCATCAGCACCTCGTCGAGCGGCACGGTCAACTGCTGGAGGTACAGCGCGCAGGCCACCACCGCCCCCACGCTCACCGTTCCGTACGCCTGCAGGACCCCGCCCGTCAGCAGCACGCCCCCCACGGGCACGACGTAGGACACCTCGACCACCGGGAAGAGCACGCTGCGCAGGTACAGGGTGCGGAACCGGGCGCGCCGCGAGACCTCCAGCGCCTTCCGGCTCGTCGCGACACGCCGGTCGGCCAGCCGGAAGGCCTCGATCGTGCGGGCCCCCGCCACCGTCGAGGCTACGACCTCGGCGACGTCCGAGTTGGCCGCCCCCTCGGCGAGGTAGCCGTCCCGGGCCCGCCGCAGGTACCAGCGCAGCGCCCACCGGATCGGCATCAGCAGCACCAGCGCGACCACGCCGAGCGGCGGGGAGAGCACGAACACCGCGGCGCCGAGGAACAGCGCCTGCACGGCGTTGACCAGCAGCTCCGGACCGGTGTCGCGCAGCGTCGTGCCGACCGTGGTCACATCGGCGGTGCCCCGCGTCGTCAGGTCCCCGGCGCCCGCACGCTCCACCGCGGACGCCGGCAGCGCCAGGGCCCGGTCCACGAACCGCTCCCGCACCCGGGCCAGCGTCCGCTCGCCGAAACGGTGTCCCACGTAGCGGGCCCAGCGGGCCAGCAGCAGCTGGGCCGCCGAGCAGAGCAGGATGGCGAGCGCCATCCGGTCCACGGCGTCCACCCCGCCCCCGGCCCGCACCTCGTCCACGATCCGGCCCAGCAGCCACGGCCCGGCGAGCCCGGCCAGGGCCGCGAGCGCGTTCAGGCCGAGCAGCGCGGCGAACGCCCGCCCGTCGGCGCGCACCAGGCCGGTCATCGCCCGGCGCACGGCGGCGCGCTCGGCGACGGGGAGCTGTCCCGGCGTGTCCGGTGTCCGCGGTGTCATCGCACGGCCTCCCCGCCCCGGGCGTCCCGGGCGTCCTCGGTGTCCTCAGCGTCCTCGGTGTCCCGCGCGACCAGCTGCCGGTACCCCGGCTCGGCGTCGAGCAGTTCGCGGTGGCTGCCGGTGGCCGCCACCTTGCCGTCGACCAGCCAGTGCACGACGTCCGCCCGGTCGAGCACCAGCGGGGACGTGCCGGCCAGCACGGTCGTACGGCCCTCGCGCGCCGTCCGCAGCCGCTCGGCCACCGTCGCCTCGGTGTGGGCGTCCAGCGCGGAGGTCGGCTCGACGGCGAGCAGCACCTCCGGGTCGGCCAGCAGGGCGCGGGCGAGCCGGACGCGCTGGCGCTGGCCGCCGGAGAGACTGCGGCCCTGGGCGGCGACGGGGGTGTCCAGCCCCTGCGGCAGACCCCGGACGACGTCGTCGGCGGCGGCCGCGCTCACGGCTCGGGACAGGCGCGCCTCCGAGGACGCCCCGGACGCCCCGGCATGCCGCCGGCCCCCCGCGGGCTCGTGACGGCCGGCCGCGCCCGCGCGGCGGAGCCGCCCACCGTCGTCGTCCGCGTCCCCGGGGCGCGATCCGCCGGCGCCGAGGACCTCGCGCAGGGTGCCCGCGAACAGGTCGGCCTCCGCCTCCGCCACCAGGATGCGCTCCCGCACCCGCGCCAGCGGTATCTCGGCCAGGGGGACGCCGCCCCAGGTGACGCCGGAGGGGGCGTACCGGCCGAGGCGGTCGATCACGGCGGCCGCGTCGGCCGGCCGCGCCCCGGCCAGCACGGTCAGCCGCCCCGGCGGCACCCGCACCCCGGACTCCGGGTCGTACAGCACCGACGGCCCGGCCGGGGCGTCACGCGTGCCCTCGTCCGGCTCGGGCTCCAGCCGCAGGAACGCGACCACCCGACGGGCGGCCACCACGCCCCGGTTGAGCTGCTGGCTCATCTCGATCAGGAACACCACCGGCCAGCCCAGCGCCACGACATAGCCGTACACCGACACCAGCTCGCCCACGCTGATCTCCCCGCGCACGGCCAGCCGGGCGCCCAACCAGGTCACCACCCCCAGGAACAGCGTCGGCAGCCCCACCCCGAGGGCCTGGATCCAGCTCGTCACCGCCCCGACCCGGTACCCCTGCTCGCGCAGCCGCGCCGAATCCCGCCGGAAGGCGTCCGCGACCAGGCTCTTGCCGCCCAGCCCGTTCAGCACCCGCAGCCCGCCCACCAGGTCGCCGATCCGCGCGGTCAGCACGCTCTGCCGCTCCCGGTACTCGGTCTCCCGGCCCTGCAACCGGCCCATCAGCGGCCCCATCAGGACACCCAGCACCGGCACCCCGAGCAGCACCACCAGGGCGAGCCGCACCGACACCGACAGCACCAGACCGCCGATGGCCGCGTACGCCACGACGGCCCCGAAGCCCGGTCCGACCGCCGTCAGGGACTGGCTGATCGTCTGCACGTCGCCCACCCCGATGGTGACGACCTCACCGGCCCCCACCTGCCGCCGCAGCGCCGCGCCGAGCCGGGTCGCGTGTCCGACGACCACCTTGACCGTGCGGAAGTTGGCGTCCATCCGGACCCGCGTCATCACGCGGTGCCGCAGGACGCCCAGCCCCGCGTTGACGGCCCCCGCCGCCACCAGCGCCGCCGTCCAGCCGGCCAGCGCGCCCGGGTCACCGGGCTCCAGCCCGTGGTCGACCGCCCGCGCCATCAGGTACGGCGTCGCCGCCAGCAGCACCATCCACACGCTGGCGAGCACCGCCCCCGCCGCACAGCGCCGCCACTGCCGCCCGACCAGCCACCACAGGTACCGCCAGCCGCCCCGGAGGTCGGGCGTGCCCGGATCCTCTTGGGCGTCGATCGAGGCGCCGCCCGTGCGCCACCCCCCGGCGCCGTTCACGCGAGACTGTCCCGCCACGCCCGGTGCAGGTCCGCGAACCGGCCCGCCCCCGCGATCAGGTCGGCCGGGACGCCGTCCTCCACGATCCGGCCGTGCTCCATCACCAGCACCCGGTCGGCGATCTCCACCGTCGACAGCCGGTGCGCGATCACCACCGCCGTACGGCCCTTCAGCACCGTCGCCATGGCCCGCTGCACCGCCCGCTCCCCGGGGACGTCCAGCGAGCTGGTCGCCTCGTCCAGGATCAGCACCGCCGGGTCGGCGAGCAACGCCCTCGCGAACGCCACCAGTTGCCGCTGGCCCGCGGAGATCCGGCCGCCGCGCTTGCGGACGTCGGTGTCGTAGCCGTCGGGCAGCGCGGCGATGAAGTCGTGGGCGCCGATCGCCTTCGCGGCCCGCTCGATCTCCTCCCGCGTCGCCTCCGGACGTCCGATGGCGATGTTCTCGGCGACCGTGCCGGAGAACAGGAACGCCTCCTGCGTCACCATCACCACCCCGCGCCGCAGTTCGGGCACGGCCAGGTCGCGCAGGTCGGTGCCGTCCAGCAGGACCCGCCCGCCGGAGGGGTCGTAGAACCGGGCGAGCAGCTTGGCCAGCGTCGACTTGCCCGCACCCGTCGAGCCGACCACGGCGACGGTCTGCCCGGCCGGGATCGTCAGGTCGAAGCGGGGCAGCACCTCGCCGCCGGTGCGGTAGCCGAAGCGGACCGCGTCGAAGACGACCTCGCGCCCGGGGTGCTCGGACCTCGGCGGAGGCAGCTCCTTCGGCGCGGCCGGCTCGGGCACCGACGGCGTCTGCGCCAGCAGCCCGGCGATCTTCTCCAGCGAGGCCGCCGCCGACTGGTAGGAGTTCAGGAACATGCCGAGCCGGTCGATCGGGTCGTACAGCCGGCGCAGGTACAGCACCGCCGCCGCCAGCACGCCCAGCGCCAGCGTGCCGTCCGCGACCCGGTACGCGCCCCACAGCACGATCCCCGCGACGGCCGTGTTGGCGACCAGCCGGGAGCCGACGACGTACCGGGCCATCTCCAGCAGCGCGTCGCCGTTGGTCCGCTCGTGCCGCCGGTTCAGCACGGCGAAGTCGGCGTCGTTGGCGGCCTCCCGGCGGAAGGCGCGCACCGGCCGGATGCCGTTCATCGTCTCCACGAACTTCACGATCACCGCCGCGATCGCCGTGGACCGCTTGCGGTACACGCGCTCCGCGCGCCGCCGGTACGTCCGCACCAGCCCGTACAGCGGCACGAACGAGGCCACCGCGACCGCGCCGAGCCCGAGGTCCAGCCACAGCAGCATCGCCGAGATGTAGACGAAGGACAGGACGACGGTGATCAGCTCCTGCAGTCCCTCGCTGAGCAGCTCCCGCAGCGACTCCACGTCCGTGGTGGAGCGGGAGATGAGCCGCCCGGACGTGTAGCGCTCGTGGAAGTCGACGCTGAGCGCCTGCGCGTGCCGGAAGATCCGGCCCCTGAGGTCGAGCAGCACGTCCTGGTTGACGCGGGCGGACGCGGCGATGAACGCGTACTGCAGGGCACCGGCGGTCAGCGAGCACAGCAGGTACCCGGCGCCGACCGCGATCAGCGGACCGTGGTCGTGGTCGCGGAAGGCCGGCACGGCACGGTCGATGGCGTACGCCACCAGCAGCGGACCGGCCTGCACGGCCGCCTGCTGGAGCAGCAGGAGCAGCACCGTGACCGCGACGCGGACCCGCAGGGGCGCCAGCAACGAGCGCAGCAGGGCCGCCGTGGCGCCCGGAGGGCTGGGCAGGACGTCGCGGTCGAAGTCGTCGCCGGTGTGCTCCGCGCCCCCGGACCGGGGCGGATCCTCCGCCTCGCCGGGAGCGGGCGGGGATGTGAGGGGGGCCGTCATCGCCGGTGTTCCTCCTGTTCGCCCGCGCCGGACATCAGATGGGCGTACTCGGCGTTCGTGCGCAGCAGTTCGTGGTGGGTGCCGACGGCGGCGATCCGACCCCGGGACAGCAGAGCCACCCGGTCGGCGAGCAGCACGGTGGAGGGGCGGTGCGCCACGATCAGCGCGGTGGTGTCCGCGAGCACCCGGCGCAGGGCGGCCTCGACAGCGGCCTCCGTGTGCACGTCCAGCGCGGACAGCGGGTCGTCGAGGACGAGGAACCTCGGTTCCCCGACCACGGCCCGGGCGAGCGCGAGGCGTTGACGCTGCCCGCCGGACAGACTGAGGCCCTGCTCGCCCACCTGGGTGTCGGTGCCCTCGGGGAGGGCGTGCACGAAGTCGGCCTGCGCGACGGCGAGCGCCCGCTCCAGCGCGTCGGAGCCGGCGCCCTCACCGGCCCCCATCAGCACGTTCTCGCCGACGCTCGCCGAGAAGAGCGTGGGCTCCTCGAAGGCCACGGCGACCAGGGCGCGCAGCTCCTCGCGGGGCAGGGCGGTGATGTCCTCGCCGTCCAGCGTGATCCGGCCCTCGGTCACCTCGTGCAGCCGGGGGATCAGCGCGGTCAGCGTGGTCTTGCCACTGCCGGTCGCGCCGACCAGGGCCATGGACTCACCGGGACGGACGTGCAGGTCGACGCCGTCGAGGACGGGCGGGGAGTCCGGGGGAGCGTCGGGGTAGCGGAAGCGGACGTTCTCGAATGTGAGCCCAGCCGCGGGCGGTCGTGCCTCCCCCAGTGCCCGAACGGCCTGGGAGGCACCCCGCGACGCCGGGTCGCGCTCCCCGCCCCCCGGCACCGACGCACGGTCACCGACACCCCCCGGAGACTCGACCTCCGCGTCCATCACCTCGAAGTACCGGTCCGTGGCCGTCGCCGCCTCCTGGCTCATCGCCAGCAGGAACCCGATGGACTCCACCGGCCACCGCAGCGCCAGCGCCGTCGACAGGAACGCCACCAGCGTCCCCGCCGACAGCTCCCCGTCCGCCACCTGCACCGCCCCCACCACCAGTGCCGCACCGATCGCCAGCTCCGGCAGCGTCACGATGACCGCCCAGATGGCCGCCAGCAGCCGCGCCTTGCGCAGCTCCGTGCCCCGCAGCGTGTGCGACAGCTCGTGGAAGGCGCGGGCCTGGCTGCGGTGCCTGCCGAAGCCCTTGATGATGCGGATGCCGAGCACGCTCTCCTCGACCACGGTCGTCAGGTCCCCGACCTGGTCCTGCGCGCGCCGCGCCACCTCGGAGTACTTCTTCTCGAAGACGGCGCACGTGATCATCACCGGAACGGCCGGTCCGAGGACGACCAGCCCCAGCGACCAGTCCTGCACCAGCATGATGCCCACGCCGACCAGGATCGTGACCCCGTTGACCAGCAGGAACGTCAGGGGGAAGGCGAGGAACATGCGCAGCAGCATCAGATCCGTCGTCCCCCGGGACAGCAGCTGCCCCGAGGCCCACCGGTCGTGGAAGGCGACCGGCAGCCGCTGCAGACGCCGGTACAGATCCGCCCGCATCCCCGCCTCGACGCCCGCGAGCGGCCGGGCCACCAGCCACCGCCGCAGCCCGAACAGCAGCGCCTCCGCCAGCCCGAGCAGCAGCAGGTACAGCGCGCCGAGCCACACGCCCGCCGGGTCCCGGTCGGCGACCGGCCCGTCCACCATCCACTTGAGGACGAGCGGGATCACCAGCCCCACGCACGAGGCGAGGATCGCCACGAACGCGGCGGCCGACAGCCGCGCCCGCACGGGGCGGACGTACGGCCACAGCCGCAGCAGGGAACGCACGGCGGAACGGTTCTCGGCGGGTACGGGCGTCGTGGGCATCGGCAGCGAGCCTACGGTCCGCCACGGACAGTGCCCACCGAGTTTTCGTCGGCCCCGGGGGTCGTACGGAGGCACCGGCCGGACGGCCCGTGCGCCGTCGAGCGCACCGGCCGGCGCACCGCCCGGACCGTGCCGGGTGCGGAGCTGATCGAGTACCCGAACGCCGGGCACGGCCCGTTCGTCACCCACCGGGACCGGCTCAACGCCGACCTGCTGGAGTTCCTCGGGCGGTGACCCGGCCGCGACCGGGTCACCGGGCGGACCGGCTCAGCCCACCCTGAGCAGCAGCGCCGTCCGGGCCGGCACCGTGATCGGGCCCCCCGCCGCGTACTCCTCGCCCGGCGCCCGCGACTGCTCCTCCCGGCCGGTGTCCACGACCACCTCGTACCGCTCCGCCCACGGCGTCGCCGGCAGCACGAAGTCCACCGGCTCCTCGCCGGCGTGCAGGAGGGCCAGGAAGCTGTCGTCGGTGATCGGCGCGCCGCGCTCGTCCCGGCCGGGGATGTCCCGCCCGGACAGGTACATGCCGAGGGTGGCGGCGGGGGCGTACCAGTCGTCCTCCGTCATCTCCGTGCCCCGCGCGGTGAACCAGGCCAGGTCGCGCAGGCCGTCCGCGGAGTGCGCGCGGCCGGAGAAGAAGGCGCGGCGGCGCAGCACCGGGTGCCGGTGGCGCAGCGCGATCAGCCGGGAGGTCAGTTCGAACAGGGGGCGCCAGTCCGGGTCGTCCAGCAGGCTCCAGTCCACCCAGCTGGTCTCGTTGTCCTGGCAGTAGGCGTTGTTGTTGCCGCGCTGGGTGCGCCCCATCTCGTCGCCCGCGACCAGCATCGGCACGCCGGTCGACAGCAGCAGCGTGGTCAGCAGGTTGCGCAGCTGGCGCCGCCTGAGCGCGCGCACGCCCTCGTCGTCCGTCTCGCCCTCCGCCCCGCAGTTCCAGGACCGGTTGTCGTCCGCGCCGTCCCGGTTGCCCTCGCCGTTGGCCTCGTTGTGCTTGCGCTCGTACGACACCAGGTCGCGGAGCGTGAAGCCGTCGTGCGCGGTGACGAAGTTGACCGAGGCGTACGGCCGCCGCCCGCCCCAGGCGTACAGGTCGCTGGAGCCCGACAGGCGGTAGCCCATCTCCCGGACGTCCGGCAGGGCGTGCCGCCAGAAGTCCCGTACGGCGCCCCGGTAGCGGTCGTTCCACTCCGTCCACAGCGGCGGGAACGCCCCCACCTGGTAGCCGCCCGAGCCGACGTCCCACGGCTCGGCGATCAGCTTGACCCGGCGCAGCACCGGGTCCTGCGCGATCACCGCGAGGAACGGGGAGAGCATGTCGACGTCGTGCATCGAGCGGGCCAGCGCCGCCGCCAGGTCGAAGCGGAAGCCGTCCACGCCCATCTCCGTCACCCAGTACCGCAGCGAGTCGGTGATCAGGCGCAGGACGTGCGGCTGGACGACGTGCAGGGTGTTGCCGCAGCCGGTGTAGTCGGCGTAGCGGCGCGCGTCGTGCTGGAGGCGGTAGTAGCCGCGGTTGTCGATGCCCTTCAGGGACAGCGTCGGGCCCAGCCCGCCCGCCTCCGCCGTGTGGTTGTAGACCACGTCGAGGATGACCTCGATGCCCGCCGCGTGCAGCGCGCGCACCATCCGCTTGAACTCGCCGACCTGCTCACCGGTGGTGCCGGAGGCCGCGTAGGCGGCGTGCGGGGCGAAGTAGCCGATCGAGTTGTAGCCCCAGTAGTTCCGCAGGCCCCGCTTCAGCAGGTGGTCCTCGTGCGCGAACTGGTGCACCGGCAGCAGTTCGACGGCCGTCACGCCCAGCCTCACCAGGTGCTCCGTCGCCGCCGGGTGCGCGAGGCCCGCGTACGTGCCGCGCAGCTCCTCGGGTATGCCGGGGTGCAGCTTGGTGAAACCGCGCACGTGCAGCTCGTAGATGACCGAGTCCGCCCACGGCGTCTTGGGCCTGTGGTCGTCCGACCAGTCGTCGTCGTCGTGGACGACGACGCCCTTGGGGACGAACGGGGCCGAGTCCCGGTCGTCGCGCACGGTGTCCGCCACGTGCTGTTCGGGCCAGTCGCGGACGTGCCCGTACACCTCGGGCGGCAGCGTGAACTCGCCGTCCACCGCGCGGGCGTACGGGTCGAGCAGCAGCTTCGCCGGGTTCCAGCGGGCGCCGGTCCACGGGTCCCAGCGGCCGTGCACCCGGTAGCCGTAGCGCTGTCCGGGCAGCACGCCCGGCACGAAGCCGTGCCAGACCTCGTGCGTCAGCTCGGTCAGCCGCACCCGCCTCTCCCTGCCGCCGGGCCCCCGCTCGTCGAACAGGCACAGCTCGACCGCCTCCGCCCCGCCCGCCCACAGGGCGAAGTTGGTCCCCGGCACCCCGTCCGGACCCGTCCGGAACCGGGCGCCCAGCGGCACCGGCGTACCCGGCCAGGCCGGCACGGCGGGCGGCGGCGCGGCACGCCGCGCGCCGTTCACCACGACGGCGGGGCGCCCGTCCTCGGCGGCCCGCTTCCCGGCCACCGCCTCCTGCTCGGCTGCGCTGGACACCTGTCAGCCTCCTGCGGCTCGTGGAACGGCGTAGCGGAGACGGGAGAAGGGCGCACGGTGTCCCGACCGCTGCTCCCCGTCGCGTCGTCCTCCCCACTGTTCTGCCCACCACGTGGCTCGCACTCACGTTTCCCCAGGGCCGGCCGGTCGTTACGGGTGGATGTGAGGCACGTACATGGGCGCGCACGGCGCGCGGGGGCCGTCCTGGCCGCCGTCATGACATGGGCAGGACTGCTGGCCGGGGTCGCCGGATGCACCTCGGGCAGCAGCGGCATCAGCTCCGGCTTCGGGGAGGTGTTCGGCAAGCCGCCCGCTCCCGGGGACGTCATCCGCGTCACCCCCGACGACGCGAGCAAGGGCGTCCGGCCGGAGCGGGAACTGTCGGTGCGGGTGCCCGAGGGGCGCCTGGAATCGGTGAAGGTCGTCAGGTCGCAGGACGCGCAGGAGACCCCGGTGCCCGGCCGGATCTCCGCCGACGGCCGCAGCTGGAAGCCCGACGACGGCCGGCTCGCCCTCGCCGCGAAGTACACCGTCGACGCCGTGGCCCTGGACGGCCACGGCCGCCGCTCCGCCCGGCACACCACCTTCACCACCTACGTCCCCGAGGAACGCTTCATCGGCTACGTCGCCCCCGAGAACCGCTCGGTCGTCGGCACCGGCATGATCGTCTCGCTGGAGTTCAACCGCGAGATCACCGACCGCGCCGCCGTGGAACGCGCCGTCTCGGTGACCGCGAAGCCCGCCACCGAGATCCGCCCCCACTGGTTCGGCAAGGACCGCCTCGACTTCCGCCCCGAGGAGTACTGGAAGCCCGGCACGAAGGTCACCGTCGCCCTGAGGCTGCGGGACGTGGAGGGCGCGCCGGGGGTCTACGGGCTCCAGCACAAGACGATCTCCTTCACCGTCGGCCGCAGCCAGGTCTCGCTCGTCGACGCCGTCAAGCGGACCATGGAGGTGCGCCGGGACGGCACCCTGCTGGCCACCGTGCCGATCACCGCCGGGGCACCGACGACGCCCACCTACAACGGCAAGATGGTGGTCGCCGAGATGCTCGACGTCACCCGCATGAACAGCCGCACGGTCGGCTTCGGCGGCGAGTACGACATCCCGGACGTCCCGCACGCCATCCGCCTCACCAGCTCCGGCACCTTCCTGCACGGCAACTATTGGGCGCCCGCCGACACCTTCGGCCGGGCCAACGTCAGCCACGGCTGCGTCGGCCTGCGCGACGTCAAGGGCGGCGGGTCCGACACCCCGGCGGGCTGGTTCTTCGACCGCAGCCTGATCGGCGACGTCGTCGAGGTCGTCCACAGCAAGGACAAGACGGTCGCCCCCGACAACGGCCTCGGCGGATGGAACATGAATTGGACGGCCTGGAAGGCGGGCAGCGCGGTCCGCTGACCCGGGCCCACGGCGCCAACTCGGTACGGAACAGTGACAATTCCCTTGGCCGCAACGTCCCTGGCCTGCGGTTACGATGCGCCGGTGCGCGAGTGTGCGCACTGGGGCGCGGGCCGGAGCAGGCCCGGCGAGGGGAGACAAGGTGAACGTGCGTCCGATATCCGGGACGGCGTCGGTCGGCATCCGGGGGCGGAGCGGCAAGGGAACCGGCAGGGGACTGCCGGCGCTGGTGCTCGGCGTGCTGCTGGCGGTGAGCGCGTGCGGCGGGGGCGGTGCGGACCAGGGGGCCGGGAACGGCAAGGACGGGTCCGCCGAGGGCGCCACCGCCGCACAGAGCAAGCAGTCCGAGGCGGTCGTCACCATCGCGCCCGCCAACGGCGCGAAGGCCGTCGACACCAGCGGCGCCCTCAAGGTCGCCGCGGCCAAGGGGAAGCTCACCGAGGTCGTCGTCAAGGACGCCGAGGGCGACCCCGTCGAGGGGAAGATATCCGGGGACGGCGCCACCTGGACGCCGTCCACCCACCTGGCCGCCTCCACGGCGTACACCGTGCACGCGGTCGCCAAGGACTCCGAGGGCCGCACCGCGGCGGAGGACTCCCGCTTCACCACGCTGACGCCGAAGAACACCTTCATCGGCACCTTCACCCCCGAGGACGGTTCGAAGGTCGGTGTCGGAATGCCGTTCTCGATCCGCTTCAGCCGGGGCATCACCCACCCCGAGGACGTCGAGAAGGCCATCCGCATCAGGACCGAGCCGGCCGTCGAGGTCGAGGGCCACTGGTTCGGCAACGACCGCCTGGACTTCCGCCCGGAGAAGTACTGGCAGGCCGGCACCAAGGTCACCGTCGACCTCGCCCTCGACGGCGTCGAGGGCCGCGAGGGCGTCTACGGCAAGCAGAGCAAGACGGTCTCCTTCACCGTCGGCCGCAAGCAGGTCTCCGTCGTGGACGCCAAGAAGCTCACGATGCAGGTCGTGCGGGACGACAAGGTCCTCAGGACCGTCCCGGTCACCACGGGCGCCCCCGGGTACGAGACCTGGAACGGCCAGATGGTCATCACCGAGAAGCTCGCCGTGACCCGCATGAACGGCGAGACGGTCGGCTACGGCGGCGAGTACGACATCAAGGACGTCCCGCACGCCATGCGCCTGTCCACCTCCGGCACCTTCATCCACGGCAACTACTGGGGCGGCGACGCCTTCGGCAACCGCAACGCCAGCCACGGCTGCGTCGGCCTGCGCGACGTGCAGGGCGGCTGGGACGGCAAGACGCCCGCCGCGTGGTTCTTCGACAACTCGCTCATCGGCGACGTGGTGGTCGTCAAGAACTCCGACGACGAGACCATCGCCCCGGACAACGGCCTCAACGGCTGGAACATGTCCTGGGAGCAGTGGAAGGCCTGACCCTTCCGGCGCGAGCCGCGTACGGCCCCGGTGCCCTCGATGTGAGCGAGGGCACCGGGGCCGCAGCCGTTGACCCCCGCGCTGTGCCTGCCTGGGGGGCGACCCCCAGACCCCCGGCCGGGTGTGAGCGACGGCACCAGAGCCGCAGCCGTTGACCCCCGCGCTGTGCCTGCCTGGGGGGCGACCCCCAGACCCCCGGCCGGGTGTGAGCGACGGCACCAGAGCCGCAGCCGTTAACCCCCGCGCTGTGCCCGCCTGGGGGGCGACCCCCAGACCCCCGGCCGGGTGTGAGCGAGGGCACCGGGGCCGCAGCCGTTAACCCCCGCTAACCTGCGGAGCATGACCGTACATCTCGAAGTCGCGGACGGCGTCGGCACGCTGCGCCTGGACCGCCCGCCCATGAACGCGCTGGACATCGCCACGCAGGACCGGCTGAAGGAGCTCGCCGAGGAGGTCACGCGGCGCGAGGACGTGCGCGCCGTGGTGATCCACGGCGGCGAGAAGGTGTTCGCGGCGGGCGCGGACATCAAGGAGATGCAGGTGATGGACCACGCGGCGATGATCGTGCGCGCCCGTGCCCTCCAGGACTCCTTCACCGCGGTGGCCCGCATCCCCAAGCCGGTCGTCGCCGCCGTGACGGGCTACGCGCTGGGCGGCGGCTGCGAGCTCGCCCTGTGCGCCGACTTCCGCATCGCCGCGGACAACGCCAGGTTCGGCCAGCCCGAGATCCTGCTCGGCCTGATCCCGGGCGCGGGCGGCACCCAGCGCCTGTCCCGGCTGGTCGGCCCGTCCAAGGCCAAGGACCTGATCTTCACCGGCCGTCAGGTGAAGGCCGACGAGGCACTGGCGATCGGCCTGGCGGACCGCGTGGTGCCCGCCGCCGAGGTCTACGAGCAGGCGCACGCCTGGGCCGCCCGCCTCGCCAAGGGTCCCGCGATCGCGCTGCGCGCGGCGAAGGAGGCGATCGACACCGGCCTGGAGACGGACATCGAGACCGGCCTCGCCGTCGAACGGAACTGGTTCGCAGGTCTGTTCGCCACCGAGGACCGCGAACGCGGCATGCGCAGCTTCGTGGAGGAGGGCCCCGGAAAGGCGAAGTTCGTCTGAACACCGTCTCGCTGCACCGGCATCGACGCGGTGCCTGATCCAGGATCCCTCGGCGGGCGTTCGTGGCAGCCCCGGCGCACCCGTGGGCGCGCCTCGTCGAGGGAGGCCGGCGACTGTCCCCGGCCGGGCGGTCCGCGCAGGTCAATGACGCTGTTTGCGGTATCGAAATGCCTCTGGCACATGCCGCACGGCCCTCGTGGCGCTCCGGATTTGCTCCGGCGCATTCACCGGGAACGGCCCCGGAGCCCGTCGAAGGCGGCCATGATGGGGGGATGGCGGGGCTGGAGGGTACGGAACAGCCGCGGGGAGCCGGACGTGCGACCGCGGCGCGCTGGTCGCCGGCGGTCGAGGACGAACACGCGCTCAGGGCGCTGGAGCTGTTCGGCGATCCGACGGAGCGCGAGGTCCGGTTACCGTCCCGGCCCGAGTCCGCCGCCACCGCCCGCCGGCTGGCCCAGGTGGTGGCGCTGCGCCACTGGAAGGTGCCCTCCAGGGTGACGGAGGACACCGTCCTGCTCGTCTCCGAACTGGTGGGCAACGCCGTGCGTCACACCGGCGCCCGTGTCTTCGGCCTCCACATGCGCCGCCGCCCCGGCTGGATCCGCGTCGAGGTCCGCGACCCCTCCAGGGGGCTGCCCTGCCTGATGCCGGTCCAGGAGACGGATGTCAGCGGACGCGGACTCTTCCTGGTCGACAAGCTGTCCGACCGCTGGGGGGTGGATCTGCTGCCACGCGGGAAGACCACCTGGTTCGAGATGCGGGTGACGGACCGCTGAGACCGCCGCCCCGTCCCGCGCCTCGCCGGCCCGCGCCGCGCCCGCCGGACCGCACCGCGCCCGCCGTCCC
>NZ_BDJC01000085.1 GCF_002005565.1 Streptomyces sp. JHA26 | reverse complement strand
AGTGTCAACGTGAAGCCCGGCGAGCTCCCGGCCCCGCGAGGCTGATCGGGTCGCGGGTCCGGCGGGTCAGCCCCCGGTGCTCCGCCGTCTACATGCCGGGGCGGCCGAGGCGGTCAGGTGGACGGGCGGCCGGTGATGGCCGGCAGGGTCGTTGTCCTGATCCGGCGGTAGGTCCTGAAGCCGTGCACGGCCAACGCTGTCCAGATGACGGTACTGACCAGAGGCCACCACAGATCCCATCCCTGATCGCCCTGGATGAGATTGACGGCCCAGTTCACCGCCCAGCCGGCCGCGAGGACAAGTGCTGCCCACCTGGCCCACCGCCAGATCCGCATCGTTCCCCGGGCACGGGTTTCCTGTGAGCTCTGCTCGTCCTGTCGAAGTCGTGTGCCGTCCATGCTTATCCGCCTACCCTCTGCCCGTCCCTTGCCTCCCGGCCCCTGGGAGAGGGACGAAAACGGGCGGCCTCACCGGCTTCGGAGATACTCCGAGGAGGGCTGGGGAGGGACTGGCTCGTAGTCAGATGTTCTGAATGAGCATCCATGTGGCGACTGCCAAGAAGAGCACCCCGGTCGCTCTTTGCATCGCGTACCCCTTGTTGGTGGGTTCGGTCGCGTCGGGGTTCTTCACCCAACCACGCTGGAGGCGGCTGTTTGCCCGCCAGAGCAGTTGAGGGCGTATGACCTGGACCAGGCCCATGATCAGGAAAAGGCACAGGAGCAAGATGATGGCCGGGTTGGTGCCGCTGTCTTCGGAGGAGGCCTGCACGATGACATCGTGATTCATGGACTTTCGGGTTCCCTGACGCGAACTCAGGAAACGAGCAGGGGACCCAGAGCTTCGTGATTCGTTCTGTTTTGCAGACAGGCTCTGGAACTGCTCTGGGGCAGCGTTCTGGGCACCCTGGAACGCGCACATCAGGCTGGCTTTCCAGGGTGGGATCTGGTCATTGTGGACGAGGCATGCTCACCAGTCGGGCGTTCGGCGGGTCGGCGAAGCTGCTGGAGGCGCTGCGGACGCACGACACGAGGGTGGTGGAGCAGTTCGCCGAGCCCCAGGCGCCCAGCCGGGCGAGGGGCGTGCAGGGTCGCAGCGGGGAGGGCGCGGAGGAGACCGGCAGCGACCCAAGTGACCCGGGGATCCGGTCGTCGGTGCCGGCCCAGCAGCTCCTGAGCTTGTTCTTTATGGTTCTGTCGCCTCCCGACGCCGGGGGCCTATGGTCCAGCCGCGTTTGTCAGACCGCCTCGGTACGGTCGGCGCATGAGAGCTACGGCAACTTTCACTGTCAAAGCGTTTGTCCCGACTGAGCTGAAGCCCGAGCCTGCCGTGTCTACTGGACTCCCGGTAGGTGTCGCGACGATGGAGAAGCACTTCGAGGGAGAGGTCGTGGGACGCTCGGCGACCCTGTTCACTGCCGCGTTCGACCAGTCGACCAGCGTCGGCACCTATGTGGCCATGGAGTCGTTCGAAGGCTCGATGCAGGGACGGCAGGGGTCCTTCAACTTCGTGCACTCGGCGACAACATCCGGCAGCGACCGCACAGCGGAGTTCTTCACCATCGTGCCTTCAAGCGGCACCGGCGAGCTGGCCGGGATCTCCGGGGCCGGAGGGATGGCCGTTGATGCTGACGGCACGCATCGCATCTGGTTCGACTACCAGCTCGGCTAAACGGCGGCTCTTGTCGGCTTCGAACTAGCCCGAACATGATCGCCTGAATGAGGATTCCGGGGACGTGAACACGGCCTTCGTCTGATCCTGTGCTCCGACCAAAGACGCACCTGACCAGCACGAAGGCCGTGGGGAAATGAGTCTGCAGCAACCTGGCATCCAGCGGGAGCCGTTCGCGGTGGCGTCACGCTTCCGGGAGGACTTCTTCGACTGTCTGGCCGCGCGCGGGGACGAGTTGTTCGAGCTGGTCGACGCGTTGCTGTGCGCGGACGGTCCGGTGACTTCGCCGGTGGATCTGACGCTGGTGGCCGAGCACCGGCGTGGGCACGGCGCGATGTACGAGGCGTTGAACCACGGGAGCGTGGACGTGCCCCGGCTGCGGCAGGTGCTGGCGGGGCTGCCGATGCCGCGGGCCGCCGACGGGCGCCTGGTCCTGGCGGTCGACGTCACCAACTGGCTCCGCCCTGACGCGCCGACCAGCGCGGACCGCCTGTTCTGCCACGTCTACGGCCGCAGCGGCCGGTCCTCGGACCAGTTCGTCCCCGGCTGGCCCTACTCGTTCGTCGCCGCCCTCGAATCGGGCCGGACGTTCTGGTGCCAGCTCCTGGACGCCGTTCGTCTTGGGCCCGAGGACGACGTCGCCGAGGTCACCGCCGTCCAGCTCCGCCGGGTGGTCACGGACCTGATCGAGATGGGCCGCTGGCACATCGGGGACCGCGACATCCTCGTCGTCTTCGACGCCGGCTACGACGCCCCACGCATGGCTCATCTCCTCGACGCCCTCCCGGTCGAGGTGCTGGGGCGGATGCGCTCCGACCGCGTGATGCGACGGCAGACGCCCTCGCGCAAGGAGTACGCCCTGGCCTATCCCCAGGGCGGGCGACCGCCGAAGCACGGCAAGGAGTTCCGCTTCGCCAAGTCGGACACCTGGGGCGAGCCGGACGCCGCGACCGCGCAGGTCACCGACCGCTACGGCACCGCCCGCGCCATGGCCTGGGACCGCATCCATCCTCGTCTGACCACCCGCTCCGCGTGGATCGATCACACCGGCGAACTCCCCATCATCGAAGGCACGTCGATCCGCCTGGAGGTCGACCGCCTGCCTGGCGGAGGCGACCCGCTTCCGCTCTGGCTCTGGTCGTCTGCCACTGGCCTGACTGGCGAGGACGTCGACGTGCGCTGGCAGGCGTTCCTGAGGAGGTTCGACATCGAGCATCTCTTCAGGCTGATGAAACAGACCCTCGGGTGGACCCGCCCGAAGCTGCGAACCCCCGAGGCCGGCGAACGCTGGACCTGGCTGATCATCGCGGCGCACCCCCAGATCCGCCCTCTGCGCGGGGCCGCCGCCGACTTGCGGCGGCCGTGGGAGAAGCCCGCCGAGCTTGGCCGGCTCACCCCGGCCCGGGTCCGCCGAGGGTTCAGGAACCTCCGCCCGAACCTGCCGTGTCCGGCCCGTCCGCCGAAACCCAACCGGCCCGGCCCCGGCAGGCCCCTTGGCTCGAAGAACCGGTACCCCGCCACCCGCTACGACGTGGGCAAAGCGGTCAGACGACCCGAGACCATCGCCAAGCGTGACCAGTTCAGGCCATAAAAGACAAGCTGAGAGGCTGTTTCGTCGCGTCGGTGTCTCGCCAGATCTTCGGGCGTCTGGGACAGTCCCGGCCCGTCCACGCCCTGCGGCACCCTGCCGAAAGGACGGCGTCCCGTCCCTGGAAACCGGTGCTGACCTGCATGGACGACTCGGGACTGTCCCAGACGCCGTCATGCGTTGCCCATCGTCGGCCGCACCCGGCACGCTCTTGCCACCGACCGGCCCACCCGGAACGGCGTCAGGCGCCGAAACGCATCCGGGTCAGCCGCGTCTCCTCTCGCCCGGTCTCCACGAACGCGGCGAGCAGCCGTCCGCACGGCCCGCCCCGAGGCACCGGCCCGGGGTCACCTCACCCACTCATTCCTTGAGGGAGCATCCGCATGTCCGCTGTCCCCCCACCGCAAGGCCCGGCCGCTGATCATCGCCGTACTCGCCGGCGGTCTGCTTGCCGGCGCCGTCGCCGGCACCTCCGTGACCGACGTGTTCACCACCGCCTCCTCGCAGAGCGACGCGGCCGACCAGGTCGCCCTCGCCGGTACGAACGCCAGGAGCGGGGACACGTGCCGGCCCGTCGACCGCGTCACGCCCGTCCTGATCCGCGAGGGCTGGAACAGCGCCCCGGAGAAGACCACCTGGCGTAACGGCGCCTCCACCCAGCAGCAGCACCAGTTCACGTTCACCCAGACCTACTCCGCCCGCGGCATGCTCACCGGTCGGCCGCCCATCCCGCGATGCCGTCCGCGGGCTCCTGCGGCAGCGCGAGGGTGATGTGGTCCCTCTCGAAGTCTCCAGGTGCGAGGCTCACGCCGCGGACCGGTGCCGCGATCCGGGACCACGCTGGAAATCCCGGCTCGGTGCCGGTACGCGGCCAACCGTCGAACTCGTGCGGTTCCCCCACCCCGGACCCTGCGGTTTTCGCAGGGTCCGGGGTGTCCCGCACCGTTGCCCCGACCGCATCGACCGCATCTGGCTGACAGTTCTGTGACCGAGAATCGTAGTTGGCGGGTGATGCTCTCTTCGGTGCAGGTCGCCGGCAGGTGGAGGGAACTGGTTGGCGGATCTTGAGGGCGATAGCTGGCGGGCCGGGATCCGTCTTAGTCACGATGCGTGACTGATGGTGGCGATCACCTGTCTGGCGTGTTCCTCGAGGGCCGTGCAGAGCCAGGAGGCGGGGACGGGCGGTTCTTTCGATTCCCAGCGCCTGAGCTTCGTCAGGTGCGGCATGTCCAGCGAGAGTGTCCGGTCGTGGGGCCGCATCGGTGGCTGGAAGACTGGGGCGAGGGCGAACTCGCTTCCCGTGATGTAGCTCCAGACGAAGGCGGATGCGCACTCTCGGGTGTGCTCGTTCGGCTTCCGGCCTCGGCCTGGAGGCCGTTGTCGGCAGAGCTCGTCCCATGTCCTGTCGTCGATGGACCAGCGGGAGAACTGCATGCGGCGGGCCCGGTAATCGACCTTCTCCTGGCCGAGGACGTGCTGCGCCAAGAGTCGCAGCGTGGCCGGCAAGTCTCCGTTCTTGAGGTCGCGACGGGGATCCAGTGGCTTGATCCGCAGACGGTTCTGCGTGGTCCAGGACGTGGGGATGCCGAGGAACGCGGCTGCTTCCAGGAAGTTCATATCGCTGATCGCCTGGACCAGGTGGACGGGCAGAACGCGCCGGAGTCGGTAGCTGGTGAGGTCCCGCTCGGCGTCCTTCAGGGTGGCGGCAAGCAGCCAGGAGCCGGGGAGACACTGCGGGATGTGCTCAGGAGCGATCCCGAGATCCGTGAGGGTGTTGGTGGGGGCGAAGACCTTCTGGGTTGTGTTCGCCCTGGAGGCCCTCAGTGTCGGGGCTCCCTGCCGGATCCAGTCGGCGGAGAGCCTGTGCCGGTAGACCTGGTCGATCCGGCGCCGGAGCGAGGGAGAAGCCTGGTGAGCGAGCATGTGCCAGGTCCTGCCCCAGCGGAGATCGTCGCGGGTGGGAAGATTCCGCAGCAGTTGGGGCAGCGCGCTGCGCGGTCCGGAGGAATCCTGAGCGAGCAGGTGGTAGGCCGCAAAGAGGAGACCGGCGGTCGCGATGCTGTCCCCCGGTGGTGCGCTCCAGACGGTTTCGGGTGGAGAGCCGGCGCTTTCGGCCGCTGGGCCGGGGCCGTGACCATCCTGCTGCTGCGGTGCGAGATGCGCTTCCAGAATGGCCCGGGTCGCGGCGGGGGCGAGTTCGGCCGCGACGGGCCAGCCCGCCTGGATCAGGGAGATGGCGACCTGGAGATCGGCGAATCGCTGGGAGGCGAGCTCTGCGGGCTCGTCACTGTCCAGGAGGTCCAGAAGGACGGTCTGCAGGTCCGCGAGTTCCGGGGTCAGGGCCGCGGCGGCGGGCTCGGCGCCGTCGAGGCGGTGACCGCAGACTTCACCCCGCTTGCCAGAACCGTCTAGCCAGTTGCGGCACTGCGCGGGGTGAAGCCTCGGCGCGTTGGCGGCGGGCAGCAACGTCAAGGGGCTCCCGGATCTGCCGCTGAGCGCGGGCAGCCGGCAGCGCGGGCACTCGCTGCGAAGGAAGGTCCAGTGATCAAGGCAGGCGAAGGTGACAGCCAGCCGCCACTGTCGCTTCCAGGGCCCGCCATGGGCAGACTGGATCGGCGTTCCATCGCCTGCGAGACAGGCCGGGCAGTAGCGTGAATGGTTCATCAGCAACCAGGGCTGAGACAGTCTGCGGGGGCGAGGAATGCTTCCCGGGCGGACCAGTGCCTGGGCAAGGGCGGGGTAGCGGTCGGCGTAGGACCTGAGCGTCAGCGCGTCGGCGTCCGCGGTGGTCATCCGGGTCACTTCGGCGAAGGCGTGCAGGCGAGCCGGCTGCATCATCAGCAGATTCGCCGCTGAGACCCTGGCATGGGGATCATCTGGGGGGATCAGCGTGACTCGCCGTGCCAACTGGTGCGGAGTCAGGTCAAGACGGTGAGTCAGGCGGAGAAGGAAGCCGGGCAGGCTTTCGTCGGGCAGGGGCTCAAGGCTCCTGGGCAGCGGGGCTTGGGCCGCGGGCATGGGTCAGCCCGTCCTGTCTTCGGCGGCGCGTGGTCCTTGATCGTCGAACACGGTGTTGCGAGGCCGGCGTTTCGCGCCGGAGGTCCGGCGGGCGGCGGGCGCAGGGGGCGGGGAACTGGGTTCGTCGGGGGCGTCGGTCATCTCTTCCCGGCGCAGGACGATCTCGTCGAGCAGGTCCTCGTCGAGGACCTCTCTGCCGCTGTCCATCGCTTCCTGGGCGCCGTCCTCGATGAGCCGCCCGAGCAGTCCGACGACGCCGCCGGTGCGGCGCATCAGGTATTCCGGCATGGTGCCGTCGG
The DNA here is from genome assembly GCF_002005565.1 of Streptomyces sp. JHA26. GTDB lineage: Bacteria > Actinomycetota > Actinomycetes > Streptomycetales > Streptomycetaceae > Streptomyces. The sequence goes on along the minus strand of NZ_BDJC01000085.1, from coordinate 16,831 downwards.
TGAGCATGCCCCGCGTCGCGTTCAGCAGCCGCAGGTGCTGCTCGATGCCGTCCAGGTGGTTGACGAACGCCTGGATCTGCTTCGGCGTGGTGTAGCGGAAGCGGTCGAGTTCGATGAGCTCGAAGCGGTGCTCTGTCTGCGTGATCTCCAGGCCGTGGATGCGGGTCGACTCCAGCGGTGGCATCTCCCACTGCCCGGTCCGCTTGTTCCACTTGGACTCGCGCAGCAGCCCGATGCCGGGGATGTTGACGGCGGTCAGGATCAGGGTGACGTCCAGACTCATGAAGGCCCGGATCAGGTCGAGGACGTCCTGGTCGTCGGCCCGGTGCATCCGCAGCCGGCTGACATCGTCCAGGATCATCGCCTTGACGCCGTGGTCGTGCAGCGAGTCGGCGACCTGCCGTACCAATTCCGGGAGGGTCGCCGATTTGCGCATCTCGGCGCGGAAGAAGCCCAGGATGGAGGCGCAAAGGCTCTTCGGTGACGCCGTCACCGGCGTCGAGACATAGACGACCGGCGCGTGGATGTCGCGGGTGCCCGGCAGAGTCCCGGGCTTGAGGTAGCTGTGCATCTGCAGCCAGTGGTCCTCGAAGACGGCCGCGGTCGAGCAGACCGATGCCGTCTTGCCGTAGTTGCCCCAGCCGCTGACCATGACGCCGGCGCGCGTCGGGTCGTCCTGCTTCATCGTGTTCCCGCGCAGCCGGCGCCGGATCAGCCTGCCGACCTTGTCGTGCATGGGGGTGTCCTGCAGCGGGAGGTTCGCGTTCGTCAGGTGGCGAAAGAGGTCGTAGTCCGCGCGGCGGCTCTCCGGGGTCGTCCTCCACTGCTGCGGCGAGATCGCCGGAGCGGGAAGGAGCAGGCCGCGGCGGGATCGGTAGCTCTGCCAGCCGACGTAGGTGTCGCGCGGCGGGTGCCCGCCCAGGATCAACTCGGCGATCCTGGCTCGTGAGGGCAGGCCCTCCAGCGGATCACCGTGGGAGAGGGCTCGGGTCATGCGCCGTCCTCCCGGACAGTCGTCTCGGCGTCCGCGTCGTCGCGCGGCAAAGGCAGGAACATGTGCCGCCGGTTCAGGGCCTCGTGCAGCGTCGGCGGAGCCAGGGGCCGGGTGCCGGCGAGTGCTTCTTCCCGTCGTCGGCGGCGGTCGGTGTCGACCGCCCGGTCGATCATGCGGGCGTGCTCGGCCCAGGCGGCAGGCATCCGGGCCGCAGACGGCTCGTCCGCGGGGGCGGGCGCGGTGGGGCGGTCGGCCGCCGCGGTCTGCGCGCGAGCGATCTCACGGGCCTGGGCGACGCGCCGCTTCTTCCCGGCCTTCTTCTCGGCCTGGCTGGGCCATTGGTCGACGGGGGTGACCGAGCCGAGGATCTCCAGCAGATGCTCCAGGAGCTCGCTCTCGGAGTGGATCCTGATCTTGTTCGCCTTCACGTGTCCCAGGAGAGCGTCGGCGGTCTTGTCGGAGAAGGCGGGAATCTCGCCTTCGGGCGGCAGTCCTCGCCAGCGCAGGATGTGCCAGGTCTCGTGGTCGGCAGGATCCTGGAAGAACACCTGCCGGCGGTCCCTGCGGTCACTGCGGACCACCCACTGGCCCGCGTGTTTGCCGCCTCGGGCGGAGGGCTGCTGGAAGCGCGGCTCGTCGAGGACGGGGTGGTGATACCAAAGTCCGAGGATCTTCACCCCGCGACGGGGGTGGATCTTCACGTGGTGCTTGCGCAGGACCTTGTAGTAGAAGCTCGGTTCGGGGAAGTCCAGGTCGAAGCCGCCCTGTTCCATCGCCGCGGCGAACAGGGTGTTGGGGCTGTGGTCCTCACCCGGTGCCCAGCTTGGGGCGTATTCGCCTAGTTTGCGGTTCTGCCAGATCTGGACGATCCAGGTCGCGATGAGGTGCTCGGCCTGCGCGAGTGTCAGGCTCGCGTCTCGTTCCGGGTCGGCCCCGCGGTCGGCGACGTCGCCGCCGGTGAAGCCCAGCAGGTGCTCGAAGAGCATGGTCTGGATCGTGAGGAACTGGCGCTCGACCGCGAACTTGTCGCTCTGCCGCAGCACCCGGGCGGGCAGGATCCGGCAGCCGATCTCCCGCTCGGCCTCCACCAGGTCGTGGTTCTTGTAGGGGCCGCCGTGGTCGGTGGTGACCGTCTCCGGGGCGAAGAACGGCAGGGCGGCGACCTTGTGCCCGGTGAACTCGGCGATCACGTCGGCCGGGACCCCGGCGTAGGGCCATTCCATGTCCTCGCCCCAGCCCTCCCGCATCGGAAGGGGCAGCATCACGTCCCGCAGCAGCATCGCGACGTCGACCGAGGTGTCGGACTGCAGCGTCAGCCGGAAGGCCGGCAGCCCGTGCGTGTAGAGATCGAGCGCGAGAGTCAGCGTCGCGGTGACCGCGTCGCCGAACACGGTCTCGCGCAGCTTCACCGGCATCGGGGTCGAGTCCAGCACCAGGACCTGGCCCGGCCGGTGGACCACCATCCGGCCCGAAACACCGGCCTCCGCGGCGGCCTGCGCCGTCCGTCCGTAGCGTGGCCGGGCGCCTCCGGGCCCGAACCACTCCTTCCAGACGTCCGCGAACGTCCAACGGGAAGGGATCTTCTCGGCCGGAAACGCCGGAAACCGCTCGCGCATGTACTGGTGCATCAACCGGTGCCGGGCGGCCAGACTCAGGCGGGCGCGTTCCCCGCACTCGGCCTTGACCGCGAAGATCGCCTCACGGACCTCCTCGGTGACGCTGCGGTGGCCACTGCGTCGCCGGGTCCAGCGTCCGTCCGCGCAGGCCAGCAGGAGACTGTCGCCCGCGAGTCCCGACAGACGCTCCAGCGTCCGGAAACTGAGGTGCTGCAGACCGAGCCGGACCGCCTCTGGACGGGGCATCGCCTTCATCTCCGCCGCCTTCGCGTGCCGCCGCTGGGTCAGCGTCGTGCGGTCCGGGTCGTAAGCCGGGCGAGGCTCTCCGGGCAGGGCCCGAGCCGGGTGCCCCTCCCGGAACCCCGTCTCGGCCTCCAGCACATGCGCAGCCCGCAGCCGGGCCCGCTCCAGCTGGTCCTCGGTCAGGTCGGCCAGTGTCCTCGGCTGCCGGGAGACCGGCGCCGGCCGCCCAGGCGCTTCGGCCGGCGGAAGGAGTCGCAGGTCGGCGTGGTTGATGAGCCAGCGGAACGAGCGGGTCTCAGCGTGACCGCCGCCATCCACGAGCACGAGCCGGCCGAGCTGGCCGTGGACATCCTCCACCGTCCACTCGACACCGTTGAGCGCGACCCGCCTGCCCGGCGCGACCTGCAAAAACCCCCTCGCCGCCATCACACCCCCCAGATCAGCGAGTTGTCGCGCAAGGGACTGCCCAGATCAACGCCGAGCTCGCGCTGCCAGAGCAGCCGGACGATGTTGGCCCGGCCGACGGACGGCACGCTGGTCGCGTCCGCCAACGTGGAGAACGTCATCACGCGTCCCTCCCGGCCGCTGATGATCGTGAGCAGTTGGTCCCGCATGCCCAGCAGATCCCTCGCTGGCCGACGGCGCGAGGACAAGTGATCAAGGACACTCCAGACATGCGGGCACCAGCCCGCGACCACCGAGTACCGCCAGCCGCATGCCGCCGCCACCTCCCTGGCCGCCGCGAACTTCAGCGCGTCCTCGTCCTTGATCAGCTCCATAGGACGCACGTCCATCAGCCACATCCCGCCGCCGATCACGGCCAGGAAGTCCGGGATGTGCCAGGCCTGCCCGCCCACGTACTCGAAGTCCAGCCGGAACGGCTGCGACAGCACCTCCGACGCCCTCAGGAAGTCCAGCGCGACCAGCAGCCGCATCTCCTCCAACGACTCGAAGCCGTGCTTCCGGCCCGTCGACGCCATCACCTCCAGCCCGGGCCGATGCCGCTGCTTCGCCCGCCACGTGAACCCCCGCATCGGCCGCGACGACAGCACCGGAACATGAGCCATATCCCGGATCGGCCAGCAGACTTCCCCGGCACCCACCCGCCATGTCGAGCTCCACCGACGCGACCAGCCGTCCCCGAGCCGCAGCCGATCCCTCAGCCGGGCATCCCCGTCGTACTCCGTGACCAACTGGTCCAGGTGACTTGAATCCGATCGGATCCTTGCCCTTGCTACCTCGCCCACTCACACAGCACAGCACCATCCGACCGGCAACGGGGACCGTTCTTCGGAACTGATCACAACTGCGACTTTTCGGGGCAGATGACAGAGCGTGGGGGCGGACCTCAATTCTTGACGGCCTCCGCGATCTGCTGGGCGGCCTGGGCGGGCGTGAGGTGCGTGGTGTCGACGACCTCGGCCTCGCCGTGTAGCCACGAGCGGGCCGCCTCGGCGTAGGGCTCAAGGTACTTGAGACGGAACGGGGAGTTGGGGCCAAGAACGGTGTCGCCCGCGATGCGCCTGCGGAGGGTGTCCTGGTCGGCATGGAGGACGAAGTGCCGAACCGGAATCCCATGCTGGGCAAGGCCCGAGCTGATCTCGCGCCAGTACTCCTCGACCAATACAGTCATGGGCATCACCAGAGTGCCGCCGGCGTAGTCGAGTACGCGGCGAGCGGTCTCGACTACGAGTGGCCGCCACGGCGGCCAGTGCTGGAAGTTGTCCGTCGCGGGCAGTCCCGGCGTGATGTCCATGAGTGTCTCGCCGACCTTCTCGGCGTCGAACACCCGCGAATCCGGGATCAGCTGCTGCACAAGTGCACTGGTCGTCGTCTTGCCTGCGCCGTGGGTGCCGTTGAGCCATACGATCATGGGCCGACGCTACCGCTGCGCGGTCCGCAGGAACGGTCGGAGCGGAATTCAGGTACGGCTGAGGCGCTTCTCTGGAGGCGTCAACCACCAAGATCGGGTGTCACCCATCCTAACAAGTCGCAACACAGCGTTACGAGACCAAGATCCGCCAACTAGCGTGCTCATCCGCCAACTAAAACTCTCCGTCGCAAGTTCGAGAACACGCAGGTCACTTAATTGTTTTGGGTTACATGGAAGAGTTAAATGAGCGGGTTAAGAATGCTAGGGTCCGGGGAGGAGGGAGACCTGTATGGCATCCGAGGAAGAGCTGTTCGCGAACATCGACGCGCTGCTGGAGGAGGAGCCGCAGCTCCCGCCCCCGGCGGAGCGTGCCCGCCTGCGCGAGGCCGCCGGCATCACCCAGGCCCGTCTCGCGAGCGCGCTGAAGACGACGACGCAGAGCGTGAAGAACTGGGAGAACGGGCGCTCCGAGCCTCGCACGCCCAGGCTGGAGGCGTACCAGCGGCTGCTGAAGGGCTGGGCCGCGAAGTACCCCGTGCACGGCTTCCCCGCCGCGACGGCCGAGCCCTCCTCGACGGCCGCTCCGGCCGTCGTGCCGCAGCCGGTGACGTCCACCGGACCCGCCGCGTCCGCCGCCGCGCCCGGAGCGGGGACCGCCGCGCCCGCGAGGCTCCCCGCCGCAGCGACCGCGCCCGAGCGGCCCGCCGCGCGTCCTGCGGTGTCACGGCGCCCGGCGGCGGGGAAGGCGGCGCGGCCCGCGGCCGATCCGCGGTTCCCGCACGGCCCGCTCGCGGTGCTGGACGGTGACGGCTGCGCGTACGGCGTCGACGGGATCGTGCTCGACTGCCCGGCGACCACCGTCCCGGAGCTGGTGGAGTGGACGCTGCGCGAGTCCGGCCTCGGTGCGCCCAGGCTCCACCGCCACGGCAAGGACTCCGACCCGCTGATCGTGCTCACCGCCGCGGCCGCCGTGAAGCTCGGGCTGCCCGAGCGCCTGGAGGGCCACGAGCAGCGCCGCTCCCTGCGCCTGCCGGAGGACCACCCGGTGGTCAGGCAGGTGACGAGGGCGAAGTGGCGGCTCACCCGGCGCGGGTTCGGCCCGTGGGCGCGGATCTACCGCAAGGTCCAGGGGCGCGAGCGGCAGTGCGTGCAGCTGGCGGTCCTTTCGTGGGACGCCCTCGACGAGCGGTCCTGGCCGGGCGTGAGCGGGATGGAGCCGGCCGAGATCGCCCGTGTCCTCGGCGTCTACGCCCGGCGGGTCATCACCCCGCGCGGATCGACGGCGGTCTCCGGGCTGGAGCTGATGACGGCGCTGCGGCCGCCCACGAGGCCGGAGCGCGACGAGGAGAGCGGGAACTGGGTGTCCGCCCACAATCCGGGTTCGCTGGGCACGGAGCCGATGGACCCGGCGCCGCCGGAGGCCACCCCGGAGCACCCCGTCGTCGTGAACTCCGGCTGGAGCGGCGGCTTCCTCGACGAGGAGGCGTACCAGTGGGTGCGGCCGGTGGACCTGCTCACCGACGAGGAGTGCATGCTGCCCTACGCGGTCGGTCTGGACCTGAACACGGCGTTCCTCGCGGCCGCGTCCCGCCTGGTGGTCGGCCTGTCCGCGCCCGACCACTTCCACGCCCCGAGGTTCAACCCGAAGATCCCCGGCTCCTGGCTGGTCGACCTCTCCGGCATCGAGCTGGACCCGCGTCTGCCCAGCCCGTTCACCCCGGACGGCGCCCGCCCCACCGGCCCGGCCTGGTACCAGACGCACACCGTCGCCTACGCCCAGGAACTCGGGTACGACGTGCACCCGATCGAGGCGTACCTGCGCCGCGAGACCGGCGCCTACCTGGACCCGTGGCACGAGCGGCTCAAGAACGCCTACGTCGACACCCTCGCCGACCTCGGCGTCACCCGGGACCTGTCCGACACGGAGTTCCTCGCCGCGATGGAGCGGCACAAGCAGGCCGATCCGGCCATGGCCGCCGTGCTGGCCGCCGTCAAGGCGACCGTGAAGGGCGGCATCGGCAAGCTCCGGGAGCGCCCGCAGGGCAGGACCTACAAGGACGGGGACCGGTGGCCGGCCCTGGAACGCCCGACCTGGCGCCCCGACATCCGCGCCGCCGTCATCAGCAGGGCCCGGGTCAACATGCACCGCAAGCTCGCCAACATGGCGAAGATGACGGGCCGGTACCCGCTCGCCGTGCTGTCCGACTGCGTCGTCTACCCGAGCCCCGGTGACAGCCCGCTCGCCTTCCTTCCGTACGCGGCCTCCGGCAAGCCCCAGCCCGGGGGGTTCCGGCTCGGCCCCACCCCGGGCCTGGCGAAGCCGGAGGGCGTCCGGTCGATGCTGTGGGCGGTCGATCTGATGGAGAAGGGCCTCAACCCGGCCCGCCACATCAAGGGCGGGGACGCCGTCCTCGACGAGGGCGAGTGAGGCCGCGACCACCGACACCGGCACGACGCCGTTGCGGACGGCGGCCGGGACCCCGCCTTCGAAGGGAGCTGAAACCGTGGGAGAGATCGAGGACGCCATCGAGCGTGCCGACCGGGAGGCCTTCACCCGGGAACCGCCGAAGACACTGAAGGCGCAGATCGGTTACCTGATCAGGCAGTTGGGCAGCGCGAAGGCCGTGGCCCGGGAGATCGGCGTCACCGCCGACTCCGTGAACCGCTACCGGCGCGGCGCCCGCAGGCACGCCCGCGCCGACGTCGCCGCGAGGATCGACGAGGCGGTACGGCGGCGGTGGCAGCCGCAGGTACGCCGGCGCCGGCGTCGGCAGGCCGCCACCACCGGTGGGATCACGGTGGAGACCAGGGCCCGGTTCGGCTACACCGCGCCGGTCGGCACGACCGACGACGGACGGTTCCGGCGGCTCACCGTGCACCTCCCCCCGGACTACGCCCGCCGCCTGTTCGAGGCCCGCGAGGCGGGGGCCGGCGACCGGCAGCTGCGCGGGATCATCGCCGAGGGGTTCAAGGAGGTGTACTTCCAGGACGGCGGCGGTCGCGCCGCGGACCTCTCGGACGTCGCCATCAACGACATCGACTACCTGGATCTCGGCTACTGAACCCGGGAGGGGGGCGGGGAAGGCCCGCTCCAGGGGCGCTGCAGAGCCGCTCGAGAGGTCCTACGGATCCGGGCGACCGGCGAGCAGCTACCCGGAAAGCGTCGGTCGCTGCTCGGTCGCTCGGGCAAAAGGCCAGCTCAGGGGCATTTTTGACGGGGTGGCAGCGACTGAAGCGACTCTAGGCCCGGTATATCAGGACATTCGCGTGTGCGCGTGTGTGCGGGCGCGTGCGCGCGTGTGGGCTTCATATATAGGGACCTTGAGTCGCTTCAGTCGCTGCCTGGACTGTCACAGGGCTCTGACCTGCGGTTTCATCGAGCGTTCGAGGCAGCGACCGCAAGCCGCCCCGGTCGCTGCGGGGATGCTTCGGTCGCTCGTCGCCTCCGGGACGTGGAACCGGCCGGAGAACCGGTTATTCGCACAGAGTTCCCCTTTCGTCACCGACGCTTCGCTAGTCTGTGTCCGTCGTTGAGTCGCTTCGGTCGCTGACGGGGGAACACATGACCGATGAGCTGCGGGCTTCACGCAGCGACTCACCGCCGGCCGCTGCTGTCACCGCCGGCGTCACGCGGTCCCTGGCCGTCGCACGCTGGTGTGCCGGGCGCGGGTGGCCGGTCCACCCGCTCGCCCCGGGACGCAAGACGCCCGTGGCCAACTGCGCGGCCTGCCGTGAACCCGGGCACACCCACCGGGGGTGTCGCTGTCTGGCCCTGGGACGCTGGTGCCACGGGTTCCGGGCCGCCACCCTGGACTTCGACCGGATCGAGCGGTGGTGGGGCGCCCACCCGGAGTTCGGTGTCGGGGTCGCGTGCGGCCCGGCCGGTCTGGTCGTCATCGACATCGACGCCCACGCACGCCGGCTGCCCGCGCGCGACCGGCTGCTGCCCGGTATCGACATCGCCGACACGGTGGACCTGACGGGGCTCGCCAACGGCTTCCACACGCTGGCGGTGCTCGCCGTCCTGCGGGGCGCCGCCTCGCCCGCCGAGGACGAGTCGACCCTGCGGGTGCGTACGCCCTCCGGCGGCCTGCACGTCTGGTACCGGGCCGTGGGCGGGCACCGGTGGCAGTGTTCCTCCGGTTCCGGCGCCGGGCGCGCACTGGCCTGGCAGGTCGACGTGCGGGCGCACGGCGGCTATGTCGTCGCCCCCGGCACCGTGACCGGGGCGGGGACGTACGAGGCGGTGGGCGAGGTGCGGGAGTCCGCGCCGCTGCCGGCCTGGCTGGCTCGGGAACTGGAGCGCACCGGGCACCTGCCGCCCGTCCACGTGCCCGCGCCCCGGCCGGTCCCCCCGCGGGCCCGGCAGGCCGTACTGGCCGCCGGTGGCGGACTCGGAGCCGCGGGCCGGGTCCTGGCCGGACTGCTGGCCGAGGTCGCCGCGTGCGGCGCCGTACCCGAAGGAGCGGCGTTCACCGAGAAGCTCAACCGGGCCGCCTACACCGCCGGCGGACTCGTCGCCGCCGGGCTGCTGGCCGAGCAGGAGGCGGAGCGGGCGCTGCGGGAGGCGGCCGAGCAGGCCCGGCCGGGCCGGCAGCGGCGCTACGGCTCCGTCATCCGCGGCGGGCTGAGCGCGGGGCTCAGCCGCCCGCTGTCCCTGGGAGGCCGGTCGTGACCCGAGGCCGTGACAACGCCCTCTTCGACCCGCGCGCCGTCGCCGTGCAGATCCTGGCCCAGGGCCCGCCCAGGCCCCGCCCCGCGGACGAGGAGCAGGACCCGCCCGGCGCGGGCGGCACGGCCACCGCCGACGGGCTGCTGCCCGACACCCTCAGCGACCGGGGCAACGCCAAACTGTTCGTCAAGCTCTACGCCGACGACTACCGGTACGTGCCGGGGCTCGGCTGGTTCCGCTGGGACAGCACCCGCTGGCAGATCGACGAGGACGACACCGTGCTGTGGGCCGCGGGCGACCTGGCCGAGGCCCTCGCCACCACCGACCCGCGCGGACTGCACAGCACGGACGCGCTCCGGCAGCACCGGCGCCGGGCCCTGAGCACCAGCGGGCTCAACGCGATGCTCGCCCAGGCCAAGTCGGCGCCCGCCATGGTGCTCAACGCGGCGCTGCTGGACGCCGACCCGTACGCGCTGTGCACGCCCGGCGGGATCGTCGACCTGCGGACCGGGCTGATGCGGGTGCCCGACCAGAGCAAGGACTTCCACTCCCGTTCCACCACGGCCACGCCCGAGCCGGTGCCCACGCCCCGCTGGGAGCGCTTCCTCACCGACACCTTCGGCGAGGGCCCGGCGGGCGCGGAGATGATCGACTTCCTGCACCTGCTGCTCGGCTACTCCATCACCGGGGACGTCGGCGCGCAGGTGATGCCGTTCCTGTTCGGTTCCGGCAAGAACGGCAAGTCGGTGCTGCTGGACGTGGTGATGAAGCTCGTCGGCGACTACGCGGACGCCGCGCCGCCCGGGTTCCTGATGGCCCGCCCCTACGAGGGCCACCCCACCGACCTGGCCGAACTGCACGGGCGCCGGGTCATCGTGTGCAGCGAGGTCAGGCCGGGGGACCGGTTCGACGAGGCGCGGGTGAAACTGCTGACCGGCGGGGACCGGATCAAGGCCCGGCGGATGCGGCAGGACTTCTTCGGCTTCCGGCCCACCCACAAGCTGTGGCTGCTGGGCAACCACCGCCCCGAGGTGGGGACGGGCGGCTTCGCCTTCTGGCGGCGGATGCGGCTGATCCCGTTCGAGCGGGTCGTGCCGGACCACCGCAAGGTGGACAACCTGGCGGACATCCTCGTCACCGAGGAGGGGCCCGGCATCCTCAACTGGCTCATCACGGGGGCACGGCGCTACCTGAGCGGGGAGAAGGACCTGCTGGGGCCGGAGCGGGTGCGCATCGCCACCACGGCGTACGCGGAGACCGAGGACCACATAGGGCGCTTCCTCGGTGAGTCCTGCCGGCTGGAGCCGGGGCTGAGGGCGGAACAGGCCGGTCTGTATGCGGCGTACAGGGCGTGGTGCCAGAATGAGGGGGCTCCGGCCGTCTCGTCCCGGGCCTTCGCGTCACGGGTCCGCGAGGTGCTGGGGCTGGCGTCTCCCAAGGAGATGATCCTGTCCAACCAGCGCAAGTACTACCCGGGCATCGGATTGACCGCCGACGAGGAGACAGCATGAGCGCCCTCATCGCCGAGGACGAGATAGTCCACGAGGTCGGCCTGGTCTGGCTCGAGGACATCGGCCGGCTGGACTACGTCCGCCAGAGCCTGGACCGGCTGCCGACCCGCCGGGGCCGGCCGGCCTACCACCGCGACGGCCGTATGGTCGGCTACGCGCTGCTCGGCCCCGAGGCCAAGCCGTCCCGTTCGTCGGGGACCTTCCGCCGGCGGGTGTTCTGGCTGCTGCCGCACGACCGGGACACGGCGCCCGACGGCCTGTACGCCTCGGGCACGCCGGCCGAGGCCGTCGATCCGCGCACGCTGGCGCCCGGCAGCAAGGGGCGCAAGACCGAGCGGTCGGAGGGCGAGCCGCGCCCGGCGCGGTCGTACGGGTGAACCGGCGGGCCGTCGCGCCGGGACGTCCCGGCAGGACCGTCCGGCAGGCCCCGTGTGCGCCGGGCCCGGCGTCCGGTCCGCACCGGCGTCTCGGTCCGGGCGGGGGCGCGGTCGCCCCCGGCCGGACCGGTCCGGGCGGCAGGTCTCAGTCGGTGATGCCGGCGTAGTCGGCGAGGGGGACGCTGCCGCTGTTGGCGATGGGCACCCCGGCCAGGTACGCCTCCGGCAGGTCGAAGGCGTCCACCAGCGTCATCATGTGCGGCGCGAGGCCGGCCACCACCCCGTCCAGGGCGAAGGGCAGGGCCCGGACCTGCTCGATACTCATGTGACCGTCCGCGAGCAGGTCACCGGTGTGCGGACCGAGCCGGGTGAGCAGGAACAGCCGGCACAGGCCGTCCAGCAGGTCGCGGGCCCCGGTCTGCGCGGCCCGGTCCACCGCGTCGAGGTAGGCGTCGGCCGCGCGCACCGCGGCGTGCACCGACACCATCTCCAGGGCGGCCGAGGAGGCGTTGTTCCAGCGGCCGATCGGGTCCTTGGAGGGGCCCTGGCGCAGCGACGCGCGGGCCCGGGTCTGCCATATGGACTCCGCGCGGGCCAGCAGGTGGCGCAGGAAGCGGATGTCGTCCAGCCGGTCGGCGTGTCCGGCCGGGGAGGGCGGGGCGTCCCGGCCGTCGGTGTCCCCGTGGAAGACCAGCTCGGCGGCCGCCTTCGCCCAGATCACCAGGTTGTCCCCCTCGGCGGTGATCGTCCCCTCGATGTAGTCGGGGAAGCCTGCCAGGCCGTTGACCTCGAACAGGCCCTGTGCGCCGCACCGTTCGCGGCACTCGGCCGCGATGGCGCGGGCCTGCCAGGTGATCCAGCCCTTGGCGACGGCCACCTCGCGCTCCGCGTCCGCCCGGTCGGCCTCGGTGTGCCGGGCCCAGCGGGCGGTGACCGCCCGGTGCAGGAACGTCATGCCGTACGCCGTGGACAGTGCCTTCAGCAGCCTGCCGTGGTGGGTGCGGTAGGAGTTGACGGGGACGCGGTCGCCCGCCCGCGGGCCGCTGACGTGGCGGTGCTCGCCGTAGCGGACGGCGACGGACAGTGCGGCCCGGGAGGCCCCGACCGCCGCGGCGCTCATGCACAGCTTGCCCACGGTGACCCGCCCGATCGAGCGCAGGAACCGCTTGCGGTGGTTGCCCAGCGTGCTGGTGAGGGCGCCGCTGTCGTCGAGCCGGCCGTGCTCCGCCTCCAGCAGGGCCTCCCGGGGCAGGCGCACCCGGTCGAAGGCGGTCAGGCAGTGGTCGACGGGCGCGCCGGGGCGCACGGGCAGCCGGCGCACCCTGACGCCCGGCAGCAGCCCGCGCTCGTCGCTGAGCGGGGTGAGGAAGAGGAAGACGCCCTGGTCCCGGCCGTCGGCGACGAGGCGGGCGGCGACCACGGCGGACTTCGGTCCGCCCGTGGTGCTGGTGTTGGGCATGAACTTCTGGGCGCCGGGGTGCGGGGTGTGCAGGACGAACCCCCCCGTGTCCGGGTCGAACTCGGCGGTGGTCTGCAGCGCGAAGCTGTCGTTGCCGTGTTCCAGCTCGGTGCACAGAAACGTTCCGGTGCGCCGCATGGACGTGAACGGTGACAGGTCGCGCCGGCCGTCGTCGCCGTGGTCCAGGAGGCTGCCCAGGAACAGGTTGTAGTGGATGCTCGCGACCGTGCACAGGCCCCCGCCGCCGTCCACGATCGCGGCCCACTCGTGCAGGCCGGCCAGCAGGTGCGGATCGTGCGCCAGCCGCTCGGCGTCGCCCACGGTGTCGTTGACCAGGCGGAGGCGTTCGTAGGACCGGGTCACCTGCTCGGCGGGTGAGAGGCCCGGACGGTGGCGGAACGTTTCGTTGGCGATGAGCCGGCGCCAGGGGGCGTGGACGCGGTGGCGCTCGCCGTCCTGGTCGAAGAGGAGGCGGGCCAGCTCCTGGGCGGGGGTGGGAGCGGGTGCTGCGAAGCGGCCCGGCGTCAGTCCCCCGGTCAGGAGCCGGTCGTCCGGGAGACGCTGCTCCGGGAGGACCACCCTGCCGCCTGTCGCTGTGGAGTGTTTCTCGGGCTGGACTGTCAGAAGGACCATGGCCCTCTCCCCGTAGTCGCAGATCCAGAAGACGTGCTGTGCGGTGGGGCAAGAAGATACGGACCTACCGGTTTTCTTACAAGTCATCAGTGAGCAAAGAGTGACTGGACATGTACAAGTTCTCCACCAGTTCTCTCCCGCCGCGATAGCGGAATGCCCGATTCAGGCGGGAAGAGGTCCGGTATATGCAGCCGTCATAGAGGCGGATCGGAGTGAACAGAAACCGCCCACAGGGTTTCTTTGGCCGCTCAGAGCCTCGAGAAGCGCCCCCCATCACCACATTCGGGACATCTCGCGGGCCGCTTGAACCTCCCTTGAGTCGATGGGAGGATACGAACCTGCCGGTTTCTTTTGAGTGTTCTTCCTGCAAGCGGAGGTGGACCGTGGCGTTGCAAGAACGCGCGATCAGGACACGCCATTCGATCCTGGTCGCCGCCGCCGCGGTCTTCGCCGAGGTCGGGTACGAGGCGGCGACGATCTCGGAGATCCACCAGCGGGCCAACGTCACCAAGGGAGCGCTGTACTTCCACTTCTCCTCCAAGGAGGAGCTGGCCCAGGAGGTGCTGGCCGACCAGCTCGGCTCCATGCCGCAGCCGCCCCCGCAGGAGCTGGTCCTCCAGGAGGGCCTGGACGCCACCTTCCTGCTCTCCCACATGCTCGTGCTGGGCGACCCCCTGGTGCGCGGCAGCATCAGGCTCACCGTCGAGCAGGGAGCCCCGCAGGACGGCCTGGACCGGAGGATCCCGATGGCGGGCTGGATCGAGCACAACGTCGCGCTGCTGACCCGGGCCAAGGAGAACGGCGAGGTCCTGCCCCACGTCGACATCCAGGACACCGCGCAGGTGTTCGTGGGGGCCTTCACCGGGGCCCAGATCCTGTCGAAGATCATGACGGGGCACGCCGACCTCGCGGAACGCGTGGCCTCCATCGAGCGGCACCTGATGTCGAGCATCGCGGTACCGGCCGTGCTCATCCAGCTCGACATGGCGCCGGACCGCGGCGCCCGCGTGTACGAGCAGGCCATGAAACTGCGTCAGGAGGCCGAAGCACTGCTCGTCGAATGACGGAAGGCCGAGCCCCCGCCGGGCAGGCCCCGGCCGACCGGGACGACCGGAACGACGCGGCGCGGGCCGGGCGCGTACGGACATGTCGGAACACACACTGGGCAAGACCCATCGAGGGGAAGTGCCGATGAGAACGACAGCCTGTCCTCACGCCCTGGACGTGGCGGGGCGAGACCTCGCCGCGGAGGCGGCGATGCTGCGGAGCCAGGGGCCCGCGGTGCAGGTGGAACTGCCGGGCGGGGTCCTCGCCTGGGCGGTGGTGGCGCAGGAGCACGTCGAGCGGCTGCTCACGGACCGCCGTGTCTCCCGTGACGCCCGCAAGCACTGGCCCGCGTTCATCTCCGGCGAGATAACCCAGGAGTGGCCGCTGTACCCGTGGGCGGCCAACGAGAACATGCTCTTCTCCTACGGGGAGGACCACGCGCGGCTGCGCCGGCTGATCGCCGGGGCCTTCACCGCGCGGCGGTCGCAGGACCAGCGGCCCAAGGTCGCGCGGATCGCGGCGGAACTCCTCGACGACCTGGCCCGCGTGCCGGCCGGAACCCCGGTCGACCTGCGCACCTCCTACGCCGACCTGCTGCCGCTGCGGGTCATCTGCGAGCTGTACGGGGTGCCCCGGGGCGCCGCCACGGACGAACTGAGCGCCGCCCTGCACACGGTCTTCTGCAGCACCCTCGCCGCCGAGGAGGTGGCCGCCGCGCGCCTGCGCGCCTACGAGCTGCTCACCGAGCTGGTCAGGGCCAAGCGCGAGGAGCCCGGTGACGACCTGACCACCTCGCTGATCGAGGCGCGGGACGAGGAGGACCGCCTCTCCGAGGACGAACTGCTCGGCACCCTCTTCATGATGATCGCCGCGGGTCAGGACACCACCTCCGTCCTGATCACCAACGCCGTCGCCGCGCTGCTGACGAACCCCGAGCAGCTGGAGCACGTACGCGCCGGCCGTGCCGACTGGGGCGACGTCGTCGACGAGACCATGCGCGTGCACACGCCCCCCGCGTTCGCGCCCCTGCGGTACGCCGTCGAGGACATCGACCTGGACGGCGTGCTGATCAAGCGGGGCGACGCCATCATCGTCGCGTTCCACGGGGGAGGCCTGGAGCCGGAGCGGCACGGGCCGGACGCCGCCCGCTTCGACCTGCTGCGAGAGCGGCGTGGCGGCCACCTCGGCTTCGGTCACGGCACGCACCGGTGCCTCGGGGCCCCGCTCGCCGAGATCGAGGCCGGCGTCGCCTTCGCCGAGCTCTTCGGGCGGTTCCCGGACCTGAAGCTGGCCTGCGCGCCGGCCGACCTCCAGCCGATGCCCACCTTCATGCTCCACGGGTACCGCTCGCTGCCGGTACTGCTCGGCTCCTGACGTCCGCGGCGGCGAGTGGCGCGCACCCGGTGCGCGCCACTCGCCGCTGCCGTCAGGACACCCGGAACCGGGCCGTCGTGCCCATCGCGGCGTGGCCCGTCGGACGACAGGGGCAGAGGCAGGTCCCGCGACAGGTGCCGGACGTCGCCCGGATCCTCACCGCCTCGCCCGGCATCACCGTGCGGTGCGCGGGGTCGTGGAACCGCAGGGGGCGTGCGGCTGCCGGTCGGGACAGGTGGACACACGCCGTCCCCCCGGCGTGTTGGTGTGCATCGGTGGACCGTCGTGCTGCTCGGTCACCGAGGCGCCGCGCGGGTGCACGGAGGCGGGCGCGGTGAGGGCGTTGTCCCGCACGGTCGGGACCGGGCGGCCGTGCTTCTCGCGCGTCGGCGCAGGTCACCGGGTGTCTCCGGACGGGTGCCCGTGCGCCGGGCGGGGGCGGGGCCGTCAGGCCGGGGTGCAGCGGTGGGCCGACGTTTCTCGACCGGGCCGAGAGCGGCTCTTGAGCGGGGTGGCCGACGGTTGCGGGGAGTTCCGACGAGGGGGGAGCCGGCCGATGAGCAGCACGGACGCCGTACTTCGAGTGGAACGGGGCCGGGCCACGCCGGAGGAGCTGGCCGCGGTCACCGTCGTGCTGGTCTCGATGCTGGCCGCGCAGGGCCCGGGCACCGATCCCGAGCAGGCGCCCGAGCTCCCGTCGTGGAGCCCTGAACGGGCCCTCGATGCCTACCGCTCCCCCTACAACTGGCAGTAGATCCGGGGAGTTCCTGCCCTGGTACATTCGTGTGCGCGCCAGCAACAAACCGGCACAGCGGTTTGTTGTCCGTTGAAGGAACGGCGTCGGCCGCACCGCGAGGAGGGAGTTGTCCAGTGACGGTCATCAATGACGATCCTCGGGTCTCCGCGGAGCCGGCGACCACGCGCGAGCGTGTGGCCGAGCTGGGGATGGTACGGGCGGAGGCGCTGGCCGGGCCGAGCGAGAAGGCGACGGCGGCGCAGCACGCCAAGGGCAAGCTGACGGCGCGTGAGCGT
>NZ_BDJC01000084.1 GCF_002005565.1 Streptomyces sp. JHA26 | reverse complement strand
CAGCGGATCCCAAGGCGACTGGTTCACGAACTGCTGCAGGGCCTGCATGTTCCCGTCCGGCAGCCGCTCGGCCATCGGCTGGATCGACTTGCGCCGGCCGTCCAGCATCAGACCCCGCAGATAACACGCGCCCCACCGCCGCTGATCCCGCCGCGGCAACGAGGCGAACACATCGGCAACGAACTCCGATAACTCACCCCGGAGCCGTTCCACCTCCCCCAGCCTCATACCAGAGAAGATGCCCACCACCAGGCGAGATCACCCCACGTAACGAAGCACTAATAGAGGTCATCCGGCCCAAAGCACCGCGCATGGCCGAGCGGCTCACCGACGACGTCTTCGCCGCCCTCGACGAGCAGACCGTCACCGTCCCGGGCACCGGCACCCTCGACGTGATCGTGCCGTCTCTGGCGAAGTCGCTGGCCGCCGTCCATGAGCAACGCCGGGCCCTGGAGGCCCGGATCGCAGCCCTGCTGGAGGCCCACCCTCTTTCGAAGGTCCTGACCTCGATGCCCGGCATCGGCGTCAGGACCGCCGCAGTCCT
Organism: Streptomyces sp. JHA26; assembly: GCF_002005565.1. Lineage (GTDB taxonomy): Bacteria > Actinomycetota > Actinomycetes > Streptomycetales > Streptomycetaceae > Streptomyces. Next base: position 24,986 of record NZ_BDJC01000084.1, on the reverse strand, counting down.
CCTGACCACCGTCGGCGACGCCAGCACCTTCCCCACCGCCGGCCACCTGGCCTCCTACGCCGGCCTCGTTTTCACCACCAAGCAGTCGGGGACCTCGATCCACGGCGAACACGCACCCAGAGGCGGAAACCGACAGCTCAAACGCGCGATGTTCCTCTCCGCGTTCGCAGCCCTCCACGACCCCGCCTCCCGCACCTACTACGACCGCTGCCGAGCCCGCGGCAAAACCCGCACCCAGGCCCTCCTCCGCCTCGCCCGCCACCGCATCAGCGTTCTGTTCGCCATGCTCCGCGACGGAACCTTCTACGAACTCAGAAGCCCCCGCACCGCTTGACGAAAGACATAGAGGCACCCCCCCGGGGGGAGGACCCACCACTCCTGTCGCCCGGCGCACCGTGACGACGGGGTGGCGGGCGCGCGCCGGCAGGGCCTCGCTCACCGGCCCCGGCGGCCTCCGGACCTGCCACCGTCGCCCTGGAAGCGGCGACCGGCAGCCGATCCGACGTGTTCGCTTCGAGCAGGACGTCACTCGTCGCGACGCGGCCGGGCCGCTCGTTCGGCTACCGTCGATGACGCCGCGGCACCCGGGTCCCGGCCGGGCCGCCTCGTCCGGTGGTCCGGCAGCCCTCGAGCTGGACGTACGGGCGGCTGACGGGACCGGGACGACGGACGAGGGAGAGTTCCGCGCCGTCACGAGGGCATAGAGAAGAACGGATCGGCAAACATTACAGGACAGCCACGCGGCGGAGGCGGGACCGAGGCGGCGCGGCCACGAGGAGGCCCAGACATGGCAGGCGCGAAGGACACGGGTACCGGCCACGGGAAGCCCCGGAAAGCGCCTCCCCGTCGGGTCGTCCCGGCCCTCGAAGTCATCAGGGCCGGAGCGTACGTGGTCGATGAGCAGGGCCGCATCATCGACGCCAACACCCGCGCCGAGAACCTGCTCGGCCGCCGGGTCGAGAGCATGGCCGGCCAGGACGCCCACGACCTACTGCACCGAGGACCTCACGGCGAGCAGATTCCGGCCACGCGCTGCGCCATGCGGCTGGCCTTCCACGCCGGGCATCCTGCACAGGGAGAGAGCGACTACTTCGCCCGCGCGGACGGCTCCGTCCTGGCCGTCTCCTGGTTCATCACGCCGTACACCGTGAACGAGGACGACACCCACACGCTCGTCATCTTCCATCCACGTGAGCAGGTGCAGCCGGCCGGGCCGGACGCACAGCAGGCGGAGCCCATGAGTGAACTCGAACGCCTGGCCCTGCTGGCCGAGACCACCACCCAGGTGACCGCCACCCTCAACGTCGACGAGACGCTGCGCCGACTGGTGTCCCTGGTCCTGCCCCGGCTCGCGGACTGGGCCGTCATCGACCTGATCACCGAGCACGACGAGGTGTGGCGGACTTCCGTGGTGCATGTCGACGGGGACCGCATCGTGCACCGTGAGGACCTCGAAGGGCCGATGCCTCCTGTGCCCGAGGAATCGCCGATGCCCCTCTCCCGCGCCCTGCGGGGTGTCGCCTCCGCCATCGCCGGACCCGGAACGTACCGGCGCGCCCCGGACTCCGGCATCGCCGTCGAGCAGCGTCGTCTGTTCGAGGCCACCGGCATCCACTCCGCCGCCATCGTGCCCCTCCGAGGGACCCGGGAGATCCTGGGAGCCCTCACCCTGGGCCGGGCCGACAAACCGGGGGAGTTCTCCACCTACGACCTGCCCCTGATCGAGGACATCGCACGCCGGGCGAGCCTGGCCCTCGACAACGCGCGCCTGTACCAGCGCCAGCGCGCGGTGGCCGAGACGATGCAGAACCATCTGCTGCCCCAGATGCCGCGCGTCCCCGGGCTGCAGATGGCCGTCCGCTATCTACCCGCCCCCGACGCCTCCCAGGTCGGCGGGGACTGGTACGACGCCTTCACCCTGTCCGACGGCGCCACCGCGCTGGCCATCGGCGACGTCGTCGGCCACGATCTGGAGGCCGCGGCCGGAATGGCCCAGCTGCGCAACATGCTCCGCGCCTACGCCTGGTCGCAGCAGGAGCCCCCCAGCCTCATCGTGGAGCGCCTCGACGAGGCGATCATGCCCATCACCGACGTCTCCATGGCGACACTCGTCTTCGCCCGCCTCATCAAGACGGACGACGGGGCCTGGCAGCTCTCCTGGACCAACGCGGGTCACCCCCCGCCCCTGCTCGTCACCCGCACCGGCCTCACCGAGTACCTCACCGACGGGCACAGTCTCCTGCTCGGCACGGGCTTGAGCCGGTCCCGCCCCGATGCGAGGATCCTGCTGCCTCCGGGGTGCACTCTTCTCCTCTACACGGACGGGCTCATCGAAGCGCCCGGCCGCACCCTCGACGAGGGTCTGGACCGGCTGCGCCAGCACGCCGCAGCCCTCGCCCACCGGCCCCTGCCGTCCTTCGCCGACCAACTGCTGCGCCGAGTCCAGCCGCCCGGGCTGGACGACGTGGCCCTCCTGACACTGCGCACACCGACCCGGGCGGACGCCCGCACCGCGGAGTCCTCCGACGTCGCCGGGAGAGTTCCGTGAGACGAGCGCGGCGCTGATGCGTCGCCCACACACCGCCCCGTCTCGGCATCCGCACCGCCGTTCCGGGAACCCGCCGTCCGTCCTGTCCCGACGAGCGGAAGAGGCCATGACGAACACACCAGAGGACCGAAACCACACCGGCTTCTGCAAGGCCTGCGGCACCCCCGCTGGAGACGGGAACCTGTGCGAGCACTGCAGCGCCGTGCTGGAACTCCCGGACGACGCCGGACTGACGGAGGACCAGGGCGCGGCGGTCCGCCGGAACTTCGAAGACCGCGACGCGTAGCGGACGGCTTGTGGCGGGGCCCAGAGCCCCGCCACAAGCCGTTACACACACGTTGAGGAGGACTTCACCCGTGACCGCTCCTACTGAGGTTTTCGGATTGTCGTCGGGTGGTGACGGTTCATGATCCCTGCGGTATGCCGATGGGATGCGGTATCCGGAGGGTGGGGGCCTGACCGCTGAGCGTCGGGCGTTTCGGGAGAGGATCCGGCTCCAGGCCGACGCGCGTTTCGCGGCGGGTGAGAAGACCGCAGTGATCGCGAAGGACCTGCGGGTGAGTGTGCGGTCGGTGGAGCGCTGGCGCCGGGCCTGGCGCGAGGGCGGCATGGAGGCTTTACGCTCCGCGGGCCCGGCCAACTCCCCGACCGTTACCGATGCCCAGTTTGCGATGCTCGAGGATGAACTCGGCAAGGGTCCGTCAGCGCACGGCTTCGTCGATGAGCGTTGGACTCTGGCCCGGGTCCAGACGGTGATCCGCCGTCGTCTGCAAGTGAGCCTGTCGGTGGCGACGGTATGGCGGCTGCTGAAGCGGCACGGCTGGTCCTGGCAGGCACCTGCCCGCCGTGCACTCGAACGCGACGAGCACGCGGTGGAGCTGTGGAAGAAGGAGGTGTGGCCGCAGGTAAAAGTCTCGCGGCGGCGTCCGGGGCGTGGATCGTCTTCGAGGACGAGGCCGGATTCTCGATGACTCCGCCCCGGGCCCGGACCTGGGGACGACGTGGCCACACGCCCGTTATCCGCGTTCGGGGAAGATCCCGCCGCAGACTTCGGCCGCCGCGCTGTGCTGCTACAAACCCGCCAACCCCTCGATCCGTCCGGCTCCCGCGGCCGGTCCCTGGTGGAACCCGGGGGTGGTGCTGACGCACGTCACCCCGTCGCTCAACGGAATCCGAGGTGCGGTCCGGTGCCGGCCGGTTCTCCGCCGGCGGCCCGCATTGCAGTGGCGACGGCCGCATCGGCCGTGTGCGGGGGACACGGGTCCACGTCGCGGTGTCCCCTGCAGGCGGAAGACCCTCGGCCCCCACAGCTGCCACGAGCCGGAGACCGGGAAGACCGCCCAGGTGGGCCGGACCGCCGGCGGCGGGACGGCGGCGGGACGGCGGCGGGTGGTGGGCCGGGCATGGCTCGTGGAGCGCACCGGGGCGTCGGCGGCCACGGTGAACCGTCGGCGCGTCCAGCGCGGGCGCCACCCGGACCACGGCGGCCAGGGGACGGCCGGGGAGATCAGGGCGGCGGGCACGGCCGCGCCCGGCGTGACCGTGTGCGCCGTGCTTCAGCCAGGGCCGCGTCGGCACGGACGGGTGGCCCTACGGATGCGGGTGAGCCGAAACGCGGTGATGGTGGAAAGGCTGCGGCAGGACTACCGACACGATGGGCGGATGCGGCGATGGACAAGACGGAGCTCCTCGACTTGACGGCACGCCGTCTCGCACGGGCCTCGGGCGGGGGTGAATCGGGCAGCGAGGACGTTCCACGCGTCTTCGACGCCCTTTTCGGCACCGTCGAGAATCCCGGAACGATCGCCGAAGCACTGAAGTCCAAGGGGACGGTCAACCTGGGCAGCTTCGGCAGCCTGGCCCAGGAGGACGGCACGGCTTCCTTCCGGCCGGGCAAGGCGCTGACCGAGTACCTGCGTGGCGAGGTCGGATGAGCGCCCCGCACATCAGCGTGCGCAGCGGGCTCCTGTCGAGCGGCTCATGGCACGGCTGACACTCGACGTCACCGGTCCGGCGACGCCCGCCACCGTCTGGGAGCGCTATGTGCGCGTGGACCGGTGGGCGTCCTGGTCACCGCAGATCAGGGGCGTCCACACCGACGTCCTGTGCATAACACCAGCGCTCCAAGGGACGGTCGAATCGTTCGCGGGGCTACGGATTCCCTTCGTCGTCGAAAGCGTCGATCACCGGCATCGGACATGGGCGTGGAGGGTCCGGCTGGGGCCAGTTCGACTGCGCCTCCACCACGCCGTACGGCCCGATCCGCAGGGCAGCGCCGCAAGCGTCACCCTGCACGGCCCGATGCCCGTTCTGGCGGGCTACGCGCCGCTGGCACGAGTCGCTCTCAGGCGTTTGGTGCGGCCCTGAACCTGGCCGCGGCGCGGACACGGCGATCCGGTCAGGATCGGAGCGAGGACGGGGCAACCGTCACGGAGGCGGCAGGGACAGGCCGGCGCAGTCGTCACCAGTGCGGCCACGGGCCAGGACCAGGCTCTCCCTCCGCGCCCAGGCCGCCGAGGCGGGCCGGCAGCCGCGCCTGATCACCTGCTCGCGCCGGCCGTCCCGCCCGCCGTCGTCCGGGACCGGTCCGCAACGTGATGGTGTCCATCACCGCACTCACCGCCATGGCCGCACTGGTGTGGGGTCTCGTCGCCTGACGACGTCGGTCACCACCGGATGGCTCGTCGGCACCGGTCCGCCGGTGTCCGGCAGTGAGGGATGCGGTGTGCCGCGGCCGGCGCCGCCTGGTCGGCGGTGCGGGCCCCGGTCGTTCCGCACGGCGCGCCCGTGACGGATTCTCTGTACGTCGGCGTAGGCGGAACATGCGGGCATCGGCACCGCTGCACGGGGGACTCTGCCTTCAGGCGAGGTCGGCAGCGTTCTCCCTGGGGGCCGCCCCCGCTAATGCTTCCCCGGTCCAGACCTGGGGCCGGGGAAGCCGCCTCGGGCCTGTCACACGGTGCCCGTTTCGCACACCCGGCGGGCGACCTCACGGAGCTTGATGTTGTGGTCCTGCGAGTAGCGGCGCAGCACGTCGAAGGCCTGCTGTTCGGCGAGGTGGCGGCTGCCCATGAGGATGCCCATCGCCTCGCCGATGGTGTGGCGGGTGGCGACGGCCTGGTCCATCTGGGCGTGGGTGCGGGCGCCGGCCAGGGCGACGGCGGCGTGGGAGGCCAGCAGCCAGCCGGCCGTCTCGCTGTTCTCGGTGAAGGCACCGGGCTTGCGGGAGTACAGGTCGAGAGCACCGAGCTCTTCGTCCTCGGTGTAGAGCAGGAAACCCATCATGCTGCCCACCCCGAGGTCATGGGCCTGAGGCACGAAGGCGGGCCAGCGGGGCTCTTCCCGGGTGAAGTCCGTGATGCGGTAGACCCGCTCGCCGGTCTTGGTACGGGCGGCATCGAAGCACGGCCCCTCCCCCAGCCGTTCCTGCAACCGGTCACTGTCGACGACCAGCTGCCCGGTCGGTGCGAGAGAACGCACCTTGCTGCCGCTCAGGACGAGGATGCCGGACTCGTCACAGCCCTCGACCAGCTCGGTCGCCGCCCCGGTGATCCGCGTCAGCGTGTCCTCCACGGACTCCTGCGCCAGCAGATCCCGCGCCAGAGACGCCATCTGCTGAGCGAACCCACGCCAGTCCATCCGCCCTCCTCCCGCGCCCCGTGAGAATCGAGGGCGCTTGCCCCAGCGTCGCACACGGTGATCCAGCCGCCTTGGCATCCGCACCCGCCGACCAGGCCGCCCGTGGCGTCGAGGCGGTGACATCGAAAAGGGAGCGTTGTCCCAGCCGACGCGGTTCGCACCGGCTGGGACCGCTGGGCATGAACGGCACGGTGGCGCCAGGCGCCCGGCCGGAGAAGTCCTGAGCCGAACGACCACGGCTGCTGCCCGCTGCGAGGACGCCGGACAGGTACGGACGGTCGATGCCACTCCTCACCCCCTGGTGGGAGTCGGCGGCGATGTGGTCCGGTCCGCTCAGGATGCGCACCCGTACTTCTCCGCACCGTTCGCACAGCCGGCGGGCGGCAGCCCCGTACGGGTTCTCAGCGCGTGCGGAAGGCCTGTGCGTCGCGGGCGCTGTCGGGTCCTTCCGGTTCGTGGGCTCAGCCCGCCGTCCTCGTGCTCCGTGCCCTTCGTCTCTGCGCCGGCGTCATGGCGGTGAGGGACCCTTCCTGCTCGTTCGGTCGCAGGCGCTCGATCATGTAGCCGCCGGTGCCGGGGGCCCGGGTCACCCCGTGCGTCTCGCCGCCGAAGCCGTCTCGATCCGCCGCCCGACCCGGACCGTCTCCCGGCGGTGGCACCTCCTGCTTCCGGATGTTCCTCACCGCCGCCAACACCGTGCCCTCGGCCATGCCGCCGCCCCCTTGTCCGGTGGCCCGCGGCCACCTGCTGCCGGTGTTCACCGGGCTGCGCGCGCAAGATCTGCCGATGGGCGGTCGAACGACCCCAAGGGGTGGGAGCCCGGACCGCGCTTTGAGGCCGGCGAGCCGTCGGGGGGCCCAGGCGCCGAGCGGCGTCGGGCCAGAACGGTGGTCTCGGCCCGCCCCGGGGAGGGCCGCAGGGGTGGCCCGGCAGGGTGGACCGCTGGATGCCGGGGGACTCAGGGAAGCGGTGTCCCACCTGTCGCGTTGACGATCTCCGCCGTGATGTACGACGCCTCCTGCGAAGCGAGGAACACGTACGCGGGCGCCATCTCGGCCGGTTGCGCGGGCCGCCCGATCGGCGCCTGCTTGCCGAACTCCGTCGTGTCCGGCAGCGTCGCGGGGATCAGCGGGGTCCACACCGGTCCCGGCGCCACGGCGTTCACGCGGATGCCCCGGTCGATCAGCATCTGCGCGAGCCCTTGCGTGAAGGTGACGATCGCGCTCTTGGTCATCGCGTAGTCCAGCAGATGCGGGCTGGGTTTGTACGCCTGCACCGAGGCGCTGTTGATGACGCTGCCGCCCTGCGGAATGTGCGGCACGGCGTGCTTGGTCACCCAGAACATGCCGTACAGATTGGTGCGCATGACCCGGTCGAACTGCTCGGTGGAGATGGCCTCGATGCCGTCCGGCTGGGACATCTGGTAGGCCGCGTTGTTCACCAGGATGTCGATCCTGCCGAATTCCTCCACCGCCCGCCCGACCAGCGTCCGGCAGTTGTCCTCCTCGCGGATGTCCACCGACAGGGGGACGGCCCTGCGGCCCGCCTGCTCCACCCAGCGCGCGGTCTCGGCTGCCTCGTCCTTCTCGCTGTCGAGGTGGGTGAACAGCACGTCGGCGCCCTCGCGGGCGAACGCCAGGGCGACGGCCCGCCCGATGCCGGAGTCGCCGCCGGTGATCACGGCCTTGCGGCCCGCCAGCCGCCCGGTGCCGCGGTACGACTCCTCACCGTGGTCGGGCGGCGGGTCCATCGGCCCGCTCCAGCCGGGATGCGGCTGTTCCTGGGCGGGGAAGTCGGGCTGCGGGTACTGTTCCGCGGGGTGCTGCGGATCGTTCACGGTTCGCCTTTCCTCGTGCTCTTCGTTCGCTCACCACCGGTGGGAGCCGACCGGCGTACCGCTCGCGCTCCCGCGGCACGGACCGTGCCGCGGGAGTACCCGGGGGGCGGGGATGCATGCCGGGACCGCGGGGGCGGATGCAGGCACCTCCGGCTTTTCTCGGGGCCCTGCGCGCAGGTCGCTCACGTCCCGGTGACCGTACGGTTCGCGTACACGAGACGTACACGAACGAAGTCGCGGAGGCGGAGGGGCACACCTCAAGGGGGTCCCCCTTCCCCACTCATGTCGAGCCGACGGCGATGTAGGCGAGAAGGAGGCGCGGACCGACGTGGCGCCCCCTCCCGAACGTCCCCTGCACGCGGGCCGGAACCAGCCCCGCGAAGGCGAGGCCCGTACCGAGGAGGCCGGCGACGACGGCGAGCATCAGCTGTCCTGCCCGTCGAGGAGGTCGTGTGCGGCGACACGGTTGTCGCGTGTTCGTGTCGCGCTGTCAGGGGACGAGGACGATCCGGCCGCGGACGCCGCCCTCCGCCATCGCCCGGTAGGCGTCGGCCGCCTTGTCGAGCGGCACAACGGCATGGACGCGAGCCGGCAGTTCCCCCGCCGCCACCCGCGCGAGCAAGCCGGCGAGCAGCGGACCGTCGGGACGGGCGAAGATGACCTCGACGGTGATGCCGCGCTCCTCGGGAAGCCTCGCAGCGGGCTGCACGCCGACGAAACGACCACCGTCGCGCACCGCCCGGAGGGCGGGTTCCTGCAGGGCTCCGGCGTCGGCCACGGCGTCCCAGCCCTGGCCGAGGTCGGTGGCGAAGTCGACGCCCAGGCTCCGGACGAACTGTTCGTCGGCCGCTCGGGCCAGTCCGGTCACCTGCCAGCCGCGGTCCTGGGCCAGCACGGCGGCGTGCGCGCCCACCGCACCGGCCGCGCCGGTCACCAGCAGGCGCCGGGCCTGGCTCGGCACGTCGCCGAGGAGGTCGACGACCTGGGCTGCGGCGGTGGCGTTGAGCGGCACCGTCGCAGCTGCGGCCAGGTCGACTCCGTCCGGTACGACGGCGACGTTCGCGGCGAGGACGAGGATGTGTTCGGCGTGGGAACCGTGGTCGCGGTCGAAACCGTCGAGGAACCCGGCCACACGGGTGTCGGCCGACAGCTCGACGCCGGGCCCGGTGGCCTCGACGGTGCCGGCGAAGTCCCAGCCGAGACCGGTCCAGTCCGGCTGGTGGACCATTCCGAGCCGGTGGAAGACCCCCCCGGCCACGCCCAGGTCGACCGGGTTGACCGCTGCCGCGGCGATCTTGACGCGGATCTCCCCCGGCCCCGGCTCGGCCACCGGCACGTCGACGGTCTCGACCGCCTCGGGCCCGGACGGAACGCGCACCACGACTCGCCGAGAAGTCGTCTCACTCATCATCTGCTCCTTTTCTGCGGGGTCTTGCCGTCCCCGTGTTGGAACACCAGCATGGAAGAACCCCGTTTCCAAGGGGAAGCAGCCACCTTGAAGTGCGTAAGTCACCGAGCTGAGGAGATGACTGACCGATGGCGACCAGCACCGCGTCCGAGCGGCGGGCCGTGGCCAAGCGGGAGTACGACGCGTTCCTCGCGATGTGCCCCAGCCGACAGCTCCTGGAGCGAATCTCCGACAAGTGGGTCGCCCTCGTACTCGCCGCGCTCGGCGGGGACGGCCCGCGTCCCGGGCAGAGCACTGCCGGCGAACCGCGGGCCATGCGCTTCTCCGAGCTGTCCCGCCGGATCTCGGGCGTGAGCCAGAAGATGCTTACGCAGACATTGCGCGCACTCGAGCGCGACGGAATGGTGACCAGGACCGTGACCCCCACGGTGCCCGTCACCGTCACTTACGAACTCACCGCTCTCGGCCACTCGCTCCAGGGAGTCATGCGGGGGATCAAGGAATGGGCGGAGGGTCACATGGAGGAAGTGCTCACTCATCGCCACGAGTACGACCACAGACAAGTCGGGGCGGCCGATTGAATCTCCGCCGCGGTGCCGGGAGCAGCGTGTGACCACGGCCGGGGGCTGCGGGGCCGCAGGGCCGCGGCATGCAACCTCGGCTAGTCTTCTGAGTCAGGAATTCTGTTCAGATGTGCAGGGCTGCCTGGTGGTGCGTACTGGGCGGCCGAAGGCCGAGTTGACCTTGTCGGATGAGGAGCGGGCTGCGCTGGAGGGATGGGTGCGGCGCCGTTCCACTTTGCGGGCGTGGGCTTTGCGGTGCCGGATCATCCTGGCGTGCGCGACCGGTGCGTCGAACAAGGACGTGGCCGCCCAGCTCGGTTCGACACCGCATGCGGTGGGCCGCTGGCGGAAGCGGTTCGTCGAGCACCGGATCGCCGGCCTGGGTGACATGCCGCGTCCCGGCGGCCCGAGGACGGTCACCGACGAGCAGGTGGCCGCGGTGGTTACCAAGACGTTGGAGTCGACGCCGAAGAATGCCACGCACTGGTCGACGCGGGCGATGGCGAAGGAGATGGGTCTGTCGCAGTCGGGCCTTGATCCAAGGCCCGACTACCACAAGGGGGTGGATGCTGAGCAGACCAACTACAACGGCACCTCGCGCACCGCCAGGTCCACTTTCACCTCCGAGGTGACCGGCAAGATCGGTATCGCCTACAGCGGTGAACTGAAGGTCGGAGGCTCGGCCGCGGTCGTCGAGATCGAGGGAAAGTTCGGCGTCGAGCTGTCCGTGGAGCTGACGGCGAAGCTGGGCAGCACCATCGCGGTCGACACTCCGTCGAAGCACAGCACCCACGCCCGTTACGGCGTCTACCGGCTCAAGTCCTACGGCTACAGTCAGTACCTGTACGCCAACTGCACCATAGGCGTGAAGAAGAACGTGACCATCTACACGCCCCGCCGGGTCGGCTGGGTGCTGTGGGAGACCAGGTGAGCGCGCGCCACGCAGCGGTGGCGTCGGCTCTTCTGCTGCTGATGGCGGTGGGCTGCACCTCTGGCGAGAGCGCAGACGAGGCTTCCGCGCCCTCGGCGTCCAGCACATCGAGGCCTACGCCCAGTCCGCCAAGCGTTGCAGTCACGCCCCCAGCGCTTGATCTCGAAGCCGGTGAAGTCTTCGCCGGCCGGCATGGTGCGACGCGCGGCAACGCGAGCTTCTCCTACGACGCCGGCCCGCAGGGAAAGGCACTCGTCGTAGCCGTCAGCTGTCTGGGCACCGGCACTATCAAGGTCACGGTGCCCGTCCTGGGAACGGATTTCCCGCTGGAGTGCGGCACAGGCGAACCCGCCGTCACGTACAACCAACTCGCCGTGCAAGCCGCCCACCGGGCCGGCACAGTAACCGTCACCGCACCATCGACCGCCACCTGGGCGATCACCGTCGGACGCGGCAGCACCGCTGAACAGGAGTCCCCCACACCGGGATGACGTGCTTGTCCAATCCGTCCCGCCGACGGCCGACCTCAGAACCATCGGGGCCGGCCGTCGCCGGTGTCCAGGTCGGCGCCGACCGTCTCACCTCGGCCGCGCCGCTCCCCGGACTGCAGGAGCCTGACAGTCAGGCCAGCACGACGCGACTCTCGTCCTTGCGATCACCAGATACCTTGACGCCTCGGTCGCGCAGCCCGACGACGGCGGCCGCCAGGTAGGTGGAGTACGGAACGGGGGCGTAGCGGCCGCGAAGCGGCGTCCTTCCTCACCCATTCCGTACAGCGGGCCCCGGGGACGTCATGGCAGATCCCCGGGACCCGTGGTGTGGAGGACGAGGGGTCCGTGGGGGCTTCAGGGGATCATCACGCAGTGGTTCTCGATGACCCGGCCGCCGCGGTCGAGGCCGCCGCAGACGGCCAGCCTCGGGTACGCCCTGATCTCCCGGTCGACGACGAACCGCCACCGCGAGGCGTTCGCCTTGCTTGCCCGGTAGTCGCCGACGAACGCGCGCAGCGTCCCCGGCAGGCCGTCCCGCGTGGTGACGGTGATGTCCTGGACGTAGTCGCGGCCCTGGTAGGCGGTGGCGACGCAGATGTACGTGCCGCAGGTGGACTTCACTTCGGCACTCGCAGGCGCCGCGGTTGCCAGCAGCAGCCCGCCGGCGACGGTGAGGGAAGCCGTGAGAGTGGCGATCCGCTCCCCTGTCCTTCGTGCTGTGATCATGAGTCTCTCCTTGTTCGCGTGCACGGTCTCACCCCGCCGGTTGCGGGGCCGACTCGTATGTCACGGTCTGCTCCGGGCAGTCGGCCGTCGTCCGGCCAGGGCTGCCGCCTCCGCGTCATCGGCGGCAAGGCTCCAGTGGAGGTGTCTGCGAGACGTGGGTGGGAGCAGTGGTGGTGGGGGGCGGGACGGCGAGAGTGGCGGCGGCCAGGCCGCGCAGCAAGCGGTGAGCATGGGCTGTTGGTAACGGCACGTGAGGGGGCGCTGTCGGGGGTTCGGTGAGTGCGCCCCCCGTGTGGGTGCAATGGTCGTACCGGCCGGCGACCACCGGTGTCCTTCCGCGCGGTGCCGGGGACGGGATGCCGTGACACGGCTGTCAGCAGCGCCACGGCATCCCCATGTGGGGCACACACGAGGCACGGACTGGATGCCCTCCTGGCGCTGCCACGTCACGTCCCCGAACGGGTACCGCAGCCACGGACACGCCGCTCGCGCCCGTGCCGTACGCGTTGCCGAGGCGGCCGGCGCGGGTCGCCGGGCCGTGGAGGAGGGGTGCGGCGAGGGCTGTGGCGGCCTGCTCCGTGCACCGGCGGGCGGCCGCTTCGATCTCGGCGACCTTGTGCCGGACGTCGGGAGCCTCGCACAGGGCGCGGAACTCCTCGTAGGAGAGGGTGGGCTCGTCCTGAGACGGCACGTGGTCGGCGCACTCGATGCCGCAGCACGCCTCGCGCCGATGGTGGCGGCGCGAGGGAGCGGGACGTTTCCCGTCACGGGCGGCACGCCCGGGCCCGAGTCGCAGTACGTGAGCCTCTTCTCGGACATGGCGGGCGTCCGGGCCCTGATCGCGCTGCTCGGCCGGCAGTACGGCTCCTCCGGCGTCCACGCGGCGGGCGTCACCGTGGACGGCCCGGTCGCTCCCGGCCCCGGCTTCGACCCCGACGACATCGCCGGGCACCGCCGAAGGCCCGGGTGGTCCTCTGCCCGCTTCCGGTCGGTTCCCTCAGCGGCTGTCTCCGCGTCGGGCCCGGACACCCCCTCGCCTCAGTCCTCTTCCGTGACCGTGATCGCGCCGCGTGGGCAGGCGAGTGCGGCCTCGTGGACCGAGTCCGCCTGCTCGGGGTCCGGTTCCCCGCACACGACGAACGCCAGGCCCTCGTCGTCGGTCTGGTCGAACACCTCCGGGGCGATCAGCACACAGGTGCCTGCCCCGCAGCACTTCTCGGAGTCCACCGCGATCCTGAGCATGGGCCTGCCGTCACCACTCGACGGGGAGTTCCGCCACGCCGTAGACGATGGCGTCCTGGCGGAAGCGGATGTCGGCCGTCGGCGTCGTGGGCCGGATCTTGGGGAAGCGGCGGAACAACCGGTCGAACACCACGGCGAGTTCGAGCCGTGCGAGGGAGTGGCCGAGGCACTGGTGCGGCCCGAATCCGAAGGCGACGTGGTGACGGGCGCCCCGGGTGACGTCCACCGTGTCGGGGTCGGGGAAGACATCGGGGTCGCGGTTGGCCAGGGACAGCAGCGCGATCACTCCCTCGCCGGCCCGGATGAGCGTGCCGCCGATCTCCGCGTCGGCGACGGCGACACGGGTCATGCCGAGTTGCATGACGGTCTGGTGGCGCAGCAGTTCCTCCACGGCGTCCGCCATGGCCGCGGGACCCCGGGTGGCCCGGGCGAGCTGGTCGGGGTGCTCCATCAGGGTGAGCGCACCGAGACCGATCATGTGGGCGGTGGTCTCGTGGCCGGCGGCGAGCAGCATCCAGGAGATGGTGACCAGTTCCTGGCGGCTGAGGCGGCCCGGCTTGTACTGCTGCTCGACGAGCACGCTGATCAGGTCGTCCTCCGGCTCCTTCTCCTTCTTCGAGACCAGAGCGTCCAGATAGGTGCTCAGACCCGCTTTGGCCGCCGCGAACTGCTCCTGGTCGCTGGAGCCGTCGAAGAGCGTGTTGAGGTAGCCGCCGAAGGTGGCGTGGTCCTCGTGCGGGACGCCCAGCAGGCCGCAGATGACACGGGAGGGAACCGGATAGGCCAGCTCCCGCACGAGGTCGGCCGGTGCGCCGTGGGCGGCCATCCGGTCCAGGCAGTCCTCCACCACCTGCTCCACGAAGGGCCGCATCGCCTCGACCCGTTTGACGGAGAACAACCCGGTCAGCATGCGGCGGTAGTGTGCGTGTTCCTCACCGTCCATGCGGATGAAGGTGCCCTTGAGGACCGGTTCGACGGGCTTGGGGTAGAGGTGGGGGAAGCCGGGGCGGCTCATGTCGGAGCTGAATCGCGGGTCGTCCAGGACCGCGCGTACGTCGGCGTGGCGGGTCAGCAGCCAGGCGGTCTGTCCGCTGGGCAGCGCGACCCTGCTCACGGGGACGGTGGCACGCAGCTCGGCGTAGCGCTCCGGGGGGTCGAAAGGACACGTGCGTGCCGTCAGCGGGAAGTCGAGACTCACTGCATCCTTCATGACCACCTCGTCCGTCCCTTCGGGTGCCTGATCGGCTGTGAGGCTAGACGCGTGCTCGCCCCCGCGGCTGCTCAATACTGAGCAACGGCGACTCAAGTCGCCTACCTCGAGCGGCCGTTGACATTCCACCGAGTTGTCGGTTAGGAGTCTGGGGCGGGACCGCCGCCGCATCTGACGCGGGTTCCACGAGGGTCATCAGCGGCGGGTCCAGGTCCTCTGGCCACGCAGGGAAAGGCGAACCAACTCGGCGAGAACGCATGGAGTTTCCAGCGCCGGGCTCACAGGCTCGGCCGGCCGGATCAAGAACTCAGAACCGCGGGAGATTTCTTGACTGTGACTGCCACTCACGCCAATCAGGGATTCCACGCCTCTGTCCAGTCCGCCCTGCAGCGGATCGGGACCGGAACATCGGTCGTGCGGGTCCCCCGTGGAAAACTCCTGTACGCGGCCGGAAGCCGAGGAAGCAACGTTTATCTGGTTCTCGACGGATACGTCAAGACCACGACGGTGTCCATATCCGGAAAACAGTGCCTGCTGAGCATACATTCACCGGGAGATCTCGTCGGGGAGTCCTGTTTACTCAACAGTGAGCATTACGAGAGCGCCACGGCGATGACTCCGGCGACCTTGCGCAGAATTCCGCAGAGCAGTCTCTTCAAGGCGCTCGACGACCAGGATCTCTACGGTGACTTCCTGCGGCTGCTGACCCGGCGGCTGTGCGAGCAGCAGCAATTCATCACTCATCTGGTGACGGACAACTGCGAGCAGCGCCTGGCTTTCGCGCTGCTGCGGCTGGCCCGGAAAATAGGTGTCCAGCAGCCGGGCGGCCGGGTGGTGATGACGCAGCGCCTCACCCAGGAGGAACTGGCCGGAATGGTGGGCACCACCCGGTCGCGGGTCGGTTTCTTCCTGAAGAACTTTCGCATGCGGGGGATGCTGGAGCCGGGGCCCGGCTCCCTCATGACGGTGAACGTCCCGGAGCTTGTGAAGTTCCTGAACACGCGCGACTGACCTTCAGGGATGCCGGGGTCGAAACCCCGGTCGGGCCGGCCCAGTGCCGTTCCACATAGGCGAGGCAGTCGCCTCGGCCGGCCGGCCCGTGGACGGTTCTCCAGCCCCGCGGAGCCCCGGCGAAAACGGGCTGCAGAGCGTGCTGGCCCAGATCGTTGACCACGACGAGGAACTCCAGCTCGTCGTCCTCGAAGGGGTTCACTGCTCCTCCTGTGTGTCTTTCCTTCCGGCGGTTCCCTCTGCCGGCCAGCACGTTCAGCGCTGCGTCCGCGGCAGGGCGGAGAGGAGAATACTGCTGTTGAACCCGCCGAATCCGAATCCGTTGGACAGCGCGTGGGAGATGTCGGCGGGCACGGCCGCGTCCGTGGTGAACTCCACGCCACGGGCGTCCTTGGGGGGTCTGCCCGGAGTCGGGTGCAGGAAGCCGCCGCGCATCTGGACAGCGACCGCCACGGCTTCCACCACCCCCGCCGCGGTGAGGCAGTGCCCGGTGAGGGCCTTGGTGGCGTTCGCCCACGGGCGTCGGCCGGTGTGGCCGAACACCTCGCCCATCGCGGCCAGTTCGGCGGCGTCTCCCCCGGGGGAGCCGGTGCCGTGGGTGTTGACGTAGGTCACCTGGTCCGGCCGTACTCCGGCGTCGCGCAGCGCGCCCGTCATCGCGGCCGCCTCGGCCCGCGGGTCCGGGGCGGCGGAGCTGGTCGCCGCGAGCCGGGCGTGCGCGCCGTCGACGCGGGCGTAGCCGGGCACCCGGCGGCGGCGCGCCGAGCTCTCGGACTCCAGCACGGCACAGGCCGCCGCCCGGCCCGCGACGAAACCGCTGTGGTCGGGGTCGAAGGGGGGCGCGGCGGGGCCCGGTGCCATCGCGCCGATGTTCAGGTACGCCTGCCGTTCCACGTCGGACAGATCGGCGGGCGCACCGACCACGAGGCAGGCGTCGGCCGCTCCGGAGGCGACCAGCCGTGTGCCCTGCACCAGGGCGAGGTTGCCGCTGGCGGAGGCCGCCCCGACGGTACATCCTTCCCCCTCGACACCGAGCACCTCGCTGAGCACACCCACCTGATCGGTGTCCTGGAGGCGGAGCGCGGACCGCGGTGGCACGAACCGCGGCTTGTGCGCGTACCGGGCGGTGAGCTCGGCGAGCTGCCGCCCGGTGAGGTTGTTGCCCGCCACGACGAGGGCCACCCGGTCCGGCTCCGGGGGCTGTTCGGTCAGCCGGGCGTCGTCCCACGCCTGAAGCGCCGCGGCCACGGCGGCGCGCATCGCGAGGCCGGCGCGCCCGGCCGCCCTCAGCGCCCGGTCCACCGGCAGGCCCGGGCTCCCGCGCAGCGCCTCCAGCGCGCGTTCGGGCGCCTCGTCGTCCAGATCGGCGCGGCCCGGCCCGCCGTCCGCGCCCTGCCGTATCCCGCACCGGCCCTCGCGCAGGGCGGCGGCGAACGCGGCGGCGTCGTCGGCCACGGCGCACAGGACACCGACCCCTGAGATCACCACCGGTTCTCCACGCATCAGCGGTGCTCGTCCATCAGCCGAGCCAGCTCCTCCACCGTCGCGCCGGAGGTGAGCTTCTCCAGCGGCAGGTCGATGTCCAGCTCCTCCAGCACACCGGTGAGGATCTCGGCCCGGTCGATGCTGTTGCAGCCCAGCTCGTCCAGGGTGCGCTCGGGCCTGATCCGGGCGGGATCGGCCTCCGGTACGACGGCCACCGTGTGCCGCCGTATCGTCCGCAGGATCTCGTCGTGGCCGACGGCCGTGGTGTCGCTCATCGCGCAGTGGTTCCTTCCGTGATCCAGTCGTAGTGGCGGTGGTGGTCCTTCACCGAGGTCAGAGCCAGCAGCCGGTCCCGGCCCGGCACCCGGTCCAGCAGTTCCTTCCAGGCGTACGGGTCGATGTCGCGGTCCGCGACCGGTACCAGGCAACTCGTGCTGTGCGGGAGCAGCTCCTCGTACTCGGCGAAGGTGAGGTCGGCGCGGCGCTCCAGCCGCCCCGCGATGTCCAGGGCGGCAAGGGTGCCGGCTGCCGTGTCGCGCACGACCCCGCTGAAGAACTCCGAGGAGCAGCCCGACCCGTAGGAGAACAGCCCGGCCCTGAGCTCGCCCCGCGGGCGCAGGGTGTCGATCGCGCCGGCCAGCGCGAGGTAGAGCGAGCCGGAGAACAGGTTGCCGACGATGTCGGGGTAGCGCAGCGACGGTGCCACGCGGCGGTCGAAGTCCTCGTCGATCCACCGGCGGTCGGGGAGGCCGGCCGCGGGGCCGTCCGGGGGGCCGAACTCCCGTATCAGTCTGCGGTGCGCCGCCCTCACCATGCCCGAGAACGGGGTGTGGAAGACGAGCAGGTCGAACGTGTCGGCCACGTCCGCCTCCGGGACGCGCGCCCGGTAGTCGCCGTAGGCGCCGACCAGGCATTCCAGATAGGCGAGCAGGGACCGGTCGACGTCGGCGATGTCGCGGTCGGGCGTGGGCCGGGCGGTGTCCTGGACCTCGAAGCTGTGGGCGCCCGTCGCCCCGGGATCGAGGGCCAGCACGCGGGGTTCCTCGCCGACCAGCAGGGCCACCGCGCCGGTGCCCGTGGCCGGTTCCGCGTAGGAGGCGCGCGCGTCGGCCAGCGCCACGTCGGTGGCGATGACGAGCGCCTTGGCGCCCGGCTCGGCGGCCACGTACCCGGCGGCGAGCCGCAGGGCGGCGGTGGCCGCGAAGCACGCCTGTTTCGCCTCCAGAAGCCGGCACGCCGGTGACAGCCCCAGGTGGGCGTGCACGTAGGAGGCGACGGACTTGCTGTAGTCCAGCCCCGACTCGGTGGCGGTGATGAGGAAGCCGATGCTGTCCCGGTCCTCGGCGGAGAGCCCCGCCAGCAGCGGCGCGGCGGCGTTGACGGCGTGGGTGACGGGGTCCTCGAAGGGCAGCGCCACGGAGCGTGCCGCCATGCCGACGTTGTCGAAGCGGTCGGGGTCCAGGCCCCGCCCGGCGAACAGCTCGCGCACGGCGATCCTGGCCAGACCGCCGTACACGTTCATGGCGTCGATGCCGATGGGCCGGTCGTTCACGGTCGCCTCCCGGTGCGGTCGAGGAACGCGGCCAGGAGCCGGTTCACCTCGTCGGGGTGGGTGACGCAGGGGAAGTGCCCGGCGTCGGGGATCTCCTCGTAGCTCGCGCCGGGGATCAGTCCGTGCATCAGATGGGCGGTCTTGAGCGGGATGACCGAGTCGTGGCGGCCCTGCACGAGCAGGGTCGGTACGGAGATCTCGGGAAGCCGCTCGCGCAGGTCCGGTTCCCCGGCGAAGAGGTCGAGGTAGCGCAGCCCGGTGCGGGCGTCCATGCTCTCGCTGCGCAGCAGGAGCTCCGTCAGCCGGTCACGGTCCCGGGCGATGCGCGGTGAGCCGGAGCCCGACACGATCCGGTCGAGGTCCTCGGCGACCACCCGCTCCAGCCGGTTCACCCCGCCCTCGCGATTGGCGTACCGGAAGGACCCGCAGATCAGGGTGAGGGATGCGGTCCGCTCCGGGTGGCGCAGGGCGAAGGACTGGGCGAGCAGGCTGCCGAAGGACGCGCCGACCACGTGCACCGGTCCCGTCGCTCCGAGCCGGTCGAGGACCTCGGTCCTGCTGTCCGTGATGCCCGCCAGGCTCAGGTCGGTGGGGGCGGTGCTGGCGCCGACGCCGGGATGGTGGACGACGACGGTCCGGTAACGCCCGGACAGGGCGCGGAACTGCTCGGCGAAGACACCGGCGCCCATGTTGAAGGGGTGCATCAGCAGGACGACGGGGCCGTCGCCGGCCGCGAACACCTCGACGTCGCCGTCCGCCAGCCGCACCACGTGCCGCTCCACGTCCGGCACCGCCTCGGCGAGCAGCCTGGCGTTCTCGTCGGCGGGCGCGTACCCCTCCTCCAGTTCCTCCAGGATGTCGCGCGGCACGGCGGGCCCGGCCGGGGCCCGTGTCCCGCCGTCCGCCGGCCGGTAGACGGCCCGTGCCGGGTCGCCGCCCGTGCCGTCCCCTTCGCCGGCCGGCTCCAGGGCGGTCAGCGGTGGCGGGGACAGGAAGTGCCGGGACAGCCGCCCGGCGAGGTCCGTGATCCCCTTCCGGGGCCAGCCCACGGGCACCGCGAGCCGGATCAGGCCGTCGTCGCCGAGGTGCGGGCCGCCGCGGACCCCGGTGTGCGCGAACAGCCAGGCCAGCACGGACGGGACGGGGTGGCTGAGCTCCGCCGCGCCCGGTACGCGCCGCGCGTCCAGCAGGACGCAGTGGGAGCCGGGGACGTCGACCAGCGGGGCGCCCGCCGATCGCAGGGCCTGCCGCAGGGTGGTGACCGCTGCGAGACGGCGCCGTACGAGCTTGGCGACGCCGTCCAGGTCGAGCAGCGCACGGCGCAGGGTGCGCCGCTCGAGCAGCCCGGCCCAGGGTCCGCGGGCCGTGGTCTCCTCACGCAGCAGGTCCGCGTGTTCGGGCAGCGCGGTCGCGACGAGGCCCCCGTGGTGGACGCCGAAGTCCTTGCCGGCGCTCAACGTGACGGCGTCGGCCTGCGCGAGCAGTTCGCGCGCGGCGTCCCACAGGCCCCGGCCACGCATCGGCTCCTCGTCCTCCACCACGGCCGCGGCGTTCTCCAGCAGCCGGGTGGCGTCCAGCACCAGGGGCACGCCGTGGGCGCGGGTGAGGTCGCGGACCGCGCGCAGCCCTGCGAGGGACAGGGGGACGCCGCCCGCGGCGTTGCAGGTGAGCTCGAGTGCGACGAAGGAGACCGGTGTGCCGGTGTCGGCGAGCGCTGCGGCCAGCGCCTCCGGGTCCACGTCGCCGCCTGCGCCGGTCGTGGGCAGCCGTTCGGGGTGGAAACCGCTCGCGGCGAGGCTGCGCAGCCAGGTCGGGAAGAGACGGTTGTGCGGTACGCGCCCGCGCGCACCCGGCCAGCACCGGCAGAGCAACTCCTCGGCCTGTCGGCCCGACGCGGTCGGAATCACCGTCGGGAACGGCAGCCAGGGCAGGTCGTCCTCCGCGTCGTCGCCACCGAGGGCCGACTCGGACAGTGTGCGCAGCCGCTCGGTCATGAACGCGTCGGCGCGCTCGGACCAGGAGTCGGTCAGCAGGTCGAACGGGACCTCGGAGAAGGGCAGCCGGAGAGGGTTGCACCCGTGCGCGAGCAGCGGGGCGGCGTGGGCACCCGCCAGGGATGCCGGGCCGGCCGGGGTGCGGGACGTGCGCGGTGGGGCGTGCCGCCCGGTGTCCTTCCGGGCGGGGGCGGTGGGCGCGGAGGGCGCGTCGCCGGACCGGGGGCCGGAGGTGGTGGCTCCGGCGGGAGGCGTGGGGGCCGGCAGCGGTCGTGAGGGTGCCCTCCGATCGGCCGGGAGGGGGGCGGGCGAGGGCCGGCCTTTCGGGGCGGCCGCGAGCGGTGACGTCTCGGCCGCAGGCGGCCGGGGCGTGTGCTCGTCGGCGGCGGCCGGTGGGGACACGGGCCGGTCGGCCGGGCCGGCGCCGGGCCGGCCGGTGGGGGTGGTCGTCCGGTGCTCCGGTGTGGCCGGGGGCTCCTGTGCCGTGTGCGGGTCGGCGATCATCAGGATGACGTCCGCCACCGGTGTGCGCGGGCCCTCGGCCGGGCGGCAGAGGTAGAGCGGGGTGTTCACCGGGCGGAACTTGTTCTTGAAGCGGAAGTTGCCGCTGCCGAAGATCCCGGCCTCGTCCAGTTCCCGCAGAGCGCGCTCGGCCTCCGGGTCGGCGTGGGAGGGGTCGCCCAGCCGCACCCCGAAGCTCGCGCCGAAGCTGAACACCTCGACGCCCTCGGAGGCGAGCTGTTCGATGATGCGCACCAGGGCGAACTCCAGTCCGCCCCTCGGCATGTCGGGCGGATAGAACTCCACGTCGAGCAGATAGCCGTTCTCCGCCGGGACACGGGTGACGACGACCGCGTTCACCAGGGCGTCGTCGACGGTGGTGAGGAAGACCCGGTGGTTGTCGCCGAGGCGGCCGTCCAGGAGTTCCCGGCGCACCCTCCACACGTACGGGTTGGTCATCTCCTTCCCGCGCGTCCACGCGTCCACCAGGTCGGCGAGCCGTGCGTCCAGGGCGGGGTCGGAGCCGGAGACGTACTCGGCCGTCCGGCACTCGCCCGCACGGGCGAAGCGCTGCACCATGTTGCGCAGCCGGCTCTTCGCCGACCCGGCGAGGTCGAACCGCCCGATGTCCTCCAGGCGCTGCAGGGCGCCGAACGGGGTGGCCGTGACCCGGTGGCCGCCCACCTCCGTCAGCGGGAGGAGGGAGAGGAAGTTGGGCCGCAGGCCCTCCCCCACGGCGTACTCCACGAACTCCCCGGCCAGCTCGGCGAAGTGGTCGTCGGGGCCCACGTAGCTCCAGGCCAGCAGGTCGTCACCGGACCGGGAGAAGATGAGGTAGCCCCGCCGTCCGGCGCCGAGGAAGGCGAGGGGCGCGATGTCGCGGCCGGCCAGGCCGGTCTCGCGACCGTACCGGCCGAGCAGCCGCTCCAGCAGACCGGCCGTCTCCGCGTCACCGGGGTCGCTGCGCGGCACGATCAGCGGCGTGCCGCCTTCCCCGGCGCCCGGCCTGCGTCCGCTCCGCCCGGCGCCCGCCCCGGGAGAGGGTTGCCGTGCCGCCTCGCCACCGTTCCCGCTCGCCGGTGCCGCCGTGGGCGTGAGCGAGGAGACCGCGTGCTCGCCGTACCGTTCGGCCAGGAAGGCGTGGAGCTCGGCCGGGGTCGGGTGGTCGAACAGCAGGGTCTTGCGCAGGGCCCCGAAGCGGCTCTCCAGCGCGCTGATCGCCCGGAGCATGTCGAAGGAGGTCAGTCCGGCGTCGGTGAAGGCGATGTGCGGGTCGAGGCGACGGTCCAGGAGGCTCTCCAGCAGGGCGAGGAGACCGGTGGGTGCCGTGTCCCGGGGGGTGGCTTCCCCGGCCGCTGACGACTGCTGCGAGCCGGTGGCGGCCGTGGTCCCGGCCCCGGGTTCGGCCGCGTCGGCGGGTGGGGTGGTCCGTGAGCCGGCGACGAGGCGGGCGAGCAGGTCCACCGTGTCGTGTTCGTACAGGTCGGCGGCCGACAGTTCCGTGCCGTACTCCACGTTCAGGGCGCGGGCCAGGTCCATCCGGAAGATGGAGTCGAGGCCGAGGTCGCCGAAGGGCCGCTGCGGGTCCACCTCCTCGGCGGGTGTGCCGAGGATGTCCGCGAGGCGTGAGCGCACCACGTCCGCCACGTCGTCGGGAGCACGGTCCGCGGACGCCGGTCCGGCCTGGGCGACGGCGGTCCGGGCCGCGTCCGGAACGACTGCCGGGGCGGGAGCGGGAGCCGGCCGGGACGTCGCGTGCGCCGTCAGCGGTTGCCGAGCCGGTGGCGCGGGTACTGCCGGGGCCGCGGCCGTGCGGCGGACGGGCGCCAGCCGGACGGGGGCGCGACGCGGCGGGGACGAGGTCACGGGCTGCTCCACGGTGGGTGTCGACGGGACGGTGAACCAGTGGCGTGCGGTGCTCATCGGGAAACTCGGAAGCCGCAGCCGCCGGGGACGCTCGCCTCGTACGGGCGCCAAGGGCACGGCACCCGTCACCCAGGCGGCCGCCAGCGCGTCCACGTCCCGCGGGACCTGTGCGGACGCGGCGTCGGCCCGTGGCGCCGAGGACGCCGCACCGGTCCTCCCCGGCTCCGCGGTCGCGGAGGGATCGGCCGATGGCCGGCGCGTGGCGGTGCCCCGGTGGATTCCGGTGCCGGTTCCGCCGTCGGCGGCAGCCCGCAGGGCGGTGATCAGCTCGGTGCGGCCCGCGGCCACCAGCGCCAGACGTTCGCGCAGTTCGGCGCGTGCGTCGCGCAGGGTCAGCGCCACGTCACGGAGGTCGAGGTCCGGTCGGTCCTCCAGCGCGTCGGCGAGCCGTCCCGCGTAGGTCCGCAACGCGGGCTCCGACGGCGCGGACAGGGGGTACAGCGTTCGCTCGCCGTGCGCCGCGGCCTCCGGGCGTGGCGGCTCCGGCTGCGTCACCCGCTGTTCCAGGACGACGTGCGCGTTGGTGCCGCCGAACCCGAAGGAGCTCACGCCCGCCCGGCGCACGGGGCGGCCGTCCCGCGCCCGGACCACCGGCCACTCGCTGTGCTCGGTGACCAGCCGGAACGGCGAACCCTCGAGCCGCAGGTAGGGGTTGGGGTCCTTCAGGTGCAGCAGGGCGGGCAGTTCGCCGTGCTCCATGGCGAGCAGGACCTTCAGCACGCCCGCGATGCCCGCCGCGGCCTCCAGGTGGCCGATGGCCGTCTTGACGGAGCCGATTCCGGTGACCGGTTCCGTCGGCATCGCGAGCCCGCGCTCGGCGTACAGGGTGCCGAAGGCCTGCTTCAGGCCCTCGATCTCCACGGGGTCGCCGAGCCGGGTTCCGGTGCCGTGGGCCTCGATGTAACCGATCGTGTCCGGCTCGACGTCCGCCTCACGGTGGGCGCGGACCACGGCCTCGGCCTGCGCCCGCGGGCTGGGTGCCGTCAGGGAGGCCGAACGCCCCGTGTGGTTCACGGCGCTGCCCTTGACGACGGCGTAGACGTGGTCGCCGTCGGCCAGGGCCCGGCGCAGCGGCTTCAGCAGCAGTGCCCCGGCTCCTTCACCGCGTACGTAACCGTCGGCGCCCGCGTCGAACGTCCGGCACCGTCCCTCGGCGCTCAGCATGCCCGCCTGCGCGAAGGCGACGAAGACCGCCGGGCTGAGCGTCATGTTGACCCCGCCGACCAGGGCCGCGTCGCACTCCCCCGCCCGCAGCGCGCGCACGGCCCGGTGCAGTGCGACCAGTGCGCTGGAGCAGGCGGTGTCCACGGCCTCGCTGGGCCCGCGCAGGTCCAGCAGGTGGGACACCCGGTTGGCGACGACGGCATGGGCGACGCCCGTGGCCATGTGCGCCTCGGTCGGCACGCCGTGCGCGGTGAGCAGCTCGTCGTAGTCGGAGGTCGCCACGCCCACGAACACGCCCGTGCTGGTGCCCGCCAGGTCGTCGGGGCGCCGCCCGGCGTCCTCGACGGCCCGCCACACGGCCTGGAGGAACAGGCGCTGCTGCGGGTCCATGAGCGCGGCCTCGCGGGGCGATATCCCGAACAGATTGGCGTCGAACGCGGCGATGTCGTCCAGGAACCCGGCCCGTACGTCGCGGGTGCGGGGGTCGGCGAGCAGGTCGGACCGGTCCTCGGGGACCGAGGTGACCAGGTCGTCGCCGGCGGCCAGGTGGGCCCAGAACGTCTCCAGGTCCGGTGAACCGGGGAGGATGCCGGCCATGCCCACGACCGCGATCTCCTCCTCCGGCACCGGCGCGGAGGCGGACCGCTCGGGCACGGGCGCGGGCCGCTCGGGCACGGGCGCGGGCCGCTCGGGCACGGGCGCGGGCCGCTCGGGCGGGCCCGGCAGGGGCGGGGCCGGCATGGGCGGAGCCGCGGGCG
>NZ_BDJC01000083.1 GCF_002005565.1 Streptomyces sp. JHA26 | reverse complement strand
GCGGCTGGTCGAGGTCGTCAACCCCGACCGCTCCCTCTCCCGCCACCCCCTCTTCCAGGTCACCGTGGAGTTCCAGAACGTCTCCGGAGCCACCATCGACCTGCCCGGCATCGAAGCCCGTCCCTTCCAGGTGCCGGTGGACGCCGCGAAGTTCGACCTGTCCTTCGTCTTCGACGAGCACGACGACGAAGCCGGCACCACACTGGCCGGCGTCGTGGGCTTCAGCCTGGACCTGTTCGACCGCTCCACGGCGGAAGAGCTGGCACAGCGGCTGCTCCGGGTGCTCCGGGCGATGGTGGCCGACCCCTCGGCCCCCGTGAGCAGCATCGACGTCCCGGAGATCGAGGGACGGCCCGCGCGGCTCGCCTCGACGGACCTCGACGCCCCGGACACCGGTGCTCGTGCGGGGGACAGGCCGGGCCGCAACGCACGCGAAGAGCTGCTGTGCGCGTTGTTCGCGGAGGCGCTGGGTCTGCCGAGCGTGGGGGTGAACGACAACTTCTTCGACCTCGGGGGCCATTCCCTGATGATCGTCAAGATGCTGGCGGAGATACGGTCCGTGTTCGGCGTGCGCCTGCCGATCCGGGCGTTGTTCGAGGCCCCCACCGTGGCCGAGCTGGCCCTGCAGCTCGACGGCGACGACGAGGGCGGTGTCTTCGACGTCCTCCTGCCGTTGCGCAAGGCCGGGTCCCGGGCACCGTTGTTCTGCGTGCACCCGGTCAGCGGCCTCGGCTGGTCCTACGCCGGGCTGCTGCGCGAAGTGGCGGCCGAGCACCCCGTCCACGTGCTGCAGGCCCGAGGGATGGCCGCCGACGAGCAGCTGCCGCGGACACTGGAGGAGATGGCGGCCGAGTACGTCGCCCACGTGCGCGCGGTCCAGCCGTCGGGCCCGTACCACCTGCTCGGCTGGTCCTTCGGCGGAGTGGTCGCGCACGCCATGGCCGTACAGCTGCAGCAGGCCGGGGAGGAGGTGGAGCTGCTGGCCATGCTCGACTCCTACCCCGCGCAGCACGGTGAGACGGTCCCGGCCCCGTCGGACGAGGAGCTGCTCGACGCGCTGCTGAAGTACGCCGGGGCCGAGCCCGACCCGGCCGGCCCGTTGACGCCGAGCGCCGCGATGGAGCTGCTGAGCGACCAGGGCGGCATGTTCGGCAACTTCGACGCCGACACCCTGGCGCGGGTGGGCCGGGTGACCCGGAACAACATGGTGATCGACAGTGGTCACACCCCCGGGTCCTTCGACGGCGAGGTGCTGTTCTTCCGGGCGGTCGAGGGACGCCCGGAGACCGCTCCGGACGTGGAACTGTGGAACGACCACCTCACGGAGAAGATGGACGTCCGGGAGCTGAACTGCACCCACGACGCGATGATGCAGCCCGACGCCCTCAAGCTGATCGGGGAGGCACTCGGCGAACGGCTGGCGGGTCCTTCCTCCGAGGGGTGACCGGCACGCGAGTCCGTTGATCCACGGGCCCGCGGGGAGGTGCTCGTCGGCCGTGACCGGCCGTACGCCACATCCCTGCGGGCCCTCCTGGTGCCCGGGCGGGGCCCGGCGCGAGCCGGGGACCGCTGGCAGGAAGGTGCATTCCCGGGACCCGGAAGACGCCTTCCTCCCGCCGCACCCCGCCGCCCGTCGGCCCCGCGGGCGGCGGCTCCTGCAGGTAGCTGACAGGTCCGTCGGAACGCGCCCCCACCCGGCCTAGGGTGGCCCGCGACCTACCGAGGGAGTCCTTCCATGAGCGTACCGGCCGCCGTCGGGATCGACGGTCCCGCTCTGACGGTCGTCATCGTGCTGACGACCGCGGTCACCCTCGGGGGCGTCTTCCTCGGTGTCCGGGCGGCGTCCCGAGGACTGCTCGGCATCACGATCGGTCCGCTGCGGGCCCTCTTCGCGGGCCTGGTGGCGCTGGGAACACTGTCCGGCTTCGGGCAGATGGTGCCGGAGGAAGGCAGTCGCGGGGTGCTCACCGCGGTGCAGATCGCGCTGTCCCTCTTCGCCGCGATGATCACCATCGTGTTCGCCGACGTCTTCCTTCCGCGCGGGAGCTGGGCGCTTCCCCTGCAGTTGCTGCGCGGTGCGGGCGCACGGTTCCGACGTGCCTGCCGCTACTCGCAGATCAGCCGGATCTTCATGCGCAACGGTCTGGGCCGGCTGCTGCGCAGCCGCTCCCGCCTGGAACGGGCGATGAGCCCGGGAGAGTTCGGAGAGCAGTCCGCCAGGTCGCTGCGGATCGCACTCGAGGAGTGCGGTGGGGTCTTCGTCAAACTCGGCCAGGTGCTGTCCACCCGCCGCGACCTGCTGCCGCCCCATTTCGTCGACGAACTCAGGCGTCTGCAGAGCAGCGTGCCCCCGGCGCCATGGCCCGAGGTGGAGGCGCTGCTCCGCGAGGAACTGGGCAAGCCGGTGGAGCAGGTCTTCGAATGGTTCGAGCACAAACCGCTCGCCGCCGCCTCCATAGCCCAGGTGCACCGCGCGCGCCTGCACGGCGGTCCGACCGTCGTCGTCAAAGTGCAGCGTCCCGGCGTACGGGAGAGCGTGGAACGCGACCTCGACATCGTGCTCACCCTCGCCCGGGGGCTCGAGGGCCGGGTCCGGAACGCGCAGTCCCTGGGACTGCGCGAGCTGGGCGACGGCTTCGCCCAATCCCTCCGCGAGGAACTCGACTTCCGCGTCGAGGCCCGCAACTCGGGCGCGGTCGCCGGGACGTGCGGCGGGTTCGAGGCCGATGCGGAGGTACGCATCCCGCAGGTGTACCACGCGTACACGTCGGCCCGGATCCTGGTGCAGGAGTGGCTGGGAGGGGTCACGCTCGACCGGGCCCCGGCCGTCGTCCGGAAGGAGGGCCTGGACCGCCGAGCACTGGCCCGGACCGTTCTGTCGGCCATGCTCCGCCAGATCCTGCGGGCCGGGGTCTTCCACGCCGACCCGCACCCGGGGAACGTGCTGCTGCTCGACGACGGGCGGATCGGACTGATCGACTTCGGTTCGGTCGGCCGGATCGGGCCCCCCGCGCGCGTCGCCATCCAGGAACTGCTGGTGTCCGTCGAACGGGGCGACCCGGCCAGGCTCCACGACGCGCTGCTCGCCCTGCTGGGCACCCGGGCGACGACGAACGAGGAGCTGATGCCCGATCCGCTGCTGCTGGAGCGGGAGCTCGGGCGGTTCATGGCCCAGCACCTGGGGGCGGGCGCGCGCCCGGACTCCGAGACGTTCACCGCCCTCTTCCGGATGCTGTCCCGGTTCGGGCTCGCGGTGCCGCCGGAGATCGCCGCGGTCTTCCGGGCCCTGGCCACGGTCGAGGGAACCCTGACCCAGCTCGCCCCCGGGTTCGACCTGCTGGAGGAGGCACGTGCCTTCGCCGTCGGGATGGTCACCGAGGACCTGCGGTTCCGCAGACGGAGGCGTCCGGACGAGGACGGTGCGGGCAACGGGTTCGAGCTGCCCGGCTTCCCGTCCCTGGCGCACAGCGCGGCCCACGAACTCCTCTCCGTACTGCCGATGCTGCGCCGGCTGCCCCGGCGCGTCGAACGCATCAGCTCCGCCCTGGAGGAGGGACGCCTGGGCGTACGGGTCCGCGTCCTCGCCGACGAACGGGAGCGGCGCTTCGTCACGGGCCTGCTCCACCAGCTGACCGTCACGCTGCTGGCGGCCTGCACCGGCCTCATGGGAGTCATGCTCGCGGTGTTCGGCACCCGGCGCGGGCCGCACGTCACCGAACAGCTGGAGCTCTATCCGCTGCTGGGATACCACCTGCTGGCGGTGAGCGCGATCCTCATGCTGCGGGCACTTCACACGGCCATGCGCCGAAGCCCTTAGCGAGAATTTCCTTATGCCCGCAAGAGGTCACCCGCGGTCATCGCTCCCGGGATACGGAGGCGGCGCGGTCGGCCGATGGCAGCCGACTGCCACCAGGCATTCCCGAGGACCGTGTCCAGGCCGTGCGGCGGCCCGCCGCGGGCGTGGCGGGCCCCGGTTCCGAGCCCGCGCAACACGCCCTTCGGTTTTTCATATTCAATTCCTCGAATTGCGGGCCGCGTTACGGCCCGGGAATCCCTTGTCGAATCGGATCCCCGGTGCCTAAGGTCGGTTCCGAATCGGGAGACGGTGAATGCAGAGGAAATTCGCCGTCCACACAGGGCAGTCGAGCCCGAAGAACTCGCCGGTCGGCGGAGACGGAATGTCCGCCGGCACCACGGACGGCGTCTTCTTCGGGCTCGACCGACTGCCGGCCGGTCGTGCGCCACGACCTCGGCCTCGCGCCACCACCCTCCCGACCTCAGCGGACCGGCCCTACAGGAGAGAGCGATGACGATCACTGGAGCACCTCAGCGGTTGATCCCGCGGTGGGTTCCGCCAGGCGCCGTCCCCGAGGGGGAGGCCGAACAGGCCACGCTGACCCGGCCGGTCCCGGTACGGCTGGCCGCGCGGATCAGACTGCTGTCCCGGCGCTCCGCGACCGGGTGGGAAGCGGCCCTCGTCGCCGCCCACACCGCCGTGCTGTCCGCACTCAGCGGCGAGCGCGCCCTCGTGTCCGGGTACGTTCCGCCGACCGCCGCCCCTGAGGCCGGACCGCAGCCCCGTGCCCTCACCCTCCACGACGAGACCTGGCGCGAGCTGCTGACCGTGTCCGAGCAGGCGGCCGCCCGGCCCGCCGACGGTGCCTTCGAGACGGTGCTGGACCTCGGGCACGTCGACGGCGACCCCGGGGAACCCGCGACGGGCACCGTACTGACCACCACCCTGCGGTACGGACCCGCGGGCCCGGCCGTCCTCCTGCGCTACCGCACCGACGTGCTGGACGCCGGAGCGGCCGGCCGCATCGCGGGCTACTACGTCACGGCACTGGAGCGGATGGCGGCCGAGCCCGACGCACCGAGCCGCGCCCGCGGGCTGCTGTCCGACGCCGAGTTCCAGCACCAGATCCACGGGCTCGCCGGTCCCGAGCGGCGGATACCGGACCGCCGGTTCCACGAGCTGTTCGAGGAGCAGGCCGCCCTCAGGCCGACGGAGACAGCCGCCGAGCGGGCCGGTGAGACCCTGACGTACGCGCAGCTCAACGCCCGCGCGAACCGCATCGCCCACGCCCTGCTCGGCAGGGGACTGGGGGCCGAGGCGGTGGTGGCCGTGGTCACCGAGCGCAATCTCGACTGGCTGGCCGCGGTCATCGGTGTCTTCAAGGCCGGAGCGGCCTACCTGCCCATCGAGCCGCACGCCCCGGCCGACCGGATGGCCCGGACCCTGGAGCGCAGCGGCTGCGCGATCGTCCTCACCGAGCCCGGCGGCCCGGGGCACCTGGAGCGGGCCGCGGCACCGGGCCTGGAACTCCTCACCATCGCCGACGCCTACGACGAGGGCCGCTCCGAGGACGACCCCAAGGTGCCCGTCGCCGCGGACCAGCTCGCCTACCTGTACTTCACCTCGGGCTCCACCGGAGAGCCCAAGGGCGCGATGTGCGAGCACGCGGGCTTCGTCAACCACCTGTTCGCCAAGATCGACGACCTGGGGATCGGCGAGGGACAGGTGGTGGCCCAGACCGCCCCGCAGTCCTTCGACATCTCGCTGTGGCAGCTCGTGGCGGCCCTGGTCGTCGGCGGACGCACGCTGATCGTCGAGCAGGACGCGGTCCTCGACGTCGACCGGTACCTCGACACCGTCGAACGGGGCGGCGTCACGGTCCTCCAGGCCGTTCCCTCCTACCTGGAGGTCGTGCTCGCACGGCTGGAGACCAGCCCCCGGGAACTGCCCGCGCTGCGCTGCGTGTCGGTCACCGGCGAGGCGCTGAAGAAGGAACTGACCGTGCGCTGGTTCGCGCGGTTCCCGGACATCGCCCTGGTGAACGCCTACGGACTCACCGAGACCTGCGACGACACCAACCACGAGGTGATGACCTCGGTACCGGTGTGGGACTCGGTACCGCTGGGCCCCGCGGTCGGCAACGTCACCGTCTACGTCGTCGACGACGAGCTGCGGCCGGTCCCCCTCGGCGCGCCCGGGGAGATCGTCTTCTCCGGTGTGTGCGTGGGCCGCGGATACGTCAACGACCCCGAGCGCACGGCCCAGGCGTTCGGCGAGGACCCGCACCGCCCCGGCCGGCGTCTCTACCGCTCCGGCGACTTCGGACGCTGGCTGCCCGGGGGGTCGCTCGAGTACCTCGGACGCCGCGACGCGCAGGTCAAGATCCGTGGCTTCCGGATCGAGATCGGCGAGATCGAGAACCAGCTGCTGAAGCTGCCGGGCGTCCGCGACGGCGCCGTCGTGGTCGTGGAGAGCCCCGACCAGGGACGCCACCTGGTCGGCTTCCAGACCGGCTCCGAGGAACCCGCGGCGGCACTGCGCGAACGACTGGCGCGGACACTGCCCGCGTACATGGTGCCGGAAAGGCTGGAGCGCCTGGACGTCCTGCCGCTCACCCCCAACGGGAAGACCGACAAGCGCGCCCTCGTCGCGATCGCCTCGGAACTGGCCGCCCAGGAGGCGGAGCGGGGTCACGAGGAGCCCCGTACGGACGCGGAGCGGCGGCTGGCCGAGGCGTGGGAGGCCGTGCTGCGGCTGCCCGCGGGCACGGTCGGACGCCACGACACCTTCTCCGGGCTGGGCGGTACCTCGCTCTCGGCGGTGCAGCTCGTCGTGCGGACGGGCCGGGCGTTCACCCTGCGCGACGTGATCGAGCACCCCAGGCTCCACGAGCTCGCCCGTTTCCTGCCCCCGGCCGCCGCCGCTCCCGCCGGAACGCCGGCCGCCGCCTCGACCGGAACGCCGGACGTCGCCTCGACCGGAACGCCGGACGTCGCCTCGACCGGAACTCCGGCTGCCGCGCCGGCCGTCACCCCTGCCGCCACCCCTGCCGGCACTCCCGCCGTCCCCGTGCCGGACCCGGCAGGGGTCCCCCCGTTCGACGTGACCCGCATCGGCGACCGCCCCGTCGTGCTCGAACTCGACGGCCCCGCCCCGGCCGACCCGGCCGCCTGGGCCGCC
The DNA here is from genome assembly GCF_002005565.1 of Streptomyces sp. JHA26. Lineage (GTDB taxonomy): Bacteria > Actinomycetota > Actinomycetes > Streptomycetales > Streptomycetaceae > Streptomyces. The sequence goes on along the minus strand of NZ_BDJC01000083.1, from coordinate 19,093 downwards.
GAACACCGGGCGCGGCTGCGCGCCACCGTGGCGGTGCACGGGGCCGTGCTGGTCCGGGGCCTCGGCCTGCGCGACGCGGAGACCGTCGCCCGGTTCGGCCGGGCGTACCTGGACCGGATCATCACCGAACGGGAGGGCTTCGCCCCGCGGCAGGTCCTGGCGGACGGCGTCCACTCGTCGTCCGAATGGCCCGCCGGCCAGCCGATGTGCATGCACCACGAGCTGAGCTACGCCCGCGAGGTCCCCGGCACGCTCCTGTTCGCCGCCCTCAAGGCTCCCGCCTCCGGCGGCGTGACCGCGGTCGCCGACTCCCACGAGGTGCTGGAGGCGCTCCCCGCCGAACTCGTCGACCGCTTCGAGAAGGAGGGCTGGTCGCTCGTCCGCAACTACACGCAGACCGTCGGCGTCACCCTGACCGACGCCTTCGGCACGGCGGACCGCGCGGCCGTCGAGGAGTACTGCGACGCCCGGGGCATCACGTACGCCTGGCAGAGCGACGGCGGCCTGCGCACGCGGCAGCGGGCCGCAGCCGTGATGCGCCACCCCGTGACGGGACGGCGCGGCTGGATCAACCAGATCGCCTTCCTCAACGAGTGGACCCTGGACCCGGTGGTCAGGGACTACCTGACCTTCGAATTCGGCCAGGACGGGCTGCCCTTCAACAGCTTCTACGGCGACGGCGCGCCCCTCGACGAGGACACGGTGCTCACCATCAACAGCGTCTACGAGAAGCACACGCTCCGCGAGCCCTGGCGCGACGGGGACCTGCTGATCGTCGACAACCTCCGGATGGCCCACAGCCGGGAGCCCTACGAAGGCGACCGCGAGATCGCGGTCGTCCTCGGCGACCCGGTCACCTGCCTCCCCGGCCCCGACGGCCACTGACGGCACCCGGCACCTCCGACACCCGGCCGGTCCCCCCGGCCGCCGGCGCCCCGTACCCGGCGCGACCCACCCACCACCCAGCAGATGGAGTACGTCATGTCCCCCCAGTCCGTGGTACCACCCTTCGCCGTCATCAGCGGTGCCCAGGTCGCCGACGTGCTCGCCGGCAACGAGAAGCAGGTCGTGGACCTGGTCGAGAGCGTCTACCGGCTGCACGGCCGGGGCGACTCGGTCAATCCGCCCTCCTACTTCCTGCGCTTTCCCGACCGGCCCAGCTCCCGCATCATCGCGCTGCCCGCCGCCGTGGGCGGCGACCGGCCGACCGACGGCCTGAAGTGGATCTCGAGCTTCCCCGAGAACGTCGCGGCGGGCATCCCGCGGGCATCGGCGGTGCTGATCCTCAACGACCACACCACCGGCTACCCCTTCGCCTGCCTGGAAAGCTCCATCATCAGCGCCTCCAGGACCGCGGCGTCGGCCGCGCTCGCCGCCGACCGGCTCAGCCGCGGTGAGCGGCCCCGCAGGATCGGCTTCATCGGCACCGGGCTCATCGCCCGGTACATCCACCACTACCTCGAGGCCACCGGCTGGACCTTCGACGAACTGGGCGTCCACGACCTGTCGGAGCAGCACGCCGAGGCGTTCGCCGGCTACCTGGGAAGCCGCCCCGGCAACGCGCCCATCGTGGTGCACGGCTCGGCGGAGGAGCTGATCGCGGAGAGCGACCTGGTGGTCTTCGCCACCGTCGCCGGCAGCCCGCACGTCCACGACCCGGCGTGGTTCGCCCACAACCCGCTCGTCCTCAACGTGTCGCTGCGGGACCTGTCCCCGGAGATCCTGCTGGCCTCCGCGAACATCGTGGACGACATCGAGCACTGCCTCAAGGCGGACACCTCCCCGCACCTCGTGGAACAGCTCACCGGGAACCGCGACTTCATCGACGGAACCCTCTTCGACGTCCTGGAGGGCAGGGTCGAGCTGCCTGCCGACCGTCCCGTGGTCTTCTCGCCCTTCGGCCTGGGAGTGCTGGACATCGCGCTCGGCCGGCACGTGCACGACGAGCTGCGGGACGCGGGCCGGCTGGACGTCGTCGACGGCTTCTTCCACGAGCTCGACCGCTACGGCGACAACGGCTCCGCGGCGCGTTCCTGAGCCCTGTCGTCACCGGCACCGCCGCCGCCGGCCCGAGCCGCCCCCACGAGACAGGAGTCGCGTCATGGACAAGCCAGTCGTACTGATGGCCGAGGAGCTCTCCGCGGCCGCCGTCACCGCGCTCGGACCGGACATCGACGTCCGCCACTGCGCGGGCGCCGACCGGGAGGCGCTGCTCGCGGCGCTGCCCGGAGCGGACGCCGTCCTGATCCGCAGCGCCACCCGGATGGACGCGGAGGCGATCGCGGCGGGAACCCGGCTCAAAGTGATCGGCCGGGCGGGCGTGGGCCTCGACAACGTGGACGTGGCCGCCGCCACCAGGGCGGGCGTCATGGTGGTCAACGCCCCCACGGCCAACGTCGTCAGCGCCGCCGAACTCACCGTCGGCCTCCTGCTCGCGGTGGCGCGGAACATCCCGCAGGCCGGTGCGGCGCTCAAGGAAGGCCGGTGGCAGCGCAGCCGGTACACCGGGGTGGAGCTGTCCGGCAAGACGCTGGGCATCATCGGCCTCGGACGCATCGGGTCGCTGGTGGCGCGCCGCATGGCGGCCTTCGACATGCGGCTGCTCGCCTACGACCCCTACGTCCGGCCGGAGCACGCCGCCCGGAGCGGCGTACGCATGACCGGGCTCGACGAACTCCTCACCGAGGCCGACTTCCTGACCGTCCACCTGCCGAGGACGAGCGAGACGACGGGCCTGATCGGATTCGACGCACTGCACAAGGTCAAGCCCGGCGTCCGCCTGGTCAACGCGGCCCGGGGCGGCATCGTGGACGAGGGCGAGCTCTACGCCGCGCTCAAGGAAGGCCGGGTCGCGGGCGCGGCCGTCGACGTCTTCGCCACCGAACCCTGCACCGACTCCCCGCTCTTCGAGCTGGACAACGTGGTCGTCACCCCGCACCTGGGCGCCGGGACCGCCGAGGCCCAGGAGCGGGCCGGAACGGCCGTCGCCACATCCGTACGGCAGGCACTGTCGGGACGGCCCGTCCCCGAGGCGGTCGACATGCGGACGGATGCGGCCGACACCCGACCGGCCCCGTGACCGACCCCGACCGAGCAACCGGGACGGCCGCTCACCGCGGCCCGGTCACGCCGCCGGGAGCGCTGGACTCCGCCCCAGGCCGGTCGAGTGGCGCGATGTCGCGGTGGACCCGCTCCTGACCGGGAACACCGCCTTCCTCCGCGCTCCCGGCGTCCCCGTCACCGCGGTGTGGACACGGACATCCGACAGACCCGACGACAAAAGGCGTACGAGCATGACGAACGGCACGGACGGCAACACGTGGTTCCGCAGGTACCCCGCGACCGGAACGCCCCGGCGCCGGCTGGTGCTCCTGCCGCACGCGGGCGGCTCCGCGAGCTTCTTCCACGCCTGGGGCCGCGCTTTCGACGGCGGTACCGACGTCCTGGTGGCGAAGTACCCCGGCCGGCACGAACGGCTGGCCGATCCGTGCATCGACAGCATGGAGGTGCTCGCCGACCGGGTCACCGCGGCGTTGCTGCCCTCGACGGACGTCCCCCTCACGCTCTTCGGCCACAGCATGGGCGCCTCACTGGCCTACGAGGTGGCGCTGCGGTTGGAGGAACGGCACGGCGTCCGGCCCGCCGCCCTCCACGTCTCCAGCCGCAAGGCCCCGCACCGGCTGACCCCGCGCGACCTCCACCGGCAGGGGGACGCCGCGCTGATCGCCGAACTGCGCAGGCTCGGCGGTACCGACACCGCCCTCCTGGACGACCCGGACGTCCAGGAGCTCGTGCTGCCGGCGGTCCGGGCGGACTTCACCATCGTGGGCACCTACGGACCGCGCGCCGCCACCCCGGTCGGCTGCCCCGTCCACGCCTGGATCGGGGACGCGGACCAGTCCACCACGGCGCGGGAGATGGAGGCCTGGGGCGCTGTCGCGCCCGGCGGATTCCGGCTGCGGGTGCTGCCCGGCGGCCACTTCTACCTGGTCGAACAGCACGACGCGGTGGTGCGCGGGGTCTCGGAACAACTGGCCGCCATCGGCTGACGAGGCCCCCCCCGCGCGGCGGCGGCCCCCGAGAACTCCACCGGATCCCCGCACCCCTCCGGAACGGCCCCCGGCGACCGACGACGAAATGGATCCCCGACCCCCGGCGCCGGCCCGCTCAGTGAACCGGCGGAAGGCCGTCATGCCCGACAGGCCGAAGCCCGGAGGCGATAATCGGTGGTGCCGCGCCCCGGGCGGGGCTATGGTGCTGCTCAGCCGTTCCCCGAGGGGCGGTGTCGGTTCGTCGAGAAGAAGCAGGAGGTGAGGACGTTGATGACTGTCACGGTGACGGGCACGGCCCGCATGCAGGAGTTCATCGTTCCCACCCCCGTGGTCTCCGGCTGACACCCACTCGACCTCCGCGCAGAACGCGCCGCCGGGGCCACCCTTCGAAGGGTCCCCCCTTGTCCAACGCTTCGTTCCACACGCCTTCCCCCTCCGACGCTCGGCAGGTCCTCGCCGCCTACGGCTGGGACACGGGCTGGGAGGCCGAGTTCGCCCCGTACGCCGCCCAGGAGCTCGTCCCCGGCCGGGTCGTACGGGTCGACCGCGGCCAGTGCGACGTCGCCACGCCCGCTGGTGTCGTCCGGGCCGACACCGCGTTCGTCACCCCGCACGACCCGCTGCGCGTCGTCTGCACCGGCGACTGGGTCGCCGTCGAACCGGGCGGCAACCCGCGTTACGTGCGGACGTACCTGCCGCGCCGTACCGCCTTCGTGCGCTCCACCTCCTCCAAGCGGTCCGAGGGGCAGATCCTCGCCGCCAACGTCGACCACGCCGTCGTCGCCGTGTCCCTGGCCGCCGAGCTCGACCTCGCCCGGATCGAACGGTTCCTCGCGCTCGCCTGGGAGTCCGGCGCCCAGCCGGTGGTCGTCCTCACCAAGGCCGACCTGGTCCCCGACCCGGTGACGGTGACCCTGGCCCACCTCGTCCAGGACGTGGAGACGACCGCGCCCGGCGTGCCGGTGCTGCCCGTCAGCGCCGCGCACGGCGAGGGACTCGACGCCCTCGCCGCCGTCGTCTCCGGCGGCACCACGGTGCTGCTCGGCCAGTCCGGCGCCGGCAAGTCCACCCTCGCCAACGCGCTGCTCGGCGAGGACGTCATGGACGTCCAGACCGTCCGCGACGTCGACGGCAAGGGCCGCCACACCACCACCACCCGCAACCTCCTCGTCCTGCCCGGCGGGGGAGTGCTGATCGACACCCCGGGGCTGCGGGGCGTCGGGCTCTTCGACGCGGGCGACGGGGTCGGGCAGGTCTTCGCCGAGATCGAGGAGCTGGCGCGGCGGTGCCGGTTCCACGACTGCGCCCACGAGAGCGAGCCGGGCTGCGCCGTCCTCGTCGCCGTCGACGACGGCGAACTGCCCGAGCGCCGGCTGGAGAGCTACCGCAAGCTCATGCGGGAGAACCAGCGCATCGTCGCCAAGACCGACGCCCGGCTGCGCGCGGAGATCCGCAAGGAGTGGAAGCGCCGGGGCGCCATCGGCAAGGCGGCGATGGAGGCCAAGCGGGGCCGCGTGCGGTAGCGGCGCCGCACGGCCACCGCCACGGTCCCCGACGCGATGTCCGATTTCCGCCAGCCCGGCCCGCCGGGCCGGCGGAGACTGGACGGCGTGAGGGAGAACGTGATGGAGACCGCCGAGCACGAGGACAGCAGGTACGAGGCCGTCCGCAGCCGGGACGCCCGGTTCGACGGGGTGTTCTTCTTCGCCGTCGAGACCACCGGCATCTACTGCCGGCCCAGCTGCCCGGCCGTCACGCCGAAGCGGCGCAACGTGAGGTTCTTCGCGACGGCCGCCGCCGCGCAGGGCTCGGGCTTCCGGGCCTGCCGGCGGTGCCGCCCGGACGCCGTGCCCGGCTCGGCCGACTGGAACGTGCGCGCCGACGTCGTCGGCCGGGCCATGCGACTCATCGGCGACGGCGTCGTCGACCGCGAGGGCGTCGCCGGACTCGCCGGTCGGCTCGGCTACAGCACCCGCCAGGTGCAGCGACAGCTCACCGGCGAGCTCGGCGCCGGACCCGTGGCCCTCGCCCGCGCCCAGCGGGCGCACACCGCGCGCGTTCTGCTGCAGACCACCGGCCTGCCGGTCACCGAGATCGCGTTCGCGTCCGGGTTCGCCAGCGTCCGGCAGTTCAACGACACGATCAGGGCCGTGTACGCGGCCACCCCGAGCGAGGTGCGCGCCGCCGCCCCGGCCCGCGACCGGGCCTCCCGGCGGGCAGCCGCCCCGTCCGCCGGCATCCCGCTGCGGCTCGCCCACCGCGGCCCCTACCGGGCCGGGCCCGTCTTCGACCTGCTCCAGCGGGAGGCGGTCGCCGGGATCGAGGAGGTGAGCGGCCCGGTGGGCCGCCGCGTCTACCGGCGCACCCTGCGCCTGCCGTACGGCACCGGCATCGTCGCCGTCGAGGAACGGCCGGGCCGGCCGAGGACCGGCAGCGGCGGCTGGCTCGACGCCCGCCTGCACCTCACCGACCTGCGCGACCTGACCACGTCCGTGCAGCGGCTGCGGCGCCTGTTCGACCTCGACGCGGACCCGTACGCCGTCGACGAGCGGCTCGGCGCCGACCCCCGGCTCGCCCCGCTGGTCGCCGCCCGCCCCGGGCTGCGCTCGCCGGGCACCGCCGACCCCGACGAACTCGCCGTACGCGCCCTCGTGGGGCGTGCGGAGGCCGAACGGCTGGTCCAGCGGTACGGCAAGGCGCTCGACGCGCCCTGCGGCACCCTGACCCACCTCTTCCCCGAACCGGCCGTCCTCGCCGGCGCCGAGCCGCACGGCACCCTCGGCGCCCTCGCCGCCGCCCTCGCCGACGGCACCGTACGCCTGGACCCGGGCGCCGACCGGGATGACGCCGAGCGCGCGCTGCTCGCCCTGCCCGGCCTGGACGCCCGCACGGCCGCCGTCGTCCGCACCCGCGCCCTCGGCGACCCCGACGTCGCCCCGCCCGGCCCCGCCGTGCCCGACACCTGGCGCCCCTGGCGCTCGTACGCTTGGAACCACCTGCGCGCAGCAGGAGAGTGGGAGCAGCACCGATGACCAGCACGACCACCTCGACCACCGCCCCCGTGACGTACTGGAGCGAGCTCGACAGCCCCGTCGGCACGCTCCTGCTCACCGCGGCCCCGGACGGGGCGCTCACCTCCCTGTCCGTGCCCGGGCAGAAGGGCGGCCGCACCGTCCAGGACGGCTGGCGGCACGACGCCGGGCCGTTCCGGGAGGCCGAGGCGCAGCTCGCCGCCTACTTCGCCGGGGAGCTGACGGAGTTCCGGCTGCCGCTGCGCGCCGAGGGCACCGCCTTCCGGGAGCGCGTGTGGGCCGCCCTGGACGCCGTGCCCTACGGAGCGACCACGACGTACGGCGAGATCGCCGCGCGCATCGGCGCCTCCCGCCCGGCGGTGCGCGCCGTCGGCGGCGCGATCGGCGCCAACCCGCTGCTGATCCTGCGCCCCTGCCACCGCGTGATCGGCGCCGACGGCTCCCTGACCGGGTACGCGGGCGGCCTGGAACGCAAGACGCGGCTGCTCGGCCTGGAGGGCGTCCGCCTCTAGGACCGCCCATGGCCGGCACCTCGGCCGGCCGGCCCCGCCCCGGACCACGCCCCGGCCACCGGCAGGCGGGCGAACGGCTCCGTCCCGTCCAGGGCGCGGGAGACCGCCGCGGTCCGCAGGACTCCGCGGGGAGCGCGGCCGGCCCGTCAGCGGGTCCGGGACACCCAGCCCCGCTCGTACGCGTGCCAGCCCAGCTGCAGCCGGGTCGTCACCCCGGTCAGCTCCATCAGCCGTTTGACCCGGCGCTGCACGGTCCGCAGGCCCAGGTCGAGCTGTTTGGCGACGCTCGCGTCGGTCAGGCCGGCCAGCAGCAGGGAGAGGATCTCCAGATCGGTGCCGTCGGGCCCGTCCGGCTCCTGCTCCGTCACCCCCGACGCGCCCAGCCGCAGCGGCAGCGCGTCCCGCCACACCGCGTCGAACAGGCCCGACAGCAGCTCCAGCAGTCCGCTGGCGTGCACGACCAGCGCGGCCGGTTCCGCGGAGTGCGCGGTGAGCGGCACCAGGGCGAGCGTCCGGTCGGCGATCACCAGCTTGGTCGGCACCCGGTCCGTCACCCGCACCTGCTCGTCACGGCCCAGCGCGGCGGTCAGCTCGGTGATGCCGGTCGGCAGGTCCAGCACCGACCGCTCGACCACCACCCGGTAGTGGACCCCGCGTTCGGCGGCCTGCTCCTCCGCGTCGTTCTCCATGCCGGTGACGGCGACCGGGTTGCCGGTGACCAGCGCGCACACCTCCTCGCTCGCTCCCAGCTGGAGCTGCAGGAAACGCCGCGCCACCGCCGCCGCGCCGATCACCACCTCCACCAGGTCGTGCACCGCCGGTTCGCCCGCCGACGCCCGGTACTCCTCGGCCAGCATCGCCGCCGCCAGCTCCGCCTTCTCCAGCTCGTGCCGCTGCTGGGTGAGCAGCGCGCCCAGCGCCACGCCCGGCGGCGCGGCGACCCAGCGGCCGGGCCGGGCCGAGGACTGGGCCGCCAGACCGTTGTGTTCCAGCCGCCGCAGCGCACGCTCCGTCTCCTGTTCGCCGAGCGCCAGCCTCCGCGCCAGATCCGGGACGTCGGCCGCCCCCACGGACACCAGCGCCCGGTAGGCCGACTCGTGCGTGTCCTCCAGCCCCAGCACTCCCAGCATCAGGCGCCGTCCCTCCCCGAAGATCACCAGCATTCCGCGGTGTCCGCGCGTGGCGGGAAACAGCCACGGCGCAAACCCGCCTCGGGACATCATCGCCGTACCGTCGGTCACTCTGCCAAGGTGGCGTCACCGGGCGGTTCTCCCGTGGGGGGTGGGACCGCCCGGTGACCCCGCTCGCACCACCGTTCGCCCCCCTCACCCGACACGCCGTCCGGCGCGCGAGGGCCCGGCGGATTTTCCGGATGCCCCGTTCTCATCCGGCCCCCGCGGTGGACAATCAGGACCATGAGCCAGCAGGGGGGAAGGCCCACCGGTCCCGAGGACGACTGGTGGGGGCAGCTGTACGACGACTCCACCGGCGACACCGGCCCCACGGCCGCGCCCGATTCCCTGGACGACCGGTTCGCCTCGGCGGCGGGGGCGGTGGGACGCCCGGACGACGCCCCGCCCGACGGCCGACCCCCCGGGTGGGCGCCACCGGATCCGCCGGCCCTCCCGGGACAACGCGGCACCCGCGAACAACGGGGCGTCCCCGGCCCCCGCACCGGCGACGCCGCCGCGAAGACACCGCAGGCCTCGCCCGACCCACAGACCTCGCTCGCCCCACAGGTTCCACCCGACCCGCAGGCCCCGCCCGCCCCGCCGCCGTCCCCACCGCCTCCGCCGCCGGCCGCCGCCTCCGTCCTGCCGCCGCCTCCGCCGCCGTTCCTCCCCTCGCCGCCGTCCCCGTCACCGCCGTCCCCGTCACCGCGGCCCCCCGACGGCGGCCCGCCGCGGGACGACGTCCCCCGGCCCGCCGCGGACCCGCCCGCCGCCGCCCGCGACTACGTCGGCTCGGGGCCGCCCACCTACGACTCCGAGCCCACCGCGCTGCCGCCCGCCGACCCCGACGCGCTGGACGACCTGGTGACGGACACCGTGCTGGAGGGGGCCCGGTACGGGACCTGCACCCTGCGGGCCGTCTCGACGCGGGGCGACTCCGCGCGCTACCGGGGCGACCCGCGCCGTGACGCGCTGCTCGTCGCCCGGTTCGGCGCGGGGGAGCAGGCGCTGGTCCTGGTGGCGATGGCGACCGGCGCCCGCGGGACGGCCGGGACGCACCGTGCCGCCGCCCAGGTCTGCCGGTGGATCGGCCGGGCCGTGGGCCGCAGCCACGCCCGGCTCGCCGAGGACCTGCGCGCCGCCCGGCGCGGCGACCTGAAGTCCGGACTGCACCGTCTCACCGACCGCGGCCTCGGCCGGCTCCGGGCCGAGGCCGCCGAGCAGGGCCTCGCGCCGCACGAGTACACGGCCACCCTGCGCTGCCTGCTGCTGCCCGCCGCCCCCGGGTGCCGCACCCGGGTGTTCTTCGGCGTCGGCGCCGGCGGACTGTTCCGGCTGCGGGACGGCGTCTGGCAGGACCTCGAACCACGCCCGGGCGACGTCACCGGCGACCCCGTCGTCGGCTTCGGCTCCGCGCCGGGCGGGACACCCGAGGGCGACCGGCTCACCATGGACCTGGGCGTCACCGGGCCGGCCGGTCCGTACGCCGGCCCGTACGCCGGGCCGCCCGGCGAGCCGTCCCACGAGCCGTTCCGCTTCCGCGCCTCCATAGCCCGCCCGGGTGATGTGCTGCTGCTGTGCAGCGCGGGCCTGGCCGAGCCGCTGCTCGGCGAGCGGGAGCTGGGTGAACTCCTCGCGCGGCGATGGGGCGACGCCCGGCCGCCCGGCCTCGCCCGGTTCCTCTCCGACACCGGCGTGCGGGTCAAGGGTTACGCCGACGACCGTACGGCCGCCGCCGTTTGGGAGGCGTGACGCCGCTCCCTGTGCCTCCATGGACCCATGGCCAAACAGAACGTCGCGGAACAGTTCGTCGACATCCTCACCCGTGCCGGAGTGCGACGCCTCTACGGAGTCGTGGGCGACAGCCTCAACCCGATCGTGGACGCGGTGCGCCGCCACCCCGGCATCGACTGGGTGCACGTGCGGCACGAGGAGACCGCCGCCTTCGCCGCCGGCGCGGAGGCCCAGATCACCGGGAAGCTGACGGCGTGCGCCGGCTCCTGCGGCCCCGGCAACCTCCACCTCATCAACGGGCTGTACGACGCCCACCGCTCCGCGGCCCCCGTCCTCGCCCTCGCCTCGCAGATCCCGTCCAGCGAGATCGGCCTCGGCTACTTCCAGGAGACCCACCCGGAACAGCTCTTCCGCGAGTGCAGCCACTACTGCGAGCTGGTCTCCAGCCCCCGGCAGCTTCCCCGGCTGTTCGACACCGCCGTCCAGCACGCCATCGGCCGCTCCGGTGTCAGCGTGGTCGTCCTGCCCGGCGACATCGCGGGGGAGCCCGCCCCGGAGAAGGCGCCCGAGACCGCCCTGGTCACCTCCCGGCCGACCGTCCGCCCCGGCGACGAGGAGATCGACCGGCTGGTGCGGCTGATCGACGACGCCGACAAGGTCACCCTGTTCTGCGGCAGCGGCACGGCGGGCGCGCACGCCGAGGTCATGGAGTTCGCGGGGAAGATCAAGTCCCCGGTGGGACACGCGCTGCGCGGCAAGGAGTGGATCCAGTACGACAACCCGTACGACGTCGGCATGAGCGGACTGCTCGGCTACGGGGCCGCCTACGAGGCCACCCACGAGTGCGACCTGCTGATCCTGCTCGGCACGGACTTCCCGTACAACGCCTTCCTGCCCGACGACGTGAAGATCGCACAGATCGACGTCCGGCCCGAGCACCTCGGCCGGCGGACCAAGCTGGACCTCGCGGTGTGGGGCGACGCGAAGGAGACCCTGCGCTGTCTGATCCCCCGGGTGAAGGAGAAGAAGAACCGCCGCTTCCTCGACCGGATGCTGAAGAAGCACGCGGACGCGCTGGAGGGTGTCGTCAAGGCGTACACCCGCAAGGTCGACAAGCACGTGCCGATCCATCCCGAGTACGTCGCCGCCGTGCTCGACGAAGTCGCCGACGACGACGCGGTGTTCACCGTCGACACCGGCATGTGCAACGTCTGGGCGGCCCGTTACATCACGCCCAACGGCCGCCGCCGCATCATCGGTTCCTTCTCGCACGGCTCGATGGCCAACGCGGTGCCGATGGCGATCGGCGCCCAGCTCCCCGACCGGCGCCGACAGGTGATCTCGATGTCCGGCGACGGCGGGTTCACCATGCTGATGGGCGACTTCCTCACCCTCGTCCAGCAGGACCTGCCGGTGAAGGTGGTGCTGTTCAACAACTCCTCCCTCGGCATGGTCGAGCTGGAGATGCTGGTCGCGGGCCTGCCCTCGCACGGCGTGACCAACCGCAACCCCGACTTCGCCGCCGTCGCCGAGGCGTGCGGTGCCTTCGGGGTGCGGGTGGAGAAGCCGAAGGAGCTGGCCGGGGCGCTGAAGGCGGCCTTCAAGCACAAGGGGCCGGCCCTGGTCGACGTCGTCACCGACCCCAACGCCCTGTCCATCCCGCCGAAGATCAGCGCCGACATGGTCACCGGCTTCGCCCTGTCCGCCTCGAAGATCGTCCTGGACGGCGGTGTGGGCCGGATGCTCCAGATGGCCCGCTCGAACCTGCGCAACGTGCCGCGACCGTAGGCGCGGTCCCGCCCGTAGGCGCGGTTCCGCCCGGAGGCGCGGTCCCGCCCGGAGGCGCGGTCCCGCCCGGAGGCGCGGTTCCGCCCGGGGGTGCGGCGGAATCCGGCCGTTCCGGCGCCCTCGTGGCCGGACGGGCACCGGTCGGCCGTTCGCCATGACTGCCCGGGGTCCCGCCGGGCAAGAATCCCCCCGGGAACGCGTTCGAAGAGGAGAAGGGAACCGACATCGCCACGCGGACGGGGGACAAGGAGAGGCAGGCGGTGCCACAGCTCATACGCAGACTGGGCCGGGCGGATCTGCGGGCGGTGCCCGAGGCCCGCCGGGCACTGCGCGAGCTGCTGCGGCACTGGGACGGACCGGGACGGTCGGAGATCGCGGAGCTGCTCACCAGCGAGCTCGTCACCAACGCGCTCGTCCACACCGACGACGACGCGGTGCTGACCGCCACGGTCTCGGAGCGCGGACTGCGGGTGGAGGTGCGGGACCGTGTCGCCCGGCTGCCCCGGCAGCGCGCCGCGGAACCGGACGAGAGCACCCACGGCAGGGGCATGCTCCTGGTGCAGTCCCTGGCGGACGCGTGGGGCGTGCGGCTGCACGACGTGGGCAAGTCGGTCTGGTTCGAGCTGGAGGCCGGGACCGCGTGAACACCGAAGGGGCGTGACGCGCGGTCACGCCCCTCCGGCGGCACGCCGGCCCGTTCCGGCCGCGCGGCCCTAACCGAACTGCTGCTCCAGGTCCTTGAGCTTGCGCTCCAGGGAGTCCAGTCGCGGCAGGGTCTGGGTGTCGTCCTCCGCGGTGAGATCGACGGTGACCTGGTCAGCTCCGCCGCGCACGGGCTGCAGGGAGGGAAGCCGGCGTACGGGCAGCTGCTCCGGTGCGGATATGGCGGGCTCCGCGGCGGCCCGGTCCGCACCGCGTTCCACCTGCTGCACGTCCACCTCGACCTGCTGGTCGCCGCGGCCGGGGAGCCCCCGGTGGCCGTGGCCCCGGCTGATCGCCTTCAACCGGGCCCGCTCCAGGCGCTCCTGCTCGCGACGGCGCCGGTGGTTCTCCTCCTTGCGGCGCTTGTCGTCGCGCACCTCCTCGACCGCCTCGTCGAGGCTGCGCACACCCTCCAGGAGCATCAGCGACCAGGCGCGGTAGGTCTCCCGGGGGGCCCGCAGCCAGCGGACCGTGCGGATCTGCGGCAGCGGGCGCGGTACCAGGCCCTGTTCGCGCAGCGCGGCCCGGCGGGTCTGCTTCAGGGCCCGGTCGAACAGCACCGCCGCCGACAGGGACATGCCCGCGAAGAAGTGCGGGGCGCCCGCGTGGCCGATGCCCCGCGGCGCGTGCACCCAGTTGAACCAGGCGGCCGCGAACGCGAAGGTCCACACGAGTATCCGGGAGCCGAGCGCCGCGTCACCGTGGCTGGCCTCGCGCACCGCGAGCACGGAGCAGAACATCGCCGCCCCGTCGAGTCCGAACGGGACCAGGTACTGCCAGCCGCCGCTCAGACCGAGGTTCTGCTCGCCGAAGCCGACCAGTCCGTGGAAGGAGAGGGCCGCGGCGACCGCGGCACAGCAGAACAGCAGCACGTAGGAGAAGGTGCCGTAGAGGGCCTCCTTGCGCCTGCGGCGCTCCTCGGCACGCTCCCACGAGTCGTCCGCGCCCGCGTTCTTCCCCGGGGAACGCCTGCCGCGCGCGAGCACCGCCACCGCCGCCAGCATGCCCAGGAGCAGCACGGCGCCCGGAAGCAGCCAGTTCAGCGATATGTCGGTCAGTCTCATCTGGGGTCCCTTGCCTCGGGATAGGGCGTGACGCCCGCCATGGTGGCCCAGACCCGGCACTCCTTCCGGGGTTTCGGGGCAAGAGCCCGCCAGGGGGTGAGGGGAGGTGCCCGGGGACATCGATACGCTCGAACTGACGCTTGAAACAAGGGAGTTGTGTTCGAACGAGAAGGGTCGTACGGGGGGCTCCGCGGGAACTTCCCGCGGGGTGGGGGGAAGGTGTGCGACGGCGTGCGGGCGCCGCGCGGCCCCGGCCCGGACGGCCCCGGCGGGCGGCGCCGGACGGCCGTACCCGCGGGCGGCTCAGCCGGCAGTGGCGAGCAGCTTGCCGACGCGGTCCGCGTCGCAGGTGCGCGGGCAGGTGGCGCACGTGTCCTCGGGGCGCACCGTGTAGAACATGCAGCAGCTCGCCCGGTCCCGGGTGTGCAGCGGTTCGCCGTCGGGTCCGGTCAGCTCCCGGAACGCGGCCTTGCCGACGTACGGCTCGGTCGCCCCCGGCAGCAGCAGCTCCAGTTCCCGCCGCGCGCGCTCCTGCTCGCCGAACAGGTGGGCGACGTACCACAGGCCCTCGACGACCTCGTCGGTCGCCATGCCCCACAGGGCGCGTCCGCGCCGCCGCATGCGCGGCCCGAAGCCGGCCAGCACCGGTTCCAGGTGTTCGGCGACCGCGGCCCGCACCTCGGCCCGCAGGGCCTCCTCGTCGGCGACCACCCGCGCGCCGGGCAGCGCGGCGGCGGGGTCGCCGGGCAGGCAGGCGAAGCCGGCGGGCCGGGCGGCCATGCGGCCCAGCGGCAGTCCCGCGGCGGTGCGGTCGTAGGCGACGTGCGCGGTCGGGTAGCGGGGCACCCTGCGGTGCAGGAACCACGGCACCGTGATCAGCAGGCAGGCCGGCCAGGCGTACCGGTGCAGACCGAAGCTCGCGATCACGTCCGGCCGGGCCCGCTGCCCGTAGTCCCGCACCACCTGGGCGTCGTCCCAGGCGAGGAAGGCCTCCAGCTCCGCCCCGCCCGCCGCGAGCGAGGCGGCGGCGACCCACCCGCCCCCGCGGGGCAGCGCCTCCCCGGCCTCCGGCACGGTGACGCCCAGGCCCGGCAGCACCTCGGACAGGCGCGCGTAGGAGTCCGCGACGGCCGGGTGGGAGACAGGCATGCGGGACCACCGATCCACGTCAGGGCGACGGATTGCTTGTAGGTAAGCCTTACCTTACCGAAGATCCCCGATATGGGAACCGGCGGGTTGTGCCCTTATGGTGCTTGACGGACCGGACGGCACCCCGCCGTACGACCCCGGAGCGATTCCGAAACGCCCTCACGCACCGATGACGTCCTGGAGGAGGACCCCGTGAAGCAGAGCACGCAGGGCCCCGCCGGGACGGACGGCCCGCGCCCGGACGCCGCCGGGCGGGTCCGGGTGCCGGCCCAGCCCGGCGGCGCGGACCGGGACCGCCCCCGGAGCCGGGACGACGCCCGGACCGCCCGGGACCGCGCGCGGCGAGCACCCCTTCGGCGAACGGCCCCTCGGCGCTCCCCGCGCCTCCGTGCGGCGTTCCTCCGTGCGCGGACAGGTCCTCGACGCCCTGCGCACCGCGCTGGCCGCCGGAGAGCTGCGTCCCGGCGAGGTCTACTCGGCTCCCGCGCTCGGCGAACGGTTCGGCGTCTCCGCCACCCCCGTGCGCGAGGCGATGCAGCAGCTCGCCCTGGAGGGCGCCGTCGAGGTCGTCCCCAACCGCGGGTTCCGCGTCGTCGAGCGGGGCGCCCGGGAACTGGCCGAGCTCGCCGAGGTCCGTGCCCTGATCGAGGTCCCGGTGCTGCTGCGGCTGGCCCGCACGGTGCCCGCCGAGCGCTGGGCCCGGCTGCGCCCCGTCGCCGAGGCCACCGTCCGGGCCGCGTCCTCGGGCTGCCCGGCGGCCTACGCCGAGGCCGACCGGGCCTTCCACCGCGAGGTGCTCGCGCTCGCCGGCAACGACCAGCTCGTCCGGGTCGCCGGCGACCTGCACCGCCGTGCGCAGTGGCCGCCGGCCGGCGCCCCCGCGACCCGGGGACGGGCCGACCTGATCGCCGACGCGCACGAGCACACGGCACTGCTGGACGCGCTGATCGCCGGCGACCAGGACGTGGTGCGGACCCTGGTGGCGGAGCACTTCGCCGCGACGCCCTGAGCGGACCCGGCGCATCGCCGCGCCGGACGCTCCGGCACGTCGCGGCGCGCGGCCCGCCCGGTCCGCTACGGGACTTCCTGCGACACCTCCCGCGGCTCGCTCTCCCGCGTGCGCTGCCGCGCCGCCGGTTTCCCGCCGGTCCGGCCCGGGCGGCGCCGGACGCGGGGACCGTTCCCGCGGTCGTGCAGCTCGACGGCGAGCGGGGCGGCGGTGAACACCGAGGAGTAGGTGCCGACCGTCACGCCGATCAGCAGGGCGACGGCGAAGTCGGTGAGCGAGTCCTGGGCGAGCACCGCCAGCGAGGCGAGGATCAGCACCGCGCCCATGCCGGTGTTGACCGTGCGCGGCAGCGTCTGCAGGATCGCCTGGTTGGTGAGCCGGGCGAACGGCGTCCCGCGGTCCTTCCCGAGCAGCTCCCGGATGCGGTCGAACAGGACCACCGAGTCGTTGACCGAGTAGCCGATGACGGTCAGCAGCGCCGCCAGGAAGACCCCGTCGACAGGCTTGCCGAGCCAGGCGAACGCCCCGACCAGGATGACCACGTCGTGCGCGAGCGCGCCGACCGCGGCGGCCCCGAACAGCAGGCGGAAGCGGGCGGCGAGGTAGAGCAGCTGGGCGCCGAGGGCCAGGCCGAGGGCGACGAGGGCGTTCCGGCGCAGCTCCTCGCCGAGGCTGGGGCCGATCAGCTCGTCGCGGACCTTCTTCGTCTCGCCGCCGAGCTCGCCGACGGTCCTGGTGACCGTGGCCGCCTCCGCGTCGGTCAGCTCCTCGGTGCGTACCGTCAGGTCGTTGTCGCCGGAGGACTGCACGACCGCGCGCGGGAAGCCCGCGTCGGCGAGCGCGGTGCGGGCCCGGTCGGGGTCGACCTCGGTCGCGGTGGAGTACTCGATGAGCCGGCCGCCGGTGAACTCGATGCCGAAGTCGAGGCCGCGGACGGCGATGCCCGAGCCGGCCAGCACCAGGACGATGCCGGAGGCGGCCAGCCAGCGGCGCGGCCGGCGCATCAGGAAGGGGTCGCGGCGCAGCAGGGCGTCGCGGACCGGGCCGGTGGTGGAGATGCCGGTGAGGTGCGGCCGGCGGTGGACCGACGGGCGGCTCGCGGCGAACTCGGCGAGCACCCGGGTGATCACCAGGGCGCTGACCATGGAGGCGAGGACGCCGATGCCGAGGGTGACGCCGAAGCCCTTCACCGGGCCGGAGGCCAGGAAGAACAGCAGGGCGGCGGCGATCAGCGTGGTGATGTTGGAGTCGGCGATCGCGCTGAAGGCGCTGCGGAAACCGGTCGTCAGCGCCGAACGCGTACTGGGCCGGGTGCGCAGGGCCTGTTCCTCCCGCGCCCGTTCGAACACCAGGACGTTGGCGTCCACCGCCATGCCGATCGCCAGGACGAATCCGGCCAGGCCCGGCAGGGTCAGCGTCGCGCCGATCGCGGCCAGGACGGCGTAGGAGACGAGGCCGTAGCAGAGCAGGGCGACCGTGGAGAGGGCGCCCATGAGCCGGTAGACGACGATGATGAACAGCGCGGTCAGCGCGGTGCCGATGACGGCGGCCCGGGCGCCGGCCGAGATGGCCTCGTCGCCCAGGGTGGCGCCGATGGTGCGCTGCTCCACGGTCTCCACCGGCACGGGCAGGGCGCCGCCCTTGATGAGCAGGGCCAGTTCGCGGGCCTCGGCGTCGTCGAAGGAGCCGGTGATCTGCGTGGAACCGCCCGCGATGCCCGTGCCGCAGGCCACCGAGGGGTCGACCTGCGGCGCCGAGATGATCTTGTTGTCGAGGACGATGGCGACCCGGCGCTTCGGGTCTCCGGCCGGGTTGCAGGCGGCCTCGCCGGTCACCTCGGCCCAGCGGTCGCTGCCCTTGTCCTTGAAGTCGACGGTGACGTGCCAGCCGGCGCCGTTCTGCTGGTCGAACCGGGCGTCGGCGCCCTTGACGTCCTGACCGGTCAGACCGGCCGCCGCCAGCCGCAGCGACTGGCCGGACTCGTCCGGCAGGACGCGCTCCTTCGACGGGTCGGCCGGCTGCTCGGCGGGGCCGGCCGGCGTTTCGGCGGCGCCGAGCACCGCGTGGACGGTGAGCTGCGCGGTGCGGCCCAGCACGTCGGCCGCCTTCTTCGGGTCCTGCACGCCCGGCAGCTCGACGACGATGCGGTCGTCGCCGGAGCGGACGATGGTCGGCTCGGCGACGCCGAGCGCGTCGATCCGGCCGCGCAGCACCTCCACGGTGCGGTCGGTGGCCTCGCGGCCGGCCTTGGTGGTGGACGTGGACCTGGTCTCCAGCACGATCTGGGTGCCGCCGCGCAGATCGAGTCCGAGGCGGACCGGCATGGTCACGGCGATGGCCACCGACACGGCGATCACGGCCAGGGCGACCAGCGCGCGTACGCGGAGCGCTTGCGCCTGCGCACGGGAACGGGAGCGGGGACGGGGGCGGGAACGTTTCACACGGACCTCCGGCGGGCACGCCGCGGCGGCGGCCTGCGCGGCCGCGGCGGAAGAAGGAAGGGAAGGACGGATCGTCAGGTGCCGGAAGGTGCGGGAGGCGCCCGCCCGCGGTCGTGGTGCGCGCGGCCGGGGGAGACGGACGGGGAGCCGGGCGTCGCCGGGGACCGCCGTCCGCGGGCGGACGGGACGGCGCCGGCCCCGTGCGCGGTGACGGCGAGGTGGTCCGGTGCCGAGGGACGTTCGCCGAGGTGGTCGTGGCGGGGCCTGGCCTGGGCGGCGCAGGTGCCCGGACAGCCGTCGTCGGCGTGGAGGCCTGCGTCCGGGCGGGGGACGGCGGTGACCGAGTGGGCCGGGAGCGGCCCCTCGGGCGCGACGCGTGCGCCCGGCGCGGGCCGGGCCGGGAGCAGGACCAGCAGGACGGCCAGCAGTGCGGTGAGC
>NZ_BDJC01000082.1 GCF_002005565.1 Streptomyces sp. JHA26 | reverse complement strand
CGACGCCCCCGGCCGGCGACGGCCGGACCCGCCGCCGTGCCCGCGGGACCCGCGCCGGAGACCGTCCGGGCGGTGCGGCGCGTCCTGGCCGAGGGCGGCGCTCCCGACACGCTCGCGCCGCAGACCGCCGCGCTCCTCGGTGAGGGGGCGGAGGAGTCGCTGCGAGCGGACCCCTGGCAGCTGCTGCGGGTCGCCGGGGTGCGGCCGGAGCAGGCCGACGGGTTCGCCCGGGCGCTGCTCGGCGCGGAGTGCGGCCCGGACGACGAGCGGCGGGGGCGTGCGGTCACCGTCTGGCTGCTGGAGCAGGCGGCCCTGGCCGGGCACACGGCCCTGGAGCTGCCGCGGCTCACGGCCGCGCTGGCCCAGCGGGGCGTGCCGGATCCCGACGCCGCCGTGCAGAGCACCCTCGCCGAGGGCGAGGCCCTGGTCTTCCAGGACGCCCTGGAGGAGACCGGCGTCCGCCCGGACGACGCGGGCGCGGGGGCGGAGGGGGCGGACGAGGCCGAGGAGCGTCCGGTGCGGGTCCTGGTCGGCCTGGAGCGGTACGCGCTCGCGGAGGAGAGCCTCGCCGACGGTCTGGCCCGGCTGGTCGACTCGGTGCCGAAGCGGGACGGCGCGGCGGAGGACTGGGAGCGGGCCGCCGCGTCCGCGCAGGGTTCCACCGCCGACCTGATCCGTGCGGTCGCGGAGCACGGGCTGGTCCTGCACACCGGCGGGGAGGCGTCCCTGGCCGAACCGGCGGCCCTGCTGCGTACCGCGCACGGCCTCGGGCTGCGTGCCTGGGCCGCCGCGCACGGTCCGCTCGGTCGCGACCGCTTCGCCGCCCTGTCGGACGACCGGCCGGCGGCGCCGCGCCCGGGCTCGCCCGCCCCGGACGGCCCGGCCCCGGAGGGTCCGCGCGTCGTCACCCTGGCCGGGCTGCTGGCCGGGACCGAGGGGCCCGGGCGGGACGCGGACGGTGCGCTGGACCTCGATCTGCTCGTCGTGCTCGACGCGCCGCAGGTGGACGTCGAGACGGGCGCCCTGCTGGCGGAGTCCCTGCCCGACGGGGCACGGCTGGTGTTGGCCGGCGACCCGGACGTGCTGTGGTCCGCGGGTCCGGGGCGGGTCTTCGCGGATCTGCTGGCGGCGCGGATCTGCCCCCGGATCGCCTCCCGGCTTCCGGACCCGGGTCCGCTGGGCGAGCTGGTGTCCGGCATCGGCGTCGGCGAGCTGGGCCAGGTCGAGGCGCCCGGCAAGGAGGTCGTGATCGTGCCCGTGCGGGACGCGGGCGAGGCCGTGCACCGGACCGTGCAGCTCGTCGCGGACTCGGTGCCGCGGGCGATCGGCGTCCCCGCCGAGGAGACGCAGGTGATCACGCCGGGGCACGGCGGCGCGGCGGGCACGCGGGCGCTCAACGCGGCGCTGAAGGACCGGCTGAACCCGGGCCCCGGCCGCTTCGGCGGCTTCGACCCCGGCGACCGTGTCGCCTACTCCCCCGTGCCGGGCCGTACGCTGCCGGGCCGTGTGGTGAGGGCCGACGCCGACGGACTGCACCTGTCCTGCGCGGGTGAGGACGTCGTCGTCCCGAGGGAGCGGCTGGAGCGGACCGTGCGGCACGGCTGGGCGCTGACCGCGCACCAGGCGGTCGGCGGCCGCTGGCCCGCGGTGGTGGTGGTCCTGCCCGGCGACGCCGCACAGGCGCTCAGCCGCCCGTGGGTCTACACGGCGTTCGGGCGGGCCGCCCGTCATCTGTCCGTGGTGCACGGCGTGGACCAGGCGCTGCCCCGTGCCGTCGCCGAGGTGCGGGCCAGGCCGCGGACGACCCGGCTGCCGGCGCTGCTCGCTCCGCAGGTCCCGGTGAACGGCTGAGCCGTGGGGCGCGCGGGCGCTCCGCGCGGATACGACGGCGGCGGTCGCGGGGAACGCATCCCGTGACCGCCGCCGTGCGTGGTGGGCCGCTCAGTGGTCCGTCCGCAGCCGCTCCGGCTCGCCCTCCTCGTCGGGCCCCTCGTCCGGTTCCTCGTCCAGGTCCGTGTCGAGGTCCTCCTCCAGGTCCGGCACGTCGTCCTCGTCGTCGTCGAACTCGTCGTCGAAGACCGCGCTGACGTCGAAGCGGCAGACCACCTGTTGGGGGTCGACCTGGTCGAACGGCGCCTCCAGCCACTCGCCCGGCTCGGCGCTTTCGTCCGAGGCCGTCACCCAGAGTGTGGAGTCGCCCTCCTCCAGGCCGAACTCCTTGTGCCGGGAGGCGATCTCGTCCGCCTCGAACTCACCGAACAGGACGCCCAGCGCCCCGTGGACCGTGTCGGAGACGTCCGCGCCCACGCCCGCCTCGTCGTCGGCCGCCTCGATCCGCCGCGCCTGTGCCATCAGCCGCTGCGGCTCCACCACCGCGTAGTCGCGGCGGATCAGCACGCTCAGCGCGTTCGGTTCCTCGGGGCCCGTGTACGGCGGCGTCTCGTCGGCGCCGGGGATCTCGAAGGGAGTCACCTCGTCGTAGCGGTCGTAGAGCAGTTCGTCGTACGCCTCCGCGGCCGCGGCCAGCTCGTTGAACGCCTGGTAGACGGCCGGGTCGTCCTCCCCCGACCGGCGTTCGACCACGGCCAGGTGGCGGTCGAGCGCGGTCTTGACCGCCTCGGCGGCGGCGCGTACCTCGGCAGCGGTGGGCTGCGCAGCATCAGACATAGTGCAGACGCTATCCGTACCGGGCCCCAGCCCGCACAATAGATGCGATGCCGGAATACGAATTTGTCGACGTGTACGTGCCTCGCGGGGTCTCCCGCAAGGAGACGACCCGTCTGCTGACCGACCACGCCGAGTACGGACACTGGGAGTTGTACCGCCTGAGCCTGCTGCGCGACGGCAGCCGCAGGGTGCGGTTGCGGCGGCGGATCATCCGCCAGGTGCGCGCCACATGGTGACCGGTGCCCGGGGCGACCCGGGCACCGGTGGGAGAACCGGAGCGGACCCCGCCCACCGCGCGGGGTCCGGTCGGTGTACCGGTCCGCCGTGTCAGGCCGAGGCGCGCGCCCTGCGGTAGAGCACCGTGCCCGCGAGCAGCGCGCCCGCGCCCGCCGGCAGGGCGAGTCCCAGCGGCAGTTCGCTGCCGGTCTCGGCGAGCTGCGCGTCGCCCCGGGGCTGGGTGACGGTCTGGGCACCCGGCTGGTTGCCGTGCGAGGAGCCGCCCGGCGTCTCGTCGCCCGGGGTGCCGGGGTTTCCGGGGGTGCCGGGCTCACCGGGGTTGCCGGGCTCGCCAGGGTTACCGGGATTGCCCGGCTCACCGGGGTTACCGGGGTCGCCCGGCTCACCGGGATTGCCCGGCGGGGTGGTGCGGTCTCCGCCGCCCCCGTTGGTGCAGTCGTTGCCCGTGGCCGGGTTGAGGGCGCCGATGACGTCGACCGTGTTGCCGCAGACGTTCACCGGCACGTGGACCGGCGCCTCGACGTGGTTGCCGGAGATGATCCCGGGCGAGTCGGTGGCGTGGCCGCCGGCCTGCGCGCCCCCGTGCGAACCGCCGTGGTGGCCGGAGTCGCCGCCCCGGTCGGCGCACGCGTTGCCCATCGCCGGGTTGAGGACGCCGATGACGTCGACCGTGTTGCCGCAGACGTTCACCGGCACGTGCACGGGCGCCTGCACCGTGTTGCCGGACAGTACGCCGGGTGAGCCGGAGGCGGATCCGTGCGCCCCCGCGTCGGCGTGGGCGGCGCCGCCCACGGCGGCGAGCACGCCGGTGGCGGCCGCCATCGTCATCAGGCCCTTGCGGGTGACCTGTCGCATTTCCGAAATCCCTGCCTTGCCGTAGTCCCGTAGTGCCGGGAATTCCTTCGCCTCCGGCACTGGTGCACGCTGGATGTTCTTCGTCCCAAGAACGCGGCCCCGGAGCGCGTGGCGCGCGCTCCGGGGCCGACGGACTCAGACCCTCACGGGGCGAGACGCGACGTCACTTGTTGACGCACGCGTTGCCGAAGGCGGGGTTCAGCAGGCCGATCACGGAGATCGTGTTGCCGCAGACGTTCACCGGGACGTGCACGGGAACCTGGACGACATTGCCGGAAACGATGCCCGGGGAGTGGGCGGCGACGCCCTGCGCACCGGAGTCGGCGGCGGCCACGCCCGCGCCCGCGAGAACCAGACCACCGGTGGCAACCGCAGCGGCGACGACCTTCTTGAGCATTATTCCTCCTAGTTGGCAAAGGCGATCCGAGATTGCCGATCGCATCACCTGTAACGAGGAAGGAGTAATGAGGCTACGAGCTTATGAGCGCATTCACCCTTCCCGGTAACTACCCGCACGGGCGGTCGAATACGGGAAGGGTGAAGTCTCGTTTCAGCAGGCGTTCAGGACGCCTCGATGAACCTGTCGAGCACGCGCACGCCGAACCGCAGGCCGTCCACCGGCACCCGCTCGTCGACCCCGTGGAACATGCCCGCGAAGTCCAGCTCCGGCGGCAGCTTGAGCGGCGCGAAGCCGAAGCCGCGGATGCCGAGGTCGTCGAACGACTTGGCGTCCGTCCCGCCGGAGAGCATGTACGGGATGGCCTTCGCGGCCGGGTCCTCCGCCACCAGCGCGGACTGCATCGCGTCCACGAGGGCTCCGTCGAAGGTGGTCTCGACGGCCTTGTCGGAGTGGACGTCCTCGCGCCGCACGTTCGGTCCGAGGATCCGGTCGAGGTCGGCGAGGAACTCCTCCTCGTGTCCGGGCAGGAACCGGCCGTCGACGTGGGCGGTCGCCTCGCCTGGGATGACGTTGACCTTGTAGCCCGCGCCGAGCTGCGTGGGGTTGGCGGTGTTGCTCAGGGTCGCGCCGATGAGCTTGGCGATGCCGCCGAGCTTGGCGAGCGTCCCCTCCATGTTCTCGGGGTCCAGCTCGGTGCCGAGGGCGTCGCCCAGTTCGTCGAGGAAGGCCCGGGTGGTCTTCGTGACGCGGACGGGGAACCGGTGCCGGCCGAGGCGCGCGACGGCCTCCGACAGCTCGGTGATGGCGTTGTCGCGGTGGATCATCGACCCGTGCCCGGCGGTGCCGGCCACGGTCAGCTTCATCCAGTGCATGCCCTTCTCGGCCGTCTGGATCAGGTACAGCCGGCGCTGCTCGCTGACGGTGAAGGAGAAGCCGCCCACCTCGCTGATCGCCTCGGTGACGCCCTCGAAGAGGTGCCGGTGGTTGTCGACCAGGTGTCGCGCGCCGTACGTCCCGCCGGCCTCCTCGTCGGCGAGGAACGCCAGGACGATGTCCCGCGGGGGCTTGCGTCCGCTGCGCATCCGGTCGCGGACGACCGCGAGGGTCATCGCGTCCATGTCCTTCATGTCGACGGCGCCGCGTCCCCACACGCACCCGTCGGCGACCTCGCCGGAGAAGGGGTGGTGGGTCCAGTCGTCCGCGTTGGCCGGGACGACGTCGGTGTGGCCGTGGATGAGCAGCGCGGGCCGTGACGGGTCCTCGCCCTCGATCCGGGCCACCGTGGAGGCGCGTCCCGGGTGGGACTCGAAGATCTGCGGCTCGAGGCCCACCTCGGCGAGCTTCTCGGCGACGTACTCGGCCGCCTTGCGCTCTCCGGGGCCCGAGTGGTCGCCGTAGTTGCTGGTGTCGATCCGGATCAGCTCGCGGCAGAGGTCGACGACCTCGTCCTCGCCGGTGACGCTCCCGGCCGTGCCCGACTCGCTCACGTGCTTCCTCCCGCTGTCACTGCTGGTGGGTCCCCCTCATCCTCCCCCTCGGGCCGCCGGGGCCCAAGACCGGACCCGGCCCGTCACACGTCGTTCACGCCGGGGCGGGGGTGATCGGGCACCCTCGAAAGCCTGGTAATGTTTACGTCGTCGCCGCGGGGAACACCCCGCACGACAGACACCTTGTCCGGGTGGCGGAATGGCAGACGCGCTAGCTTGAGGTGCTAGTGCCCTTTATCGGGCGTGGGGGTTCAAGTCCCCCCTCGGACACCAGACGAGACCCCTGCTGAGCAGGGGTCTTCTGTTTTCCGGGGCGGCGTCCGAGCGGGCACAATGGCCGTCATGACCACGCGTTCCTGCCCGTGCGGGCTGCCCGAGGCGTACGAGAAGTGCTGCGGCCGTTTCCATGCGGGGGCGGCGGCCGCGCCGAGCGCCGAGGCACTGATGCGTTCGCGGTACAGCGCCTTCGTGAAGGGTGACGCGGGGTACCTGCTGCGGACGTGGCATCCGAGGACGCGGCCGGCGCGTCTCGACCTGGACCCGGGGACGCGGTGGACCGGGCTGGAGGTCCTGGACACGGCCGACGGATCCGCGTTCCACTCCACCGGCACGGTCACCTTCCGCGCCTCGTACCGCGGCGGCTCGCTGCACGAGCGGAGCCGGTTCGAGCGGGTCGACGGGGCGTGGGTGTACGTCGACGGGGAGTTCCTCGCCTAGGGTCCTGTTGCGAAAGCGGCCTCGTCGCCCGGCGGCGAGAGTGCGTGCCGGGCGTCGCGCGGCAGAGGCCACTTTCGCAACAGGCCCTGGGGCCCGCTACGGCGCCAGGATGTCCAGTTCCTGGAGGGCCCCGACCGTGATCTCGCGGGTCAGTCGCTCGGCGCTCTCGGCGTCCCGGGCGCGGACGGCCTCGGCGACCCGGACGTGCAGGGTGACGGCGGCCGGGTCGGGGTCCTCGAACATCACGTCGTGGTGCGTGCGACCGGCCAGGACCTCGGCGACGACGCCGCCGAGGCGGGCGAACATCTCGTTGCCGGACGCGGCCAGGATGACGCGGTGGAAGGCCACGTCGTGGAAGAGGTACCCCTCCAGCTTGTGGCCGCGCGAGTTGGCCACCATGCCGAGCGCGCACTCGGTGAGCTCGGCGCACTGCTCCGGGGTGGCGTTCCTGGCGGCCAGTCCCGCGGCGACCGGTTCGATCGCCGACCGCAGCACGGTCAGCGAGCGCAGCTGGCGCGGGCGGTCGGCGCCGGCCAGGCGCCAGCGGATGACCTGCGGGTCGTAGACGTTCCACTCGCACTCGGGCAGGACGGTCACGCCGACTCGGCGGCGCGACTCGACCAGGTGCATGGACTCCAGTACGCGGACGGCCTCGCGCATCACGGAGCGCGACACCTCGAAACGCTGCGCCAGCTCGTCCGTCCGCAGGACGCTGCCCGCGGGGTACTCGCCCGCGGTGATCGCGGGGCCGAGGGTGTCCAGTACGCGGCCGTGCAGCCCCCGGCCCGGTGTGCTCATGCACTCAGCGTACGGGGCGCGTCACGGGAACAAAAAGTCAGACTTATACATCACACACTCTTGAATTCGTCGTACCTAATGGGTTTCAGTTGCCTGGACATCACGTGTCGACGAAGACAGCGAGAGTGCGATGCAGCAACTGCACACCCCCCACGTCGTCGTGGTCATGGGCGTAGCGGGCACCGGGAAGACCACCATCGGCCCCCTGCTCGCGGCCCGGCTCGGCGTTCCCTACGCCGAGGGCGACGACTTCCACCCGCCGGCCAACATCGCCAAGATGACGGCCGGGACCCCGCTCACCGACGAGGACCGCTGGCCCTGGCTGGACGCCATCGGTGGCTGGGCGCACGGGCGGGCCGGGCTCGGCGGGGTGGTGAGCAGTTCGGCGCTCAAGCGGTCGTACCGCGACCGGCTGCGGGCCGCCGCTCCCGGTGTCGTCTTCGTCCACCTCACGGGCAGCCGCGAGCTGATCGAGGACCGGATGTCGCACCGCGAGGGGCACTTCATGCCGACGGCCCTGCTCGACTCCCAGTTCGCCACGCTCCAGCCGCTCCAGCCGGACGAGGCGGGGGTCGCGGTGGACGTGGCCGGCAGCCCCGAGGAGATCACCGAGCGGGCGGCGAACGCCCTCAAGGACCTCCCCGAACCGGCCCTGTGACCCGGTGGCCCGGTAGCGGGCCGACCCCCCACGACCTTCCCCGGGGCCGTGCCACCACCGGTGTGCACGGCCTCGTCTCCCCCCGAATCCCCATCACCGCAAGGGAATCACCGTGACCAGACTCAGCGTCGAGATGCTGGCAGCGGACACCGCCGAGCCGATCACCTCCGCCGGCCATGCCCAGCTGGGCATCGCCGTGCTGTTGGGCATCGCCGTCATCGTCCTGCTCATCACCAAGTTCAAGCTGCACGCCTTCCTGTCCCTGACCATCGGGACGCTGGCGCTCGGCGCGTTCGCCGGGGCTCCGCTGGACAAGGTCATCGCCAGCTTCACCGCCGGACTCGGCTCGACGGTCGCGGGCGTCGGTGTCCTGATCGCCCTCGGCGCGATCCTCGGCAAGATGCTCGCCGACTCCGGCGGCGCCGACCAGATCGTGGACACCATCCTGGCCAAGGCGAACGTGCGGTCGATGCCGTGGGCGATGGTGCTGATCGCCTCCGTCGTCGGGCTGCCGCTGTTCTTCGAGGTCGGCATCGTGCTGCTGATCCCGGTCGTCCTGATGGTCGCCAAGCGCGGCAACTACTCCCTGATGCGCATCGGCATCCCGGCGCTGGCCGGTCTGTCCGTGATGCACGGCCTGGTCCCGCCGCACCCCGGCCCGCTGGTCGCGATCGACGCGGTCGGCGCCAACCTCGGGGTGACCCTGGCGCTCGGTGTCCTGGTGGCGATCCCGACGGTGATCATCGCCGGTCCGGTGTTCTCGAAGTACGCGGCCCGCTGGGTGGACGTCCCCGCCCCCGACCGCATGATCCCGCAGCGCGCCTCCGAGACGCTGGAGAAGCGTCCGAGCTTCGGTGCCACCCTCGTCACGATCCTGCTGCCGGTCGTGCTGATGCTCGCCAAGGCGCTCGTCGACATCATCGTCGACGACCCCGACCAGCTGGTGCAGCGCGTCTTCGACGTCGTCGGCTCGCCGCTGATCGCCCTGCTCGCCGCCGTGATCGTGGGCATCTTCACGCTGCTGCGACCCGCCGGCTTCGCCAAGGACCGCGTCTCGGGCCTGGTCGAGAAGGGGCTCGCGCCCATCGCGGGCATCCTGCTGATCGTCGGCGCGGGCGGCGGCTTCAAGCAGACGCTGATCGACTCCGGTGTGGGCCAGATGGTCCTGGAGATCTCCGAGGACTGGTCGATCCCGGCGCTGCTGCTGGCCTGGCTGATCGCGGTGGCGATCCGGCTGGCGACCGGCTCGGCGACGGTGGCGACCGTCTCGGCGGCCGGTCTGGTGGCGCCGCTGGCGGCCGACATGTCGACGACCCACGCGGCCCTGCTGGTCCTGGCCATCGGCGCCGGCTCGCTCTTCTTCAGCCACGTCAACGACGCCGGCTTCTGGCTGGTGAAGGAGTACTTCGGCCTGGACGTCGGCCAGACCGTCAAGACCTGGTCCGTCATGGAGACGATCATCTCGGTGGTCGGGGGCGGTCTGGTCCTGCTGCTCTCCCTGGTCATATAGCGGCCGTATAGCGGTACGCACGGCGACGGCGCCCGTTCCCGGTCCACCGGGGGCGGGCGCCGTCGTCGTGCGTACTGATCGCGCGGCTAGGACGCCTCGCCGGCCGCCCGGTCCAGCTGGAAGGCCTCGTTGCCCAGGCCGATGCGGGCGTGCCGCTCGGGGGCGCGGGCCCGCAGGACCAGGCCCTGCACCAGGCCACCGGCCGCGGCGAGGCCGATGATGCCGGGCAGGACCCAGGTCAGGGCCGAACCGGGACCGGCGCCGGCGAGGACGTCGAAGTCCTTCACCGTGTACCCGGCGATCACCAGCAGGGCGAGGCCCGCGACGGCGGAGGCCGCCAGGCGGACGCCCTGGGTGCCGGCGGCGCCGCGGCGGACGAAGAAGGCGACCACGGAGAACGAGGCCGCCGCCATCAGCACGATCACCCCGAGGGCGCCGATGTTGCCGCCCCAGGTGAACAGGTGCAGGACCGGTTCGGTCGGGTCGCCGGCCGGCCTGTCGTCGGCGATCGCGAAGCCGGCGACCACGACGGCGGACACGGCGGTCTGGAGCAGCGAGCCGGTGCCGGGCGCGCCGCTGGTGCCGCTGGTGCGTCCGAAGGCGGCGGGCAGCAGACCCTCCCGGCCCATGGCGAAGGCGTACCGGGCGACGACGTTGTGGAAGCTGAGCAGGGCCGCGAACATGCCGGTCACGAAGAGCACGTGCAGGACGTCGGTGAAGGTGGAGCCGAGCCGGGACTCGGTGAGGAAGAAGAGCAGTCCCGCGCTCTGTTCCTGCGCGGTGCCGACGATCCGGTCGGGGCCGGTGGCGACGGTCAGGGCCCAGCTGCTGAGCGCGAAGAAGACGGCGACGCCGCCGACGGCGAGGAACATCACGCGCGGCACCAGGACGTGCGGCCGGCTGGTCTCCTCCGCGTACACGGGCGCCTGCTCGAAGCCGAGGAAGGCGGCGATGCAGAAGCACAGTGCGGTCCCGACCCCCGCCCCGGTCAGCGTGTCGGGGTCGAAGGCGTGCAGCGACAGCCCCTGGGCGCCGGGGTCGGCGACGGCGGCGACGTCGAACACCACCACCAGCGCCACCTCGATGAGCAGCAGCACCCCGAGCACGCGCGCGTTGACGTCGATCTTCAGCCAGCCCAGCGTGCCGACCGCCAGCACGGCCAGCAGCGCGGGGATCCACCAGGCGACCTCGAGGTCGGCGTAGGTGGCGAGGAGGCCGGAGACCTCGAAGCCGAAGATGCCGTAGATGCCGACCTGGAGGGCGTTGTAGGCGACCAGCGCGACGAGGGCGGCGCCCGCGCCGGCGGTGCCGCCGAGGCCGCGGGAGATGTACGCGTAGAAGGCGCCCGCGTTGTGGACGTGGCGGCTCATCTCGGCGTAGCCGACGCTGAACAGGATCAGCACCACGCCCAGGATCACGAAGAGCAGCGGCTGCCCGACGATGCCCATCACCGCGAACGTGGTGGGCATGACCCCGGCGACCACCATGAGGGGTGCGGTGGCGGCGAGGACGGACAGGAGCAGGCCCCCCGTGCCCAGCCGGTCCGCGCGCAGCGCCCGCTCCTCCCCCTTGAAGGTGCTGATGCCGCCGTCGCTCGTGGATCCGCTCGTGCGCGAACTGCCCGTGGCCATCGGGGGAACCGTCCTCACTGTGGGGTGTCGGGGTGTCGGGGTGTCAGGTCGTGCCCAGCGCGTCGGCTCGGGCGGCACGGAAGGCGGGGTGGGAGTCGCGGTCGGGGTACGACCAGGGAGCGGGTGTGGCGTGCTCGCCGATGCGGTGGAACAGGGCGGCGGCCTCGGCGCCGCGGCCCTCGCAGGACTTGGCGTGCGCGAGGAAGTTGAGGTCGATCAGGCGGCGCGGGTGGCCGTCCTGCTCCCACTCCAGCCACCAGTCGAAGGCCGCCTTCATCACCAGCCTGGCCCGGCGGTCGGCCCAGTGGCCGGACGCCCGCGGGTCGGTGGACACGTGTCCGGCGGCGGCCAGCACCCGGTAGCGCTCGGCGTGGGCGACCACCGGCAGGACGGCCAGCGGGGAGTCGGCGGGGGCCTGTTCGGAGGCCCAGTCGGCGAAGTCGTAGACCTCGTGGAACGGGTCCGGGTCGTCGTCGCGGCGTTCGGCGAGCCGGGCCACCATCAGATGGTGGGCGTGGTGGTGGTCGGCGTACCGGCCGCGCACCTGTTCGAAGGCGCGGACGGTCTCGTCGTCCGTGCCGAGCGCGCGCTCCAGCAGGAGCAGTCCGAGCCAGGGAGTGGGATCGGCGGGCACGAGCACCGCGGCGTCCCGGCACGCCTCCCGGGCCCTGTCCGGCTTCTCCTTCCCGCGCAGGGCGCGGTGGACGAGGGCCAGGGAGAGCAGGACCCGGGCGTCGGCGGAGTCGGGCTCGGCGAGCAGCCACTCGCGGGCCCAGGCGGCGCAGTAGGTCTCCTTGGCGAGGACCGTGACCCGGTGTCCGCGGCGGTCCCAGTCGTCACCCGTGTGGACGAGCAGGGACCGGGCGGACTGCCAGCGCCCCTGGGCCAACGCGGTCCGCGCGGTGACGAGTTCGGCGTCGTCGAGCGCTTCGTCGAAGGGCTGGGCCACGCGTCTGCGGCCGCGGCCGAGGGGAGGCGGGGGTGGGGGCACCGCGGGAACTTCCTCACGCGACCCGGTCGGTCGTCGTAGCCGGTCTGCCATGTACTGATCACGCACAGCAAACCGGCAGCCAAGGCTCGACGTCAAGGCCCGCAGCGTCGTTACACGCGTCAACTGCCGTTACTGGAAGGGAACTTGTCGTCCGTGTCGCCGTGTCCCGGTGGTGCCGGCCACCCGGATGCGGGCACTCGCCCGGCGCACCGGGCCCGCCCGCACTAGAGTCGGTTCCCACGCACCCCGTGGCCCGGCCTGACGATCGAGGTACGCAGCGTGTCGGTTCTGGTTCTGGTTCTCGCCGTGAGCGCCGCGTGCTGCCTGGGCTTCGGGTTCGTCCTCCAGCAGAACGCGGCCCAGCGCGCCCCGCTGGGCGACTTCCTCTCCCCGCGCCTGCTGCTCGACCTGATGCGGGTGCCGTGCTGGCTGGGCGGCACGGGTCTGATGGTGGCCGGGATGGTGATGGGCGCGATCGCGCTGGCCGACGGCGAGGTCACCCTGGTCGAGCCCCTCCTCGCGACGAACCTGCTCTTCGCCCTGGCCCTCTCCCGCGTACGGACCCGGCAGCCGCTGGGCCGTCAGGGCTGGGCGGGCCTCGCCCTGCTGGCCGGCGGGGTCAGCGCGTTCGTCGTGGCGGGCGAGCCGCGCGGCGGCGGCGCGGTGACCGACCCCGTGCGCCACTGGGTCGTCTTCGGCGTGGTGCTCGGCCTCGCCCTGCTGCTCACGGCGTGCGCCGGTCGGGTGCGGCTGACCTGGGGACCGGCGCTGCTGGCGCTGGCCGCGGGGCTGGTGTACGGGGTGCAGGACGCGCTGACCCGGGTGAGCGGACAGCGCTTGTCGGTGGGCGGCCCGACGGGACTGCTGACCGGTTGGCAGCCGTACGCGGTGCTGGTGCTCGGCGTCACCGGCCTGATCCTGGTGCAGAGCGCGTTCGAGACGGCGCCGCTGCGCAGGTCGCTGCCCGCCCTGACGGCGGCCCAGCCGCTCGCGGGCATCGCCTGCGGGGTCGGTTTCCTCGGCGACCGGCTGCGGACCGACGTCGGGGCGCTGGCGTGGGAGGCGGGCGGTCTCGCGGCGGTGGTGACGGGCATCGTGCTGCTCGGGATGCATCCGGCGATGCCGCAGGGCACGGGCGAGCACGGCCCGGCGCGGGACCTGCAACGGCGCTGACGCCGGTCCCGTCGGCCGCTGCTTGGATGGGGGCATGAGCGCTGACGAGATCCTCGACGTCGTCGACGAGAACGACCGGGTGACCGGGCAGGCCCGGCGGGGTGACGCGTACGCCCGGGGGCTGCGCCACCGCTGCGTGTTCGTGCGGGCCCGGGACGCGCGGGGCCGCGTCTTCGTCCACCGTCGCACGCCGACGAAGCTGGTCTTCCCGTCCCTGTACGACATGTTCGTCGGCGGGGTGGTGGGGGCGGGCGAGTCCTACGACGACGCGGCGTTGCGGGAGGCGGAGGAGGAGCTGGGGGTGCGGGGGCTCGCGCGACCGGAGTTCCTCTTCAAGTTCCTGTACGACGACGGTGCCGGGCGGACGTGGTGGTCGGCGGTGTACGACGTGCGCGTCTCGTCGCGCGTGGCCCCGCAGGTGGAGGAGGTGGCGTGGTGGGGGTTCCTGGAGGAGGCGGAGGTGGAACGGCGGCTCCGGGAGTGGGAGTGGGTGCCGGACGGACTGGCGGCGTATGCGCGGCTGCGGGCCCGGCGGGGGGAGGGCGCGTGAGGTGACCCGACGCGGACGGGGTGCCGACCGTGCACGCGGGGCGGGGGTGGGTTCATGTGGCCCGGGGCCACGGGGCGCCTCCCCCCGGAAGGACACCCCGGCGCCACGGGGCGCCTCCCCCCGGAAGGACACCCCGGCGCCACGGGGCACCCTCCCCCGGAAGGACACCCCGGCGCCACGAGGCACCCTCCCCCGGAAGGGACACCCCCGGCGCCCGCCCCACCGCCGGAGGCCGACGCACAGGCGCCCCAGACATCCCGTCCACGCGCCGCACGTCGCCCGATAGGGTCCCCGCGTGATCGCATTCGTACGGAATCTCCGGCTCTGGTTCGCGCCCGAGGAGGTGCGGCAGGAAGGCGGGACGCCCGACTACCGGTTCTCGCTGGCCAACGAGCGCACCTTCCTGGCCTGGCTGCGCACCGCCCTCGCCCTGATCGGCGGCGGATTCGCGGTGGACCAGTTCCTGCCCGACCTGCGCTGGGGCTGGCGGATCGGGCTCGCCCTCGCGCTCCTCGCGGCCGGCGTCCTGTGTTCCCTGCGAGCCGTCAACCACTGGGTGCGCTGCGAGCGGGCGATGCGCCGCGGTGAGGACCTCCCCGTCTCCCGCTTCCCGGCGCTGCTCGGCCTCGTGGTCGCCGTGGTGGCCCTCGCCATGGTCGTCGTGGTCCTCGTCGGGTGGGAGGGATGAGCGCGGCTCCCGGCCCCCGCCCCGGCACCGCCCCGGAACGGGACCCCGGGCTCCAGCCCGAGCGCACCCGGCTCGCCTGGCGCCGCACGACCCTGTCCGGCACCGTCGTCACCGTGCTCGCCGTGAAGGCCGCGCTGCACGGGGGCCCGACGCCCTCCGCGATCGTCGCCGCGGCGCTGTGCTGCGCGTTCTGGCTGGTCCTCCTGGGCGTCGCCCACCGCCGCATCGGCGCCCTCGCCTCGGCGAGCAGGCCCCCGGTCGTCGCCCCCGGCAACGCCACGGCGGCCGCGCTGTGCACGGTGGGGCTGGCGGTGTGCGGTACGGTCCTGGTCCTCTAGGACGCGGCCGGCGTCCCCTCCGCCTCCCGGCCCACCGCCACCACGGTCTTCCCCCCGCGTCCGCCCGTCCGCCCCCTCGCTCCGCCGGTGCGCGTCCGCCGCCCGCCGGGAGCCGCCGGCCCGGGGTGGCCCCGATCACGTTGCGCTCGCCCACTGGACGCCATACCGACCGGTCGGCATCATGAGTCGGGTACTGTTCGCCTGCCCGAGGAGCGCCGATGAGCCCCGACCACCCGCCCGGACTCGATCTCGACCGGCTGCGTGCCCTGCTCGCCCGCGAGCGGCCCGGCCTGGTGAGCGGCCCGTTGTCCGGCCGGCTGATCGAGGGCGGCCGCTCGAACCTCACCTACGCGGTCTCGGACGGCGCCTCGAAGTGGGTCGTGCGGCGCCCCCCGCTCGGCCACGTGCTGGCCACCGCGCACGACATGAGGCGCGAACACCGGGTGATCAGCGCCCTGCACCCGACGGACGTACCGGTGCCGCGCCCGGTGCTGCTGTGCGAGGACGAGGAGGTCCTCGGGGCGCCCTTCTACGTCATGGAGTTCGTCGAGGGCACCCCGTACCGCACCGCGGACCAGCTCGCCCCGCTCGGCCCCGAGCGCACCCGGGCCGCCGTGCTGAACCTGGTCGACACGCTCGTCGGACTGCACGCGGTGGACCCCGCCGCGGTGGGCCTCGGGGACTTCGGCCGCCCCGAGGGCTTCCTGGACCGCCAGCTCCGCCGCTGGGCCAAGCAGCTGGACGCCTCCCGCAACCGCGACCTGGCCGGCATCGACGAGCTGCACGCCACGCTCGGCCGGGAGCTGCCCCGCTCCCCCGCGCCGGCCGTCGTGCACGGCGACTACCGGCTCGACAACGTCCTGATCGGCGGCGAGGACGACGAGATCAGGGCGATCCTCGACTGGGAGATGTCCACGCTCGGCGACCCGCTCACCGACCTCGGTCTCCTCGTCATGTACAGCCAGCCGCTCGGCATGCCCGACTCCCCCGTCTCCACCACGGCCCAGGCGCCCGGCCATCCCACCCCCTCCGAGCTGATCGAGCGGTACGCCGCGCGCTCGGGGCGCGACGTGTCCTCGGTCGCCTGGTACACGGCGTTCGCCTGGTTCAAGCTCGCCGTGATCCTGGAGGGCATCCACTACCGCTACACACTGGGCCGGACGGTCGGCCGCGGCTTCGACCGCATCGGCGAACTCGTCCCCGTCTTCATCGAGCACGGCCTGACCACCCTTCAGGAAGGCTGAACCGCCATGGACTTCGCGTTCGACGCACGCACCGAGGAACTCCGCGCCAGGCTGCTCGCCTTCATGGACGAGTACGTGTACCCCGCCGAGCAGGTCGCCCACGAGCAGCGTGCCCTCCTCGCCTCCCCCTGGGACACCCCGCAGGTCGTGGAGGACCTCAAGGCCGAGGCCCGCCGTCAGGGCCTGTGGAACCTCTTCCTCCCCGACGCCGAGTACGGTGCCGGCCTCACCAACCTCCAGTACGCGCCGCTCGCCGAGATCACCGGCCGCAGCCCGCAGCTGGCACCGACGGCGACGAACTGCGCGGCGCCCGACACCGGGAACATGGAGGTGCTGGCCCAGTTCGCCGACGAGCGGCAGAAGAAGCAGTGGCTCGAACCCCTGCTCGCCGGTGAGATCCGCTCGGCGTTCGCGATGACCGAGCCGGACGTGGCCTCCTCGGACGCCACGAACATCACCACGCACATCGAGCGCGACGGTGACGAGTACGTCATCACGGGCCGCAAGTGGTACATCTCCGGGGCGATGAACCCGGACTGCCGGATCTTCATCGTGATGGGCAAGACGGACCCGGACGGCGAGGACATCCGCCGCCAGCAGTCGATGGTGCTGGTCCCGCGCGACACGCCGGGCGTGACCGTGAACCGGGCGATGCAGGTCTTCGGCTACGAGGACCACTACCACGGCGGCCACGCCGAGGTGACCTTCGACCACGCGCGCGTGCCGGTGTCGAACCTGATCGGCGAGGAGGGCGGCGGCTTCGCCATCGCCCAGGCCCGGCTCGGTCCCGGCCGGATCCACCACTGCATGCGGCTGATCGGCATGGCCGAGCGGGCGATCGAGCTGATGTGCCGGCGCGCGACCTCCCGCACGGCCTTCGGCAAGGCACTGGCCCAGCAGGGCGTCGTGCAGAACTGGATCGCGGACGCGCGGGTCACCGTCGAGCAGCTGCGGCTGCTGGTGCTGAAGACCGCCTGGCTGATGGACACCGTCGGCAACCGGGGCGCCCACACCGAGATCCAGGCCATCAAGATCGCCACGCCGCGCGCGGTGGTGGGCATCCTCGACCGGGCGATCCAGTTGCACGGCGCGGGCGGCGTGAGCCAGGACTTCCCGCTGGCCGAGCTGTACGCCGGTGCCCGCACGCTGATGCTCGCCGACGGCCCGGACGAGGTGCACCAGCGCTCGCTGGCCCGCCGGGAGATCAAGAAGTACCTCTAGTAGCCGCCGGAGTAGTGATGGTCCGTGTGCACGAGAGCACGGACGAACGCGACGAAACGGGACCACGGTGAAGGTCTGCGAGTCATGCCCTCAGGCTGGCTCGCGGACCGGCCGCCGGTCCAACAGATCGTTTCGCTGCGGCCCATCTCTAGAATAGATGGATGGAGATCCGCCAGCTCCGCCATTTCATGGCGGTCGTCACCGAAGGCAGCTTCACCGCCGCCGCACGCCGCGAGCTGATCGTGCAGTCGGCGCTCAGCACCTCGGTCCGCAACCTCGAACGTGAGCTGGGCGCCGACCTGTTCGACCGCACCGGCCGCCGGGTCGTGCTGACGGAGGCGGGCCGCGTCCTGCTGCCGCAGGCCCGCGCGCTGCTGGCCGGCGCCGAGGAGGCCCGGCAGATGGTCGCGGCGGTGACGGGGCTGGCCACCGGCCGGGTGGCCATCGGCACGATCCAGACGCTGACCTGCGTGGACCTGCCCGCCGAACTGGCCACGTTCCACCGCCGGTTCCCCGGTGTCCAGGTGTCGGTGCGGGACGCGCCGGTCGGCGAGCTGGCCGAGGCGCTGCGCGCGGGCGAGCTGGACCTCGCCTACCTCGTGCCGGACGCGGGCAGCCTGCCCGAGGGGCTCACCCCGTACGCGTCCTGGCAGGAGGAACTGGTGCTGATCACCGCTCCGGGGCATCCCCTCGCCGAGGCCGGGCGGACGTTGATCAAGGACCTCGCCGAGGAACCGTTCGTCGACTTCCGCGCGGGCACCGGACTGGAGACGGCGGTGCGGCGTCTGGCCGCGCACTGCGGTCTGGAACGCCGCATCACCTGTGACGTCACCCAGATCGGGCTGCTGGTCGACCTGGTGCGGGCCGGGATCGGGGTGGCGTTCGTGCCGCGCCGGATCGGCGAGCGGGCCGGGCTGCCGTGCGTGGCGGTCCGGCAGCCGGAGCCGGGCCGTACGGTCGTGCTGGCCGGGCGCGGGCCGCGGCCGCGCAATCCCGCGGCGGCGGCCCTGGCCGATCACCTCACGGGCAGGCTCACGGACGCAGCGCCCGCAGCAGCAGGTCGGCCAGGTGGTCGGCCACTTCCTGCGGGCTGAGCGGGCCGTCGGGGCGGTACCAGGTCGACAGGTGGTGCACGGAGCCGAAGTGGTAGTCCACGACGAGGTCGGCCGGGACCTCCTTGGTGAAGACACCGGCCCGCTGCCCCTCCTCGATGAGCGCCCGGAAGCGCTCGTGGTAGCGCCGGCGCTCGGCGCGCACCTGCTTGTTCTTCTCCGGGCTCAGCTGGTGCATGGAGCGGAAGAAGATCGACGCGTCGTCGAGGTTGTCGATGGTGGTGACGACCACGTCGGCCGCCGCGTCGCGCACCCGCTCCTCGACCGGCCCGTCGGAGTCCGCGTAGGCGTCCAGGCGTTCCTGCTGGAGGCGCAGGACGCGCGCGTACACCTCGTGCAGGAGGTCGTCCTTGGATCCGAAGTAGTGGTAGAGCGCGCCCTTGGTGACGCCGGCCGCTTCCACGATCTCCTGCACCGAGGTGCGGTCGTAGCCCTGCTCCGCGAAGAGCCGGGTGGCGGCGGCCAGGAGCCGCTGCGGCACCGGAGTGCCGTCCCCGTCCGTGGTCCTGGGCACTGCCGTCACCTGCCTTTCCGTTGTCTCACTGTCCGTCGTCGTGCGTACGGGAACGCAGTTCCCGACGGAGGATCTTCCCACTCGCCGTCTTCGGCAAGTCGGTCAGGATCTCCACCTGACGCGGGTACTTGTAGGCGGCCAGTCTCTCCTTGCAGTACGCGGCCAGCGCGTCCGGGTCGGCGTCGGCGCCCGGGCGGAGGCTGATGTAGGCCTTGACGGTCTCCCCGCGGTACCCGTCGGGGACGCCGACGACGGCGGCCTCGCGCACCGCCGGGTGGGTGTAGAGGACGTCCTCGACCTCGCGGGGCCAGACCTTGAAGCCGGAGGCGTTGATCATGTCCTTCTTGCGGTCGACGACGTAGAGCCAGCCCTGTTCGTCGACGAAGCCGATGTCGCCGGTGCGCAGCTCGCCGCCGGGGAAGGTCTCGGCGGTGGCGTCGGGGCGGCGCCAGTAGCCGGGGACGACCTGCGGGCCGCTGACGACGATCTCGCCCTGCTCGCCGAAGGGCACCTCCTCGCCCTGCTCGTCCACGATCCGCACGACCGTCTCGGGGCCGGGCACGCCCACGGCGAGGGTCCCGGAGACCGGGTCGACGGGTGCCTCCAGGTGGGGCGGTACGGAGGCGCAGGGCGCGGTGCACTCGGTGAGCCCGTAGCCGTTGTGGATGTACGGGCCGAAGCCCGCGCGGAACTTCTCCACCAGGGCGGGCGGCAGCGGGGCGCCGCCGGAAGAGATGGTGGCGAAGGACGCGAAGTGCTCGCGGGTGACGGAGGGGTGGGCGGCCAGGGCCATGAAGGCGGTGGACGGGCCGACCGTGTAGTGCGGCCGGTGCTCGGCGAAGGCGTCCAGGACGACGCCCGCCTCGAAGCGGTACGCCAGGACGAGGGTGCCCGCGCTGTTCAGGCAGGCGCCGAACTGGCAGACCATGCCGGTGATGTGGAACAGCGGCGCCAGCGCGAAGTAGACGGGTGCCTCGGGCAGGCCGAGGCCGGTGCGCTGCCGTTCGGCGTTGTACATGATGTTGCGGTGCGTGTTGGTGGCGCCCTTGGGGGTGCCGCTGGTGCCCGAGGTGTAGCTGATGAGCGCGGTGCCGTCGGGCTCGGGGTCGCGGCCCCCGGGTGCCTGGTGGCCGGCGCGGGCCGCCTCGGTGAGGTCGTCGGCGTCCTCGGTCCGCGGCAGCCGCTCGAAGGTCAGCACGCGGGCGTCGCCGCGGGTCTGGAAGTCCAGCTCACAGGCCGTGAGCACGATCCGCACCGGCGAGTCGGCGGCCGCCCCGCGCAGGTACGCCTCCCAGGCCCGGTCGGAGCAGATCAGGGCGGCGACCTCGCCGTCGCGCAGGACGTGGCCGACCTCCCCCGACTTGTACATGGGGTTGACCGGCACGACGACCGCGCCCGCCTTCCAGGCGCCGAGGACGGCGAGCACGAAGTGCGGGGAGTTCTGCAGCAGGACGGCGACCCGGTCGCCGCGCTCCAGGCCGCGGGCGGCGAGGTGCCCGGCGACGGAGTCGCTCAGCTCGTCCACCTCGCGGTAGGTGAGGCGGCCGTCGAAGTAGGCGAGGAAGGGGCGGTCGGGCACCTCGGCCACGGCCCGGCGCAGGGCGTGCACCAGGGAGGCGTCCGGGGCGATCGGGGCTTTCTGGACGTCGGTGAGGAGGTCCAGCCAGGGCTTGGCCGCGTAACGGGAGCCGGTCATCGCGCCGTCCCCTCCTCCCACTGGCGCTGGAGGCGGTTCATGCCGCGCAGCCAGCGTTCGGGTTCGGCGGCGCGGGCCTGGTAGTACGCGGCGACCTCGGGGTGCGGCAGGATCAGGAAGCGGTCCTTCTCGATGCCCTCGAACAGGGCGTCGGCCACGTCCTCGGGCGCGATCGCGGTCGGCGCGAGCACCAGCTCGCCCGCGCTGCCGCTGGCGGTGAGCATGTCGGTGCGCACGCCCTGCGGGCAGACGGCGTGCACCTTGACGCCGCGGTGGCGGTAGGTGAGGGACAGCCACTCGGCGAAGGCGTACGCGCCGTGCTTGGTGACGCTGTAGGGGGCGGCGCCGATCATGGTGAGCAGTCCGGCCGCCGAGACGGTGGAGACGAAGCGTCCGCTGCCGCGTTCCAGCCAGTCGGGGATCAGCGCGTGGGCCGCGCGGACGTGGGCCATGACGTTGACGTCCCAGGCGAGCGCCCACACGGCCTCGTCGGCCGCCTCCGAGCCGCCGGAGCCGACACCGGCGTTGGCGCAGTAGACGTCCACCGTGCCGCCCAGCGCGTCGCGGGCCTCGGTGACGACCGCGGAGGCGTCCCCGGGGACCGCGATGCCGCCGATCTCGTCGGCGACGGCCTTCGCCCGTCCGGCGTCCAGGTCGTTGACGACCACCCGGGCCCCCTCGGCCGCGAAGCGGCGGGCCAGCGCGGCGCCGATGCCGCCTCCTGCCCCGGTGACGACGACTCCGGCATCCTGCACGGCTTCCACCATCGGTCTCCTTCGACACGGCTCGGGCGCTGCCGATCGACAGACTAACCAGTCGGTATGCCAGGCGGAAGAGGTGAACCGCGGTCCGGGTCGTTCCGTGGGGCCCGGGCCGCGGGTTAGCGTGCGTGCGCATGACACCCGCCGCGATCACGGAGGTCACCGCATGACGCTGTCCCGACGGACCCTGCTCGCCACCACGGCCGCGGTGGCGGCCACCGCCTCGGCCACCGGCGCCGGCCCGGCCCAGGCGGCCCCCTCGGGCGGTGGCCGGGGCGGCGGCCACCGGTTGCGCACCGGCTTCGAGCGGCTGGCCGACGACGGCTACGCCCTGCTGGACGGCGAGCGGGTCGGCATCGTCACCAATCCCACCGGCATCACCCGGGACGTGCGCCACATCGTGGACGTGATGCACGCCGACGGCCGGGTGAACCTGACGGCCGTCTTCGGTCCCGAGCACGGCTTCCGCGGCACCGCGCAGGCCGGCGGCTCCGAGGGGCACTACGAGGACCCGGCGACCGGGCTGCCGGTCTACGACACGTACCTGAAGAGCGGGCAGCCGCTCGCGGACGTCTTCACGGCGTCCGGGGTGGACACCGTCGTCTTCGACATCCAGGACGTCGGCGCGCGCTTCTACACGTACATCTGGACGCTGTTCGACTGCATGGAGGCGGCCGCGCTCGCGGGCAAGCGGTTCGTGGTGCTGGACCGGCCGAACCCGGTGACCGGGCGGGCGGCCCTGGGGCCGGTCCTGCACGAGGAGTTCGCCACCTTCGTCGGGCGGCAGCCGATCGCCCAGGCGCACGGCATGACGGTCGCCGAGCTGGCGCTGCTGTTCAACGGCGAGTTCCTGCCGTCGCCCGTGCCGCTGGAGACCGTCACGATGACGGGCTGGAAGCGGTCGGATTTCTACGACGCCTCCGGGCTGCCCTGGGTGCCGCCCAGCCCGAACATGCCGACGCCGGAGTGCGCGCTGGTGTACTCGGGGACGTGCCTGTTCGAGGGCACGAACCTGTCGGAGGGTCGCGGCACCACCCGCCCGTTCGAACTGCTCGGCGCCGAGGGGATCGACGGGCGCTGGGCCGCCGCCGCGAACGAACTGGGCCTGCCCGGCGTGCGGTTCCGCGAGGCGTACTTCGCGCCCACGTTCTCCAAGTTCCAGGGGAAGACGGTCGGCGGTGTGCAGCTCCACGTGCACGACCGGGCCGCCTTCGACCCGGTGCGCACCGGGATCGCGCTGCTGGTGACCGCGAAACGGAGCTGGGACGGCTTCGCCTGGCGGTCGGACAACTGGATCGACAAGCTCACCGGGTCCACACAGGTGCGCACGATGATCGACGCGGGCGCGGACACCGACGAGGTGGTCGGCGCCTGGCAGCGGGAACTGGCGGCGTTCCGCGGGACACGCCGCCAGTACCTGCTCTACCGCTGACCGCGGTGCCGGCCGGTCACCGGTGGGACGTGAACTCCACGACCTGCTGGTAGGTCGGCCGGTTCTGCCAGCTGATGCCGCCGTGCTTGATGCCGCCGAGGGTGCGGTGGATCACCGAGTCGGCGCACCACTGGTCGCCGGCCCTGCAGGTGTCGTCGCCGGGATACACCTGGGCTGCCGTGCGGCCCGCGGCCTCCTTCAGGGTGGAGACCAGGGTGTCCCGGCAGGCGGGGAGGTCGCCGGCGCCGCAGTACTCCCGCGCGAGCGGGCCCTCGACGGACTCGCCGAGCACGGACCGGACGTCCTTGTCGACATAGCTCCACCAGCCGTACTGGAAGGCGCTGCCGGCGTGGGCGCCGGTGGGGCCGTGGGCGGCGGACGGGGACTCGTCGACGGGCAGGTTGCGGGTGAAGGCGGTGTACAGGTCGGTGCCGAGGCCGCCTTCGAACTCGGCCTTCACCAGCAGCGGCCACCAGGCGTCCAGGGTGCGGATCGCGTCGGCGTGGGCGTACTTCTTCGCGCCCGCCGAGGTCTCCGTGCGCAGACCGCCCGCCGACAGCCAGGCCTTGAGCCCGTCCACGGCCGTCCTGGCGGCGGGGTCGGTCACGGGCGCGGACTCGATCACCTTCAGCAGGTCGGGCACGACGTCCTCGGCCCGCAGGTCGGCGAGGGCCGCCTCGGTCATGGCCTTGACCAGCGCGGTGCGGGTGACGCCGCCGTCGGCGACCAGCTTCTTCACGCGGTCGTCGAGGAGGTCGCCGCGGTGGACGGAGCCGTTGCCCCAGGAGGCGGCGGGGTAGTCCTTGGCCTGCTTGTTGTTCCAGGAGACGTAGTAGTCCTGGTCGATGGAGTGCGGGTGGGCGGACGGCCCGGTGTAGCGGGCGGTGTTGGCGGCCGGGTCCCAGCCCTGCCACTCGTACGCCGACCGGGCCCAGACGGGGAACTCTGCGTCGACGCCGTTCGCGCGCACCGGGTTGTCGCCGCTGTTGTAGTACGCGGTGTGCTCGGCGTCGGCGTAGAACCAGTTGAAGGTGTAGTTGATGTGCTGGACGGCGCTCTGGAAGCGTTCGGGGCCGGTGAGGTAGTCCGGGTCGTTGAGCATCTGGAAGCCGATGATGGAGTCGGCCTCGTGCAGGTAGGAGGAGCGCAGGGTGGTGTAGGCGACCTTCTTGCCGCCGACGGTGGCCCGGGACTCGACGGGGCCGTACTTGGTGCGCCAGACGCGCATCGTGTACGAGCCGGCCGCGGTGGAGTCGGCGACGGTCGGCTTCCAGGCGTTGTGCCGCTCGACCTTCTCCATGGGCGTGCAGGTGCCGCGGTAGAGGTAGTGGTGGTCGTCCTGGCACAGCTCGACCGCGTAGGTGTCGATGATGTCCTGGCCCGAGGTGGTGGCGCTCCAGGCGTAGTCCTGGCCGCGGCCGAGCTCGACGTACATGCTCAGGCCCGCGAAGGAGGCGCCGCGGGCGCTCAGGCCCGGGCCCTGGAGTTCCTGGAGCATGAGCAGCTGGGGGGCGAAGTAGCCGGTCTGCGGGCCGAACACGGCGACCGGGTGGCCGCTCGCGGTGTGCTTCCCGCTGACGACGAGGGCGTTGGACATGCCGCGCCGGGCCGAGGTGACGGCGGCGTCCGCCGCCGTGGCGCTCGCGCCGGTCGCGCCCGCCGTGGCCGCGCCGCCGGTGCGGTCGTACACCAGGGGCTCGGCCTCGACCGACCCGGCGTCCGGCAGGGCGCGGCCCTGCGGGTCGTCCGGCGTGGGCAGGTACGGGAAGCTGCCGTCGTGCTGGGTGAGGACCGCCTCGGGGTCGTTGCGCTGGCGGAAGGACTCCCAGACCTTCGTGCCCTCGGCGACGCCGTACTTCTCCTGGGCGGCGAGCAGGGAGAGCGCGTTGTTCACCTCGCCGCCGCCGCCGGCGCCGAAGAGGGAACCGATGACGGAGGCCAGCGCGACCAGGTCGGTGCGCCGGAAGTGCTCGATGGTGCCGGCGTTGGTGAGGGCGTCCTTGTGGCCGGTCAGCACGTACTCGCCGGGGAAGTAGCGGCCCTTGTCGGAGG
The DNA here is from genome assembly GCF_002005565.1 of Streptomyces sp. JHA26. Classification (GTDB taxonomy): domain Bacteria; phylum Actinomycetota; class Actinomycetes; order Streptomycetales; family Streptomycetaceae; genus Streptomyces. Next base: position 1,702 of record NZ_BDJC01000082.1, on the reverse strand, counting down.
CGTCGATGTAGGCGTTGACGCCGGCGACGTAGGCGTCCACGTCGGCCAGGGCCTGCTCGCCGCGCTCGCCGGCCCTGGCGGCGGCGCTCTCGATCTGCGCCTCCAGGTCGTCCTCGGTGTAGGGGGCGCTGCGCCAGAACTGCTGCTCCAGGCCCTGGTTGGCGGGGGCGCCGCCCGCGAAGGACGTCAACTGGCCGCGTCCGACGTGCCGGAAGAGGTCCATCAGCCACAGCCGGTCCTGGGCCGCGGCGTAGCCGGCGCCGAACTCGGTGCCGTAGCGGGTGGTGCCGGTGATGTGCGGCACGCCGGTCCTCTTGTCGCGGACGATCGTGACGTCGTCGCGTCCGGCGGGGCGGACGGTGGAGGCGACCTGGTCGGCGGGGACGCCGAAGGAGGCGTCGTTGAAGAACGTGTTGATCTTGTCGTTGGTGAGGCCCCGGTAGCCGGTGGCGAGGTTCGCGTAGGGGCCGAGCTGGTCCTCGGCGTGCGCGGGCTGGGTGCCGAAGGCCTGGTTGAGGAGGATCTGGGCGAGGGTGGCGTTGCCGTTCTGGCCGGGCGGCAGGATGTCGGAACACTGGCCGCCGCAGTGGTCGTCGGCTGTCGCTCGCGCGGTGGTGGTGCCCGTGTCGGCGGCCACCGCGGGGGAAAGCGGTGACAAAAGACCGGCGATGAGGGCGCATAGCGATGCGCTCTTCAGGAACCCGTGGAAGCCGCGGGGAGTTCTCAGTCTGTCAAGGGCGTTGCGTGGGGTGCGCCATGGCATGGCAGCTCCTCCCGACGAGGGTGGGCCCGGACGTTACCGCCGGTATCCCCGCGTTGGAAGGTGAACATGCGTCACTTTCCGGAGCGGCCGCGGTCGGTTCGTGGGAGGTGCCGGAGATCGGATGGAGCCGAATCGCGTGTCGATACGTCTACTCGGCGACGTCGGGAGGACGACTTGGTACGACGACGCCGAAGTGACCGAAGTGCAGGTGCAGGTGTGACGGAGGTGCAGGGCGATGGCCGGTTTCCGGAGTCTGGCGAGACAGGTCCGCGATCCGCGGTGCGACCTGGCGCTACGGCGCTATTCGCTGCGCAAGTGCCTTGAGCGGTTCGCCCCTTACGGGCACAGGGCGACCTGGGACCATCTGTGCTCGCGGGCCGGGTTCGGCCCCGAGGACCGCTCCCCCGACCCGGCGCGGCTCGTGGCCGCACTGGAGGAGCTGGAGGAGGCGCGTTCGGTGTGGCTGGCCTACGAGGCGGGGTTCGCCGCACGGCGCAGGAAGGAGAAGCACGACGGGCTGCGCAGGCCGGGCAGCGTGGACGACTGGCACCGGTTGACCTGGGGCGGGTTCGGGGTGGCGTGGTGCGACGACCCCCGGGTCCATCCCGACGGGCCGCTCGCGGAGGTGCTGCGCCGGCTGATCTCGGCGCTGGAGCGCGAACCGGGGGCGGTGTGCCCGGTGTGCGACGGGGACCGGCTGGTCTGGAAGTACGACCTGGACCACGAACCGTCGACGGGCCCGGTCTGCACGGACTGCGGGATCCTGGTGCCGCGGCCGGTGCTGACCCCCAAGGCCCTGGCGGACGCCCGGCGTGAACGGCTGCTGATGTCGGCGTGACGGGCCGCCGGGGGTGCGCCGGGGGAAGCCGCGCCCCCGGCGGCCCGTGCCGGACCACGGCCTGCGGGTGCCGGCAGTGACACCCCGTGCCCCGCGCCCCG
>NZ_BDJC01000081.1 GCF_002005565.1 Streptomyces sp. JHA26 | reverse complement strand
CTGCTGGTGGTGGCCGGTGTCGCCTACTGGCAGCTGTCCCGGCAGACCTCGGGCGCGGTGACCGACGACGGCGGCGGCGCCCTGGGCATCGACCCGCTGCTGGTCGCGGCGCCCGCGCTGGCGCTGCTGGCCGGCACCGTGCTGACGCTGCGGCTGCTGCCGCCGGTGGCGCGGCTCGCCGAGCGCCGGGCGGCCGGCGGGCGCGGACTGGCCTCGGCGATGGCGGGCTGGCAGCTCGCCCGCCGCCCGATGCGCGGGGCCGGCCCGGTGCTGCTGCTGGTCCTGGCCACGGCGCTGGGCATGCTGGCCGTCGGACAGGGCGCCTCCTGGGACCGCTCGCAGGACGACCAGGCGGACTTCCGCGCCGGCGCGCCGGTGCGGGTGCTCGGCGCCGGGACGGCGGCCCTGGGCCGCACGGAGACGTACGCGGCGGTCCCGGGCGTCCGGGACGTGGCCCCCGCCGCCCGTACGACGCTGCAGATGTCCGGCGACCGGACGGCCACGGTGCTGGCGCTGGACACGGCGGGCGCCGCGGACACGATGCTGCTGCGCCCGGACCTGTCCCCCGAACCGGCCCGGCCCCTGCTGGCCCCGCTCGGGCCCGAGGACGAGGCGGCGGGCGCGAAGGTGCCGGAGGGCACCGTGCGGCTGGGCCTGACGGCGACCCTGGGACGTTCGGGCGCGGGCGGGGACACGGGCACGACGGCGGACGTGACCGTCACGGTGCTGGACGGCCACGGCACGCCGTACCGGCTGGCGGCCGGCGCGCTGGACGCCGACGGCCGCAGCCACACCCTGGACCTCGCCGTCGCCGCGGGCCCGCTGACCGTGACCGGTCTGGAGCTGGTCACGGCCCAGCCGAGCGGCCGGGCGCAGCAGCACCGCTTCGCCCTGGAGGCGCTGACCGCCACGGCGGCCGACGGCACCGTGCGGCGGCTGGCGCTGCCCCGCTCGTGGACGGCCTCCGCGCGCGGCGCCGGCCAGGTCTCGCCCCCGGACGCGCCCACCAGCCCGACGCAGCCCCGGCTGCGGGCGTCCGGGCCGCCGGTGATCGAGTACGGCACCGGGTACGTGCCGGCCGACACGCCCTGGGAGTCGGCGTCGCTGACCGTGCGGCTGGACGCCGCACAGCCCGCGCCGCCGCAGCTCACGGCCGTGGCGACCGACCGCTTCCTCGACTCCGCGGGCGCCCGCGCCGGGCAGTCGGTGGACATCGCGCTGGACGGCCGGAGCGTCACCGTGCGGATCGTGCACGCGGTCCACGCCCTGCCGACCACCGTCGCGGCGGACGCCCCCGAGCGCGACGGCGGGGCCCTGCTGGTCGATCTGCGGTCGGTGAACCGGGTGCTGCAGGCCCGGTACGGGGAGAGCCTGACGCCCACCGAGTGGTGGCTGCGGACGGCGCCGGGGAAGGCGGCCGGGGTGGCCGCGGCGCTGCGCGCCTTCCCGGACGTCGACCCGGCGCAGGTCGTGGTGCGCGACGAACTGGCCGGGCAGTTGCGCGACGACCCGTTCGGCGCGGGCCCCGGGACGGCGTTCACCGCGGCGGCCGGGGTGGCGGCGGCGCTGGCGGCCGTCGGGTTCGCGGTGAGCGCGACGGGGTCGCTGCGGGAGCGGGACGCCGAGTTCGCGGTGCTGCGCGCCCTGGGCGCCCCGCGCCGCCGGCTGGCCCGCGCGGTCGCCGTCGAGCAGGGCGTCCTGGTGGCGCTGGCGCTGCTCGTGGGCACGGCGCTGGGTGCCGTGCTGGCCCGGGCGGTGATCCCCCTGATCGTGCTGACCCCGGAGGCCGCCCGCCCGGTGCCCGCCGTGCTCGTCGACCTCCCCGTGGACCGCGTCGCCGTGCTCCTGGCCGCCGTGGCGGTCACCCCCCTGCTGGTCACGGCGGTCCTCGCCCTGCGCCGGACGGACCCGGTGTCGGCGCTCAGGGAGCAGGGAGGCGGGCCCCGGTGACGACCCCCCGCACGGTGGGGACGGCCGATGGGCCGCCGCCCCGCCGCCCTCGCCCGGCACGGGTGACCGTACGGCGCCCGTCACGGGGGCACGGTCCGCTCGTCATGGGGCACGGTCCGCTCGTCGTGGAGCACGGTCCGCTCGTCGTGGAGCACGGTCCGCTCGTCGTGGAACAAGGAGGTGGGCGGAGGTGAACCCCGTAGCCGCCCCGTGGGTGCGGACTCGGCTGCGCACCGCCCCCGGTGCCGCGTGCGCGCTGGCGCTGCTCGTGGCGCTGACCGCGTGCCTGGCCGCCGCCTTCCCCAGGGCACTGGACCGGTACGAGGACACGAGCCTGCGCCACGACCTCCGGCAGGCCCGCCCCGACCGGACCGGCGTCATGCTGACCACCGGACGCCCCGGCTTCGGCACCGAACCGGAGCGGTGGCAGCGGGACGCGGGCCCCGACGCGCTGCGCGACAGCTACGCCGAGGCGCTCGGCATCGTGGCCGGTCGGCTCCCCGTCGACCGGGCGCAGTCGGCGTACGGGGTGCGCACCACCGAGAACATCGAGGTCCCGGACTCCTGGCTGCCCCGGCCCGACGGCTTGGCGCCCCGCCTGTACCTCGCCGCCCACCACGGCCTCGGCGACCACGCCCGGCTGCGTTCCGGCCGGCTGCCGCGCACGTCCGGCACCCCGGTCACCGCGGCCGGCGACCGGGTCGAGGCCGTCGTCACCGCCGAGACCGCCGCGGCCCTGCGCATCGAGGTCGGCGCGGTCCTCCACGTGCCCCGCGTGGCACGCGCCCCGCTCGCCGTCCACGTCACCGGCGTCCTCGCCCCGCGCGACCCCGACGGCGCCTACTGGGCCACCCAGCCCGAGCTGCGCACCCCGTCGTTGGTGAGGGTGCCGGGGCCGGCCGGCGCGGACACCAAGAGGTACTGGACCGGCACCCTGCTCGTGGCCCCCGACGCGGGGCCCGCCCTGCTGGGGACGACCGGTTCCCCCGTGCGCTACTGGCAGTTCGCGCCGGACACCGACGCGCTGCACGCCCACGACCTGGACGGGCTGAACTCGTCCGTCGCCGCCCTGGAGTCCGGGCCGGGGCTGCGGGAGGTGCGGTCGGCCGTCGCCCCGGACGCCGAGGTGAGCACCGACCTGGACGAGGTGTTCACCGCCTTCGACCGGCTGCGGTCGAGCATCGGCCGGCTGGTCACGGTCGCCGCGGTCGGCACCGGCACGGTCGCCGGCGTGGTCCTGCTGATGGCGGCCGGCCTCGCCGCCGACCGGCGCCGCGCGGAACTCGCCCTGCTGCGCGCCCGGGGCGCGTCCCTGCGGGGCCTGGTGGGACGGCTGCTGGCCGAGACGGCGGTGGCGGCGGTGCCCGCGGGCGCCCTCGGTCTCGCCGCCGCGCTGCTCGCCCTTCCCGGTGCCCGTCCCGGCCCGGCCGTCGCCGCCGCCGTCGCGGTCACCGTCGTCGGCTGCGCCGCGCTGCCCCTGCGGGCGGCCGTCGCCCACCGCGCCGTCCAGGTCCACGGCGGCCGGCGGGACGTGGCGTCACCGCGTCCGTCCCGGCGCCGTACGGTCGCCGAACTCACCGCCGTCGTCCTGGCCGTGGCCGCGGTCGAGACGCTGCGCCGGCGCGGTGCGACGAGCTCGGCCGACGACCTGGTGTCGCTCGCGCCGGTGCTGGTCGGGGGGATCGCCGCGCTGGTCCTGGTCCGCCTGTACCCGCTGCCGCTGCGGCGCCTGGCCCGCCCGGCGGGGCGGCTGCGCGGCGCGGTGGGGCACCTGGCGCTGGCCCGCGCGGGCCGTACCTCCGTCTCGGCGGTGCTGCCCCTGCTCGCGCTGCTGACCGCGCTCACCACGGCGGCCTTCGGCGGCTCGGTGCTGGCCGGCGTGGCGGACACCCGGGACCGGGCGGCCCTGCTCACCACCGGCGCCGACGCCCGCGTCGAGGGGAACGGACCGCTGCCGTCCGCCCTGGTCGACCGGGTCCGCCGCACCTCCGGCGTGGCCGGGCTGACCGGGGTGAGCATCGCCTACGAGGCCCGGACCAGCAACGGCCGTCAGGTGCTGCCCGTGGCCGGCGTCGACCCCGCCGCCTACGCGCAGCTGGCGGCGCGCACGGACCTGGGGGGCTTCGACGCGGACGACCTGAAACGCCCGGACGGCCGGGACGAGCCCCTGCGCGCGCTGGCCTCGCCCACGGTCGCCGAGCGGTTCGGCAGCGAGCCGTTCCGGGTGCGCATGGAGGACGGCACCGCCGTCATCCTGCGGATCACCCTCGTGAGCGACGTCACCCCGGCCGTCTCCGGCGACGAGTTCCTGGTCGTGGACCGGGCCGGGCTGTCCGCGGAGGCGGCCCGTCCGACCGTGCTGCTGCTGACCGGCGACCGGATCGACGGGGGTGCGCTGCGCCGGGCGACCGGCGACGCCGGCTCCGTGCTCCTGCGCGAGCGGGAACGGGCCCGGTACGTCGACTCGCCCCTCCAGACCGGTGCCGAACGCGTCTACACGGCGGCGGTGGCGGCCGGCGCCGGTTACGCCGTACTCGCCCTGCTGCTGTCCCTGCTGCGCGCCGCGCCCGAACGGGCCGCGCTGCTCGCCCGACTGCGCACGATGGGCCTGACCCGGTCCCAGGGCCGGCGCCTGCTCGTCCTGGAGTCCCTCCCCCAGGCCGCCCTGGCGGCGGCGGGCGGGGCGCTGACCGGCTGGGCGGCCGTGCGGCTGCTCTCCCCCGGCGTCGACGTGACGACGATCGCGCTGGCGACGGAGACGTCCCCGGGCGGCCGGGCCGGGCTGCGCACGGACCCGTGGTCGCTGGCCGTGCCGACGGTCGCGGTGCTGGTGGTCGCGGTGGGGGCCGCGGCGGTGCAGGCGTGGTGGTCGGGCCGACGCGGATCGGTCACGGAGCTGCGGGCGGGGGACTCCGGATGAACGGCCCCGACCGAGCACCTCACCCGGCCCACCCGGACCGCCTCGGTCGCCTGAGCCCTCCGGACCCGGTGAGCAGCACACGCGGCACAGGACCCTCACCTCACCCGAGCAGCCTGGGCCACGCCCACCGCCTCAGCCCCCTGCATCGCCCGCACCATCCGCACCGCCCGTACCGCCTGTACTACCCACATCGCTCGCACCACCCGCACCACCCGCGTCGCCCGGCCCGAAGACACCCAGGGCATCTGCCGAGGAGGCCCCGATGACGACGAACCCCACCCTCGCCGACCTGGCCGGCCGCGCCACCGCGTCCCGTGACCGCCCGGCCTACGGCCACGACGCCCTCATCACCTGCGACCGCCTGGTCCGCGTCTTCAGCGCGGACGGCGTCGAGGTGCAGGCCCTCCAGGGCCTCGACCTGCTGGTCCGGGAGGGCGAGCTGATGGCCCTGGTCGGTGCGTCCGGCAGCGGCAAGTCGACGCTGATGAACATCCTCGCCGGGCTGGACACCCCGACCGCCGGCGCGGCCCGCGTCGCCGGCCGGGACCTGCTCACGATGACCGCGAAGGACCGTCTCTCCTACCGCCGCGAGGTGGTCGGCTTCGTCTGGCAGCAGACGTCCCGCAACCTGCTGCCCTACCTGACGGCGGCCCAGAACGTCGCCCTGCCCGTGCAGCTCGCGGGCGCCCGCGGCCGGGGCCGTGCGGCCCGACGGGCGCGCTCCGAACGCGCCCTGGAGCTGCTGGAACTGCTGGAGGTCGCCGACTGCCGCGACCGCCGCCCGCACCAGATGTCGGGCGGCCAGCAGCAGCGCGTCGCCATCGCCGTGGCCCTGGCCAACGAGCCCGCGGTCCTGCTCGCCGACGAACCGACCGGCGAGCTCGACTCCCACACGGCGGAACAGATCTTCGCCGCCTTCCGCACCGCGAACGAACGGCTCGGCACCACCATCGTCATCGTCACCCACGACCAGGCGGTGGCCGACGAGGTCCGCCGCACGGTCGCCATCCGCGACGGCCGCACCTCCACGGAGGTGCTGCGGCGCAGCGAGGTGGACGCCGCGACCGGCCACGAGACGGTGGTGGCCCGCGAGTACGCCATGCTCGACCGCGCCGGCCGCCTCCAGCTGCCCGCCGAGTACACCCGGGCCCTCGGCATGCGCGACCGCGTCGCCCTGGAACTGGAGCCCGACCACATCGCCGTGCGGCCGGACGACAGCGAGCACCCCTGACGGGACGGCTCAGCGCACGCTGAGGCCCAGCGTCCCGGTGCCCGCCCGGCGCAGGGCGACGGATCCGTACGGGGTGCGCAGCCGCAGCCACGCGCCCGAGGAGACCAGCGCGGGTCCGTTCCCGGCCGTGTCCGCGGGGCGCAGGAACCCCAGTGACTGGGCCGCGTGCACGGCCCGCACGGGCAGGCCGGTGTCCCCGACCGTCCGGGACCATATCTCCCGGCCGATCCGGTCGAGCTCGGCCCGGGTGCGCTTCTCGGGGGCCAACTCCCCGGTCCGTGACCGGAACTCGGCGACGGCCGCGGAGACCAGGGCCCGCAACGCGTCCGGGGCGGGCAGCCCCGGTTCGGGCCGCCAGCCGCCGCGCGGGGGGAGCACGCCGGCCCACGGCGGTCCGGTGACCGCGCCGGGCACGGCCGCGGTGGCCGCCGGCTCGTCCACCGACTCCAGGAGCTCACCGGCGGACACGGTCACGTCCAGCGTGACGTCGAGCCCGCTCTCGTACGGCTTCGCCAGCCGTACCGCCCGCACGGCCAGCACCTCGAAGGAGGGCGGCCGCCCGAAGACGGCGAGCGCCGTGCCGTGCGCCTGGAGGCGTACGGCGGCGCCGCGGTCGTAGTGGAGCAGGCGGGAGAGGAAGGCCGCGAGGTCGGCGGCCTCCCCCTCGTCGGCGAGGTGGAGCACCGTCATGCGGCGACGGCCTCCTCCTCGCCGTCCCGCGCCTTCTCGCCGGCGTCGTCCGTGTACTCCTCGAGGAACTCCCGCTCCTCCGCCGTGATCCGGCGGGGGCGCTGCTCCTCGAAGTCGAAGGGCACGATCACCGTGGAGGCCCGGACGTAGACCTGGTCGCCGTCCTTCACCTCGTAGGAGAGGGTGAAGGAGGCGGCCCGGATCTCGGTGACCCACAGCTCGATGTCGACCGGGTGGTGCCGGTGGACGAGCTGCCGCTTGTAGTCGATCTCGTGGCGCGCCACCACCGACCCCTGCTGGAAGTCCTTGTCCGGACGGAACAGGAAGTCGATACGGGCCTCCTCCAGGTAGCGGAGGAAGACCACGTTGTTGACGTGACCGTACGCGTCCATGTCCGCCCAGCGCAGCGGGCAGCGGTAGAGGTGCCGCAAGATCGATCAGCCCCGGGTCAGCTTCTTGTAGGTGGCACGGTGCGGACGCGCCGCGTCCGGGCCGAGCCGCTCGACCTTGTTCTTCTCGTACGACTCGAAGTTGCCCTCGAACCAGAACCACTTGGAGTCACCCTCGTAGGCGAGGATGTGCGTGGCGACGCGGTCGAGGAACCACCGGTCGTGGGAGACGACCACGGCGCAGCCCGGGAACTCCAGCAGCGCGTTCTCCAGGCTGGAGAGGGTCTCGACGTCGAGGTCGTTGGTCGGCTCGTCGAGGAGCAGCAGGTTGCCGCCCTGCTTGAGGGTGAGCGCGAGGTTCAGCCGGTTGCGCTCGCCGCCGGACAGCACGCCGGCCGGCTTCTGCTGGTCCGGGCCCTTGAACCCGAAGGCGGAGACGTACGCGCGGCTCGGCATCTCGACCTGGCCGACGTTGATGTAGTCCAGCTCGTCGGAGACGACGGCCCACAGCGTCTTCTTCGGGTCGATGTTCTCGCGGCTCTGGTCGACGTACGAGATCTTGACGGTCTCGCCGACCTTGATGGAACCGGAGTCCGGCTCCTCGATGCCCTGGATCATCTTGAACAGGGTGGTCTTGCCGGCGCCGTTCGGGCCGATGACACCGACGATGCCGTTGCGGGGCAGCGTGAAGCTGAGGTCGTCGATGAGGACCTTCTCGCCGAAGGCCTTGGTGAGGTTGTTCACCTCGACGACGACGTTGCCCAGGCGCGGGCCCGGCGGGATCTGGATCTCCTCGAAGTCCAGCTTCCGCATCTTGTCGGCCTCGGCGGCCATCTCCTCGTAGCGGGCGAGGCGCGCCTTGGACTTGGCCTGCCGTCCCTTGGCGTTGGAGCGGACCCACTCCAGCTCGTCCTTGAGGCGCTTCTGCCGCTTGGCGTCCTTCTGGCCCTCGACCTTGAGGCGGGTGGCCTTGGTCTCCAGGTACTTGGAGTAGTTGCCCTCGTAGCCGTGCAGCCGGCCGCGGTCGACCTCGCAGATCCACCCGGCGACGTTGTCCAGGAAGTACCGGTCGTGGGTCACGGCCACGACGGTGCCCTCGTACTTGGCGAGGTGCTGCTCCAGCCAGTTCACCGACTCGGCGTCGAGGTGGTTGGTGGGCTCGTCGAGCAGCAGCAGGTCGGGAGCCTCCAGCAGCAGCTTGCAGAGCGCGACGCGGCGCTTCTCACCACCGGAGAGGTTCACGACGGGCCAGTCGCCGGGCGGGCAGCCCAGCGCGTCCATGGCCTGCTCGAGCTGGGCGTCGAGGTCCCAGGCGTTGGCGTGGTCCAGCTCCTCCTGGAGCTTGCCCATCTCCTCCAGCAGCGCGTCCGAGTAGTCGGTCGCCATCTGCTCGGCGATCTCGTTGAACCGGTCGAGCTTGCCCTTGACCTCGGCGACACCCTCCTGGACGTTCTCCAGGACGGTCTTCTCCTCGTTCAGCGGGGGCTCCTGCAGCAGGATGCCGACCGTGTAGCCCGGCGACAGGAACGCGTCACCGTTCGACGGCTGCTCCAGGCCCGCCATGATCTTCAGAACGGTCGACTTACCGGCACCGTTCGGACCGACCACACCGATCTTCGCGCCGGGAAGGAAGTTCAGCGAGACGTCGTCAAGGATGACCTTGTCGCCGTGCGCCTTGCGCGCTTTGCGCATGGTGTAGATGTACTCAGCCAAGAGAAACCGTCCGGCAGCTTGATCAGGCAGTGGGCAGATACACCCCATCTTGCCGCACCGCCACCCCTGGGCGGAAACGCGTTCCCTGCGAGGGCTCTGACCTGGCCCTTTGCGAGGCCCGACAGCGGCCCGCCGGACGTCTGCGCACCCTCGGGGCGGCTCCGCGCGGCCGCCCGGGGACTTCTTCCGTCCCGCCGGCCGCCGCGGCCGTCCACGCCCCGGACCCCGGCTTACGCCGCTGGTCCACCGGACCGGCCGCCCGCGGAGCGGCACGGACACGGAGCGGACCGGCACGGACGCGGAGCGGCTCGGCGCCGGTCAGGCCCCGCCGTGTTCGTTCTTCCCGCGGACGAGCAGCAGGACCGCGCCGCCGATCACGACCAGGCCGATGGCCGCGCCGCCGATCAGGGGGGTCGCGTCGGAGCTGCCGGTCTCGGCGAGGTCGGCGTCGTGGCTGGGGGTGGGGTCGACCACCGCGGCGGGGGCCGGCTCACCGAGGGTGCGGGTGTCCTGGCCTGCCGGGCTGCTCTGCGTGCGGCAGTCGAGGACGCCGGTGAAGCGCTGCTCGAAGCCGTCGGAGCCGCGGACGGCGAAGTCGTAGGCGCGGTCCTCCGGCAACGGGATCGTGACCGTCCGGGTCTCGCCCGCCGCGATGATGTACTCGCTGTCCAGCACCTCGAAGGTGAACGCCACGTCGCCCTTGTTGACCGCGGTGATGTCCAGGCCGCCCTCGGCACAGTTCTCCGCCCCGGACAGTGCGGGTATCGCGCCCTGGTCGGCCCAGGTCGCGCTCGCCGTCGCCGACACCGTCGACTCGCTGGAGCCGGCCAGGATCTGCGTCTGGCTGCGGCTCTCGGAGGCGAAGGCGCGGCCGACCGGCACGGTGGTCGAGGCCTGGACGGTCAGTCCGGCGGTGCCCGCCGCGGTGTCCCTCGGCACGTCGAAGAAGATCTGGGCGCCGTCGGTCACGGAGGTGACGGGCCTGCCGTCCTTGTCGACGAACCGCACTCCGTCGGTGGTGGCGTCCGCCGGCGGGACGACCGTCGCGCTGTCGGCGTTGGTGTGCACCGTCACCGGGCCGAGCCGCTCGCCCGGGTGGCCGGAGACCGCGGGCGGGTCCAGCGTGAGCGACGCCGCGGGCTCGGTCAGGTTGCGGGCGTGCTTCTCCAGGTAGTCCGCGAGCCGCTCGGCCTGCGGGTCGACGGCCTCGACGTCCGTGTCGTCCGAGTAGCGCCAGATGGCCACCTGCGTGCCGGCCGCCGCGTCCTGCTCGGTGAGCCCGCCGCGCACCCCGGCCTTCTTCGCGAGCGCCGCGAGGTCGTTGACCTGGGGGTAGGAGTTCTGCAGGATCCAGCGGATGCGGCCGGCGTCCTTGTTGGTGCCCAGCGAGGTCCCGCTCCAGGGCGTCTCGTGGTACTTGGCGTCCTTCTGCGTCGGGTTCTGGATGTCGACGCAGTAGGTCTGCAGCATGCCGCCACCGTCGACGGACATCTCGAACAGGCCGGCCGACACCTCCTGGTCACCACCGGCCATGTGTATGACCGCGGCGCCGTAGGTCTTCAGGCCGCCTATGGTGGCCGCGGCCCCGCCCTCGCCCCGCGTCTCCCCCTGGGCGGCGGCCGGGGCAGCACCCGCCGCTACGCCGGCCGCGGCGAGCACGGAGACCAGCGCCGTGGCGGCGAACCGCGCCGCCGCTCCACGGCCGGGCAACAGGACAGAGAGCGAAGAAAGCACCAAATTCCCCTTCGAGCAGGACCCGTTGGCATGGGGGCACGGTCCCACCAGCAGAATCAGCAGTCCCTCAGGACATGTTCGGCATCCTAAGGACCTGGCACACCACACCCCTCGGCGAGGCCGGTTCGAGCGGAGATCCGACTCGGAATCGTTATGGCCGACTCCCCCTGCGAGCAGGGCTTATCGACAAATCCACCCGGGCTGATCCGTATGCTCTCGCCGATAAGCCGCACTTCGGTCACCGGTGTCGGGGCGCCCGCGTCACGCCACCGCGGCGGGTTCCGGCCGCTGCTCGCCGTCCGCGGGCCGCGACTCCACGGGCGGCGTCTCCCAGTTGGGCTCCGGCTGCGGTGGAGAGGCGGCCCCCTCGGCCCTGTTGGTGCGCCGGAACGCCGCCGTCCCTCGCGAGAGGTCGTGCCCGATCGCCACCGCGTCGATGTCCGCGGAGGTCCAGTTCTGTCCCTCGCGCACGTCCGTACGCACCTTCAGCCGACCGTGCACGACGACGGGTTCACCCACCGTCAGCGATGCCGACGCGTTGGTGGCGAGCTGCCGGTTGGCCCACACCGTGAAGAAGTTGGTGTGGCCGTCCGTCCACGCGTTCTTCTCGCGGTCCCAGTAGCGTGCGGTGACCGCCAGCCGGAACCGCGCCGACGGTCCGCTCGCCAGGTCCCGGTACACCGGCCGCGTCGCCACGTTGCCCACGGCACAGATCATGGTCTCGTTCATCGTGAGTCCCTCCCTCCACGCGTACGGGCCCGGCCCGTACGGCTGCTGCGTCTGCCTGCCGGCGACCGCTTCCGCCACGATCGCCGCGAGGCCAGACTGCCTCCGTCCGGGCCGGGCCCGCAGAGCGCTGTGGACCCTCCCCCAGCCTGTGGAGAACCCCGCCGCCCGAACGGGTGAGGGTCTTCCCCACCGGCTACCTCGCCCGAGCCCCCGCTCCCGCCCCCGTCCTCGCTCCAGCTCCCGCACCCGCACCCGCACCCGCACCGAATCCCGTCCCGGCCCCGGTCCCCACACCCGTCCCCATGCCCGTCCCCACGCCCGTTCCCGCGACCCGCCCGTACTGTTCCCGTACCTCCCGGTACCGCAGCAGCTCCGCCGCCAGCGGATCGAGCACCCGGGCCCGGCCGCACCCCGCGGCCGCCTCGCGCAGCCTGCGTTCCGCCTCGTATCCGTAGCGCCGCGCCGGTCCGCGCGCCGCCATGCGGCAGCTCCACTCGATGGCCGGGCCGCCGACGATGCCGGACACCATCAGCAGCACCGGCACGCCCAGGTTCGGCGACATGATGCCGATGATCTGGCCGAGCAGCCACAGGCCGCCCACCACCTGGAGGAGGGTCATGGACGCCTGGGCCAGCACGGCCACCGGCCACCACCCGGGCCGCGGCGGACGCACCGTCGGCAGACCCTGCCGCTCCGCCAGCTCGTCGAGCGCCTCGGGCAGCCCCTGCGCACCGCGGACGGCCGCCTCGCGCACCGCCTGCGCCCACGGCGCCGGCAGCCCGGCCGACGCCCGGTGGGACACCGTGCGCACCGCCTGCTCGACGCGCTGACGGGCCGCGACCTCCTCGTCCGCCTGGGTACGCAGCGGCAACCGCCCCGTGGAGGGCTCGCCCCGGTCGAAGTACCAGCGCCACAGCCGCAGCCAGGGCGTGCCGCAGGCGCGGTTGGCGTTGCGCAGCCAGGAGCGCTCGGCCGCGTCGCCCGCCGCGGTGGCGCCCACCGCGTCGGCGAGCCGGTCCGCGAACTCCTCCCGGGCCTCCTCGCTGAGCCCGATGCGCCGCCCCGCGACGTACACGGGCCGCAGGTGCCGGGCGGCGGCGTCCACGTCGGCCGCGATGCGGCGCGCCGGTGCCTGCCGCTCGGCGACGAACTGGCCGAGCGTCTCGCGCAGTTCGTCCATGCCCTCCCCGGTGAGCGCGGACAGTGCGAGCACCGCCGCGCCGGGTTCGCCGTGCTCCCCCAGGGCGATGCCGTCCTCGTCGAGCAGGCGCCGCAGGTCGTCGAGGACCTGGTCGGCGGCCTCCCCGGGCAGCCGGTCGACCTGGTTGAGGACGACGAAGGTGACCTCCGCGTGGCCCGCCATCGGCCGCAGATAGCGTTCGTGGAGCATGGCGTCGGCGTACTTCTCGGGGTCGACGACCCAGATGACGGCGTCGACGAGCCCCAGGATGCGGTCCACCTGCTCACGGTGCTGCACGACCGCCGAGTCGTGGTCGGGCAGGTCGATCAGGACCAGTCCGCGCAGCGGCGAGTCGGCGCCCGGGTGCTGCAGCGGACGGCGGCGCAGCCGGCCGGGGATGCCGAGCCGGTCCAGCAGGCTGGCCGCGCCGTCGCTCCAACTGCACGCGATGGGCGCGGCGGTGGTCGGCCGGCGGACGCCCGTCTCGGAGATCATCACCCCGGCGAGCGCGTTGAACAGCTGCGACTTGCCGCTGCCGGTCGCGCCGGCGATGGCGACGACGGTGTGCTGCCCGGAGAGCCTGCGCCGCGCGGCGGCCTCGTCGAGGACCCGTCCGGCCTCGGCCAGCGTCCCGCCGTCGAGCCGGGTACGGGAGAGCCCCACCAGTTCGCGCAGCGCGTCCAGCCGCGACCTGAGGTGCCCGTCGTAGGCCAACGGCATCAGGGGCGAGGAACTCGCCGGTCTGGACGGCACGGCGGTGAACTGTTCCGCGCCGCCGTTCTCGTCCACCCGTCGTGCGATGAGCCCGTCGTCCCAGGCCCCCTCCTCGTCCCGGGTCCCGGGTTCGGCCGCCGATCCCGCCCGGACACCGTCCGCTCGCTCCTTGCGGTCCGTACGCCGGGGGGTGCCGTCGTCCGCCACGCGCGCGTGGGGGCGGGACTCGCGGGCGCGCTCACCGTCACCGCGCGCCTCACGCTCCCTCCCCCCGCGCTCGCCCCCGCCCCCTGCCGCACGCTCGCGCCCGTCGTCGCGGGCGCGTGCGCCCCGGCCCGCGTCCGCGGCGGCACGGTCCTCCCCGGGGCGCCTCTCGCCGGCGCCCGCCCCGTGTGCGCGCTCCCCGGCACCACGTTTCCCGCCGAGGCCGCCCGGGGGGTCCGTCTCCTCCGTGTGGTCGGTGTGCTCGGTGGGGTCCTGGTCAGTGACGGCGGTCACCGGTCACCTCTCCTTCTGCAGTACGGACAGCGCGGCGATGAGCTCGGCCTGCGGTTCGGGGTGGACCTCCAGCGCGTCGAGCGGAGCGAGCCGGCGCTCACGCTCCGTGTGCATGACGCGGTCCATGCGGTCGATGAGCAGCCGCCCGCCCCGGTCGCGCAGCCGCAGCGCGCCGTGGGCGCCGATGCGTTCGGCGAGCCCCTCCCCGGCGCTGCGCGCCCGCCTGCCGCCGAGCAGTGCGGTGGCGCCGAGGGCGGCGACCGTCTCCGGGTCCGGTGCCAGGCTCCGGTCGAGCCGCCGCACCTCCTCCTCGGCGTACTCCTCCAGCTCCCGCCGCCATCGCCGTACGGCCATCCCGATGCGGTGCTCGGCGCCCTCGGACGAGGAGGCGCGGGCCGCGAGTTCCGGGGCGTCCGCCGCGGGCTCGCGCCGCCAGGCCTCGTCGACGTGCTCGTCGGCGGCGGTGACGGCGCACAGCAGCAGCGCGCCGAGGCTCTCCACCAGCGAGTCGAGGAGTTCGCCGGGAGTGCAGTCGAGCGGGAAGGAACGCCACCGCTTCAGGGCGTCGCCGGTGAGTACGGACCCCGCCTGCAACCGTCCCCGCACGCGCGCGTGCTCGGCGTCGTACGCCCCGTCGACGGCGGCGGTGAGCCGCAGCGCGGCGGCGTACTGCGCGGCGGTGGCACTGGCCAGCTCGGGCATCCGGGTCTTGAGGGAGTCCAGGACTCCGTAGGCCGTACGGGCCATGGCGTCGTGCCGGGCCGCGAAGTCCTGGGCCCGGTGGACGAGCCAGGCCCGCAGCGGCGCCACGGCGGTGGCCGGCAGCAGCCCGCCGCCCCAGGCCGACTCGGGCAGCTCGGGGACGGTGAAGCGGGGGACCTCGCCGAGTCCGGCCTTGGTGAGCAGCGCCGCGTACTGCCGTGACACCTCGGCCACCACCTGGTGGGGCACCCGGTCGAGCACGGTGACCAGTGTGACGTCGTACTCCTTGGCGGTGCGCAGCAGTTGCCAGGGCACGGCGTCGGCGTACCGGGCGGCGGTGGTGACCATCACCCAGATGTCGGCGGCGCAGATCAGCTCCGCGGCCAGGACGCGGTTGTCGGCGACGAGGGAGTCGATGTCGGGCGCGTCGAGGAGGGCGAGGCCGGGCGGCAGGGTGTCCGCGGTCTCGACGCGCAGCACGCGCGTGGGGTTGTCGCCGGGCAGGAGCAGCTCGTCGTCCGGGGAGCGGTGGGGCGCCCACACGCGCGTGAGGTCGGGCAGCACGCGCATGCCGCTGAACCAGTGGTGGTCCTCCGGGTGGCACACCAGCACCGGTGTCCGGGTGGTGGGCCGCAGGACGCCCGCCTCGCTGACCCGCCGGCCCACCAGCGAGTTCACCAGCGTGGACTTCCCGGCCCCGGTGGAGCCTCCCACGACGGCCAGCAGCGGCGCTTCGGGATCTCTCAGCCGGGGCACCAGGTAGTCGTCGAGCTGGGCGAGCAGTTCGTCGCGGTTGGCACGCGCACGGGGAGCCCCCGCGAGGGGCAGCGGGAAGCGTGCGGCCGCGACACGGTCGCGCAGGGCGGAGAGTGCGTCGAGCAGCTGAGGCCGTACGTCCAAGGTCACCACATGGGAAGAATGCCCAATTTTAGGGGAATTCTGAAGCATATGAGCATGTCTGCGCGCCGACCGGACATTGCGGACGGAAGGGACTACTGGGGCGCGAGGACAGTCCAGGCATAACGAGTGCACAACACCCGGTGCGCGAGACGCCAAAAGCGGTGCACGATTCGTACCTGCCTGCGATTATCGGTTCCGCTTCACCGAACCTCCACATCGAGCCACGGAGGCGAAGCGTCAGGGACACGGAACCGGGAGCCCTATCCTTGTCCCGGCAACGTCGTGGACCGGCCCCTTCCGGCCCCCACGACCGAGGCCACCACACCAGGCCCCCGTAGCTCAGTGGATAGAGCAGGCGCCTTCTAAGCGCTTGGCCGCAGGTTCGAGTCCTGCCGGGGGCGCCCATCTCTGCCCTCCCGCCGGGGAGGGCTTTTCGCTGGTCAGGGCCGGTATCAGCCGCCACGACGAAGCCCCGGGCACCCTTCTGACGATCAAGGGCGGGCTCCGGGGCTGTCCGGCTGTCACCGGGTTTTCGCGGGTGGCCGTGTCGAATACGTGTCGAAGTTCTCGGCCGGAGAATCAGCCGGCGCCGGGCGCCTCCGGCAGGTCCCCCGCGGCTTCGAGCCGCCGCTTCAGATCCGGCAGCTGCCCGTCGACGCACCGGGCGTACGTGGCGAGGAGCACAGCCACGCTGTTACCGGCCCACTCCGCCACCTGGGCGGGCGGGATCCCGTCGTTGAGCCACTTGGTCAGGCGCGTGTGCCGGTTGTCGTACACGCGCCGCCCGGTCGGCGACTCGAAGACATGGGGAGGCAGCACGGCCTTACGCGCACCACGCCAGGCCCGACGGATGACCGAGCCGGCGAGGATGCCGCCCGACTCCCCCTGGAACAACAGATCGCCCGGCCGCAGCCGCTCGTCCTGGATGTGCTGCCGCAGGATGCGCGTCAGGGCCGGGTGCCCCGGCACAGTGCGCGTCTCGCCCTCCGCACGGCCCTTCAGGTCCCGCTGTTCGTGGATCTCACCCGTGTCGGTCCACTGCTTCCCGACCTCCGGAGTCGCCGTGTGGATCAGCAGCTCGCACCACTGATCCTCGGCGTCGGGCTCGGGCAGCGTGACGTCCTCCACCCGCATCGCCACAGCTTCCTCGGGGCGCGGACCGCAGTAGTACAGCGTGGCGAAGAAGGCGTGGAGCCGCCTGCCACCGCGCGGCCGGCGCCGTATCCAGTCGAGGATCGCCGCCGCCTGCTCGGGGTTCAGCAAGGACCGCTTGTCCACGGCGTTCGAGGTCTTCGTGGCGGCCGCCGACTCCTTGCCCTTGGGAAGGGGATTGACCCGCAGGATGCGCCGCCGGACCGCGTGCTTCATGACGACGTTGAGGATCCGCCGGTTGCGCTTCCGGGACCAGGCCGCCGCCTGCCTGCCGTCAAGGCGGGTGTCGATGGCCCGCAGGACTTGGTCGACTTTCTCCGGGTCCTCCCAGACCGAGACGGGCAGGGAGTTCCGCTCGACCCACCTGAGGATGGCCACCACGTCCCGCGGCGCGTCAGGTCGTCGGTTCGTGTTGAACGCCCACTCACGCAGGGCGGTGCGCACGGCGGCAGGTGCGAACTGGGTGGGCTTAGCCCGCAACAGCGCGATGGTCGTCGCGGTCAGGGTCTTGGCGATGTTCTTGCGGCTGTTGCCGCCGAGCTGGGACCAGCGGGCATCCACGTACTCGACGGCGAACCTGTACCAGCTCATGGCAGCCGACTTGGAGCGGTGGGACACCGGAAGACCGGTGGTGACGACGAACGCCTCCCCCTTACCGGTGGCCCGGATGAGTTCGGAGCGGAAGCCTTCGGCGAGGGCAACCGTGTCGAAGGGCTCACGCCAGCGCTTCCCCGCGACCACCCAGCGCACGGTGTAGGTGTTCTTCCGGGCGCCCTTGTACGTGAGGATCTTGTAGACCTTGACGTCGTACGTCGTCTCCATCAGGCGGCGTCCTCGCGGTCGTAAAGCCAGTCTTCGAGGTCGCTCCGCCGGATTCGGAGGTCGCCGTTCGGGAGCTTGATGCAGCGCGGCGCACGATGCTTGGCCCGCCAGTCGTAGAAGGTCGAGCGCGAGATGGCCAGTTCCTCGCAGACCTCCGCGAGGGTGAGCATGCTGCGTGACCGCATGGCCGTGGTCATTCCTTGCTCCCTTCGTCCAGGAGGGCTTCGCGAGCGGTCTCACGGTTGGTCCGGAGGTCGCGGGCGATGGTCGCGGCGAGGGCGGCTTCACCCGGCGTGTGGCCGTGGCCGGCGTACTGCCAGTCGGCCAGGACCAGGACGGTGGCCGGCTCACGGTCGTCGAGGCCGAGGACGGAGGCTTCCTGGGCAGCGCGGTAGTCGGCGCGTTCCTGGCGGAGGGCACCGAGGGTGGTGGAGTAGGTGCGCGACTTGGACGAGAAGTGCCCGCGGAAACCGAGCATGTGCGCCCACGCCCAGAGACGCCGATCCGGATAGAGGCCGTCCAGGTCGCGGCACGCGGTGATGAGACGGCGCGTGTGGTCGGGGACGCCGTGGCGGTCGAGTTCGGAGAGTTCGCCGATGCGGCGGTCCAGGGTGCCGGTGTTCTCAGCGGCCTTGGTGGCGTACTTGGCCACGTACGAGGCGACGGCCTGTTCGGTGATGTCGGAGCCGTCACCGAAAGCCTGGACCGGGCGGACGTCGAGTTGCCGACCCCAGCGGAAGGTCCGAGCCGGCTGGTCACCGGCAGCCGGAACGGAGACCGACGTGTACGAGTGCGCGGCGGCGACGCGCAGCGCGTCCGTGAGGACGTCGACCGTGGCCCAGGCGGGCGGTGGCGTGCCGGGTCCTTCCGGGCCGTCGAGACGTACGACGGCATGGAAGTGCAGAGCACCGCGCTTCTGGAACTCGGCGACCTTGCCATACGAGACGCGAAGATGATCGGCGAGTTCCCGGCGGGTCAGGCCGGCGCGGGCGGCGAGTTCGCGGCGGAGTCGCGTGGTGAAGCGCTGCCAGAGCTGTCCGGCGTGGTTGTTGAACAGCACGGCGCCCGCGTAGTCATACGTCTCGGGGTCGAGGGCGGTGCCCAGTTCCGGGGCGTCGGGCGCGTGCGGGGTGCCGCAGCGGCAGGTGCCGTGGTCGGGGCGGTTATGGACCGGGCCGAACGAGGGCGCGGTGAGGGTGGCGAAGACCCGCGGGTGATCTCGGACGGCGGCGGGGACGTCGCGGCGGTCGTCCCCGGCCAAGCCGGCGCGGATCAGGTGATAGGTGTCGCCCGCGTAGGTCCAGGCGCAGGACGGGCAGCGGGACGCGCGGCGGTTTCCGCAGGCGAGGCGGAGACGGCCGCCCGGCTCGTTCGCGGTGGAGTAGTGGTGCAGGGTCTCACCGCTGGTCTTGTCCTTGTGGAGGATCCAGCCGGTGAGGTGGATCGGGTCGGAGCAGCCGCCGGTGCGACGGATCTGGTCTTCCCAGCGTGCGTAGTCGGAGGCCGAGGCCACTCGGAGCACGTCTCCGAGGGCGATCGGGTCGAGCAGGATGTCTGGCGTGAGCGCACTCGGTGTCGCGGATGAGGCGCGGTGGGCCATGCTGGATGTTCCTTCCGGTTGCGAGATCGGACAGGGACGGCTCCCGGGCGGCGGATGCTTGGCGGTATCGAGGCCGCCCGGGGGCCGGTCAGCGTCGCTTGGCGTCCGCGTGGACGAGCGAGCGGATCACCAGGGCGCAGATGGCGAGCGAGGCGCCGGTGATGGCGACGGCCAGGAGCATCGAGACGAGGACGGCGCCGACGACCAGGACCACGGCGGTGCCGCCGCCGACGAGGGCGAGCGCGGTGCCAGGCGTGAGCTGGACCGTGGGCCGGGACGACGCCGGGGGCGGCAGGGTGGCCGGCGGGGGCGCGGTGGTCGGGGTGGTCGGGGTGATGGTGGTCGGCTCGACGACGGCGGGCGGGGTGGCGAGACCGGTCGGCGTGGGCATGGTGGGGATCTTCGGGCGGAGCATCGGTGATCTCCCTTCGGGCGGTTACTTGATCAGGCCGTTGACGGCGGGGGCCAAGACGCTGTCGGCGAGGAGGAAGCCGCCGAGGAGCAGTACGGCGATGAGCCAGGCGGGCGGGCGGATGAGCTTGACGCCGAGGTAGCCGACGACGAGGAGCGCGAGCCAGAGCGGGACCTGCATGGCGGCCTCCTAGCGGACGCGGCAGCGGTGGGTGCGGGCGGCGAGCTGGGCGGCGGTCTGGCTGGTGTAGTCGGCGGACCAGCCGCAGCCGTCGGAGTTGCACACGGCGGCGTGCTTGGTCCGGCCGTTGCGGTCGCGGTGGGTGCCGATCTGCACCGGGCCGATGCGCATCACGGAGTGGAAGTTGTCGCGGGCGGGCATGGCTGGTTCTCCGTCCTGGTCAGGCGAGGTGAGCGGCGATGGCGTCGGCCAGGTGGGGCGGGACGCCGAGGCGGGCGCGGAGGGTGTCGGTGTCGATCGGGGAGCCGGTGCGGACGCGGTACTCGTCGGCGACCTTCCGGGCGTGGTCGACGAGGACGGGCGGAACCGCGGGGGCCGGGATGGGAGCCGGAAGGGCCGGGGGCTCGTCGGCTTGGGGAGCCGAGGGCTCGTCGACTGCGGGGGCCGGGGGCTCCGGTTCGGGCTCGGGAGCCGTGTCCCGCTCGGGGAGGGTGTCGGGCTCGGGGGCCGGCGGTTCCGGCTGCGGCTGGTGCTTGGCGGAGTGGGCGAGCAGCGTGCCGCCGAGGAAGGCGAGCGCGGGCCATCCGGCGATGCCGAGGCGGAGCAGGGCGGGCGGGTCGGCCAGGTCGAGGAAACCGGCGGTGGCGACGTTCGCGCCGAGCGAGGCGAACAGGGCGATGAGGAACCAGGACCAGGCGAGCCGGGACGGCCCTTCGCTGCGGAGCCGTCGCCAGGCGGCGACCAGGAGCAGGTCGACGCTGACCGGGTAGGCCCAGGCTTTCCAGCCGTCCTGTCCGGCAGCGGCGGCCAGGTCGTGCAGGTGGGCGAAGGACAGGGCTCCGGCGATGACGGCCTGGACCAGGACGGCGTCGGCGCGCAGACCGAGGCGGCCGGCCATCAGAAGTCCTCGGCGGTCGTGTCGGGCGGCTCGGGGAGCGAGGCGGCCAGCGAGGGGCTGACGGCTTCGACGAAGTCGAGGTCCGCGCCGTCCGTGTCGGCGTAGAGGGCGAGTTGGCCGAGCAGGAGCACGGTGCGGGCGAAGTCCTCGCAGTCGGGGCACATGGCGGTCGTTCTCCCTTCATCAGGCATGGCGGGGGTAGGGACGTGGCGCGAGGGCGGTCGCGCCGACCGGGGAGGTGCGGAAAGGTCAGGCCGTGACGGGTGCTGTCTTGGACAGCGGCGCGGGGTCTGCGGCGGTGCCGGTCAGCGCGGGACGGAACGGGGCCAGCTCGGGCAGTTCCGGGGTGCGGTCGGCGTGCCGGTTGCAGATGTTGGCGGCCTGGCGGAGCGAGGTGTGCGGGGCGCGGATGCGGTGCCAACCGCCGGTTGAATCACCGGCGATGGCGAGGCCGCGCATCTCCGCGGGGATCTGGATGGCGGCCAGGACGGCGTCCGGCGAGATGTCACCGAAGGCCATGTTCGCGCTGGTCTCGTCGTTGACGCGGTGGGCGGTGCGGCCGGTGAGCTGGGCGCGGAGCATGGTGATGCCCTTGCCGAGTTCGGAGCCGAAGCGCTGTCCGCAGATTTCGAGGTAGATGCCGGCGGCGCGGCCGAGTTGGGCGAGGCGGACCAGGGCGGTGATGATCCGGTCGCGCCGCTTCTCTTCTTCCTTGGTGGCGAAGAGGGCGAGTTCGGCGACTTCGTCGACCAGGACGACGATGGGGGTCGGGCGGAGGTGGTCGGGCAGGTCCCAGATGTCGGCGGCGATCTCGGCGTCCGGGACGTCGGCGGTGATGCGCTGTTCGGCGCGGATGAGTTGGTAGACGTCCTCCATGCGGGCCACGAGGGCGTCGAGGAGTTCGGCGGCGGTGTCGGGGTTGTCGGCGAGCGCGGTGAACCGGTGGGCCAGCGGGAAGAGTTCGACGCCTTGCTTGCAGTCGATGCCGACCAGGGCGACGTCCATCGGGGCGAGCCCGGCGACGAGGTTGCGCTGGTAGACGGACTTGCCGGACTCGGTGGCGCCGAGGGTGAGCGCGTGGGGTATCGCCCGGTAGTCGCGGTAGTGGATCGAGCCGTCCTCGCGCAGGGCGACCGGAACCCGCATCAGGCGGGTGCCGGTCTTGGCCGGCATCTGCACTCGCTTGAGTACGTCGTAGCCGGTCATCCGCAGCTCGATCACGCCCGAGCGCAGCTCGCGGGAGGTGACGCCGTACATCGAGAAGGAGTGGCGGAGCCGGTCGGAAGCTGCGGCGATGTCGAAGGCGTCCTGTCCGGGCCGCAGCTTGAGCCGTAAGACCAGGCCGGTGCGGGTGGGTCGGACGCGGAGGATGCGCGGCGGACGGGACTCCGGGACCGGCCGGTTGGTCATCCGGGCGAAGGTGAGGCGCCAGCGCGGAGCCGGGACGGTGAGCCCGCAGGCGTCCATGACCGAGGCGTACTGGACCAGGACACGCAGCGCGGCGAGGGTGATCCCGAAGGTCAGCCAGTACCAGGCGGGGCGCCGCCACCGCAGGAGACCCGCAGCGGCGACGACCAGCACGAGCGTGACCGTGAAGGCGGTCATGGTCAGGCCGCCTTCGTCTGCGCGGCCATGTCGGCGAGGGAGGTCACGGCGACCGCGCGGAAGGCGATGCCGTGCCGCTTCTGGCCGTTGAACTCGTTCTCCCACGGCCGGGCGATCAGGCCGGTGAGGGCGACCGGGGTGCCCATGGCCAGCTCACCGGAGATGCCGGTCTCCGGAACGGTGATGGACAGGATCTCGACCTCGTCGTTGGCGGCGAACATCACGTCGACGGTCATGAGCTTGGCGCCGGTGTCGATGTCCGTGGCGATCTCGCCGGTGCGGCGGTCCTTGACCTTGGGCTGCGGGGTCTTGGCGACCATCACGGTGGCGGCGGTGGTGTCGACGGGAATCTGACGCATGGCAAAGCACTCCTCTACACAGGCGGGACTCCGTCACTCATGTATATGAGTGACATGAAGAAGAGTGCATCACTCCTATACATGAGTCAACCCGCCGCGGCTCAGAAGTCGAGGCGGGCTGCGTGGAGTTGAGGCAGTGTCAGTCGGCGGCCGGGATGCGGTACTCGAAAACGAACTGGTCAGCGGCCATGAGCGTGTCGCAGACCTCAACGACGCGGCCCTCGGTCGTACGGGCCTCGCGGATCAGATGGACCACGGGCGCACCGGGGCTGAGGGCGAGTTCCGACGCCTCCGCCTTGGAGGCCGGCCGCGCCTGCAAGGTCTCAACGAACTCCGCGAACTCGTGCCCGTGGTCCTCAAGTCGGGCATAGATGCCACCGCCGCCGGGGTTCTCGGCGAACAGCTCGGGGATCTCCTTCACCACGTCCCACGGGAGGTAGGAGGAGGCGGTCTCGACCGGAGTGCCGTTGCGGAAGTAGAGACGGCGCCGGGCGAGCACCTGGGCGCCGACGTCGACACCGAGCCGTCGGGCCGCATCCTCGGGGGCCTCCATAGGGCCGATGTAGAGGACGCTGACCTTGGCGGTGGCACCAGACTGCGCCGACTCGGCCAGGTAGGCAGCCTTGCCCCCGCGGCGGTGCGAGCGCCGGAAGCGGTCGGAGGAACGGTGCCGCACGGGCGGCCGGTCCTTCACGATCGAGCCCTTGCCGTGACGGGTCTCGACGAGGCCGCTTGCCCGCACCTCGACCATGGCCTTGCGGATGGTCCCGCCGGATACGCCGTAACGGTCGACCAGTTCGGATTCACTCGGCACCATCTCACCGGGCTTAAGAAGCCCTGCCCGGATCTGCTGCACGATCTCCTCGGCGATCTGCACGTACCGAGGTACGGACCGCTCACCTCCTGCTGCGGTTCCCATAGTCCTTCCCTGCCTCCTATGCTCCTGTACATGAGTGAATCACAAGGAGCAACGTCCGCGCCGCTGCACTCGGTATCCGTAGCCGGGGTGGTGGTCCGCGAAGACGGCCGGCTCCTGGCGATTCGCCGCGCCGACAACGGCACCTGGGAGCTCCCCGGCGGAGTACTCGAACTCAACGAGACCCCAGAGGCCGGCGTCGCCCGCGAGGTCCTGGAGGAGACAGGCATCCACGTCGAGGTCGACGAGCTGACCGGTGTCTACAAGAACACGACCCGAGGCATCGTCGCCCTCGTCTTTCGCTGCAAGCCGTCCGGCGGCATCGAGCGCACGTCGAGCGAGTCGACAGCCGTCGAGTGGCTCACGCCCGACCAGGTCAGCGAGCGCATGGCCGAGGTATACGCGATCAGGCTCCTAGACGCCCTGGACGGCAGCGGCCCCCACGTACGAAGCCACGACGGCAAGCGGCTCATCCCAACGGGATAAGACTTTCTCTACTTCATCAAGGCGGCTCGCTCCGCCCCCCGCGCGTGGCGCGGGCGTCGGCCGGGCCTGCGCTCCTGTCTCCGCCCCGCTCCAGCCCGGCCGACGCCCGCGCCACGCTCAGAGCAGTCAGGCACCTGACGTCAGAGAAGAGGCAGGTCGCGGCTTGGCTCCGCCAAGCACACTCCTACAAATTCCGACAAGATTCAACACCTACCTCTTGGTCGATGAGTAGTAGGTAGATATTGCACCTAACGCGTCACCAGACTTGACCGACAGGAGGTCCGTCGATGTCCATTACCCCCCGAGGGATGTCGATCCAAGAAGCCTACAGCCTTTATCGAGGCGAAAGGCTTATCGTGAATCGCAACTATCAAAGAAAACTCGTATGGGGGGTAGACGAAAAGGTCCACTTGATTGACAGTATTCTAAAAGGATTCCCGATCCCGCTGTTCCTTTTCGCTGAAACACTAGACGGCGACTTTGAAATCATCGATGGCATGCAGAGGCTAGATGCGATCTTTGGATTCATTGAACACAAGTACGCCATTAAAACCGGTGACGCAAAACAGTTCTTCGACCTGAAGGAATTCTCGCGAGCACGACAATTCGCAGAGGCGGGAGCATTTGAAGCCGAACCGGGAAACCCTGATCTCCTTCCAGCAAGCAAGTGCGCCGACTTGCTTGACTATCAGCTAGCGGTAACCATCTTCGATTCGAAAGAGGAAACGCAAGTAACCGAAGTATTCCGGCGCATCAACTCAGGAGGCCGCCAACTCAGTGCGCAGGAGAAACGACAGGCAGGTGTCGTCAGCGACTTCGTTCGGATGGTTAGGAGGCTAGCCTCCGACTTTCGATACGACGGCTCACCCGACGTACTCCCTCTCACCAAGATGCCTGTTGTCTCCATCGATTCCGCACGCGAAAGACTCGGGTACGGAATCGCGGCAGAGGAGACATTTTGGTGCAGCTTGGGAGTCCTGAATCCACGCCAGCTACAGCAAAGTGAAGATGAGCAGCTTCTAGCGGACATTTGCATTTCAGTTGTCAGGGGCAACACGTTTAGCGTCAGCTCTGATGTACTTGATAAGTATTTCGATCCAACTACTCCTGAGAGCCACTCGCTTGCCATTGACCTAAACGCCTATGGCACCGAGACTCTAGCCAGCGATGTCAAGGACGTGCTTGGCGCCATGAAAACCATGGTGGAGTCCGAGCGGCCAGGCATCAGCGGAGCCTTCCGATCGCACGTCAGCACTAGTAGCTTCACTTCCGCCAAAACGCCCTTCTATGCGATATTTATGGCGTTCTACGATCTGATGGTCAGGCAACAGAAGCAGCTCGCAGACCCTAAAGCGGCATTTGCTGCTATTCGAAAGGTATCCGCTAGGCTGACCCCTAGCAGAAATACAACGACCGAGCAGCAGCGCCAGGAGAATATTGACATTGTTCGCGGTCTCTTGGAGAAGCACTTCGCCAGTGCACCGCGGCCAGCGCTCACTCACGGCCCCGCCATGGAGATTGAGTTCCCTAACATCATTAGGCGAGCTCCAATAGAGAGTGCGCGCTATGAATTTAAACAAGGGATAGCGTCACTGTACGGAAAGCGAGAAATCAACCAGACCTTTCTCGAAAAAATGCCGAAAATTATCTCAGCCATCGCGAATGTAGGACCCGAAGCGGATGGATACATCGTCTTCGGCGTAGCGGATACCAGCAAGGATGCGGAACGAGTTGAGCAACTTGATTCCGTCGTGGCTCTCCGCATGGGACGTCAACTTCTTGTCGGCGTTGACCGAGAATGCCGAGTTCTAGGAATCCAGCTTAGCGATTACACGCGGAAAATCTTGGGAGTCATTCAAGGTTCTCCTATGAGTGAGCCGCTAAAGAGTGCTGTCTTGGCAAACGTGGACACCGTCACTTACTCTGGGCGGTCATACGTGGTTATCAGAATTCCCGCCCAGTCAGAGCTGTCCAGTTTCGACGAGGAGTACTACGTGCGCGATGGAGAGGACCTTCGCAAAATGAAGACCAACGAGGCGCTTGCTGCGTCGAAGCGGTTCAAGTAGTCAGGCGGGCAATGGGTTACCCGGAGGGCGTGCCAGCACTGCGCCAGATACATCGGTGAGCCACGGGTATAAACGGGGATCAATTCAGCACTTCACCAAGGCCCGTGGCTGTTCCGTCGTACGAATCAAGCTGAGGGCCGAAGCACGGTCATCACGGGCAGGCCGTCATGGCTTGCCCTGTTCGACGGCACAGCGGCGTGGCCGAGGCCAGTGGGGATGCAGAGGGGCACACGCGCACCTGATCGGTCGGCGCACCGCCACCGTGGCTGACTGTCGTCGACTGAGGCTCAGACGACCCCACGACCACGGACTACCAGGGACGGAACACCGCTCCGCCGCAGGTGCGTGCGGAAACTGCTCCAGGAGACCCGAGCTTCCCAAGCTGAGGGCTCCGGCCGTCGTCACGGACCGGCCGTGGCCGCTTGCTCTGGTCGACGAAAAACCCCGATGGCGTGGCCGAGACCGGTGGGGGTGCAGCGAGGCATACGCGTGCGTGGTCGGTCGGCGCACCCGCCGTCGTGGCTGACTGTCGTCGGCTGAGGTTCGTGCCACAACCGTGCCAGATGCAGGGGGCAGCCACGGTCAACACCGGTGCCCTGCGGTCGAGTAGCCGCTCGCTTCCTCGGCCGCCGAAGCCGCAGCTCAGCCCGCAGATCACCCAGCCTCTCT